>ONHQ01000075.1 GCA_900317685.1 uncultured Prevotella sp.
GCATAGCTAAAGGTATTTGGTGCTTTGTTTGTTGACACTACAAAGATACTGATTTTCCGCGATTTACGGAAGCCTTTAGCTATTTTTATGCACCTATATGTCTCGGATTATTCACTTGCGAAAGTTGAGTATCTAATAGCGATACTCTTCGGCTCTTACAGCAGTTTCTTCACCTGTCGCTCCACGTCGGCCATGTCATGTGTGGGTTCGAAACGGGCAACGACCTCTCCTTTGCGGTTGATGAGGAACTTGGTGAAGTTCCACTTGATATCACTGCTCTGGCGCCAGCCCGGGCACTTCTCGTTGAACATCTTTTCAAGTACGGGAGTCAGCTCGTTGTCGGCATCAAATCCCTTGAATCCTTTCTGCGACTTGAGCCATTGGAACAGAGGAAGTGCGTTCTCGCCATTGACCTCACACTTCTTGAACTGTGGGAAATCGGTGCCGAACTTCATCTGGCAGAACTCCGTTATCTCCTCGTCGCTGCCCGGTGCCTGATGACCGAACTGGTCGCAAGGGAAGTCGAGAATCTCGAAGCCGCAGCCCTTGTGCCGACGGTACATGGCTTCCAGTTCCTCATACTGCGGGGTAAAGCCACAGCCCGTAGCCGTGTTCACCACCAAGAGCACGTTGCCCTTATACTGCGAAAGGCCCACCTTGTTGCCTTTCTTGTTCAACACACAAAAATTATAAACAGTGTCCATACAATTTTTTACCTTGAAAATCAAAACTCATTTACTATATAAAACAAACACTGAGAGATGCTGTCGGTGAAGTATCTTATCACGTCTTTCATCTCCCTGTCTCTGTCATCTTTCCGGTAAGGTGTCAGACGAATCTTACTCGTGCTTGTTACATTTGCTTGACCAGCCAGTTTTGCTCGCCAATCATCTCGGCCATCTCCACCTGCTCCTGGCTCCAGTAGAGGTCTTCCTCCTCATCGGCGAGATAGGCCTTCAGCAAGTCGTAGGTTGTGGGGTCGCCACATACCTCCGCCACGCAACCGTAGAGCATCTCCACGCCCTTCTCCTGGCTGTCGAGGTAGGCTTTGACATAATCGAGAGGGGTCTTGACAATCTCTCTGCCCTTGCGGTCTTCCACCTTCACTTCGCCGCCGAGGTCGAGGATACGTGAGATGAACTTCTCCACCCATCCCATCTCTTCTTGATAATGGCCGGTGAATTTCTCACCGAGCTTCTTAAAGCCCTGGGCCTCGAAGTACTTGCCCTGCACCATGTGTACGAAAGCACCATTTGACAACTCTGTGGTGAGGAACTGCAAAGCCTCGATTGATTTTTTCTTATCCATGTCTATTCTTGTTTAAATGTTTATACTTGTTGTTTTCTTTTGACGGTGCAAAGGTACGGACTTCCTCGCCAAAGATGCTTAAGATTGACTTAACTGTTCCTTAAGATTGTCTTAAGGCGTCGGTGACTCTTAAGGCATCGGTGACGTTCTACTACATCTGACTCAGCCACGGACTTTTGCACCTGAGTCCATTAAAGATCATGAAGACCAGTATTCATGAACATCCTCCTTTCATTCGCTTCTGTTGCAAACACTGTCACTCTCTGATAATATATTCAATGTGGATGCCCCTATGATGAAAACAGGAGAATACTTCTTGGAAAGCGGGCGAAGACCCTTCGGCGCGTCTGATATTTCTGCTGCGTTTCGTTATTTGCAAAAAGGCGTATGGTTTTTATAAATAGGTTCATGGGAAAAAGCCTAACTTTGCAGGCGTAAACAATAATCATTTCATCAACCATTCATAATTACTACTATGGCAGAAGAAAAGAAATACAGAGTGGAGTCTGACCTCTTGGGCGAGCTCAAGGTGCCCGCCGAGGCTTACTACGGTGTGCAGACACAGCGCGCCATCAACAACTATCATATCTCGCGCAAGAAGATGCGCGACTATCCCGACTATGTCATCGCCATCGCCTACGTGAAGCTTGCCGCCGTGCAGACCAACCATGCGCTGGGCACTATCAACGACGAGATCGCCGGTGCCATTTCCCAAGCCTGCCGTGAGATCATCGACGGCAAGCTCCACGAGAATTTCCCGATCGACATGATGCAGGGCGGCGCCGGTACGTCGGTCAACATGAATGCCAATGAGGTCATCGCCAACCGCGCACTGGAAATCATGGGCCACAAGAAGGGAGAATATCAGTATTGTTATCCCAACGACCACGTCAACTGCGGACAGTCGACCAACGACGTCTATCCGACGACCATCCGTTTGGCCATCATCCGCATGAACAAGACACTCGTCGGCTCGCTCACCGGGCTCATCTCCGCTTTCCGCTACAAGGCCGACGAATATCGCGATGCCATCAAGATGGGCCGCACACAGCTGCAGGATGCCGTGCCGATGACCTTCGGACAGGAATTCAACGCCTACGCCGACAACTTAGAGGAGGAGATCCTCAACCTGGAGCGCAACGTGAAGCTGCTCCACGAGATCAACATGGGAGGCACTGCCATTGGCACCGGTCTGAATGCTGTGCCTGGCTTTGCCAAGCTCTGTGCCGCTAATCTCAGCAAGCTGACCGGTGAGAGCTTCGTCTCGTCGCCCGACCTCGTTGAGGCTACGCCCGACACGGGAGCCTATGTCAGTTACTCGGGAGCACTGAAACGTTTGGCAGTAAAGATTTCCAAGATCTGCAACGACCTGCGCCTGTTAGCATCCGGTCCACGCTGCGGCTTGCATGAGCTCAACCTTCCGCCGAAAGCTCCCGGCTCCAGCATCATGCCGGGAAAGGTCAACCCTGTCATTCCTGAGGTGACCAATCAGACCTGTTTCAAGGTCATCGGCAACGACACCACCGTGACCTTTGCCGCTGAGGCCGGTCAGCTTGAGCTCAACGTCATGGAGCCCGTCATCACCGAGTGCCTCTTTGAAAGTCTGTGGTGGCTCAGCAACGCCATCACTACCCTCACCGACGAGTGTGTCCTCGGCATCACCGTCAACAAGGAGCGCTGCTACGAGATGGTGAAGAACTCCATCGGCATCGTCACTGCCCTGAATCCCTACATCGGCTACAAGAACAGCTCTAAGATAGCCAAGGAGGCCAACGAGACCGGCCGCTCGGTCTACGACCTCGTGCTGGAGCACAACCTCATGACCAAGGAAGAACTCGACAAAGCCCTCGATCCCAAGGAGATGCTCGAGTCCCACAAGTTCCTCACCAAGCATCTGTCGTCGAACTAGCAGATGACGCAATAAAAAACGGCCCGTCCTTTTATGGATGGGCCGTTTTCGTCTCTACTGGATATACCGTGACTATGTAGTAGAACTCTTTTGATATTCTCGTATCATGACTATTTTCCTTCGTCTATTGGGATTCAGGACACCCTCCCTATCTTTTGTCGAGGTGATTCGAAAGGTCACACGAGCACGATATACGCAGAAATGGTAGCAAGGCTATACTCAGACATGGCTCACCTTGGCTTCTGAATCGGCATCCACCATGAAGGTTATAACTTCTCAATGTCTTCAATGGACAGTCCGAGAGCTTTCGAGATTGATTCTAATGGAAAGCCCTGAGCCTTCATGGTACTTGCAATTCTCTTCGTTGCTTTAAGTTCACCGATCTCGATGCCTTGCTTTTGCCCTATCTCGATGCCTTGCTTTTGCCCGATCTCAATCCCTTTCCTTTGTCCCTTCATCTCCGCCGTGTCAATCACGTTCTTGAGGTCGCGGTAGACCTTCAGACTGTCTTCATAGTCCAGGAGCTCCTTGGGAGTGTACCGCGCTATCTCGGCCTGCTCGAAGAGACGGGTGAAGACGCGCTCCTGCAAGGCGGCAGGACGCTTCATCAGCCGCGAGAGGTTGTGGAGGACAAAGAGCCACTTGTCGTACATCGTCTCCAGCTCAGCCTCGCTCTTGGTGAACTTCGGCATTTCTAAATACAGGAAGGTCAGCTTGTCGTAGAAGACATGTTTGTCGTCGATGTCCATCAGCTTCACTTCGTGGCGGAGGCTGTCGTCGGGGTATTCGCCCTCGGGGAAGACGAAGTCGAGGATGGCCACTGTGTAGACACCCTTGAGTTTGAAGTCCCACACGCCTTTCTTCCCTTGGTTCTGTATGGCGAAAGTGGAGTAGAAGACGCTCCTGTCCTTGAAGAACTGCTGTTCGGCCTTCTGCATCTCGACGATGAATGTCTCGCCCTGCTCGTTCTCGCAATAAACGTCGAAGATGGCGCGGCGGTCTCCAAAGCTGTTGCCCAGGTTCTCGCCGTTGAGGTAAGTGAGGTCGTGGATGACCTCCTTGCCCTCGAAGAGCGAGTTAAGGAAACTGATTAACAGTTCTTTGTTGAGCGGAGTGCCAAAGAGCTTCTTGAAGCCGAAATCGGTATAGGGATTGATGTATCGGCCTCCCGTCATTTCTTCTATGTCGTGTATGCTGCTGTCGGTCATCATTCTTTCTTTTAATGGGTTCCGTTTGCAAATATAATGATTTCTCTGAAAAGTCTCGCCAAGTTAGCAGACTTTTATTTTCAGAAAACATCATGGACATAGTTGCAGAGCGGTCACCTGTTTTCGTCTTATGAACACCCACATCGATATCATCAGATAGTGACAGCGCTTGTAATAGCACATGAATATAGTATCAATTAGGGAAACCCCATCGTTGAAGGGGAATATCTTGTTGTGCATCAAATGCTCGTGGGACCCTCGGGTCACGTCGTTAGGTAGTAGGGAAGATTTCTCTATCCCCTTACTGCGCTCGTTCCTCGCTTGTACGGGGCTACTCATGCGTGTGCCCCGCGGGGCACCGACTTACCCTTGGCAGCGACCCCACCAAATGTGACTGCAATGCATGGCTCGTCCCCTCCCTTTTAGGGATGGCTAGCGAGGGTCTTTATGGAGGGTCTTTAGGGAGGAATCTGCACCAAATGTGGCTGCAATCGTCTCTGCTCGGGGTGCAGAGCAGTAATTCAACTTATTCGGTCAAGATGAGGAGCCCCATCAAGTAAAGAAACCTCCATTTGAGACACTATACAAAAAAGCCCCAGCCTCGCTAGTTTTGAGTGAGACTGGGGCTATTTCGTGTTTTTCCACACCATAA
>ONHQ01000053.1 GCA_900317685.1 uncultured Prevotella sp.
GCAGATGGAGGAATATCTTGATGCGATGACTACATCGGGAACGGAGGACAGCGAAGAAGCAGGAATCGTCCTCTCGACCATACACAGGGCGAAGGGACTTGAGTATGACGTCGTTGTCGTTCTCAACTGCCGCGACAGGCTGTTTCCGATGAATGCGAAGGATCCAGAGGAGATGCGACTCTACTACGTCGCCGTCACAAGAGCAAAAGGGTTCCTCTACATGCTCTATCCGATGTTTGACGAAAGACCGGGAGGAAAGAGAGGAAGACGGCTCTACTGGAGCACGCTGCTCGACTCGTCAGCCGATGACATGTGCGTAAGGGACCTGCCGTCAAGAAGATAGCAAGGAAGAAGGAAGGAGAACGGGAACGATGCCTCCCAAGACGAGGGCAGCATACGTGAGCTTGGAGATATCGTAAAAATACCCTGCAAGCTTCTCGCGTCGCGTCTTTTTCTTATTATTATCTTCTGTCGCCATACCTTATTTCTTTTTCCTTTGCGAGGCACGGTTGGCCCGTTGCTGCCGGTACTTGGCTTTCTGCTTGGCCGATCCGGAGCCGTGTGCACCGGTGATATACTTCTTTTTCTTGGCTTTGGTTTTCACCTTGTCGTCGTCTTTGGGTGCGCCTTTGGAAGCGCCCTTGAAGACGATGCCGTGCTCAATGATTTCGTCGATGTCTGACATAATAGTAATAATAAAAAAGAAGAAGGAGTAGACCCTCTCTAGCTCCCCCCGCAAAGGGAGAGCTAAGAGGGGGACTTTTAATGGTGGAACAGTCTCACGTGAGTGAAGGCCATGACCATGTCGTACTTGTCGCAGGTCTCGATGACATTGTCGTCGCGGATGCTGCCACCCGGCTGTGCGATATACTTCACGCCACTCTTGTGTGCGCGCTCAATGTTGTCGCCGAAGGGGAAGAAAGCATCGGAGCCCAGGCATACGTTGGTGTTCTTGGCGATCCATTCTTTCTCCTGCTCACGTGTGAAGACCGCCGGCTTCTCGGTGAAGAACTGCTGCCAGGTGCCTTCGCGCAGCACGTCGTCGTGCTCCTCGCTGAGGTATACGTTGATGGCGTTGTCGCGGTCGGCGCGGCGGATGCCCGGCTTGAACGGCAAGTTGAGAACCTGCGGGCTCTGGCGCAACCACCATTCATCGGCCTTGTTGCCGGCGAGACGTGTGCAGTGGATACGGCTCTGCTGTCCGGCACCGATGCCGATGGCCTGTCCGTCCTTGACATAGCAGACACTGTTGCTCTGTGTATATTTCAGTGTGATGAGGGCAATCTTCAAGTCGCGGATAGCCTCAGGAGTGAAGTTCTTGTTCTTTGTAGGAATCTCTTCGAAGAGTTTCGGGTCGTTGAGATCGCAGTTGTTGCGGCCCTGCTCAAAGGTGATACCGAAGACCTGCTTGTGCTCGATGGGCTCGGGAACATAATTCGGGTCGATCTTGATGACGCAGTAAGTACCCTTGCGCTTAGCCTTGAGGATCTCCAGGGCTTCGGGTGTGTAGTCGGGTGCGATGACGCCGTCGCTGACCTCACGCTTGATGAGCTTGGCTGTAGCTTCGTCGCAAGTGTCGCTGAGCGCGCAGAAGTCACCATAAGAGCACATGCGGTCAGCACCACGGGCGCGGGCGTAGGCACTGGCCAGAGGTGTAAGTTCAAAGTCGATGTCATCAACGAAATAGATCTTCTTCAGCGTGTCGCTCAGTGGCAGTCCCACGGCAGCTCCTGCTGGGGAGACATGCTTGAAGCTGGCGGCAGCGGGCAGGCCTGTTGCGGCCTTGAGCTCTTTGACCAGCTGCCAGCTGTTGAGCGCGTCGAGGAAGTTGATGTAGCCTGCGCGGCCATTGATGACCTCAACGGGCAGTTCGCCGTGCTCCATATAGATACGGGCCGGCTTTTGGTTCGGATTGCATCCGTACTTTAATGCGTATTCTTTCATGTCGGTGTGAAATTGAAACCTACGGCAAAGGTAGCGAAAAGTTAGCAGAAACGGAAATAAAACGCAGTAAAAAAGTCGTGGCAATGGGCTTGCAGGCTCATTGCCACGACTGTAGTGGGTGTTTCCGCTGGGAAACGTATCAATCTGATAGTTATTCTACTTGTTGATGATGCGCTTGCCGTTGACGAAATAGACTCCGTAGGGCAGTTGAAGGAGACGGGTTTCTACCTGGTCAGCCGGTACTTCTGCTACCATTATGCCGCGGAGATTATAGATCTTGACCGTTGTGTTGGCAGTGCTGGCCGGAGAATGTATGCCTGTAGGTGTACCGATGATATAGCAATAAGTCTCATCAGACCATACGAGGTTGCTCATTTCTAAGGTAGACGTGTTTAAGGTGCCACATGCTATTTTCAGCTTGTAGCGACCGTCCGTCAAACCAGTATAGTTGAAGCTGAACTCAAGAGTGTTGTTGGCTCCCATGGAAATGGTATTATAGTTTCTTGCAGAAGTATAAAAGCGGTAGCTCTTGGTGCTCTCATCGTACTTATATAAATAGGTGTAGACATTCTGATTCTCTATATCTTTCAATGCCTTGAGTTTGTATTTACCAGTGATCTGACGACCGGATACGTTAGTGACGATATATTCTCCTTCCTCATGCGTGGAAGTGACGTCGCTGTTGTCGACAGATATGTCAGTGAGTTGCAGGGCGTTGCCTTGCAAGGTTCCTTCTCCGACGACGATGTCATTGGCTGTTGCGAGCACCGTGTTGCCGCCTTTGTCTGAGCAAAGCCAAAGCGTATAGGTGCCGGCAGCGGAAGGCGTGAAGCTAAGAGCCAATGCAGTAGTAGCACCGGCATCTACGTTGATCTTACCCGTAGCGACAGCCTCACCCTTAGCGGAGGGATCCGTGCTGGCAAAAAGATAGATGGGGCCCGTGTAAGTGTTATCGCTGTGATTGGTGATGTCGACAGAGATGTTCATCGGCACATTGGCCTTGCGGATGTTGCTGACCTTGAAGTTGGCTGCCGTCAAACTATATTGCGGCATCTCGACGAGTTGGATGTTTCCGGATGCGTCAACAGTGGCTTGGATGTATTTCGAAGCAGACCACATCGACTGCCATGTGCTTTCGCCTGATTCTTGATAGATGGGCACAATGACATACGTGCCGGTGGAAAGGCCTGCGCCAGACAAGTCGAAAGAGATCGTACCGGTAGCATAGTTCTTGCTGATGCGTGTTCTTTGTGGTGAGCCGATGGGCTTGATGCTGCCGTCGTCCTGGCGGATGCCAAAGCCGTATCTGAAGGTAGCATCCTCATTGCCGATGTAATAGAGGCTGTAGCTGAGGGTAGAGCCACTGATCAGAAAGTCCTTGGCGTTTGCTCTCTTGATGGCTGCGCCTCCATGATCGGGCTCAGCATAGATGAGCGCCTGCTGATCGTTGTTGTATCCTTCACCGATATTACCGGCCCCTTCGCCACCGCTCTGGGGAGCCAGTACGTTCAGGAGGAAGGCTCCGTCACAGTATCCGCCCCATCCCCAGTTGATATCGAAGTAGTTGTCGCCTTGGTATCCGTCGATAATAAACTCGTGACCGCTGCCTTGGTCGGAAGTACCACTGTAAAGAACCGGGCGGCCGTTTTTTAGCTCGTTGTAGATGAGGTCGTTCCAGTCACCTATGGAATATTGTGAACGGTTGACGACGGTGGTGGACTTATCGAAGCCAAAGTAGTCGATTAGCGCGTTGGACACTTGTGTCCCTGATGCACTTGACCCTCCGTTGCTGGAATTGGCATAGTTCATCTTTACAGAAGCTCCGCAAAAATACATCAAGTTGGCGACGGCACTTTTCTGCTCATCGGTAGCGTATCTGTCATAGGAGAGAAGCATCTTGCTCCATTGCAGTGGCTGGCCGGCCGGGATGGCTGGTACGGAGATTTGCCCATGGTTGTTCCAGAACGTATTGCACTGGTATGCAGGGATCTCATTTGTAGTTGCCGTGACAGTGCTTGTATTATGTTGTGAATGATAGTAGAGTAGTTGTGCCATGGCCGTCGCCACGCATCCTGTCACAGCTTTGCCATACGTGAAGAAATCTGGGCAAGCGTTGTTAAAAGGCGCATCCTGATTCCATTTGGTCTTGATCAGAGGAGAAATTGTTGCCTTTTGATCCTTGGCGTTGCTATAGGCAATGACCTTCGCATTGCTTTTCTGTAAGTATTCTATGGCTTTTGCATACTCCTCAAGCCATGCCCGGAAGTTGTCAGGGAGATCGTTGGCACGGAATGAGCCTTGCGTGACATAGCCAAGAATGGGCGCTGTGCGGTCGTCGCCGGAAATGATGGCGAAGCCACAGTCGTTGTCGGCGTTGAATACATAGTAAGGTGCTGTTGCGCTGGACACAGTAGTGCCGGGCGCGCGGTAGGCTTTGGCTGCGGCTGTTGACGACAGTGTGACACCTTTAGCGGCGAAGAAGGCTTGTGCCTTACGGAAGGCCTGCTGTTGTGTGACGGGGCCGGCCCATGCAATAGTTGCCGTTAGAATAAGCAACAGGAAAGGAAGTACAGTGTGCTTCATGATGGATAAATTACGTTTTTGTGACGTCAGTGATTGATCGTTCGCTTCGACGACAAAGTTACGAAAAAGGAGGAAGAAAGAAAGAGAAAAGATGAAGATTATTTTTCAAAACAGAAAAAATCTTCAATAATCGGTTGAACTTATTGATATTCTTCTTAACTTTGCAACGAGAAATTGAGAAAGAATAAAGAGCGTCTGGAGGAAGGACAAGAATGTTATGAAAAGGGATTTAAGAATGCTCTTTGCTGAAGCTGGCAAAAAGCTGAGAGAAGAGCCACATCAGATGGTGACTGATTTTGAGAATGCGTCACATCGGTTGGCTAAGCACAATGTGGACTTGAGCAGTCATTCCTTGAAAAAGCTGTGGGAACTGGTGACGGGTAAGCGCCGTCTGTCGATGGAAGCCCGAAACCGTCTGGCTCTCTTTGCCGGCTTCCAAACGTGGGAAGACTTGATGGACACGGTGCACGGCGACACAGATGCGTCGATTAATTACGAGGAATAGAAGACTTGCCTCTGCTGTCTGACAACGACGGACGGCGGGAAACAAAAAATGTTGGACTGCTTTTGATGACAGCTTTCGCTACGTCAAATGCAGTCCAACATTTGTTCTCAGTGGGTAGAGTCATCTCTCCCCTTGTAGAAGAGGAGAGCGTGAGAAATCTCTTTTTACTTGTTCTCAGTAGCAACCACCTGGCGCTTCTCCTGAATGCGGGCAGCCTTACCGGTGAGGTTACGGAGATAGTAAAGTTTAGCGCGACGTACCTTACCACGCTTGTTCACCTCGATGCTGTCGATGTTGGGAGACTCGATAGGGAAGATACGCTCAACACCTACGGTACCAGACATCTTACGAACGGTGAAACGCTTCTTGTCGCCATGGCCGCTGATTCTGATGACCACGCCACGATACAGCTGAATACGCTGCTTGTTACCCTCGACAATTTTGTAAGCGACAGTGATGGTGTCACCTGACTTGAACTCAGGGAACTTCTTGCCGGTTGCAAATGCTTCCTCGGCAACTTTAATCAAATCCATTGTGTGTATAATTAAATGTTGTTTGTCGTTCCAACCCAACGTAGCATGGAGACACTTCCTCCAACCAGCGGTTAGGCCGAAAAGCTTTGCAAAGTTACTGCTTTTCAATGAAATATGAGCAACAGCGGGTTAAAATCTGCTCTTTTTAACATTTTTGTTTCGCTTTTCCCGCTTTCTTGATGGCTTTTCACTGGGAAATGCGTACCTTTGCGGCACTTACCTGATTATACACATTATTATATATATAGCATCATGAAAAGAAATACTACGCTGTCTGCACTGTGCCTGACGTGCGTGCTGCTGTTGCCCTCGTGCGGCAGTCAATACCATCTGACAGACATTCAGCGCACACAAGTGCTGGTTGACAGCCGCTACGACCGTCAGCCGGATCAGGCAGCCACGGCGCTGCTGGCTCCTTATAAACATGTCGTGGACTCGGTGATGAACCCTGTTGTGGGCACGACGACGCACTATATGACGGGTCATCGCCCGGAGAGCGATATGAGCAACCTGCTTTCAGACATCCTCGTGTGGTATGGCGAGCAGACAGGTGAGCATATCGACTTCGGAATGTATAACATTGGCGGCATCCGTGCTTCGCTGCCTGCCGGGAAGGTGACCTACGGCGATATTCTCAACGTGGCACCCTTCGAGAACCATATCTCTTATCTGACACTTTCCGGTAGTAAGGTGCTGGAACTCTTCCAGCAGGTGGCTTCCGTCGGGGGTGAAGGGGTTAGCCATAGTGTCAGACTCGTCATCACAAAGGACGGACAACTGAAATCGGCAACCATCAACGGCAAGGAAATCGATCCGAACGGTAGCTACCGCATCGCCACGATCGACTACCTGGCTCACGGCAATGACAAGATGACGGCCTATAAGGCAGGGACGGATGTGGTGTCGCCACAGGAAGAGAAATATGATACACGCTATATCATCCGCCACTATTTCCTTGAGATGACCAAAGCAGGTAAGGCTGTCGACGGTCATGTGGAAGGAAGAATCGTGATTCAGTGATGAGTGTGGAATGATGAATGTGGAATAGAGAATGCTCTATAAAAGCATAAAGAATTACTGAACTAATAAGATTAACAGAAAGATAACGATGAGATATTTTAGTAAACTCTATATCATGTTGCTTCTTCTTGTGGTTAGCCTTGGCGTTGATGCCGGAGGTCGGGAGAAGGAACTGACGATCTTGCATACCAATGACACGCACAGCTGCATCCTGCCGCTGAGTAAGAATCTTGCTGACACGGCTTTAGCTGACCGTGGCGGTTTCTTGCGTCGCGTTGCTATGTTGGAAGAACAGCGTAAGGCGGATCCCCAGCTGTTGCTCTTCGACAGTGGTGACTTCTCGCAGGGCTCTCCTTATTATACGCTATTCAAAGGTGACGTGGAGGCCGGACTGATGAACTTGATGCACTATGATGCCGGTACCATCGGTAACCATGAGTTCGACTTTGGGCTGGAGAACATGGCGAGAGTATTCCGTGAGCTTAACTTCCCGATTGTCTGTGCTAACTATCGCTTCCATCAGTATGATCTCGACAAGATAGTGAAGCCGTACGTCATCATCAAGCGCAAAGGACTGAAGATTGGCGTTTTCGGCCTTTCTCCGAAGCTGGAGGGGCTTGTCGACAAGAAGAACTATCTCGACACGGAGTATCTCGATCCCATCGCCACAGCTCAGCAGATGGCTGATGAACTGCACAGGCAGAAATGTGACTTGGTGATCCTGATCTCTCATCTTGGATGGGAAGAGCAAGGTATGGGTGACCAGATGGTTATCAGCCATACGCGTGGCATCGATCTGGTGCTCGGTGGACACAGCCATACGCTCTTCAAGACGCTGCGATATGTGCCGAACCTCGATGGTAAACAGGTTCCTGTGGACCAAAATGGTAAGAACGCGATCTATGTGGGCCGCATGGTCCTCACAATGAAATAAGACAGGAGAAACATGTTTTAAAGACAGAGTAACATAGGGACAAGAGACTGATTTAAAGACAGAGTAACATAGGGACATAAGACTTATTTAAGACAGAGTAACATAGGGACATAAGACTTATTTAAGACAGAGTAACATAGGGACAAGAGACTGATTTAAAGACAGAGTAACATAGGGACATAAGACTTATTTAAGACAGAAAGACATAAAGGACATACTATTGCATGAGTTGACGCTAATGCTTTTGATATGTTCTTTATGTCTTTTTGTCTATAAAAGAATTTGTTCTTTATGTCTTTCTGTCTATTAAAAGAATCTGTTCTTTATATCTTTTTGTCTATAAAAAGAATCTGTTCTTTATGTCTTTCTGTCTATTAAAAGAATTTGTTCTTTATGTCTTTTTGTCTATAAAAGAATCTGCTCTTTATATCTTTTTGTCTATTAAAAGAATCTGTTCTTTATGTCTTTTTGTCTATAAAAGAATCTGTTCTTTATGTCTTTTTGTCTATAAAAGAATCAGCTCTTTATGTCTTTCTGTCTTCTGACCTCGTCTTCCTATGTCTTTATTCGAAGTAGAAGGTGAGGGCGATGACCTTGCTTCTTGCCTTGTTCACGCTGAGCGCATAGGGGCGCATTGCCTCGTCTTGCAGGCGGTTAGCATGGTCTTTGTCAAGGCTGTTGGTGAGGCTGTACATGAATTTCAGTTCCGGTCGTACCTTGAAGAAGGGCATGTAGAAATCACAGCCGAAGCCAGCTTCCAGATACATGTCGTAGCGTTTGAGCTTGATGTAGCTGTTGTCCGACCCCGTGAGGTTGATGGCCGGTGTCAGTCCTACCATGGCATAAGGGCGGTGGTTACCCATGCGTGGCGCAGCAGCGATGAGGTCAAACGAACAGGTGAAGTAGATCGTCTTCAGGTCTTGCGAGCGGTGGAGCATCGAATCGGGAGCCTGAGCGTCCATGTTGTGAAACTCTATATGGCGCGAACCAAAAAGGATGGCAGGAGCCACACGGAACTGGAAGTTCTCGGTCAGCCGTGCCTCGCCGAGCACACCTACTTGGAACCCGTTGTCCCATCGGCTTTGGTCACACGTGATGGTATAGGCCTGTTGTGATCCGTTATTGGCGATGATAGTCTGTGGTCCGATGTTGTTGAACTCGATATCCTGCAAGTGCGTGCCTACGAGCAGACCGAAGTGGAAGGGGCGCAAGTCGATATACGGGCGGTTTTGTACCGTCTGCTCCTGTCCCCAAGCAGCACCGGCAACGGTGAGCATCAGGAAGATAACATAGACAATCTTCTTCATACTTATCATAAACGCAGTAGACGTTGAAATATTGTTGCTGACAACCTGATGATCGGCTGCTGAATCGTTGCTGGCAGTCTGATGGCCGGCTGCTGACAGACTAATCTTCGTTGACTGTTGCTTGCCATGTTACTTATTAATGAGTAGTCAAGACAAGGTGCTGAAAAACTATTGTTTAAAATAATAAAAAACCATTCGTCATTTATAGGTATTCCAAAGAAAATAATTATCTTTGCAACAACGAAACAATAACATTTAATCATTTAAAATACAAGAACATTATGGCTTACGTTATTAATGATGACTGCGTTGCATGTGGAACATGTATCGACGAGTGCCCGGTAGGTGCTATCTCTGCTGGTGACAAGTATTCTATCAACCCCGACGAGTGCACAGAGTGCGGTACTTGCGCTTCTGTATGCCCCAACGAGGCTATTCACCTTGGTGAGTAATCAGTTCCGGCTCGCAGCCGTTGCATAAAAAGTCAAGGCCTCTCCCGATGATTCGGGAGAGGCCTTGCTGCGTTTGTGGGAAGGGGGAGGAACCGTGGCACAGCCACGGCAAACCGTACGGCTCACGCACACTTGAAAGAGGAGCGGGCACCGCTTGCCAGTCGGGCACGGCTCGCGCATACTTGAAAGAGGAGCGGGCACCGCTTGCCTGTCGGGGGTGGCTCGCGCACACTTGAATGAGAAGCGGGCACCGCTTGCCAGTCGGGGGCTGAGCTCTATGCGATCTTCCACCCAAAGAGGTAGCGGTTACGCTCGTCGTTGGGCTTGCTGATGACTTGGGGCCCACGCAAGAACACGGTGGCACGGCGCAGGGTGTGCTTCTTATGATCGAAGAACAGAGCCGGGTCAATGCGCTGGCCCCGGTAGAGCATCTCGAAGTGGAGATGGTCGCCGGTAGCATGGCCGGTAGCGCCGGTGAGTCCAATCACCTGCCCAGCCTTGACATGCTGTCCGGCATGTACGAAGTTGACGGTCTGGTGGCCATAGAGCGTCTCAATGCCGTAGGCGTGCTTCACCATGATGCAGTTGCCGTAACCGGGTATTGGGCATGACTCCTCGACGATACCGTCAAAGGCTACGTGGATGCTGTCGTGTGGCGTGTGGGTCTTGATGTCCACGCCGGTATGATGATAGGTGGCCGTGGTGTCAGGTTTCATGCGCAGCTTGTCATACGGACTGGTGACATAGCTGCCAACGAGCGGGTAGCACCAGTGCTTCGGATTGAGAAACTCCAAGTTGATCTTTGCCGGTCCGGCAGCACCGAAGTACTTAGGCTTAACGGGATCGAGTGATGCGATGAGCGTGGCCAGAAAACGCTTGCGGGCCAGGGTAAAGGCTACTCGCTTAGAAGTGGTGGTGATCAGATATTTGTCGGTGAGCTTGCAGCGCAGCACATCGTTGAGCGGACGCTGGGCGTAAGTGTCAAAGACAAAATAGGGATGGATGGGTGTGCCGTTGATCAGAAACATCACGGCAACAGTGTAGCCATACTGACATCTGTCGGCATCTGCAAAAATCTGCCCGGCTTTGACACGGTCACCGACATGTATGTTGAGGTGATGGATGTTTCGATAGAAAGTCTCCATGCCATTGTCGTGAGTGATGACAACGAACGAACCAGAGAGTGGGCTGGAAGCGGCGACTCTCACGCGTCCAGCAAAGATCGCTTTGACGTGCTTGTCCTTTTGCGAAACGATTTGCAGCAGATCCTCAGCGTTGATGCCCGACTGCGAACCTTTGAGCGGATAGGCATATTCGCCGGGCTTGATGCTGTCGAGATGTATGCTCAGCTCGTGCTTCTTTATGAGTTCTTTGTTGCGTCCGGCAAAGATGTTCTGATAGTTGGCCAGAGGGTCGAACTTCATATTCGGTGCAAAGGCCATCAGGGTCGTACACATTATAATAAGGAGTAAGGCCCCCTTTGATATGTTTCTTTTCTTATCACTCACTTTGATGAATCTCCTTTCTTCATGATACCATTATATATTCTTCCCGACTGAGCGCCTAAGCGGCGTGCGGAGAAGAAACGGTCGACCTGGTCATAGGTGCAGATGTTTGACATGACGATGTTCTCCAGTCTTGCACCAGCATGGAGCAGTTGCAGGCGGTTGCAGACTTGCAGGTCGAGATGCCACTTGTCGTATCTCTTCGACATGAAGCGGATGAAGGGAAACGTATTGGCAAACTGCTCGTACACCTCATCACCGACTTCAAAGTTTTTCAGAGAGATGCCCGGGCCAATCATAATCTTCACTTTTCCTGGTTGTGTGCCATATTGTTGTGCCATCGCCTCCAAGGCTTTTGTGGCGATACCGGCCAGCGTGCCGCGCCATCCGGCGTGTACGGCAGCAAGAGCATGATGCTCCGTGTCGTAGTAGAGTAGGGGAATGCAGTCGGCCGTTGACACACCGACACACACCTTCGGCATGTCTGTCATCACGGCGTCGACCCCTTCCAAATATTCTTTCCTCTTTTCATTCGGCAGATCAAAATATTCCGGCGTGATGGGCCGGCATACGGTCTGATGGGTCTGATGGGGCAGGATGAGATGATCCGTGGTGATCTCCAGCGTGTCGCATAACGTTTTCAGATTGGCACTCACATCTTTCGGGTCATCACCACAGTAGGGATTGATGTTCATCTCGGCATAGTTGCCTTTACTCACTCCACCGTGTCGTGTGGTGGAGAAGGCAACGATGTCGTCACCGAAATTGTATTGTTCTAATTCCGTTTCCATGTTTTCTTAGCCTTTACTCCTTGTCCTCGTCAGGATCAAACGTCTCGTAGTCATCGAGTTCGTCCTCGTCGGCATCTTCCACCTCGTCTTCATCAACGAAGAGTACCTCATCCTCACCCTCGTCGTGAAGCTCGGTGCTGAGTTTCTGCATGTCTTTGTCGCGGTGCACGAGTGTGTCCTCCGCCGTGATCTCCTGCAGTTTATTGCTTTCGCTGTTGAGCTCCTCCCACAACACGTCTTTCAGTTCGTCCAAGCCATAGCCTGTGACAGACGAGATGAAGACGACGGGCAGATCTGTGGGCAGCGTTTCCCGCAGCATCTCTATGAGTTCCTCATCGAGCAGGTCGCTCTTGGTGACGGCGAGGACGCGATGCTTGTCGAGCATTTCGGGGTTGAACTTCTTGAGTTCGTTGAGCAGCACCTCATAGTCGTGTTTAATGTCGTCGGTGTCACCGGGAACCATGAACAGCAGCAACGAGTTGCGCTCGATATGTCGGAGGAATCGCAGCCCGAGACCTTTTCCCTCGCTGGCTCCTTCGATGATGCCTGGGATGTCGGCCATCACAAACGACTTGTTGTCGCGGTAGGAGACGATGCCGAGCGAAGGCTCCAACGTCGTGAAAGGATAGTTGGCAATCTTCGGACGGGCACTGGACAAGGAAGAGAGCAGTGTGGACTTACCGGCATTGGGGAATCCCACAAGGCCCACGTCGGCCAAGAGCTTCAATTCAAGGATGACCGTCATCTCCTGCATGGGCTCGCCGGGTTGAGCGAAGCGCGGCGTTTGGCGTGTCGCTGTGCGGAACTGCCAGTTGCCGAGTCCGCCGCGACCACCTTTGAGAAGCATGACTTCCTGTCCGTCGTAGGTGACGTCGCAGACATACTTACCCGTCTCGGCATTGTACACCACCGTGCCGCAGGGCACATCAATATAGATGTCCTTGCCATCCGTGCCGTGGCATTTGTCACGGCCGCCATTGCCACCGTTTTCAGCGAAGACGTGGCGTTGGTATTTCAGGTGCAGCAATGTCCAATAGTTGTGGTTGCCGCGCAAGATGACGCTGCCGCCCTTGCCACCGTCGCCACCATCGGGTCCGCCGTTGGGTTGGTATTTGACATGTCGCAGGTGCATGGAGCCGCGTCCACCCTTGCCTGAACGACAGTATATCTTTACGTAGTCTACGAAGTTGGAATCCATACTTAAGTGTTGAATGTTAAGTGTCGGGCGTTTAACCGCCCAACACCGAACATATTGTTAGCTTTGTTTAGAGGCTGTCGATCACCTT
Source organism: uncultured Prevotella sp. (assembly GCA_900317685.1). Lineage (GTDB taxonomy): Bacteria > Bacteroidota > Bacteroidia > Bacteroidales > Bacteroidaceae > Prevotella. The sequence continues at coordinate 12,861 of ONHQ01000053.1, forward strand.
GCAGATGTCGGCAAAGATACGGTCGAGCTCACCGAGACCATTGATGTGGTGGTGGATGCCCTCCTTCTCATACCATTCGATCAACGGAGCTGTCTGGTTGTGGTAAACGTTGAGGCGCTTCTTGATGGTCTCCTCGTTGTCGTCGCTGCGTCCGCTCTGCTTGCCGCGGAGGATGAGACGCTTCATCAGCTCGTCCTCAGGAACGTCGAGCTCGATCATGGCAGCTACTTTGTGTCCACGCTCAGCGAGCATCTTTTTCAGAGCCTCGGCCTGCGGGATGGTGCGGGGGAAGCCGTCGAAGATCACGCCTTTGTGCTCTTTGCCGAAGCTGTCGTAGACGCTGGCCAGAATGTTGACCATCAGATCGTCGGGGATCAGCTGACCATTGTCAATATATCCTTTAGCTGTCTTGCCTAGCTCAGTGCCGTTCTTAATCTCGTTGCGCAAAACGTCGCCGGTAGAGATGTGTTTGAAACCATACTTGGCGATCATCTTGTCGCTCTGTGTGCCCTTGCCTGAACCAGGGGCGCCGAAAATCACAATATTCTTCATCGGATTAATGAATAATGAATAACGTATAAATTATAATGTATAAATAATAGTCCAAGTGTCCTCTTTGCAAGAGACGTGATCACTCTACGACGGTGTAGATGTCGCGGAGGTTGCGGCCCTGCTGGTCATAGTCCAGTCCATAGCCCACGATGAAGTCGTTGGGGATTTCCATGGCGGGATACTCGATGTTAAGCGGCACCTGCAGTTTGCCGGGCTTGACGAGCAGTGTGCAGATATGCAGCGACTCCGGCTCGTAGCCTTCGAGTGTAGCGAGCATTTGCTTCATGGTGTTGCCCGTGTCGACGATGTCCTCAACGATGACGACGTTGCGTCCCTTGAGTTCCTGGTTGATACCGATGAGCTCTTTGACCTTACCCACAGAGGCGGTGCCCTGGTAGGAAGCCAGCTTCACGAAAGAAATCTCGCAGGGGATGGCAAGGTAGCGCATCAAGTCGGCTGCAAAGATAAACGACCCATTGAGCACAGCGAGAAACAGCGGGTTCTTGCCCGCCATGTCTTTATTGAGCTTTTCGGCAACGGCTTTTACTTTGCTTTGAATCTCTGACTCTGGTATAAACGTTCGGAATGTTTTGTCCTTTATCTTCACAATGTCCATGGTGAAATGAGTTTTGAATGACCTATTTAATAATGCAAAATTACGAAAAATGCACGAATAATGAGAAAGCTACGCCTTTTATTTAATCTATTTTGCAAAAATAAGCGATTGGCAGGTTGCCATTCTGCAATCTTTTTTTTATCTTTGCACCATATTGTTTTTTACGTATGAAGATATTTACAGCTGCTCAGATTCATGAGCTTGACAATTATACCATTGAGCACGAGCCTGTGAAGTCTATCGACTTAATGGAGCGTGCCGCTAAGGCACTGACGCGTGCCATCATGGATGAATGGACCGAGCATACGCCCGTGGTGGTCTTTGCCGGTCCCGGAAACAACGGTGGTGATGCATTGGCCGTGGCACGTATGCTGGCCGAGAACCATTATCAGGTGAGCGTATACCTGTTTAATATCCACGATAAGTTGTCGGAGGATTGCGCTGCCAACAAGGAGCGTCTCGTCTACGCAAAGAAAGTGAGCCATTTCACGGAGATCACTTTGAACTTTGATCCGCCCGAGCTGACGCCCGAGACGCTTGTCGTCGACGGCCTTTTTGGTTCGGGTATTAACAAGCCACTCAGCGGAGGTTTTGCTTCGTTGGTGAAATATATCAACCAAAGTCCCGCCAAGGTGGTGAGCATTGACATGCCGTCGGGACTGATGTGCGAAGACAATACCTATAATGTCAGGCAGAACATCATCCGTGCTGACCTGACGCTGACCCTGCAACAGAAGAAGCTGAGCATGATGCTCACCGACTGCCAGCAGTATCTCGGCCGTCTGCGTGTGCTGGACATCCGGCTGAGTCCGGACTATATCCGTGACACGGAAGTCAGCTGCCGCATTCAGGAAGAGACGGATCTGATACCTTGTCTGCGCCATCGTGGCGACTTCGTCCATAAGGGTACGATGGGTCATGCACTGATCATCGCCGGCAGCTATGGCATGTCGGGGGCCGCCATCCTCGCCACGCGCGCTTGCCTGCGGTCGGGAGTCGGCAAGGTGACGGTGCACACGCCGAAACGCAACTATGGTATCATGCAGGTGGCTGTGCCGGAAGCTGTGTTGCAGATGGACCGCGAGGAAACCTATTTCTCCGACAGCGTGGAGAGTCAGGACTATGATGCGCTTGCCATTGGCCCGGGACTGGGACAGAGCGAGAACTCTGCCATTGCACTGATTGGACAGATACGCCGTACACAATGTCCTATCGTGGTGGATGCAGACGGACTGAACATGCTGGCCAACCATCAGGCATGGATGCAGCAGTTGCCACCGGGCATCATCATGACGCCTCATCCCAAGGAGTTTGACCGGCTGGTGGGGGTGACGAGTTCAAGCGATTATGAGCGACTGACCAAGGCCCGTCAGTTGGCTGAGCATCTGCAAGGTTATATCCTGCTCAAAGGCCACTACTCTGCACTCTGTAAGCCCGACGGACATATCGTCTTCAACTCCACCGGCAACAGTGGCATGGCGACAGCGGGTAGCGGCGACGTGCTGACAGGCATCATCGTCGGACTCTTGGCGCGTGGCTATGACCAGGCAACGGCCTGCCAGTTGGGAATGTATCTCCACGGCCTGGCAGGAGATCTGGCTGTGAGAGACCTCGGCAAGGAAAGCCTCATCGCCGGCGACATCATCAACTATCTGCCCAAAGCCTTTCTGAGACTGGAAGACTGAGGGGAGCAATGAGCAATGAGTAATGAATAGTGAGCAATGAATAATGAGCAATGAGTAATGAGCAATGAGTACTGAACGATGAGTGTTGAGAGAACAAGGAAGAATCATAAATGACGAAATATCAATGATGAACTATAAACGAATGCTTTTGGCGGGCAGTCTGCTGTTTGGCGCTTTTGCCATGCAGACCCATGCTCAGTCGGTGGAGGGTACGGACTATTACCTGCCGAAGACGATGCTGCGCTTCACGGTGAAGGTGGAGAAAACGCAATATACGCCCGGACAGTTTGCGAAATATGCCATGCGCTATATCCGACAGAATGTCTCGGAGGACGCTTCCACCACCTACCGCCTTATCGGCTTGGAGATGGATCCTGTCGCCGTGCCTGACACAGCTAAGCACTTCACGTTGCAACTCGACAAGAAGCACAGCATCACCGACGTGACGCGGGCTCCCAACGGACAGCTTTTGGCCATCAACACAGAGGCGCAGCCGTTGCGTCCTGTTGTGCGTCGTTTCACGCCGGCAGCCAAACCGAAGAAGGTCAACCCGGCGGACTTCATGACTGCGGACATCCTCAATGCCAGCAACACGGCAAAGATGGCGGAGCTGACAGCGCAGGAGATCTACGACATCCGTGACAGCCGGAGTCAGCTGGCCAAAGGCGAGGCCGACTTCATGCCTAAGGATGGAGCACAGTTGAAGACGATGCTTGCAAGCCTCGACACGCAGGAGCAGAGCCTGACGACACTGTTCACCGGTACTGTTGTGAAGGACACGACATGGACCACCATCGACTATCTGCCCGTCAAGGAGGGGGAAGATGTGCTCTTCCGCCTTTCCAAACGCTTGGGACTTGTTGATGCTGATGACTATGCGGGTACACCTTATTATATAGAGGTCGCTGACGAGCATGCCGTGGCACCGGCAGCACCGGTCGCTGAAGATGAGAAGAAAAAGAAGGAAGACAAGAACGACATAGGGTTGCGCGTCAACCAGCCCAGCAAGATGAAGATCACCGTGGTCTGTGACCAGCAGACGGTGGGCAACTTCGAGGCTGTGGCTCCGCAGTTTGGTACCGTGGAGTCGCTGAGTGGTGAGCTGTTTGGCAAGAAGCAGTCCACGCGTCTGGTCCTCGATCCTTTAGGCGGAAGCGTCAAGAAGATCGAGGGACTGGAAAAGTAACATGAAGCTATCTTATCTTAACCACGAATTCCTCATAAATAATAAGAGTAATTCGTGGTTAATTCATTGTTATTCATGTAAAAATCATATTCATTTATAGGACAGGTCACAGAGTTCTGACCGTGTTGGTCCTCAGATACCAGAGGAAGCCCTTGACATTACTGTATCCTATCTCTCTGAGCAAGTGCATGTAGTTCTGTACCTGCTCTACGTGTTGGGCCCTTGGTGATCCCGTCTTGAAGTCGATGACCGTCACTGTATTTCCGTCATCGATGACACGGTCAGGACGCTTCGGCTCTATCGTGTTATTTTTCTGGTTATAGCAGATAATCTCGCACTCGTTCATCACCTTTAGTCCCGGACGGAACCAGGTCTTGGGTACCGGGCTCTCAATGAGCTGGTGCACCATGGCACGCAGGCTCTCGCGTGTCATCGGCTTCTTATAGAGCACACCACTGAACTCCATGTTGTTGATGGCGCGGTCGATGTCATTGACATCGCGAATGCTGGCGAGTAACTCGTGGAGAATGTTACCCGTCTCGATATATGCGCGTCGTGACTGTGCGTCTTCGTCGTCCTGTGGCATGATGAAGGCCTTGCAGTCATTGCTCTCCTTGAACTTGTATTTCTCCGGATAGCTTTTGATGTTGACGCGCAGTGGCTCTTCCTCTACCAGGAATACATTCTCTGTGTCTTTGTCTTCACTCTTCTTGGGTGTAGGGCAGAACGTGCCGTAGGTGATCGTCGTCGTCTTGTCGTCCTCTTCTATCGAGCATTCTTTCCTCATGTCTTCCTCCACGTCTTGGATGATCTTGGAAGGGTAGGGTGCTTTCGGACTCTTCTTGCCGAAGACATAGAGGTTGCACTTCGCACGCGTGAAGGCTACATAGAGCAGGTTGAGGTTGTCGACGATATTCTTCAAGTGCTCCCGGTCGTAGTCGTCGGAATAGATCGAGTTCTTGAGTTTCTTGCTCTGCAGCGACACGGGCACAAGCGGCAGCTCGTTGAACGGTTCCGGCTTACCGTCGGTTGTGAACCACAGCGTGTCATTGTTACGTTCGATGTCCCAGTCGCAGTAGGGGATGATGACATTGGCAAACTCCAGTCCTTTGCTCTTGTGAATGGTCATCAGTCTGATGCCATTGATGTCGTCGCTATGGATAGCTTTGCTGCAGAGGTCAGTGTCCCAGGCGTTGAGGACATCTTCTATGCCCACCGCCTTGTTGTGTATCAGTGCTGCTACTTTATCAAGAAAGGCGCAGACATAGGCACTCTCGTCGTCGAGACGCTCCAGGCCGAGGATGGCATAGAGGTGCTCAAAGAGCATCATCAGAGGCTGGCCCCGCAGATCGTCGCGCCCCGTGCGCAAGGCCTCGGGCAGCTGGGTGGCGATGTCGTCCTTACCGACAAAGAGACGCGTGTCGAGATTTGCGTCATCCTTGTCGACATTAGCTTCGTTTCGAATCTTATTTTCCTTTTGCTCCTTATCCTCCTTTTGCTCCTTATCCTTGTCCTTATCATTCTTCACATCTCCTCCGATACGGTGATAGGTTTTGGCGAGGAAGGCAATCGTCAGCTTGTCATCGGGATGAACGAGATAGCGCAGTGCGCTGATAAGCATTTTCACGGCAAGGGAAGCGTCAAGGCGGAAGGCTTCGTCACTGACGAGACTCACGTTGGCCGGCTTGCCGTCGACCATGATCTGATGCTGCATGAAGTACTCTGCAATGGCCTGGATGTGTTTGTTCTTTCTCACGAGCACGGCGATGTCCTTTGTGGCAACGCCCGCCTTGAGCAGTTCCGCGATGGTGCTCTCGATCTGGTCCATGGTCTCCTGGTCATAGTCCTCGTCGTCGAGCAGTTTGATTCTGGCCATGCCGACCAGCTCCTTGCCTTTAGGATAAGCCTGCTCAACGTCCTGGTAAGCCGTTTCTATGTCCAAGGCCTGTTGGATGATGTCCTTTGGCGCGTGATGTTCGTTGAGTTCAGCTACTGCCGCCTCTGTCGTCTTCTTAGCTGCCAGCTTGAAGAACATATTATTAAACGTGATGATTCTCGGTTGCGAACGGTAGTTGGTGTCGAGTTTCACCTCTTTGATTTCGGGATGCTTGTCGTGCGTGAGGTCCTGCAGCAACCGCCAGTCTCCTCCTCGCCACCGGTAGATACTCTGCTTCACGTCACCGACGATCAGCGAACCGGCCTGATGGGCAATGCAGTCGTCGATGAGTACTTTGAAGTTGTCCCATTGTACTGCGCTGGTGTCCTGGAACTCGTCGATCATGATATACTTCAGCGCACCGCCGATCTTCTCATAGATAAACGGTGTATCGCTGCCATCGATCATGTCTTTGATGAGCTGTTGTGTGTTGCTGAGCGGGAAGTTATTGTTGTCGGCATTGATGGCATCGACCTGCTGTGCGATGCGTCCGAGCAGTCTGAGCTCATTGAGATTTCTGAGCGTGAGGTCCACCGAGTACTTCACCCTCTCAGCTTTCTGCCGCAGCTTTTCCGTTTTGGTGATGAGTGGTGCGATCAGTTCGTGGAAGGTCTGACCTTTGTCGGTGTCTTTGATGGCTTTTTTGATGAGCTTGGTCCATTCCTCCGTATCGGCCTTGTCGATGGTAGCGTGTGCAACATCACAGTAGTTGCCTTCGCGTAGCTTCCTGAAATAGTTGGGCACGGTGCCGCGCGTGAAGTCACTGTCGTCGAAGCCATATTGGTCGACGAGTGTCTGGAAACGGTCCGCCAAAGCGCTCATGTCCTTGTCGACTTGCGCTGCCTTGGCCCGAAGCTTACCGGTGTAGTTCTTGAAGAACTGTGGGTTGGAGAGAATCGCTTCGAGTTGTTCGTGGCGTTCCTTATAGAAGTCGCGGTAGATGTTTGTGCCGAAGTCCTTGATCTGTCCGATGACGTTCCAGTTCTTGTCCTCGTCGAGTCGCTCGTTGACAAAGTCCATCATCCAACCGAGCAGCGGGTCTTTGTCGCTGTTGATGTTTTCGATGATTTCGTCGACGGCCTGTTGCTCCACCTCACGGTCGTTGAGGCCTACGTTGATGTTGGCTTTCAGTCCCAGTTCGCGTGCGAGGTTTCTGAGAATACGCTGGAAGAAGCTGTCGATGGTCTCCACGCGGAAATAGTGATAAGCGTTGAGGATACTGTCGAGGGCGAGTGTTGCCCGCTGCTGTATGTCGTCGTCGGAGAGCTGCGGCATGCTGTGGTGGAGCTCCTTGACATAGTCGTCGCCACTGGGCAGGCGGTGTGCCAGGGCGAAGAGCTTGCTGAGGATACGGGTCTTCATCTCTTCGGTGGCCTTGTTGGTGAAGGTCACAGCGAGGGTATAGCGGAAGTTCTTTGGTTCCGCCATCAGCAGTTTGATGTATTCCAGTGCCAGTCGGTAAGTCTTGCCGCTGCCAGCACTGGCTTTGAATACGGTCAGCCTCGTGTTGTCTTTCATATTTCCGTTTTTTGTTGATGCAAAAATAGGGATTAATCGTGAGATGACAAAGAGCCGACCGTGTTTTTTTATGGGTATCCTCTATTTCTGCCGATGACTGTTTACAGAGAAAAACATTCCAAAAATCGTGTGAGGAACGTTCGAACAATCTATGACGGTTGTCATGCGATACCCTGATGGTTGCCATGTGATCACGTGATGGTCGCCATGTGATCACGTGATGGTCGTCACGCGAGGTAAAACCAATGATTTTTACCCGTGGGCCAATGAAGGATATGAAAAAAGGCAAATGCCTGAATGGTCAAGCATTTGCCTTGATGATAGGAGCTAATGTTCTGTGTTGGAAGCTTTAAGCCTCCTCCACGGCAGCCTGTGCTGCGGCTAACGGGAACTGATTATCAGCACATTACGGCGAATCTGGGAAACATTTGGGAAACATTATGAGCATGTACTGCACATTCTGCACCCGATTTCCTCAAAATATCCGACCATTTTTGCCACTTCG
>ONHQ01000014.1 GCA_900317685.1 uncultured Prevotella sp.
ATTTTGTTCATAGCTATCTGGCTGTGGACCGAATCATCACGTCCATGAAAGTAAGATTCGTTTCTATACAAGAAACTTAACTTATCCCGAACTCAGGTTGATAAGCACGGGAGTTGTGATGCCACGTGTACCACGGGTTCCACCACTCGGCCATGAGGGTCCATCGCCGTTTGTAGTCAATGGGAAACTCAACCTCGACGTTGGGCGCAAGCATTGCGTCCCACAGTAAGTTGGTCTTCACAGCCCAGCACTCCTTGTTGTCGGTGGTGTCGATCAGGGCGAGTGTGTCGCTGGATATATTATATAAGGAGTCGTCAGTATTTACACGCATCGTGATGATCGTGTCACGCGTCGTCGTATTGCCCGCATGGGCGGCGGGACAAATGGCGGCGGCCATAAACATGGTGAAAATACTGACCATTTTCATTGTCTCATCGTCGATTACAACGTTGTGAGTGGATATATGCTTTTTCTTCTCCCCGGTATGTGGTCTGCAAGTTTCTTAGAACAGACACGGTGGAAGTACAACGTCTTTTTGTTTTTGCACCACTTTGTTTTATGGTCTTTTCTCTTTTATGTTAAACTGTCTGTATTGGTACAGTTGCAAAGACTTTTGGTCGTGGCGGAGATGTCGTGTGCTTCGTGGTGCTGTTATAAAGTCATAACACTCCACCATGCTGCAAAAATAATATTTTTATTTAAAAAACAAAAATATTTCGAAGTGTTTTTTATAAAAAGCGCTTTTTTGAGTAATTTCTTCGCCTTTACTAACTATTTTGCGATGGTGACAGTGGTCTACACCTTATTATATATATCGCGCGAGGACTATCTCAAAGCGACATGGCAGTACAAAGAAAGGAGTAAAACGTTGGAGTTTTTGAATTGAGATTGAGAAATAATGATTATCTTTGCACAACATAAAAGCAAATCAGCATGAATAGAACACAACTTACCGATGCCGTAGCTTCTTCGCTGCAGGTGTCGAAAGCGCAGGCCGCCAACTGCATCAACGCTGTGCTGGGCGCCATCGCCGACAATCTCACTGAGGGAGATCAGGAGGTTGCCATCCCAGACTTCGGGCGGTTCTTCGTCAAAAGCGTTGCTGCAAGACAGTACGTCAACCCTACGAACAAAGAGAAAATCATGGTAGAGGCTCACGACAAACTCGTCTTCAAACCCTCCGACAACATGGGTTACTACTCCCGTAAACACGCCGTCAACAAGTAAGACACGGCTCGGGAGACTTTCTTCCAACTATTTTCTTACCGCAACCGTCCATTGATCCTAAGGACTGCTGCGGTTTTTTATGCCCTCATTTCATAAGGATTACACGACGAAAGTAGTATATAAACAGCAATAACGCGCTATAACGTGCAGTAACGAGCAATAACGTGCACCTACGCAGGCACGAGTTAGTAACTTTGCAAACGTAAACAAAAGACCTCACCTACCCTCCTAATAAGAGACCGAGGCAAGAGGAACCTGTTTTAATTTTAAATTTACTGTATTATGTCTATTTTTTATCGTTTGTATCAGAACAAGCTCAAGGACAGCAAGAGCTTCGGTAAGTACTACGCCCGTGCTATCCACACCGATACTGTGGATCTCGACGACATCGCCGACGTCATCGAGCGCAACTGTACGCTGAAGCGCTCCGACGTGAAGGCCTGCCTGACTGAACTTGTGGAGGTCATGCGCGATGCGCTGCAGAGTTCCAACAAGGTGCGCCTCAACGGCTTGGGTATGTTCAAGATCAATGTCAAGTCGTCAGGCGTTGAGGACCCCAGCTCTTTCAATGGTAACAACATCATCGGCTATCGTGTGATCTTCAGCCCTGAGCACACCGTCATCAAGGCCAAGGGTACGGTCGATGCCGCGGGTAAGGCCATCGGAACCCATGTGAACAGCTACTATCTCTTTGATGGCATTTCCGCCAAGCGCGCCTCGCTGTCTGGAGGTAAGACTGCTGCTGACACTACTCCGACTGACAGCGGACAAGGCAGCGGCTCCGCATCCACTGGTGGCGCGGACGACAAGGGCTTGAATCCTTAAAGATCAATAGGCTCTGCCACAAAACACAGCCTCACCCCCATGCCCCTCTCCAAGGGGAGAGGGGGGAGCCTCACCCCCAACCCCTCTCCAAGGGGAGAGGGGAGTAAAATGAGTGATAAACAATATTTTTGCGATGATATGAAGGTTATTACAGATGCAATGTAATGTCCGCTGAGGGCAGTTTCCGGGAGGGCCGCTGCCCTCAGCGGCCTTACTAAGATACGGCTGCTGGAAATTGTTTATCCAACATTTCACTCCCCCTCTCCCTTTGGAGAGGGGCATGGGGGTGAGGCTTTTTTTGAGAGGGGCACGGGGGTGAGGCTTTTTTGGGGACTGAGGCTGTTGTGGCTATCTAAACTAAAATTCAGAACAATATGAAAATCAAACAAATTGTACGGCTGCTGAGCCTGTTGGCCAGTGTGCTCTCTGCTGTTATCAACTATGTCAAGAACCTCAAAGACAACGACGACGATGAGGACAAGGAAGAAGATCATTCCAAGGGGAATTAGAAACAACAACCCGCTCAACATCAGGCGGACGCGCACACAATGGAAGGGAATGACACAGAGACAGACGGATCCCGCCTTTTGTCAGTTCAGCGAGATGCGCTATGGCCTTCGTGCCGCCTTCATCGTGCTTCATACCTATGTGACGCGCCACCACCTCAATACGCTGAGGAAGGTGATTGGCCGATGGGCTCCGCCACCGGAAAATAATCCCTCTACCTATCTCCTCTATATATGTCTGCGCACGGGATGGCCACCTAACAAGCCGCTGCCACCAATGGATGCCGAGAGTGTCTTCTGGCCGCTCCTTGTTGAGGCGATGGCCGAGGAGGAGTGTGGCAAGGATGTGATGACGCAAGGATTGCTCAAACACGAGACGGTGGTGGAAGCGTATAAAAGGCTTACCCTTCAACAAAGGCTCACCTGATCCGCAGGCCTCACTCCCCCTCCTCTCCAAGGGGAGAGGGTAGTGATACGCTGCAAGGACAGTAGAATGTGATACCTTATTGTTTCTATTCGGGTAATATACCTTATTCGTACTACTTAGCCCCTTCTTATGATTAGGCTCCTTACTACTATTATGAATGAGCCCCGGACTACGGCTGCAAAGTGCCGATGGTCCGGGGCTTTTTTGTTTTCCCTTGCCAGTATATGCATCTGTTTATCTCCCTGCCGTGAGCAGGATGACGAGGCCGCTGATGCCAATGTAGGCATAGACGACATATTTGAATACACCATTGGAGAGGTGGCGGAAGAGATAGCCGCCGAGAGTCGTGCCGATGGCCACGCCGCCGATGCCATAGAGATAGTCGATGCCCACAGTAGTGGTCATAAAGCCGTTGTAGGCACGCACGAGGGCCATGATGATGTTGCCACTGAGCATATAGATCTGTGCCATCGCCATATACTGGTTCTTGTCCTTCGTTGTGGAGATGAAGTAGAGCACGGCGGGCGGCCCCTGCATGTTGAAGAAACCACCCATCAGGCCGCTGAGCACGCCGGTGCCGATCTGTGTGGGCAGGGTAGGGCGCAGCCGTATCTTCTTGTTGAAGAACCAAAAGTAGATGCTGAACAGGATGAGCACTACGCCAAGCACATAGCGCAGCACCACATCGTTGATCTTTTTCAGACAAAAGATCGACAGCGTAGAGACGATGATGAAGGCACAGAGGATCGGCACGACGCGGTGCCACTGTACATAGCGGTGCATGCGGATGGCAATATAGATGGAGTTGCTCATGGCCAGCAGCCCCGTGAGCGTGGTAGCCTCGGCATAGGAGGGCATGAGAAAGGGTAGCATGGTCATGATGAAGATGCCGAAGCCAAAGCCCGTTGTGCGCTGGATGAAGCTCGCCACGATGCTCAGGAGAAAGATGGGAAGAAGGACGGTCATCGAGATAAATATGAGATGGTTGGTACTATAGTGCAAAGGTACACAATATCCTGGATATTTGTGTGGTGTGTGGGTGAAATCGTATCCATCTCAGATGCAATTTGGATCATTGTTGTATCGCTTGATAATTTCGGCGTTCTGATTTTGCGGTTTTAATTATATTGGTTATCTTTGCACGCATAATCAAGGTGAAAGGAAACAGGACGGCAACGTCATGATAAGCGTCAAAAACAATGGAAACGACACATCAAATCAACAAAGTAGAGCTGCGCACCCTGCGTATGGAGGACTATGACCAGCTCGCAGGCTCTTTCAAGCGCATCTATGGTGACAGCGACGAGTTTTGGACCCATGCTCAGATCAAGAAGCTGATTACGATTTTCCCAGAGGGACAGGTGGTGGTCATCGCCGACGGAAAGATCGTGGGCTGCGCACTGAGCATCATCGTAGACTACGACCTGGTCAAGGGCGACCACACCTATGCGCAGGTGACGGGCAACGAGACCTTCAACACGCACAACCCCAACGGCAACATCCTCTATGGCATTGAGGTGTTTATCCATCCCGACTACCGTGGGCTCAGACTCGGACGGCGCATGTATGAATACCGTAAGGAGCTCTGCGAGAAGCTCAACCTCAAGGCCATCATGTTCGGCGGACGCATTCCCAACTACCACAAATACGCCGACACGATGCGACCGAAAGAGTATATCGAGAAGGTGCGCTCGCGCGAAATCTACGACCCCGTGCTGAACTTCCAGTTGAGCAATGACTTCCACGTGCGGCGCATCATCCGCAACTATCTGCCCAACGACGAGGAGTCAAAGCACAACGCCTGTCTGCTACAGTGGGACAATATCTACTACGAGCCCAAGCGCGACCAGAAAGTGGAGCGCAAGCCCACCGTGCGCATCGGCATGGTGCAGTGGCAGATGCGACCGTATAACAGCATCGATGAACTCTTTGAGCAGGTGGAGTTCTTCGTAGACTCGGTGTCGGACTATAAGAGTGACTTCATCCTCTTTCCCGAGTACTTCAATGCCCCGCTCATGGCCCGCTACAACGACCTCGGCGAGGCAGAGTCGATACGTGCGCTGGCAAAATACACCGACAAAATCCGCGACCGCTTCCGCGAGCTCGCCATCAGCTACAACATCAACATCATCACGGGATCCATGCCTTACGTCAAGGAGGACGGCGGTCTCTACAACGTGGGCTTCCTCATCCGCCGCGACGGTACCGACGAGATGTACGAGAAGATCCACGTCACACCCGACGAGGTGAAGTGCTGGGGACTCAATGGTGGCAGCGCCATCCGCACCTTCGACACCGACTGCGGAAAGATTGGTGTGGTGATCTGCTACGACGTGGAGTTCCCGGAGCTCTCGCGTCTGCTTGCCGCGCAGGGTATGCAGATCCTCTTCGTGCCGTTTATGACGGACACGCAGAATGCCTATGCCCGTGTGCGCATCTGTGCACAGGCGCGCGCCATCGAGAACGAGTGCTATGTGGCTATTGCCGGTAGTGTGGGCAACCTGCCGCGTGTGCACAACATGGACATCCAGTATGCCCAAAGTGCTGTCTTCACGCCCTGTGACTTCCCATTCCCCAACGATGGACGCCGTGCAGAAGCAACTCCCAACACCGAGATGATCCTTGTGGCTGACGTAGACCTTACCCGCCTCAACCAGCTCCATACTTACGGTTCCGTGCGCAATCTGCTCGACAGAAGAACGGATCTGTATGAAGTAAAGTTAACGCCTCACCCCCGAACCCCTCTCCCAAGGAGAGGGGAGTGATTACCTTCAAGTGATGAATGTGGTAGGAAGATGCAAGTGGTGGAAGTGTGTGGTGGTGTAAGTAGTGAATGTGGTAGGAAGGTGCAAGGAGTGTATATATATATAATTAATATAATGATGATAGATGCACAACAACATCATTGTAAGACGCAACAATATCAATAGTAAGACGCAACAATATCATAGTAAACCATAACACTGTATGAAGAAACACAGTACTTTAGAGCACGATAATATACCGTTTAACCCTGTAACTACTCCCCTCTCCCTCGGAGAGGGGCAAGGGGGTGAGGCTTTTTCTTCTTTCCTCGGAGAGGGGTTCGGGGGTGAGGCTGGAGAGCTTGGTGATCCTTCCTTATACATCTTCGACTTCGACGGCACTCTCGGCGACTCCAAGCATCTCATCGTCAAGACCATGCAAGACACATGCCGGAGTCTTGTCATGCCAATCCCGACGGAGGATGCATGCGCCGCCACCATTGGACTGCCACTGGAGAAATGCTTTGCCGTGGCCTGCCATATCGACGACGCAACGGCAAAGCATTGTGCTGCGGTCTACCGCGACATCTTCCAGCGCAACAATCGGCCGGGGGCTGTACCGCCCTTTCCTGGTGTCATCGACACGCTCCGCACGCTCCATGAGCACGGGCGGCTCATCGCGCTGGCCAGCAGCCGTTGTCACGAGTCGCTGCAAGGCTTTGCTGAGGAGTATGGCATTACCGGCTGGCTCTGTGCCCTCGTTGGCGCTGACGACGTGACGCACGCCAAACCTGATGCCGAGCCTGTCAACGTGATCTTGCAGGCCACTGGTTGTAGGCCTGAGGATACGCTTGTCATAGGCGACACCCGTTTCGACATCCTCATGGGACGCAATGCTGGTGCACACACCTGCGGCGTGACCTACGGCAATGGCTCGCGCGAAGAACTGGAAGAGGCTGGGGCGGAACAGATCATAGATCAGTTTGATAAATTAATTTGAGAAATATGGAAGAGACGCAAAAAATTATCGATGCCCTCACTCTCCGCATCATCGACTTCGACAAGGGCGATCCCATGCGCATACAACATCTGCTGAAGGTAAACCGCTTCGCGCAGCTCATCGGCCGCGCCGAAGGACTGGACGCCCATACACTGTTTGTCCTAGAGTCAACAGCCGTACTGCACGACATCGGCATCCATCCCGCTGAGGCGAAATACGGCAGCAGCAACGGAAAGTATCAAGAGCAGGAAGGACCGGCACCGGCGCGTGCCATCCTCGAATCGATGCACTACGACGAAGCCGACATCGAGCGCATCTGCTGGCTCATCGCGCACCATCACACCTACAAGCATATCGATGCGCCCGACTACCAGATCTTGGTCGAAGCCGACTTCCTCGTCAATCTCTACGAAGACCATATCTCGGAGCACGGCATCGAGGCCGCACGCAAAAACATCTTCAAGACCCAGACGGGACTCAAGTTGTTGAAGATGATCTACGAAGAGAAATACGAAGTGAAAAACGAAAACCATATCAAAGGAGAACAACCATGTTAAGGGATTTCTTACTCGTCGGCATGGGCAGTTTCTTAGGCGGCGGTTCACGCTTCATCGTCTCGAAGGTGATTCAGGCGTGGGCACCCTTGAGTTTTCCTCTCGGCACTTTCGCGGTCAACATCTTAGGCTGCCTGATCATCGGCTTCCTCTCAGGCCTGCACTGGCCCGGTGGCTGGATGTCTCCCTCCATGAAACTCGTGCTGACCACAGGCTTCTGTGGCGGCTTTACCACCTTCTCCACCTTCATGAACGAGAGCACGGCGCTCATGCGCGACGGCAACTACCTCTACTTCGCCCTCTATATAGGGTTGAGCGTGGCCCTAGGACTCATCGCCGTCGTCGTGGGTAATGCCTGCGCCAAAATGATTTAACAGGCTGCTGCCTCACCCCCTAACCCCTCTCCAAGGGGAGAGGGGAGTAGATACTCTGGCGACACCTAACTGCAGATGAGTACATGGGTTAGTGTAGGGGGGGCATGACTGTCCTCATCTCGCATAACGTATATATATCAACATGAAAAAGATACTCCGTTTTTATCTCAGCAACACCGATACGATCCGTCACGAGTCGCTCTACGAGGAGATCGCACGCGCCGCACAGCGTGAGCAACTGGCCGGTGCCACGGTGCTACAAGGCATCATGGGCTACGGCAAAGCCAGCAAGCTACGCTCTAACAAGTTTTGGGAGCTCAACGTCAAATATCCGATTGTCGTTGAGATCATTGACGACGAGGAGAAGCTACAGGCTTTCCTCGACAAGATCCTTCCCACCCTCAAAGCGCAACCCAAGGGCATCCTCGTCACCATGCAACCCGTCGACATCGTGCTGTGCAAGTAATAATTCTCCTTATCTTTCCGTTTCTCGATTAATTTCTGTAACTTTGCAGAAACTTAGCACCATATATATCATATGAGTACAACCGTGCAAGAGACAGAAAAACAATTCCAAGATATCATGGCAGAGTGCCGGCAGCTCTTTGCCAAGAAGCTCCATGACTATGGTGCTTCGTGGCGTATGCTCCGCCCTTCTTCGCTGACTGACCAGCTCTTTATCAAGGCCAAGCGCATCCGTACCCTTGAGATCACAAAAGAAAGCCTCGTCGGTGAAGGCATCCGACCGGAGTTCATCGCGCTGATCAACTATGGAATCATCGGACTCATACAGCTTAAGGAAGGTTTCGCTGATACCATCGACACCACACCCGACGAGGCCCTCAAGCTCTACGACCATTATGCCCACGAGGCTTTCGAGTTGATGAAGCGCAAAAACCACGACTATGGCGAAGCCTGGAGAGACATGCGTGTCACCAGCTATACCGATTTCATCCTCACAAAGATAGAGCGTGTCAAAGAGCTCGAAGAAAACGAGGGAAAGGCTCTCGTCTCGGAAGGCATAGACAGCAACTACTACGACATCATTAACTATGCCGTCTTTGGTGCCATCCGCACAAAACGGCACGCAGAGAACGAGTAACCCGGCATTTCCGCCGCTGCTCGATAAGATCCTATATCCGCATTTCTTACACAACACTTGGTCATGACTGACAAAGAAGACAACATACAGCCCCAAACACAGGCTCGCACCACGCCCCGCTGGCAAACGATGCTGACGACGATACTCGTCAACATAGCCCGCTTTGTAGTTGGACTGACCTTCATCTTCTCCGGTTATGTCAAAGCCATCGACCCGCTGGGCACGCTCTACAAGATGCAGGACTATCTTGAGGCCATCGGCTTGGCAGGCGCGCTACCCGACTATCTGCTCATCTCGGCAGCCGTGATGCTCGCCGCTCTGGAGTTTTGCCTGGGCATCTTCATGGTCTTTGCCATCCACCGTCGGCTGACGTCAAAGGTTATCCTCTTCTTCATGGCGGTGATGACGCTGATCACGCTATGGCTCGTCATAGCCAATCCCGTCAAGGACTGCGGCTGTTTCGGCGATGCCATCCACCTCACCAACACCGAGTCACTGCTGAAAAACATTGTGCTCACGGCTTGTGCCGTGTTGCTTTGGCGGAAGCCGCTCAGCATGTACCGCTTCATCTCGAAGCCCAACCAGTGGATTGCCGTCAACTACACCATTGTCTTCATCCTCGTCACGAGTACCTACTGCCTTTATAAACTGCCCGTCTTTGACTTCCGTCCTTATCATGTCGGCGTGAACATCAAGAAAGGCATGGAGATACCGCCGGGGGCACCGCAGCCCAAATTCGAGACAACCTTCATCTTGGAAAAGAACGGCGTGAAGAAAGAGTTCACCCTCGACAACTATCCCGACTCCACATGGACGTTCATCGACTCCAAGACGGTGCAGACCGCCGAGGGCTACGTGCCACCGATCCACGACTTCTCGATACAGACGCGCGCGGGCGACGACATCACCGACAGCATCCTCGACCGGCGCGGATATACCTTCCTGCTCATCGCTCCCGACCTGAGCACTGCCGACGACGGCAACTTCGGTGCCATCGACCAACTCTATGAGTATTGCATTGAAAAGCATATCCCATTCTACTGTCTGACAGCTTCGGGCGACAAAGACATCAAGCACTGGGAAGACATCACAGGCGCGGAATATCCCTTCCTGCTCACCGACGGCACCACACTCAAGACGATGATCCGCAGCAACCCCGGACTGATGCTCATCAAAAACGGCACGATCCTGCGCAAGTGGAGCCATAACGACCTGCCCGACGCGGCGGACCTGCATGGAGACATCAGCAAGCTGCCCATCGGACAGCCCGA
The DNA here is from genome assembly GCA_900317685.1 of uncultured Prevotella sp. Lineage (GTDB taxonomy): Bacteria > Bacteroidota > Bacteroidia > Bacteroidales > Bacteroidaceae > Prevotella. The sequence goes on from ONHQ01000014.1 coordinate 10,031, forward strand.
CAGCCATACCGCCGCAGGCACGATGGCAAAGGTAGCCCTCTGGTTTATCCTTCCGCTGTTCCTCCTCACGCTCGCCGACAGACTGTGGGCCTGGTCGAAATGGCTCAGGGCTTGGCAGAAGAAAAAAGAAAATCAGATACAACAACAACTGTTTAACTTATCATTAATAGAAAGGAAAAGTAAAATGAGAAAGAAAATCGTTGCAGGCAACTGGAAAATGAATGAGAACCTGCAGGAGGGCATCGCCCTGGCAAAAGAGATCAACGAGGCATGTGCTGCTGACAAGCCAAACTGTGGCGTCATCGTCTGCACTCCGTTCATCCACTTGGCTAAGGTCGCTGAGGTCCTGGATCAGAATGTAGTAGCTCTCGGTGCTGAGAACTGCGCCGACAAGGAGAAGGGTGCTTACACAGGTGAGGTCTCTGCCGCTATGGTGAAGTCTACCGGTGCACAGTATGTCATCCTGGGTCACAGCGAGCGTCGTCAGTACTATCACGAGACTGCTGAGATCCTGAAGGAGAAGGTACAGCTGGCTCTGGCCAACGGTCTGAAGGTGATCTTCTGCTGCGGCGAGACTCTCGAGGAGCGCGAGGCTAACAAGCAGAACGAGGTCGTCAAGGCTGAGCTCGACGGCAGCGTCTTCAACCTCTCTGCTGAGGAGTGGAAGAACATCGTGCTGGCTTATGAGCCGATCTGGGCTATCGGTACTGGCAAGACAGCTACCAGCGACCAGGCTGAGGAGATGCTCGCTTACATCCGTAGCATCGTTGCTGAGAAGTATGGCAAAGAGGCTGCTGAGGACACAACCATCCTCTATGGCGGTAGCTGCAAGCCCGGCAACGCTAAGGAGCTCTTCGCTAAGCCTGACATCGACGGCGGTCTGATCGGTGGCGCTTCTCTGAAGTGCGCTGACTTCAAGGCTATCATCGACGCTTGGAAGTAATTATCCATCATCTATCAGGAATTAGAGAGTCGGGACGGAAAGCGCGCCACTGCTCTGTGATGCCATCTCACCGTTTCTCTAATTCCTGACTTTTACCACAACAATTATGAAGAGACTGATCTTGGGGATTATCGGCATGCTGACATTGGGCATCGCTCCGATACATGCACAGACCTTCCTTGGACATCTGCAGCAGCAGAAGCAAGGCGAGGGTAAGATCACGGTGACGCAGAGCAAGGCAATCACGGATCTCGTCAACGGCAGCACACTTTCGTCCCCGGAAAAGAGCATAACCACACAAAACAACACTACGCCGGGCACGAAGACAAGTGCTCAGGCAAAGACAGAGGGAAGTAAGACGGTTGCAGCACAGAAGCAGAGCACCATCGACAAGGCCAAAGAGGCTGAGCGCAAGGCTGCCTTGGCACTGGGCAAGAAGTCTTCTACCCAAAGCAACAAAAACGCAGAGGCTGCCCGCCACGCCGCCGCAGTCGCTGATCAGAAAAAGGCTGAAGCCGCCGCAGAAGCAAGACGAGAGGAGCAACTCGCAGAGATGCGCCGCCAGGAAGCTGCCGCCAAGGCGAAGCAAGAGGCTGAGGCTTTGGCACGCCAGGAAGCTGCCGAAGAGGCAAAGGCAAAGGCAGAGAGTGCGGAGGCTGAGAAAAGGGCACAATGGGCCCGTGAGGCTGAGGCCTATAAAAAGAAATTAGAGAGCGAGCACAAGGCTCAGGTGCGGCATCAGGACGATGATGAGATGTCGATTCCGACCATCGACATGCGCAAGAAGGTGATGCGTGGCAGTCGCAAGGTGACCGGATACCGTGTACAGGCCTTCGCCGGCGGCAACACACGCGCTGATAAGATGAAAGCTCAACAGGCAGGCAACAACATCAAGATGCGGTTCCCTGACCAACCAATATATGTTCACTTCTATTCTCCACGATGGATTTGCCGCGTGGGCAACTACCGTTCGCTCGGTGAGGCTGAGAAGATGCTCCATGCCGTCAGAAAGATGGGCTATAAGGCAGCGACTATCGTGAAGGGAAAGATCACAGTAAACTAAATAATGTATAATGTATAATGAGTAATGTATAATGAATAAATAAGTGCACCGTAGGGGTGACAGTCATTCTTCATTCAACGCTCATCATCCAACATTGAAGTTCATCCAACATTGAAGTTCGTTCAACATTGAAGTTCATTTAACATTCATCATCATTGCTTTCATTCAACATTCAACATTGATCATTCAACATTCAACACTCTATATATGAATCCAGAAACAGATTTCCGGCCGGGACTCGAACAACTGGCTGACCACTATAAAGACATATTGACTTTGCTGGGTGAAGACCCGGAACGTGAGGGACTCGTCAAGACACCCATGCGCGTGGCAAAGGCCATGCAGACACTCACCCGCGGCTACACACAGGACCCGAAGAAGGTGCTCACCGACGCTCTCTTTGAGGAGAAATACAATCAGATGGTCATCGTCAAGGACATCGACTTCTTCTCGATGTGCGAGCACCACATGCTGCCCTTCTTCGGTAAGGCACACGTGGCATATATCCCCAATGGTTATATCACCGGACTGAGCAAGATCGCCCGTGTCGTCGACATCTTCTCCCACCGACTGCAAGTGCAGGAGCGGTTGACTGAGCAGATCGAGCAGTGCATCCGCGAGACGCTTAAACCGCAGGGCGTGATGGTCGTGTTGGAGGCTCGTCACCTCTGTATGCAGATGCGCGGCGTGGAGAAACAAAACTCCATGACGACGACAAGCGCCTACAGCGGCGTCTTCGAGTCGGCAAAGACCAGAATGGAGTTCCTCAGCCTGCTGAAAGTGAAATAACAATTGCCTACACCTTTTTATATATAAGGTAGGCACAGCATATGGGTGGTACACCTTATTATATATAGCACTATTGTATATAGCACTCTTTAATCACAAACGCATGAAATTCATCTCCTGGAATGTCAACGGTCTTCGCGCCTGCATGAAGCCGAAGACCGACGATGACGGTAAAGTCATCAGCAAGGGCTTTGAGGCTTATTTCAAAGACTTGGATGCTGACTTTTTCTGTCTGCAAGAAACCAAGATGCAGGCCGGACAACTCGATCTGCAATTCCCCGGATATACCTCGTACTGGAACTATGCCGACAAGAAAGGCTATAGCGGCACGGCGATCTTCGCACGGCACGAGCCGCTGAGCGTGGCCTATGGCATGGGCATCGACGATCACGACCATGAGGGGCGCGTCATCACGCTCGAATACGCTGACTTCTATCTCGTCTGTGTCTACACGCCGAACTCACAAGACGGACTGCGTCGTCTCGACTACCGCATGAAGTGGGAAGACGACTTCCGCAACTTCCTCTTGACACTCAATGACAAGAAACCGGTCATCGTATGCGGAGATATGAACGTGGCACACGAGGAGATCGACATCAAGAATCCTAAGACTAACCGCCACAATGCCGGCTTCACCGACGAGGAGCGTGAGAAGATGACGGTGCTGCTCAACAGCGGTTTCATCGACACCTTCCGTTTGCTGCACCCCGACGAGGTAAAATATTCGTGGTGGAGCTACCGCTTCCGTGCCAGGGAGAAAAACGCGGGGTGGCGCATCGACTACTTCCTCACGTCCAATAGCTTGCAGCCACGCATCACGGCGGCCGAAATCCACAACGAGGTCTTCGGCAGTGACCATTGCCCCGTGGAGCTGCAACTGAAATAACGCAAAAGGCCTTTCGGTGTATTCCGGAAGGCCTCTTTCTCATTTTGTATAAGAACAGGTCAAGAAGAAAGAGAACCATATGCACGCAGGAACAGACAACTATACCTATCTCACCACCGCTCCGATCCGTCGTGTCATACCTACGATGGCCATCCCAACCATCATCAGTATGCTCGTCACCGCCCTATACAATATGGCGGACACATTTTTCGTGGGCAAACTCGACACGCAGTCTACGGCTGCCGTGGGTGTGGTGTTTTCGTTGATGTTCTTTGTGCAGGCTACCGGCTTCTTCTTTGGTCATGGCTCCGGCAACTATATCTCACGCGAGTTAGGCGCACGCCGCCACGACAACGCAGCGCGCATGGCAGTGACAGGTTTCTGTTTCTCACTTTTGGCGGGCACGTTGATCACTGTCGCGGGCTGGATCTTTCTCAATCCTTTGTCGCTACTGTTGGGTGCCACACCAACGATCCTGCCTCACACTCGGCAGTATCTTGGTATTGTGCTCTTTGGCGCGCCTTTTTTGACCGGCTCGCTGACACTCAACAATCAGCTGCGTCTGCAGGGCAATGCTTCCTTTGCTATGGTCGGCATCGTCACGGGTGCTATCCTCAACGTAGGTCTCGACCCGCTCTTCATTTTTGTGTGTCATTGGGGTGTAGCCGGTGCGGCTCTGGCCACAGTGACCGGTCAGGTGGTGAGCTTCTTCATCCTCTTCTTCATGACGCGCCGTGGAGAGAACATCGCCATCCGTTTCCGGCTCTTCTCTCCCTCGTGGTCTGCCTTCAAGGAAATCTTCTTTGGCGGCAGTCCCTCGCTGTGCCGTCAAGGATTGCTCTGTCTGGCCACGGCCATGCTCAATCATGCGGCAGGCAACTACGGCGACGCTGCCATCGCTGCCATGAGCATTGTCAACCGCATCACCATGATGGTCATGGCCGTTGTCATCGGCTTGGGGCAGGGCTTTCAGCCGCTTTGTGGTTTTTGCTTCGGTGCCCGTCTCATCCCGCGTCTGAAGCGCGCGTATTGGTTCACGATCGCTGTGGGCACGACCTTCCTCATCGTTTGCACGGTTGTCGGCTGGCTCCTCAGCGATCATCTCATCGGCATCTTTCGCAACGACGCAGAGGTGATTGCCGTGGGTATTGTCGCCCTGCGCTGGCAGCTCTGCTCGTTGCCGCTCAACAGTATGATCATGACAAGCAACATGCTCACGCAGACGTGCCGTATGCCGGTGGCCGCCAATCTGCTTGCCTCGGCACGCAGTGGTCTTTTCTTCATCCCGCTCATCCTCATCCTTCCCCATTTCTTCGGACTGATGGGTGTGGAGATGTGTCAGGCCGTCAGCGATGCCTGCTCCTTCTCGCTGACCGTTCCCGTCATGGCACACACGCTAAGGCGATTGCGCGGGTAAAGCCTCACCCCCAAGCCTTCAGCCTCACCCCCTTGCCCCTCTCCAAAAGCCTCACCCCCTTGCCCCTCTCCAAGGGGAGAGGGGGAGTAATTACCTTCAAGGGGTGTAATAGACGGTGTTGTTACACTTGACAGCGTCACTTGCTTGTTTATATGAATGGTCGAATATCGCGAATTTATATTCTTGATATTCGGTTGTGTTCTTTATTTCGCATAGTGGAGAGTTGAACGCTAAGTCTAATATTTGTTTGACACTTCAGATGTCATACCTATGTTTGGGTATCGCAATTCCCTTCCGTTGGGGAGAGGGGTAGGGAAGGGCTTCTTTTTTCTCGTCTCGCAAAGCCACAAAGATCGCAAAGGGCTGACGCACTCCCATAAGTCTCGCTCCTTCCTTTTCTTCCTTTGCGTTGCTGTGAGATCTTCTCCTTTCTCCTTACTCCTTTCCTTTTTTTCCTTTTTCTTACTTCTTACTCCTTTCTCCTTTCCTTTCTTCTTTTTCTGGCACATTGGGTATTTTCCGTAGGTCGGATGTTAGCCTTCTTCTCTGGTTACAGATCCGTAGTAGTTTAGAGAGGCTATAGTTCAACGTCTTAGAACCAAAACCAAGAAAACCTCTTTGTGTCAGCGCCAAGGGCTAAGGCCCTTTGCCATTTGCGGTTGGAGGGCTTATGAGAGGCACGCCTCTCACCGCCCTCAAACCGCAAATGGCAGATTCTCCTTCATAGAATCTTGGCGCTGCCACAAAGGAAAACCTTAAAAACAGGCTATCGCGATGTAACTTCCAATTACTATCTCTGATGTAACTTCCAATTACTATCGCTGATGTACCTTCCAGTTACCAAATGCTGCGTCGTACATTTGCAGGGCGCGGCCCTTGTGGCCGTCTGCAACCAACGGAAATTATAATACATCATCGCAACGTACGTTTTGCAGGGTGTGGCCCTTGTGGCCGTCCGCAACCACCAGACATTCATAAACGCCGCCGATAAAACAAAAATAACATATATAGGGTGCGGACGGCCACAAGGGCCGCACCCTGCAATTGCGATGTAATTCCCAATTACGATCTCTTTACGTCAAAAACTGCGTCAGCCTGTTTTCAAGGTTTTCCTTGCTGTGATGCAAGCCTGAGAAACAAAGGGCGCAACCCTTGCATCACGGCAAGTGTTTTGCTTGTTTTTGTAAAAGGATCGTGTTCATGAGCTCTCTACATCAAACACAGGGTTGGCCCTGTGCGCCTATCCGTGCCACAGGAAAAATCCATTGGGCCTTTTTTCTTCTTCCTTCATCCTTCATCCTCCTTCCTCCTTTTCTTTTCTTTTCTTCTCTTCTTTTTCTTACTTATTACTCCTTTCTAGTTTTCTTTTTTTCTTTCTTACTTCTTACTTCTTCCTCCTTTTTCCTTTTCTTTTTTCTTCTTCATTCTTCCTCCTTTCTTCTTTCTCTGCTGAATCTGTGCGCCCTTAGCGTCTTTGTGAGCGAAACATCACCCTTGGCGGTAATTACTCCCCCCTCTCCCCTTGGAGAGGGGCAGGGGGTGAGGCTTAATCGTTTTTTTTGGCATTGCTGTCATCGAAGGTGTCGTAGCTGCCCATCTCGCCGCTATCCCCGTCGAGGCAGTCGTGCTCAAAGTCCTCATCGATATGGCGTCCGTGGTGCTTGCCTGTGTACAGGCGCTCCATTGCTGTAAGTTGTTTGTTTCTTGTGTTCATAGTTCTTTGGTTTTGGTTATTATACATTGTTTCTACTCTGCGAATATACGAAAAAAAAGTGAGATATAGTACTTTTTGCCCCACTTTTCTTTCACTTTTTTGAATTTTTCTATCTTGAAAGAATATTCTCAGAATCAAGCATCCGCAAAGCATTCTACTCCCCTCTCCCTGTAGAGGGATTCGGAGAGAGTCTTATCACACATTTTTCTCAGAGTCAAGCACCCGCGAAGCATTCTCCTTTCTCCTTGGAGAGGGGTTAGGGGAGAGGCTTATCACATATTTCCGAGATGCACCCATCGTATGCCTTCTTCTTTCGCAATATCTCGGGCACGTAGCATGTCTGGGATCGGCGTGGGCTTCAGGTCGGGCATACGATAGGAGGGGAAGCAACGGCTCAGGTGCAAGGGAACGTCAGCCATGTCGTTGTCGACGAGCCAGCGACAGAGCCCCCGTACCATCTCCTCACTCGTATTCCATCCGTCTACAAGCAGGTTCGTGACTTCCAGTTCAATACCCGCTTCATGGATGAGGCGCAGCGTGCGCTGGACAGGTGCCAGCGAGGCACCGTTGAGGCGGTGATAGACGTCGTCGCTGATACTCTTCAAGTCGATGTTTGCCGCATCGAGATAGGGCAGCAAGTCGCGCAGTGGCAGTTCGTTGACGTATCCCGCAGACACAAGGATGTTATAGATGCCATGCTCGTGGGCCAGCCGTGCCGTGTCGAGCATATACTCGATCCACGTCAGCGGTTCGGTATAGGTATAGGCGATGGATGGCAGATGCTGTTGCAGGCATACGCCCACGAGGTCTTCGGGTTGCCATGTAGCGTGCTCCACATCCTCCGGTTTTACTTGCGAGATGTCGCTGTTCTGACAGTTCAGACAGCGCAGGTTGCAGCCCGTGCAGGCTACCGACAGACATTGTGTGCCCGGATGGAAGTGGTTGAGTGGCTTCTTCTCCACCGGATCCACGGCGAGAGCGCAGGGCTCAGCATAGCTCATCGCCCACAGCTTGCCGTCATGGAACACGCGCGAGCGACACCGCCCGGCGTGCCCCTCACGGATCAGACAGGCATGGGGACACAGATCGCAGCGGGCTGCCAACTCAGCGTCGTCAGTTTCTTGTCCGTTCGCCTCTATCCGTTTGATATGCTCGTCAATCTTTTCAAGATGATAATATGATGCTTGTTTCATAATAATTTAGAGTCTCATTCCCTCTTCCCCCTCTCTGAGCGAAGGAGAGGGGAGGGATATGTTGGATAAACAATTCCTAATCAACCAATCAACTACCGCTTACCGATGTTGAAACATTGCGTCCCCCCTTATTAGTATTCTTTCCTTTTGAATCACTTGATTCGGCTCAGGTGCAGAAGTCCGTGGCTGAACACCACGAAGATCTATCGCCAAAACCTTCGGTGCAATGGATATTTCCAGTGACACGGATAGGCGCACCGGATAGTCCTGTGTATGGAGAAGCATCAAGTTCAGAAAGCAGTTGATGCCGGTGAGCTGGTCAATGCATGAAAATTGATTTTACTGCTTGACAAACACCCGTTCGCTGCGTAGGAAAAGATCATTTTCTACTTAGTGAACGATCTTTTTCTATAGCGTTACAATGTTGAAAGCATTTCTTCAACCTCACAAGCCCACTGCTTCGACCCCGTGAAAACACTGATTTGATGCCATACGAACACTGATTTGATGCCATACGAACACTGATTTGATGCCATGAGAACAATGATTGGATGCCATACGAACACTGATTTGATGCCATGAACAGGCTTCGCACCCATCTTGCGGGAAGGGTATGAATTGTCCGTCATTGCCGATTTGTTGCAGGGTGCGGCCTTGCGGTCGTCCGCAACCTTTGTATGTGATTATTGTTGTAGGGAATCAGATAAGAAGACTCATACCCGACCCCCGGAAAATATCCCCTGTGCCCTTTATTCCCCTGGATGGCAAGCGCTCTTTCTGAATCACCTTCCCCTTGACGGTAATCTCTCCCCTCTCCTTTGGAGAGGGGTTGGGGGTGAGGCTCTTTCCTCCTCCTTTGGAGAGGGGTTGGGGATGAGGCTGCTATTTAACAATCTCCACCTTATACGTATACAACTCGGCATCCTTCCAGCCGTCCCATGGCAGGCCAGCCTTGTCTTGCGCACAATGTCCGAGGAACTCCTCCTTTGTCCAGTTCACTTCTTCGGCTACTTGAGGCAGGAACGTACCCGAGTGCCATCCCTTCTTGATGTAGATACCCTCCTTGCCATAGTGGAACTCGCTGATGTCGTGGATGCGCTTGAGCGGTGAGAGCACGCTGATCTCGATAGACAGCCGATCCCACTCTTCGGGCGAGACGGGTTGGAAACGAGGATCGCGGTAAGCGGCATCGTGCGCCATGGCCACTACCACCTGCCACAGCGGCACGTCCTCACCGAAGTGACCGATGCAGCCACGCAGTCGCCCGTTCTCTGTCAGCGTCACAAAAGCACCGCCGTTGCGTAGCAGCTCCGGGTTGGAGGGCGCAGCAACCTGCTGGCGGCGGATGCTCTTCCATGCGATGTCGAGCAACTGCTGGCGTGTGGTGTCGCTCAGCACAAAGACATCATCTGCTGAGTCGCTCTCGACAGCCGCACTTGCTGCCGCTGCTTCGTCCGATTGGTCATTCTTTGCAGTGTCATTCTTTGCCGCTTTATCCAAAGCGTCATGGCTTGCAGTCTCTTTTTGCTCCGTATTTTCTGTATTAGCATCAGCCGCCGTCATCACAAAAGCGTGATAGCCCACTACTTGGTCGTGACCGCTGTATGGCGAGTCACCCGAGTTGCAGTAGGCGAGATGGTGCATCTCCAGTCCCTTCTCCTTTTCCGCCATCATCAGCAGCACGGCGATGGCAGCCTGCCCACAGGCACTCGTGGCGAGGTTGCGGACGTGCTCGTTGGCATTGTCAGACAGCGCACGCAGGAAAGTGCGAAGGTCGCCCGAGGCTACAGCGTCGCCCGTACGCTTGTCCACGCGCTCGGCATCGTCGTAGCTGGGGTAGTGCGAGAAGTCGCTGCTGATGACGAAGAGGTTGCGCGGAGTGAAGTAGGGGGCCAGTGCCCGTGCGATGTCCTGAAGGGTGTAGTAGTCTTCCGTGCCAATGATCACCGGCACGATAGGCGGCACCTCGCCCAATTGCACTTGCAGGAAGGGCAACTGCACTTCCAGACAGTGCTCCCTGTCGTGGGCTCGTGGCTCAAAGGTCAGCACCTTGTTCTCTTCGACAAGCCGTTGGCAGAGTGCTGTGTCGACCTTCACCGTACCCAATGGCGTCTGATACCCCTCCCAAGCGGTAGCCACTGAGGCGCCATCCAGACCGATATGATGTGAGGGTCCCAAGAGGAAGATATGGTCGTAGTGAACCTTTGGGTCGAGTTGTGCGAAAGCCTCGGCAGCCGTCTGTCCGGAGAAGACATACCCAGCGTGCGGCACGATGACCGCCCTGACGGGCGCATGAAGTCCCGCCTTTGTCGCGGCAGAGAGATATTGCTTCACGTCGGCCTCCAGCTCCTGCCTGTCAGCTGGATAGAACTGCCCGGCAACAGCTGCTGGGCGCACATTGCCGGAATAACATTTTGTCATTTTCATAGTCATACAGACAATCATTAGCAGTACTAAGCCTGCGTATGGTCCTTTCATAGGTTTTTCGCAAATATAGTGGTTTTATACGAAAAAAGCAAGAGCAATGCAAATTCAACACGATAATCTTTCTCTCTTTTATAAATAATTATAATTCCACTCCATATTATATATTGCCATGCAATACTTTTCGTATCTTTGCATAATAATTGGAGAGGAAAGACTCCTCTATTTAGAGAAGATTTATAGAGAAAGTGATGAACGAAACAACAGAAAGAAAGAACCCCTTCATGGAGCCCTACCATACGCCCCATGACACGATACCCTTCGACAAAATACGCTTTGAGGATTTTGAACCGGCCTTCATGGAAGGCATCCGGCGCGACGACGAGGATATTGAGATCATGCTCAACAATCCTGAAGAGCCGACCTTTGACAACACGATCGCTTACCACAACGACAGCAAGGGACCGCACTACTACGACCTCCTCGACCGCGTGTCTACGGTGTTCTCCTGTCTGATGAGTGCTGAGACCGACGAGCGCATGGAGGCGCTGGCACAGAAACTGGCTCCGATCCTCAGCAAGCATGAGAACGATTTCCTGCTCAACCCGAAGGCTTTTGCTCGTGTCAAGGCTGTCTATGACCATCACCGCGAGCTCACACCAGAAGAGCAGATGATGCTCGACAGAACCTACGACGGCTTTGTGCGCAGTGGTGCTCTCCTCGATGAGGCCGGCAAGCAGCGCTTGCGTGAGCTCTCAGAGAAAGGGTCGCTGCTCGCCCTGCAGTTCTCTCAGAACCTGTTGAAGGATACCAAGGCCTTCACACTGCTCATCACTGACAAGAACGACCTGGCCGGACTCCCCGACACTGCCGTGGAGGCTGCCGCCAACGCTGCCAAGGAACAGGGCAAAGAAGGCTGGCTGTTCACACTCGACTATCCCAGCTACTCGCCTTTTATGTCGCACGCCGACAACCGCGAGCTGAGACGACAGCTGTATATGGCCCGCAACACGCTCTGCACCCATGGCGACGAGAACGACAACCGCGACATCTGCCGCGCTCTCGTCAACAACCGGCGCGAGGAGGCACAGCTCCTAGGCAACGACACCTTTGCCGACTATGTGATGAAATACCGCATGGCGGGCAGCGTGAAGAATGTCTATCAACTTCTCAACGACCTCATTGATGCCTACAAGCCTACCGCTGAAAAGGAGGTGGAGGCTATTCGTGAAGAAGCACGCAAGCTCGAAGGCGAAGACTTCCAACTTGAGCCGTGGGACTTCTCCTATTATGCCCATAAGCTGAAAGTGGAGAAATACAATATCGATGCCGAGATGCTGCGCCCTTACTTCCAGCTCGACAAGGTCATCGACGGTGTCTTTGGCCTGGCCCACCGCCTCTATGGCATCACATTCAAGGAGAACAAGGACATCCCCGTCTATCATCCCGATGTCAAGGCCTACGAGGTCTTTGACAAAGACGGTAGCTATCTTGCTGTCTTCTATGCCGACTTCTACCCCCGCAAGGGTAAGCACGACGGTGCATGGATGACGGAGTTCCAGGGACAGCATATCAACCACAAGGGTGAGAACATTCGTCCGCACGTGAGCGTGGTGATGAACTTCACGAAGCCCACGCCCGAGAAACCGGCACTGCTCACGCTCGGTGAGGTGGAGACTTTCCTCCATGAGTTCGGCCACTCGCTTCACGGCATGTTTGCCAACACCCGTTTCGGCAGTCTCTCCGGCACAAATGTGTGGTGGGACTTTGTGGAGATGCCGTCGCAGTTCATGGAGAACTATGCGGTGGAAAAGGAGTTCCTGCGCACCTTTGCCTTCCACTACAAGACCGGCGAGCCGATTCCCGACGAACTCGTCGACCGCATCGTGCGCTCGCGCAACTTCAATGTGGCCTACGGCTGCCTGCGTCAGGTGAGCTTCGGACTGCTCGACATGGCCTACTACACCCAGCGCGAGGAGTTCAAGGCCGACATTCCCGAGTTTGAGAAGAATGCCTGGAAGGACGCGATCCTCCTGCCCCAGCTCCCCAACACGTGCATGACGACACAGTTCTCGCATATCATGGCCGGAGGTTATGCCGCCGGATACTATAGCTACAAATGGGCCGAGGTGCTCGACGCCGATGCCTTCAGCGTGTTCAAGCGCAACGGCATCTTCGACCAGGCTACCGCCCAGCGCTTCCGCGACTGCATCCTCTCGAAGGGTGGTACGGAAAATCCGATGACGCTCTACAAGCGCTTCCGGGGACAGGAGCCGACGATCGACGCACTGCTCGTGCGCGACGGCATCCGCAAAGCGTGACCTACACATTATTATATATAGTATACTTACGAAAGCATCGTTATGAAAGAAGAGGAAGAAAAAACACGCAAAGCACAAAAACAGCATCTGCTCGACGGACGCTATCTGCGCATGGCGCATATCTGGGCAGAGAACTCCTACTGCCGCCGACGCAAGGTGGGAGCCCTCGTCGTCAAGGATAAGATGATCATCAGCGACGGATACAATGGCACGCCAAGTGGCTTTGAGAATGTCTGTGAGGACGACGACAACGTCACGAAGCCCTACGTGCTCCACGCCGAGGCCAATGCCATCACCAAACTCGCCCGATCGGGCAACAACAGCGACGGCTCCACACTCTATGTCACGGCGTCGCCATGCATCGAATGCGCCAAGCTGATCATTCAGGCAGGCATCCGACGCGTGGTGTACGGCGAGAAATACCGGCTCGACGACGGCATACGGCTGTTGCAACGCGCCGGCGTGGAGGTGGATTTCCTCGATATGAATGAACTGGAAAAACAACACAAAGAAGAGTTATGAATATGAAATACGACAAGAAGAACCGGTTTATGCCACTGCTCATGGCGGTGAGCATGATTCTTGGTATTCTCATTGGTACCTTCTACGCCAACCATTTCTCGGGTAGTCGCCTGACAGTGGTCAACAATGGCAGCAACAAACTCAGCAATCTGTTGCGCATCATCGACGACCAATACGTCGACGACGTGAACATCGACTCTCTCGTGGAGAAGGCTATGCCGCTGATCCTCGGCGAGCTCGACCCGCATTCGGTGTATATCAGCGCCAAGGACGTGCAGCAGTCCGAGGATGATCTCAAGGGTTCGTTCTCCGGCGTGGGCATCGAGTTCACCATTCGTCAGGACACGATCCACGTGGAGAACGTCATCAAGAACGGACCGGCCGAGAAGGCGGGCATCATTGCCGGCGACAAAATCGTGATGGTCGACGGCAAGAAGTTCGTCGGCAAGCAGGTCACTCAGGAGGAGGCCATGCACCGCCTCAAGGGTCCGCAGGGCTCCAAGGTGCGTGTCGGCGTGGTGCGCTTCGGCCATCCCAAGGTGCTCTCCTTCGACATCACGCGTGCTGAGATTCCTACGAAGACAATCACTGCTGCCTATATGCTCGACGACAACACGGGTTATATCAAGATCAAGAACTTCGGCGAGAAGACCTATCCTGAGCTGCTCATCGCCCTGGCCAACCTGCAACAGCAGGGCTTCCAGAACCTTGTCATCGACCTGCGCGACAATCCTGGTGGTTATCTCCAGAGTGCCGTTCAGGTAGCCAACGAGTTCCTGCCCGCCAAGAAGCTCATCGTCTATACCGAGGGACGCAAGTCGCCACGACAGGACTACACCTCTGATGGCCACGGTGCCTACCAGAACATTCCGCTCGTGGTGCTCATCAACGAGGGATCGGCATCGGCTGCGGAGATCTTCGCCGGTGCCATGCAGGACAACGACCGTGCCACGATCATCGGGCGCCGCTCCTTCGGCAAGGGTCTCGTGCAGCAGCAGATCCCGTTCCCCGACGGTTCGATGATCCGACTGACCATCGCCCGCTACTACACGCCGTCGGGCCGCTGTATCCAGAAGCCTTATGTCGACGGCGACGAAGAAGCCTACGCTCAGGACATCATCGAGCGCTACCAGCACGGCGAGTTCTTCTCGCAGGACAGCATCAAGCATACCGGGCCGGCTTATCACACAGGCATCGGACGTGTGGTCTATGGCGGTGGCGGCATCACGCCGGACATCTTCGTACCGGAAGACACCACCAATGTCACCTCTTATTATAAGCAGGCGATCATGAGCGGACTTATCCTGCAGTTCGCCTTCACCTACACCGACAACAACCGACAAAAGATGAAGATGTTCAAGCAAATGCTCGACCTCTCGAAATATCTCAATGAGCAGAACACCGTAGACCAGTTTGCTGACTATGCCGACAAGCATGGCTTGCAGCGCCGCAACCTGCTCATCAAGAAGAGCCACTCGCTCCTGGAGCAGTTCATCAACGGCCGCATCATCTACAACATGCTCGACGAGCAGGCACTCTACGAGTATCTCAACCAGGACGATCCCGTCATCACGCGTGCCCTGATGCTGTTCAAGCAGAATGCCGCCTTCCCGAAGTTGCCGGCACCGGCCAAAAAAGCGTCTAAGGGAAAGACGGCAATGGGATCACGCCCTGCTTTCCGTGGCGACATGTACTACGTTGCTTCGGTCATGCCTCCCTTCAGACTCAACAGTTGAGGCGATGTGCTCGTTCCGTCTATACTCAACGCAAGCTACATCATATCAGCTATCTCAGAGCTCAGCTCAATGCGCTGCCGGACAGTGAACAACAACTTCGTCTCTATGGCCAGTTCTTTGACGAATATTACGTAAAGCTATAATATATGGTCTGTGTTTTACGAGACCATACAAACAAAAAGAGCGTGCAGTTCGATTGAACTGCACGCTCTTTTTTCGTTACTTTTTGAATTTGCAGGTTGCATCCCTTGTGGCCGTCCGCACCCTTGTATGTATGATCATCGGGTATTTGCAGGTTCGGCCCTTGTGGCCGTCCGCACCCAACAGACATTCATAAACGTTCGTCGACAAAACAATAATTAAATACAAAGGGTGCGGACGGCCACAAGGGCCGCACCCTGCAAGCGTCTGTTGCAATAGCGATTTCCGTCCGCCGCATCGAGATACAAAAACAAAAAAATCCGTGTCTTCCCTCCTGCCTATGACAGAAAGGAAAACACGGATGATATGTTAGCCAAAGAGGACGTTACTCGTCCCAGATAGACTTATTCGACCCCACAGTGCCCATGGGAGTAGTCTCCTCATCGAATTCCGTGACATTATCATTATCATGGTGCTTGGCAGCAGCCCAATTCCACTCACTTCTCTTGGAGGTATTATCTACTCCGGCTGTTTCGAGCACACTGCCAATGAGTTTAATTTTAACTACCCCTGTAGTAGGTGTCATATATATTTCCTTCATTGTACAATTACTTTTTTACAATTACTTTTTTACCATTATGGATATACAATCCTGGGCGTGTCGGACATCCGTTGACTCTCACACCCTGGAGCGTGTAATATGCCCCGTCTGAAGGCTCTACTGCTCCCTGTGGTGTGTGGATGCCGGTAGGAGTCTCGTCGAAGCTCATGACAATGAACTGCTTTGCAGCACTTGGGTGGGTAAGTTCGAGATATGCCTTGTTGGCAGCGAGAGAACCCTGGTTATCAACACGATAGAAGAGATAGTCGTTGCCGGTCTGCTGCTCTTGCGAGCCCTGATGGTGGAACATATTCGTGAACACATAGCGGAGCGTGTTGGCATCAGAGCCCAGAACGATACCCTCGGCGACGTGCGGCGTGAGCATACCCTTATCTGTTGTCGGCGCGATATTGACTGCCGGCACGAAGAGCGGGAAGTTCGTCTGCGTCTCATTAGACTGTCTGGCTGCGATGTCCTTATAGAGCAGGAGGCCCGTCTCTGCCGGTGTGGCTGTCACATTCTGAAGGGTCAGCGTACCCATATCAGCGACATCGCTCTTATTAGAATAGCTTGTTGCCGTGTATGCTTTCACGCCCATATTTGTGAACACGCCCGTCTGACTGTAGTCGATGGCGCGGTCGCGGCTTTCGCTCGTTGCCTTGCCACTGATAGCCTTGAAGATATTGGTCACGCCAATCTTCTCCACCTTCGTATTGTCAGGGAACGACAGTGCGACATCACCCGCGTTGCTCACTTGATAAACATAAACATCGGTAGGCAGCGAGACATTGGCAGGGGTTGTCTGAGAGACAGAGGTAACCGTCGATGCGGTGTTATCCTTTACGTTTACGGTCACCGTTGGTGCGTTGCTTGCTTTTACAAAGACATACATGCCCGCATCGACATTAGGAATGGTGAGCGTGTTGCCGTTGGCGAGAGAGAGCGAAGTGCCGTCGAGCGACACCTTTCCGTCATAGTCTGCGCCGGTGCCTGGAAGCGTCACGCCCAGCCCCTCGGTCTCCCGGATGGTTGTTGTACCATAGGTGAGCTGACTGCCGTTGGCAAAGAGCGGCTTGTCGACTTTGTAACCCGGTAGTCCTGACGGCGATGGCACGGACGTGTAGTCGTTAAGGGCATTGTTGTTGCTCCATGAACCGTAGTCGCCGGCAGTGGTCGACGAGAGATGGCCGATGGTCTTGTCCGATGCCGCATCCATATTATAATCTGTGAAATCCCAGGTGTAGGGATAGGTCTGCTGTCTGCGCTGGCCGATGGCGAGATAAGTCTCACAGCGGTCGAGGACATACTTGTCAGCACCGTAACAGATGTCCTGCGTAACGAGGATATTGCCGGTACCACCGTTGACCTTCAGTTGCAGGTCATAATACGTTACACCTTTATCACTCTTCCAATCAGGCATCGTCACCTCCACATCGTTATCGGTGAAGTTTCCTTCTTTCGTCACCGTATACCGTGGATAGCGTGCACTCTGACTATGCGTATGACCGGCATCACCTTTAAAGCGAACGGTATTTCCGACGAGTACAGAGTTGTTGTTGTTGGCGGCATTCACGCCTTGATTGGCATTATTTGACAGTCGCAGGTCGGTGGAATACTTTCTGCTGACGCGAATCTTATAGATGTTGTTCCATCCATTGTCCTGGATGTAGAAATTCATGTCGCCGTTGTACCTTGCCCGGAATGTCACCTGTCCACGTGGGTCGCCATTTTTGGAGAAGGCCTGTATGCTCGTCGTACTGAAACTGCTCGTGATGGGCTTTCCGGCGAGATCGGTGGCATTGTCGACACGGAAGGTAGAGCCCGCATTTCCATTTCCGTTGTCATCACCGGAGGAGTATGGGTTCCACCAGATGGTAACATAGTCGCCCTGCTTCAGCTGCGGGATGGTCAGCACGTTGTCATGCGTGTTGTTACCCTTGAAGCTCACGTGGCGGTCATTGATATTATCTTGTTTATTGTTCAGTCCAAACGTATTGGCATTGCAGGTGAACTGCAGTCCCTCCGTTACCGGGATATACAGTGCGTTGTCGCCGTCGACAGGCTGGTCACAGGTGTAGATAAAGTTGTGGTAGCTTGTCGGCTTGCGATCCTTATCATAGGTAACGCCCTGGTATTTAGTTGTCCAGCCAATTGACTGTCCAAGCCAATCCGTGACCGTATACTTCTTTCCTGCTCCGGTTGTTGCATCTCCGGTTGCAGCGGTGAAGTCTTTCGGCAGCTTGCCACTTGTGGCGAAGTCCCAGACGATTTCATGGTCGTCGGTGGCACGATCGGCGACGGTGAGAACATATCCCGCGCTCTTTCCGTCTCCGGTAGTAGCCCTGACGACGATGATACCGTGACCACTGATATTTGTGATATTACCCAACTTACTGTCGATGTCGGCAGAGGTGATGGTAGAGCTCTTATGAATTATCTCCCACTTGTTCACAGCCACCGTAGCATCCTCCGGCTGCTGGGTGAAGCCCTTGATCTCGTCGTCGACGGATATCGACGGGCTGACATCGGCGAAGGTCAGACCGCTGACGGTGAGCGTGTAAGAAGCTGTGGCGGTACCGCAGGTAGCGGTGACGACGATGGTTCCTATGCCCTTGATGGTAAGGTTATAGTCGGGCAGTCCCTCCTCCTGGTCGAGGTAGACGGCAGGATTGCCGCTCGTCACCTGATAGGAGTATGTCGGTATGACGCCGTCGGGAGCTCCCTGCACTTTCTGCTCATAACTGACGGCACCGGAGATGTCGAGAGTTACATGGGGCGCAGGATAATTGAAGTAGAGGTTGAGGACGTTCAGCGTGTATGAGCCAGAGCCAATTTTGTAGTCGCCGACTGCCGTTGATGTTGCAGTGACGGTGATAGTACCTGACGAGGCGCCATCGGTAAACTTTAGATTTGTCAGCGTACCGGTATTGGGATCGATAGTGGCTGTGACATTGCTCTGAGCCGTGATGGCATAGGTAACATCCGATGCTGCCGGGGCGTTATTGACGGCATTGGTGAAAGAAGTCTCTTTGACGCCGACGGTCGGAGTAGCGCCCTTCTCGAAAGTCAAGGATGGGGTTCTCGTCCCACCTTTAGCATCATCCGGTGTATAGCTGATGCCCTTCAAATAGAATGTAGGATACTTGTCTTTGGCCCTCCATGTGGTAAGGTAGTAAGTGGTGTTGGCATCTAAGTGAACACTCTGATAGCCACTGCCTTGGGTGAAGTTATTAACAGCTGATTTGTCGCTCTGCTTATAGACGTGAGACCAACCAACTGATGAGCTGTTGGCAAAGTTACCCCTAACATTCAGTGTACCCGCCTTGGTAGTTTTCAGAACGATATAACTGCCCATCGGGTTGCTCAAATCGTTGTTGAAGAACGAATAACCGTTGGCATCAAGGCTCATGACACCGACGCCGAGGTCGGGTTGTGCCACGGCAACGGCCGATTCGGCATCGCCACCGAAGGTAAAGGTCAGTCCGTCAAGTTTGAACGACTTCTTGTCGAGCGCACCGATGGACTTCACCTCGAAGGCATTGTCGGTGGGGTCGTAGGTGGCCTTTGGTGCGGTGACGGTGAGCGTGTAAAAGTCGCTCACACCGTCTGCCGTAGCGGTGATCTTCGTCGTGCCGGTAGATTTCAGACGTGGCGAGCCACCATTAAGGCACGCAGCCACAGTGGTATTGCTGCTCGAATAAGTAATTTTTTTAGAGCCGGTGGTGTTCTCAGGCACCGGCATGCGGTCGTTGGCGGTGGGGTCGGTGAGGTCGAAGGAGTAAGCGTCCTTCTCAAACTTCACGAGCTTCTGTGAGGTAGTAGTAATCTCTATCTTCATACAAGTCTCGTGGGCCTTCACGGTGAAGGTGAAGGAGCCTGAGGTGATACCCCACTGCTTGAAGTCATACGACTTAGGAGCGCCGGCGGTAGCTTCGGAGAAATCGGCTGCCGACGGATCCTCGTTGACTCCGTTGAACTCGGCAATGTAACACTGGTTACCGGCTTCATGCGGGTAACCGTAAAAAACTACTGACTCTACAGTCTCACCGCTCGGGATGCCAGAGACGGTGTACTGCACGCCATTGCTGAACTTCAGGAAATCAGTTTCTCCATACTGGCTTATAGTTTTGCCCCCCCATTGGTAATGGTGAGGCCGTTGTTGAACGTACAACTGCCTGAAGTAGAGCTCTGTTTGGTATTCGCATCCAGGACATACGTATACGTATCCGCAAACGTTGCGGCGGCATGTCCAAGAAGCGAAAATGATAGTGTTAATCAATATAAAATAAAATCGAGATTTTTAATTGAATGAGATTTACTAAAAAGCATAATATCAATATTATAGCAATAATTATAAAATTGACTCGATAAACTGAATATTACATATATTTAGACAAACATACATATATTATGTTAATTAAGTTCGCCTTTTTGAGGCATTGCGGGAAGATTGAAAGTTGTAAGAAGTAATAAAAGTTCATATCTTTGCCGCTATACGTTCAACATAAAAAGAACATAATTATGAGAATAAAGTTTTTTCTTAAGGCTACGGCCAAGCGGTGCGACAAGACATCCACCGCGACGATTTACGTAAGGCTGACCATTGGTCATAAGGTCGACACATCGTCGGCACTGCCCTTGTCAGTCAATCCCAACTTCTGGGATGCGAAAGGACAACGCGTGAAAAGTCGGACGGTGTGCGACGAAGGCCTGCGCGATGGCATCAACGACCGTCTGGCGGAGCTCTCGCTCTATCTGCAGCGCGAGTTTGCCAAGACGGAACTGCTCGACTACAAGAGATGGTTGAAGGACAGTGTGCACACCTTCTTCGGCATCAAGGAGAACACACGGGAAAACAAGAAGTCAGTTGTCGACATTACAAAGGGCGATTCGTTTTTCGAGACCTTCGACAAGTTCGTCGACAGCCGTATCATGGGCAAGACACGCCGTCAGCACTATATCTGTCTGCGTGAGCGTCTTCAGCGGTTTCAGGCCTACAAGATGCTGGTTGAGAAGGATCTGCTCTTCCGCTATTCCATCCACACGTTCTCCGTGGAGCTCTTTATGGAGTTCAGCGAGTTTGTTAGTCATGAATACGATTACATCAAGGTCTATCCGAAAGTGTTCGAGATGGTACCATACTCTAAATATTACAAGCCGCGCCCCATGGGTGCCAACAGTCTGTCGCACGTGAAGTACAATCTGCGCATCTTTCTCAAGTGGTGCTACGTGCAGGAGTTGACCTCAAACCATTCATATATGCGGATGGAAATCGACAGTCCCATCTATGGCACGCCGTATTATCTGACGATACAGGAGCGCGACCGGCTCTTCGATTTTGTCTTCCCTGAGGGTCCGTTCAGGGCAAAGTACGAGATGGAGCGCGACACCTTTGTCTTCCAGTGTCTTGTCGGTTGTCGCATCAGCGACCTTCGCTCTTTCACGCGTGATAATATCATTGGCGACTATCTGGAGTATATTCCAAAGAAAACCATCAGGAAGAGCGTGCGCACCGTGCGAGTGCCGCTTGTTGACAAGGCGCGTGCCATCCTCGACCGCCACAAGGACGAGAGCCACCCCGGTGGCGCGCTCTTCCACTTCTATCAGTTCTCTATCTATGAGGAGGACCTGAAGAAGATTTTCGAGACTGTTGGAATCACGAGATACGTGACCGTCTACAACTCCCTCACGGGAAAGGAAGAGCGTCGACGGCTCTGCGATCTGGCGGCTACCCACCTGGCGCGGCGCACCTTCGTGGGCAACCTCTACAAGAAGATAAAGGATCCGGACATCATCGGCTCAATGTCGGGCCATGCCAACGGCAGCCGCTCCTTCATCCGCTATCGCAGCATTGATGATGACATCAAGAATGAGGCCATACGCTATATAGAGTGAAACCGGGAGCATGCTAATGACCAAATCCGTTTCCGAACCAACTCAAAATCAACTAAATTATGAAGAAAATGAATCATTTTAAAGGACTTTATGCACGTCCTCCCCCACTGATAAGCGGATGTACACCAATTTCCATTAACTTTGCAGTCGTCAAGTTGACCGCAAGGCACTGACAAAAACTAATTTCAATATTATTCAACCATCTAATTATTCAACCATGAACAACAAACCGAAAACCGCCCACAAGGGCACAGAGAGTGTAAACAAGAGTATTAACCCCAAAAACCAGAAAGCCATGAAAAAGCTCAAGAAAGCAGGCATCAAGGACATCCGCGAGATCCGTCCGGACTTCGACTATCCAATCTTCGTCTGGCCGCGTCCGGAAGCAGAGACAGAAGTCTCGGAGCAGACCGGGGACGCGAGCGCAGATGACACCAAGGTAGCAGAGAAGGCTGTGCCGGATGGTGCCGGACAGAATGAACCCGTCGCTGAACCTGCCGACAATGCATCGGCAGAGTAAGCGATATCTTCTATCAACTGCCGGAACGCAAGATGTGTTCCGGCGGTTATTAAGAACGATTATCAATGTCAAACCAAAACCTTCAACGCCATGGAAGATTTCAAGTTTATCGCCCTTATGGGAGACAAATCAGCCAACTTCACAATCTCGACAAGCAGTGAGAACCTGCGTGCCTTTGCCGATTACCTCATCGGTAAAGCCCGTGAAGAGCTTGCCTCACGTCAGGCTGAGGAAGCCATTGAGAAAGAGAACGCGGAGACATTTCTCTCCCGTAAGGAGACCTGTGAGTATCTCGGTGTGTGCGAGGCCACGCTTTGGAAATGGGCCAAGCCCGACCGACGCTATCTCATGCCCGTGCGAGTTGGCAGCAAGGTGCGCTATCGCAAGAGTGACCTTGACCGCATCAAATTCGGCAACAACCCCACAGTACAATGAACCTGCATTTATTTCCTATCTATCAACTTAACCAAGCCAGCCATGGAACAAATCAATTTTAAGGAGTATTTCACACGGGAGTATATCGACCGCATGAGCACGATATTTCGTGTCGACCATGTTCTCGACATGATAGGCATCCCGTGTTATGAGCAAATAGGGATCAACCGCTACTACAGTACTTGCAGAATAAAGGGCAAGGACCTGCCGGAGGTTGTCGTCAATATGCCCAGAAACGAATGGATATGCCGCGAGGAGGGCAAGCATGGAAAGCTGTCAGACCTCCTCGACTTCCTGGAAATCAATTCGCAGGATGAGGATGGCTCCTACTTACCGCTTTACAGTATAATGAAAGAATACTATCAAAATCAGATGAATGCAGACAAAGGCGTCTCGGTCAATGCTATCCGCATCGGAAAGAGCAATGTGACCATGGAGGATCGCATCAGCTATGCCACTGCCATAGCTTTGTCCAGACTCGGCATTTCGGTCCGCACACTCCTTGCTGCCGGATGCAAAACGGCAACGGTCTATAACCGTCTGACGGGGGGACTCGAGCAACAGCTGTCCTTTGACTGCGACAACGGGAGCGGTTACCTCTACAACGGCACTGTCTTCCGTCCCATCGATGACCCGGGCATCACCACCATCGGAGAGATCTGCCGGGACCAGAACTGCTATGTCTATCACAACCCCCTCGACTATCTTGCCATGATGGAGCTGCGCCACCGCAGACGTGTCGACTTCCTGTTGCGCAAGGACTACCACCTTGTCATCAACGGTGAACGGAACATTGAGCAGGCTTGTCAGTTCCTTAAGGACAATCCGGACTTCGCCGAGGTACGTACCATACTACCGGCAGGTGACGACAGCAAGCCTATATTCGGAAAGCTCTATATGGCGACATCGAATGTAATTGTGAATTATTCCGACATTTTCAACGGCTATACGTCTTTGCTCGGCAAGGCGAGTATTCTGGTACCTCCCTTCTTCAAGGAGATTCTGACGAAAAAGAAGGACCGAGCCAAGGATGTCAAACCGACGCAGGAGACTGTGCAGGAGACTGACGCAAGTCGGCAGGTCGCACACCAGCAGGGAAAGGAGAAGGATATGCCGCAAGGTCTGGGCAGAAGTCAGACTGTTATCGTCGCTGACGAACGTCGTGGCGGCATGAAGATGTAGTCTCACGCTGAAGCCGACACGAAAGCCCGTGGTGCTTCGCAAGATGTGTGCGGAGATATCTCCTTGCTGACGCCGGAGCCATCCCGCACACCCTTGCAAGGGGATACCCCTTGACCCATGGGCTTCGCCTTAAAATGAAATATCATGATAGCGAATGTGTCAACATCGTCCGACATCGCCTTCACTTTGGCCTACGGGCAGAACCCGGAGAAAGGTGGCGGAATCATCCTATGTAACTATACCGATGAGCGGGCAGGAGCAGACCAGCAGGCTCGCGATTGGGAGGCTTTGAGCAATCCATATAGGAACAAGTGCTACACCATTGTCGTCTCGTTCGGCAACAAGGATACTGAAAAGATACGACAAATGCCGTTTGTAGAAAGAGCTGCTTATGAGCGTAATCTGCTCATGGCTTTCCTCAATGAGCTTAGTGAGCGTGGCAATAATGTCTTTGACTGTCCGTTCGTCGTGGCGCATCATGGCAACACGGACAATGAGCATTTCCACATCGCCATTCTCAACACTACCGTTGCCGGCAAGCACTTCCGTGACTCGTTCATCAAGAAGAACGCATGCCGCGCGGCAGCAAAGGTATCCATGGACTTCGGACTGGAGGTGCCTGAGAAAGCGGCACGCAACGAGCGCAACCATCAGAAGGCCAAAAGCCGGAAACAGGGCAAGCCCAATCCGAAGGAATCTGCTGAAAACGAACAGACTGTGCGGCAAAATCGTAAGCGCAAATACAATCGTGTCAGCAAGGACCCCAATGAGCTGCGTTACCGTGCGGAGCGCATAAGGATGGCCGAGAACCGGAAAAGGTCATGCAAAAGCATTATCGAGGCCGTAGCCAAGGACAAGTCGACGACCGCGTCCAACTTCGTCGAACGGCTCCTGAGCCATGGGCTCCGCCTCTGCCATGACCCGGAATCGGGCTATTACGTCATCTTTCACGACAGTAAGGAGGACAAGGACTATACTTATTCTCTCGAACGCCAGCTCGGAATGGACCTCTCTTTGCTGCCTGATCTTGACAAAGCGTCGATAACGAAGCCGTTGAAGTCCGGAAGTGAGAGAAAGAGTGTGGCACGGCATGTTGCAAAGACTCCTGCCAAAACAAATGGCCAGTCGCTGCTTCCAAGTGCTTCCAAGGCTGCTAACTTTGCACGAAGTCTGAATGTCCAGGCAGGCTCGCAAGGAGGACAGACCCAACAGGGCAATGAGAGACCCGACGGCACTGTCTCCCATGACTATGAGGATGAGGAATGGAGGCAGCGTGAGGGCGGCTATCACATGTAGAGCCGATGAGCGACGATATTGACATCATCAGATTACCAACTTTTCAAACGAACTTATATGCAAAACAGACCAACCAATCCGTCAGCCTTGCGACGGGCAAGGAAAGAGAAACAGAAACCGCAACAGCCGAAATCCTACAAGCTGCTCATCCGCTTCACCGCGGAGCAGAAAGCTGTAATGGAGAAGGCTGCCAAAGCGATGGGTATGAGGAAAACCGATTATTGCAGGGCTTGTATCCTGCGACAGAAGATTCGGGACAAGAGCCCGGAGGAGCAACACTTCCGACTCGTTCTTACGCAGGGGTGTAACAATATCAACCAGATAGCCCATCACCTCAATCGGGAAGGCCTCCATGCCGAGACTCTTTCCAAAGTAAATGCCATGCTCGCATGGTTTCGTGAAATAAAAAATCTATCTAATAACAACTAAATCAAGATGCTATGAACAATACAAACAATTTCTCTGAATTCTCTTCGGGTGCCATTGAGCCCCGTAATCAAGACCTGTCAGATGCCAACCGCCAGGAGGCTGCAAGCGTTGATTCTTATCCAGCCACCATCACCAAGACGGATCTGGAGAACTTCATCACCCACACGGATGCAATCACGAAGGATGCCGAGAACATTTCACAGGACTCCCGTGCCATCAGCGACTATCTCGACAGCTTCAGCAGTCTGATGGTCCATCCGGACGGAAGTCTTGCCGATCTAAGTGACCGCGGCGGTCGCAAGGACATGAACGACAACATCAAGAAGAACACGGAGGCTGTGGAAACCATGAGTGCAAAGATAGCGGAGGCACCCAAAAAGATGCTCGAAGCCATCCCAGAATCTGTCAAGGCTGAGTTCTGCATAGCTGACCGTGAGCGTTTCGACCTCTTCTTCAAGCGTATGGGCAGTTTCGTCGATTGGGCGATTCCATGCAGCGTGGTTGTTGGCATCGTCATCGGCGGCTTTGCTATCCTCGCAGCAATGGGCTACTCAAAGGCCAGTGACTACCGTGAGAAGATGGAGATCCAAGCCAAAGAGCAGCAGGAAGCCATCGACTTCGGCAACTACATGAAGGAGAAAAATCCCAAGACCTTGGAGCGATGGCGTAAAAAACATCAGAAATAAACAGCTTATTCTTCTTACGAGCACCTAAACACCTTGTTTAGGTGCTCGTATTCATCTGAAAGGTCATTATCCTTACGAACATAGCTGAGACATCAAATTCAATAATCCCGTATTCTCAAAGAAAGTATTTGGGTTCTTTCTCATTTCTGCCTGAATTAGGTAGAAGCCAGTATTGGCATACTCGCTGAGCGTTGTCATTAAGGCTTTACAGGCAACATCTACATCAAGTTCTCCTTTATCTAAGCTAATAAAGTCTATATTCGTCTTTGCAACTAAAGCGACAAAGATATACTTTTGAAGGTTTGTATAGGATTTTCTGCCCTCTTCATTTTTCTTCCTTCCCCATGAAGACATAGGCATATGGAATTTTAGCACATTGCCTGTTAATGGCTTTCGCTCTCCAAAGTACAGTCCAAGGAAGAATGCATAAATGAATACTTCATATCCAGCATTAAAGAATTTACCTTTAGCCTTGCGGCCATCTGCCGATCCACCATGGAATTGGCATAGATTCTCAATGATGGATTCTTTGAACTTTTCCTCGTAGTATGAATCTTCCCGTGCGAGCCAAGTATCATATAAACTTTCCATATTAATCAATTTCTTCTACTTCAGTATCTATTGTTGCGATGTCAAGCTTATCGAATCCTGTCATTTTCTTGATGCGGTATTTCTTACAATTCAACTTGCTTAATCCATCTCTATCTTCAATATATTCTCCATTGGTATCTTTGTACAGATAGCTCTTTGTGACCACTATACACTGTTTGTCAACCTGACTATTCAAGCACTCATAGAATGTTTTGTCCTTCCCTTCATCAAAAGATGATGTTGGAGCATCAAAAATCAGTGGGTATTCAGCGTTACGATTCTCCTTTGTCAATTCGGAGATTGCAAGCAGAATACTGATATGCATGGTTGTCAGAAGTGAAGTATTTGGATTTGAAAGTATCTTATCTGTCTTATCTTGAAGTTCAATCCTAAGCTCTCCATTGATGTCTATGTATATTTTTATGATACCTGTAAAGTCATCAACATTTAGCAATGCCAAATATTTATTGGCTTCTTTAGCCAATCTATCCAAGAATTCCTTGTAAGTTGCGTCCTTCGTTTCTTCGATAGCATCTGAAAAGATACGGAAGAATTCATTAATGTGATAGAGATTACTGGAGCCTGAAGCTTTTATGCTTTTTGCGAGTGCATCTCTTTTCTTGCTTATTTCATTTTTGAGATTAGGAATAACTTGGGTCGTCAATTGGCTGATTTCCAAAGCGGAATTTTCTTTTTCCTCGTGCCATTTTTTTACTATGTCAATGTCTTTGACATAGTCTCTAAGGTTTACACCTGACGAAGAAGAAGCATATAAATCTGCTATTTGCTTTTCCAGGTTTGCAACCTCGCTTTTCTTTTTAGCTATATTTTGTTCAATGTCATTATTCCTTTTGCTAAGACTGCTAATTTCGTCTGAGATAGTCAATGTATCTTTCCCTGTATATTCAAGACCCAATCCCATTTCTTTGAGTGTTTCTACATTACGGTAAGAGAAATATCGCTTTATCTCAATAGGCTTTTCGTCTTCTTTCGGCGTTAAGATATCGATGACATCATTAAGCCTTTGTTTTAAGAAGTCATATCTTACTGAACCGTCTGGAGCCTCACATCCACAATAAATACATCTGCGAGTGCGGAGGCTAAAATTGAGATTGTTAATGTCACTCTGTCTCCACGCTATCTTCTCAAGTTCGCTCTTCGCTTTTTCTATTTTGTTTTTCGTATATTCATCTCTTTGCTTCTTTTCATATTCATTTTCAATGTTCTGCTTGCTCATGCAAAGAGATGCCATTTTCTTGTTAAACTCATTAAGGATCGGGGTGAATCCCATAAGAATCCACTGATCATCTAACATTCTATAGCTGTATTCCAAATCTATCTTTCCTGATAAATATGCAATTTCAGAGTTTGTTGATTTAACTTTCTCCTCAATTTTAGCTGCTTTCTTTATAAGTTCAAAATCATCATCAATATTATCAATATTTTTCTTAGATTCGTTAAAAGTTTGGCGAGTGGAAGTTAATGCCGTTTCAGCTTGTTCTAGCTTTTTAGCCAACTTGTTTATCTCAGTTTGCAATTCTAATATTTTAGAATTCTGCTTGTCTTCCTTGGACTTAGCTTCGTTGACTTTTGACGAACTCATATCCAAGGCAAACTTTGCAAATTGAGTGTAAGGGTCAATATCCTTAATGTCTGAGAATAAGTCTATTAGTGTTTGTAATGTCGTCTTATCATTAAAGATATCGAGTTTATCTTCACCTTTAAAAAG
The DNA here is from genome assembly GCA_900317685.1 of uncultured Prevotella sp. Taxonomy (GTDB): domain Bacteria; phylum Bacteroidota; class Bacteroidia; order Bacteroidales; family Bacteroidaceae; genus Prevotella. The sequence continues at coordinate 38,544 of ONHQ01000014.1, forward strand.
ATGATACTTCTTTATGACGGCAGGAAAAACATTCTCTCCCTCAAACAGATCACGCAAGGAGAACATTTCTTTACGTCTTGTACCAGTGAGGCTATATGCCTTGAAAGAACGGCCAAGGATTTGCATACCGCCATTGACTGTTTTTGTGACATTGAAAGACCGCTCAACAATTCTTTCACGATTGTCATTATTTCTCAGCAATAAAGATACAAGAACTTTCCCCTGATCACCTACCTTTAACTCCTTAAACATCTTGGCAGAGACCAATGTACTATCATCAGCCAACCTGTTTTCATCAGATTTGGGAGCATAATCTGGTGTAAGTACCCAGTTCATTGCTTCAAAGAAAGTCGTTTTCCCATCACCATTAGCACCAAGTATTAAGTTCAACCGCTTGCCGAACTCAAACACCTTTCTGCCATAATAGCTTCGGAAATTATAGATAATTAGCTTCTCAAGAATCATAATCGGAGACTATTTTGTTAAGGAAGATACGATTTTACGATATAGAGTCTGGAAGAACGATGCGTCTAACGTTACAGGTCCTGATTGCTTCCGTATTCTCATGTCTGCTTTCTTCTGTTCGATTTGAAAATTTATATCATGAACAATTTCAGACACGGCTCTCACCTCTGGTTGTAACGCACGCTTTCCAGCATCCAAATTAGGATATTTGGATGGGACAACGTTATAAGCATCGGCAAATCTTTCATTACTAATGATTTTCTGGAATATCAAATCATTTTTAGCCATATTATTCTGACTTAATAAGGTGTAACATTATCTTAGATAAACTTCAGGCATTCTCGTTTTGAATTCCGGATCGATATTGTGACACTGCTCTTTTATTATGCCACGTCTACGAACCGCAGGATCTAAGCAGTAGAGCTTAAATTCTTCTTTGACTACATCTTCAGGCTTAGTCCAGTTAGGGAAAAGCAACTTCATATACGCTGTTGCTATTCTCTTTATTGCTTTTGAATCGCGGACATCAGCTTTTTCCTCGAACTTAACTAATTGATCGAAGAGCAGACCATATTTATTAACAGTTCTCATGGTATGTAGAATTTCCGAGAAGTATTCTACATTAATAGTCCATCCATGGAAAATCATGCTATTGTCTATACGCGGAAGTAACCAACCTTCTATAAAGCAGTGGAAACGGTCAAGCAGAGCTGACTCTCTGAAGTTCTGAGGTAGTGAATCAAAGTACAGAGGCGAGGCCGGCATCCTTGAAGCAGTTAAGGGAATATTACCCATAAGCATCAGTCCACATTCAGAGCTGAATTCATTGTTGTCTATAGTAGTCTTGCCACTTTCCAAGTATGACTTCAGAGCAGCCTGTATTTCAGCTGGTTCCTGGAAAACGATAGTCTGAATTTCATCAAAGACAGTAAAGTCATGGTTTTTTATTATTCCATTCTGCTGTTTCGCCTTGTCATAAAACAACTTTGCACGTGTCACCTTACCACCACTGACAAGCCATCCGTACTTACTCAGGTTGCCAAACACATACGATTTGCCTGTTCCCTTAGGTGCTAACTCTATCACATTAAGTCGTGGCTCAATAAAGATCAGGAGTCGTGTTACAAACTCTAATTTTTGAGTTAAGTTTGAGAACCCATCAGGATCGTATTCCATGGCAGAGATAATCAAATCAATCCACTCGTTTATCGAAAAATGACGGCGCGCTTCCGCAAGATAGTTTACATCCACCGAACTGTATGGCTTAAATGGCTTATAGTCCACCATCTGAACATGATTCTTAGTGCCGTTGTCGTCAGGAAGCAAACATAATTTAACGATACCCCACTTCTCACCATCAACTAATTCGCCTTGATGCTTTCGATAGGTGTATTCGGGAATTATACCCTCACGGAGCTTAATTCCGTAGTCAGGTATGGCAAATTGCTTCTGTCCTTTAACCAAATCTATATAGATAGTGAAACGGCAAAGGAGAACCACCTCCTCTCCGGAGATGATACGATCTTTAACAGAACCCGTCTTTGCAGGAATGACTTTATCCAAGAATTGAGTCAATCCTTGTATGTCTATCTGTCCCGTTTGAATGTCCAAATACCGTTTGAGCAAGTAATCTTTCACAAATGAAGGCAAATTGTGAGCTGCAAAGAGGCTATTAGTCTTATCTGGATCCTTGTAGATGGACATTGCAGAGAAATATTCTCTTATTTTATTGCTAATTTCTTCTTTCATCTTAATGAATTTTAAAATGCGAATGGATCATCTTCCACTGCACCTGCCGAAATTTCAATCTCGTTTTCAATGGACTTATTGCCAATAGTAATGGCTACTACTTTTTCAGCGGGATTAATTAAGAGTGGTTCACTCTCAAAAACATCGCCTTCAATACGATGTAACTTATATTGTCTTCCATCATATAGCACAAAGGGAACATCAGTGGCTTTCACATTCTTAATTTCATATCTTAATTGTGGATTTGCCCCCGAGATTTCGGTGGTCAGAAGCTCTGCTGACCAATCTATGGCAATTTCCCTGTTGGAGATAATGAAAATCGGCACAAGAACTTCTTCCGGAGTACATCCTCCATGAATACCCTGTCCTTTAGGCACTTTGTCACATAACGATTTGTGGTTCAAGGCGCAAGCCGTTATGCCATCGTCGAGAACCATATAATTGTCATCCTTTGTCCATATTCCACTTGTTCTCTTGGCTATTCTTCCATGATGATCTGATTCAACACAAGAAAGTCCAAGACCTTTGCACAGTTGTGAAAGGTATGTCAAGCCATGATCAGAAATGATGGCGATTTTCTTACCATTATACTTATCTAAGATTTCTTCAATAATTTCTCTGACCTTCTGGATCTCCTCAACGATGATATTGGGCCATAAGTTAGTTGATTGGTGAGCCAAAGCATCTATGTCACCGCTTTTTTGCAGCACATCTCCATCAGGAAGAAGTTTCTGCAAGTCTGACTTATTTACACTTGTTTTTGTGGGAAGAATGGCACGTGCAACTTTTACCTCATTAAGATAGATGCCGTTTGAATTCCTCTCGTTGATAATCTTTCTTATCAGAGGGATCCAATCAATGCCCAAACCATCAATCCAATAATAAACATCAATATCATGGCGATTTATCATCAGCGTTCGCGTCGTGCTGAAGTCTTGATACCAAGAATCAAATGTAATTTCATTTGCATTGACTTTTTCAATTTCTGTCTTAATATCTTCAGTATATGTATTGCTAATCTTGGCTCTCTTATATGCTTCAAAATAAGAAGTTATCCATTCTGCCCCATTAAGAGACACACCTATAGGCTCAGACATATAGCTAAACAAGTCTGGGTAAAGATGCTGGATCTTGTCTATAGTGATCAGTCCTTTCCCTAACCAGGTAATAGCGAGCTCTTTCTCTCTGTCAGATATGCCTGTGAAATATCTAAGCGCGCTTGTAGCACCACCATACTTATCGGCTATTGCTTCAAGACGCTTTGTTACAGTCGACTGAACTTCATTGCGCATAGTTATATGCTTCTTGGCAGCCTCCATAAGGCAATACTTCCTTATTCTAATTTCATCAAGAGAGGAAGTAAAATTCATGGCCATCTGTTCAATGAAGTCATTACCAACCAAATATTTCGTTTCGAGAAGAATTTTGCGGATATAATCTCCCTCAAACACATGAGATTGATAATATCGTGCTATTAACCATCTCTCAAATTTCCCATTGTTCCCGAGCCATAACTTAATGAATGTTTTATAATCTGATAAGACACTTACATTAAAGTAGTTACATACGTAGGCTGTAAAATCGAAATCGCACGAAATATCAATATGAGAAGCCAACACCTCCCAATAGTCCTCTTCTTCTTTTTTATATTCGATACCACCGAATTTTAATTTCAGCCCTTTTGTTAAGAACTCGAAAGCATCATTACAGATAACAAAAGTGAATGCGTTATCAGGCCGTGCGTATCTTGCATTGGCAAAAACACTTCCCGATGTACAAATAATATTTTGATTGGTCTGTCTTTCTGCATCTTTCCATACGGACAACCATTCAATGATGTTATTCACCACCGTGTATTTGTTCTCTAACCCTTTAACGTTATACGTTTCGCCATCTGTCAGAATCAGACGGTACGTGAAATGCTGCTCTGGTGTTTTTAAACGCCAGATTACAATTTGAGAATCTTTAGAGAATGGCTCCATTTTCCCCTCCAGTCCAACAATGGGAATATATACCCGTTGACATTTTTCCAGTGCCTCGGGTAAAGCCTCAATCGCTTTGATCGTTTTAAGAAGAGCCTCAAACGTTTTATTCTCTTCATTGTCGTAAAAGCGAGCTAACTCCGAGAAAGGCGCTATCATACAATCAGCACCTTTTGATTCCCTAATATAGTTCTTAATATGTTCAGCTAATTGCGTGTATGTAAGCATGACGTCTGGATAGCTTTGATCCATCCATTTGTCTACACTTTGCACAACTGCTCCAACTTCATATTGCACAAAGTCGACGAACTCACTGCACTGCTTGAAGTCATCAAACAAAACAAACCTTAAGGGGTAGCGATTGAGCGTCGTTGCATTCACTCCCCTTGATTCCTTGTCATCACGGACAAGCTGTATTAGATCGTCAAAATTAGTTAGCTCCTTGTACATACTTCTTTATAAGATCAAGAACGTTGCTATCTCCATGTTTAATTATATCACTGAGAACCTCCTTCGCCTCTTCTGAAGGAGTCATCTTCACCCAATTGGAAAGATTCTCACGCATCTTAATAACATAAGCGGCTGGCTGTTCACCGGTACCGGAACCACTGGGGAATGTATCTCCTCCTGAAGTCGGAGTAGGATTAGAGGGGGTGTCACTGCCTTGTTTTCTCATGGATTCTTGATATTGCTTATCCATGCGCCAGTCTTTCAGAGAATCCTTTACTTCATCCTCTTTCCAGAGACCAACTTCACCCTCCAAATGTTGCTTGAGGTAAGTAAAAGCTTCGTCAAGCTCTTCATCCTGGACGTTGACAATGTCAATACTCTTCATGAAATTATCAAAGCCATCTTGATAGTTTGTACCTTTGTTTTCAACCATCAAGTTGCCCCATTCCAACTTCAACTTATCATAGCCGCTAATGGACTCTGATAGCAGAGCTGGATTCTTCATACTCTCAGGATCACTAACAACCTTTATCACATTGTCAATCAATGTGCGCATATCATCAGTGTTGTATTCGCTGGAACAATACTTCAAAGACCATACAGGGTATCCTTTCTCCTTTGCATACTCATGAGTAATGGCCCAACGGGCATCCTTTAATGAGCTGATATCGGAATACCCCTTCAGATTTTTGAGTGAGAACATGGCAATCAAGTTCTTGCTGAGCTTTCCAGCTTCCTTGCTCTCAAACATGAAGTTAAGCTTATTACTGCTCTTATCCTTCTCCCAGGCATTAAACATTTCAACAACATCTCCGACAAGATGTTGTGCCGAACGGGGCTTGCCGTTTGTGTCATAGATTTGATTGACATACTTACGCATGGCAAAAGCCACCATTGCCATTGGTGCATAACTTTGGTAGAGTCCAAAAGGCGGCTCTGTCAAGCCCTTAAGTTTGTCGCCTAAATTGAAGGCCTGATTCTTGCTAGTGTGCTTACCTGATAACCACTCGTCGATGTAGTCGCATACACGTTTTAATGGATGATCAGACTTTATGTCGCTTTTCCAAGTCAAGTCATCATTGACGCTGTCCTGCAGCAAGAACTCAACATGGCGGGCCTGACCGCTGCAAGCCGGTGAAGATAATATATCCTGTTTATTGTTAAAGGACAGGATGGCATCAACGGTAGCCTTAACTGAGGCCTTCTTCCAATAGGTAGTAGAACTCTTTTCGCGTATGGCATCAAGGGACTCAGGTCCGGATGTAAATATAGCCGGAGCGATAGCGTTATTGATGGTAGAAGCCATTCTGCTACCAACAATTGCCATCGTTTGACCATGAAAATAGAAAGTGACATTATGTCCGCGCATTCGTGTACACCATGCAGAAATCATTTCTGAGGCGTTTTTAACGTAAGTACGTTGTTGATTGGCCAATCCATGGCGCTGGGCACATTCTGCATTAGCTTGGTACTCAATAAAGCGTTCATATTCCTTATCGCCGAATGGCTCTTCCATAACAACAAATGCCGTATTGCCGAAACGGTCTTTATCTTTGCTGGCTTTTTCGATGATATCCTTTATCGTAAAGAGTTCTTCTTGGCTGCGCCCCACAAGAATAGCAAGAAATGTTTCATAACTTCTTGCACCATTTTGCGTGTTCTCAATCTTGTTAAGTAAAGTATATTCATTACCTTGCTTAGAAAAGAATTGATAACTCAAAGGACGGGCTACCTGCTTGAAATTTTTGTCAAAGAATTGTCTTGCCGCATCTCCAAACTTTATCACTTGATCTGTATACAAGTAATTGCTTGAAGATAACTCTTCCTTGATTGCAAGAATTTCTTCGCCTGGTAAAGCAGTAAACAGTATGCTGAAGTTGCCATTGGGCTGACGCTGGATAATGCTTTTATCATTCAAGAAGTCAAGTATATCTTGCAAGTCAGGCCAAATCTCTGTTCCAACGAAAAGATTCTCAATGTTCTCTTGGCTTGGAGTCACTGTGTCGCTGTTGGCAATATTGTTCAGCGCATTCAAGAGCAATATACCCTTAAACACTCTTAGATAACTGTCACCTTGAGCCTCGACAGCAAGATGATGACTGTTAAAACGCTCTGTTACAGCTCCAAAGCGCGTTGAGTCACTTTCAAAATAAGGTTGCACATAATCCCAAAGATAATCGCTGGTTATTGTTCGCTCTGCATTGAAGTTGTCCTCATCAGCAAGAAACTCTTTTACCGCATCACTCGCCAGAAATTCGAATACGCTTCGACTGCTGCTGCCTGCCTCGCGTGCATAGTATGTAGCGAGATTGGCTGTAGAGGGATGAAGTGGAAAGAGGTTCATTATGTTATTGATAGTCTCCTTGGCATCCGCAGATGATGACGAGAAAGTATTAAGCAGTTCTTCGTGGAGAGAAAAGAATCTGTCCTTTCGCTCGTTGTAGATTTCCGGATTGACCACCTTGAACTTCTTCGACATGATCTTAAAGGCAGAAACCGGCTCCATGTTATAAATCTCATAGTGGTAACGACCTTTGGTTTTCTCACGCTCCTCCTCCTTGAGAGAATTAAGTGCTGATGGATGGGAAATTAAGAGGAAATAAGAATCGTTTTCCGGACTCATCATAGCCTCAGCTATTTCTTGAACCTGAACAAGCAGTGACAAGCCAATACTAGATGTCACAATTTCTGTATACTCATCCCAAATTATGAGTAAGCCATCATACTCTCCAAGTTCTCTCAACTTATTCTGAACCTCAAAAATCCATTGTTGTATCTTGTTACCTTTTAATCGTATGTCAATGCCTGCTACACGCTGCGCATTACGAACTCGTTCAAGCACATCGGTATCGCAAGCAGATAATGATTGCTTAAGCTTTTCTAGGTTGGGCGCAACACTGCTGAGAATGCTATTATTGTCTAATAATGACTGCCATATTGTTGGTTGCTCGTCAATATGCTCTACGAGAGCGTCAAAATCAGTCTGTACAGAAATGTTTATGCCTGCTTTGTGAAGGGCATTGCTTATCTCTTTCTGTAATTGCAAAGATAAGTCTTCTGGATGTGCAATAGCTTGCTGTCCATAAAGTTCAACTGGGAATAGACGTTTTTTCTGTCTTACATTGATAATAGCATTGCGTAGCTTGGCAAACTTACTTTCGGCATATTCTTCGTCAACATATTCACGAATGTCTTCTAAAGGATCACAAAACAGATGCTTTAGTACGGCACCTGCATGGCTTTTGCCAGTACCATAAGTCCCGGCAATCCACATGGATTTGTGATTGTCTGCATCGTTATTGGCTACAGCCTTTATCATGTCCTCCAAGACTCCATTAAACTGGTCATTGGCAATGAAGGTCTTCCATTCGTCCTTGCTCTCTTCTTGTATGTTATAGGCAGGACGCATAGAGCGTAGCGTTACTATATCGTTGTATCTCATTGTTCTATTGATTTTGTGCTAAATAACGTTTTATTACACTTTGTTTGAGAACCTCTCGTATCTCAGAATCTTGAAGTAGACTCCATAACTTATTGTCTAAGTAAGCATATTCAACATGTTCTCTAAGGAATTTTGCTGAAGGTGTATGCCAAGTATGGGCAGGTATAGAGCCGTCTTTCCATAATATATTGTAATATTCTTCTCTATTAGAATGATAAAATGGCTTATAAAATGGAGCTACTTTCAAACCTGGTTCATAGAAATTGCACGAATCTAAATATAAAGCTTCTAAAGAATCATCATAAAAGAACTTATTCTCTAATAACTTACCCCTACTTATACCTTCTGTTATTGCCAAAAAGTATAACGGCTTAGCATTAGAGAAACGTCCTTTTGTCCATCCTCTATGTATGGACGAAAGTACATTCTTATAATATGATAACTCTATGTCGGACATTACTTTAAGAGAGATTCTATACAACTTAGCGGAGTGATGTCATCACGGAGAGTTATGCTGTCCAGTCCCATTGCAAGTTCTGCAATAAGAATTCTATTATCTATGGAATTTAGAGATCTAAGAACGTCCTGAAACCTTTTCTTTGTAATTCCCAGCGTTTTATATGGACCATTTATGCAATCATCCATATAAAAATCCGAGACTTTTAGACTGCGAACCCCTTTGAACTCAGCATATTTGTAAAGGTTATACACTAATCCCGCATTAGTAATATCCTCATAGAACTCACGTACCCTTGTCTTGTTGCCAGTAGGAACGCCAAGCTTAATGTCTGTGCCTAAAGGTGAGTATTCTAAGGTCTGTACAAAGGCTGCAACAGCATTACTTACGGTTTTTCCTTTCGCAGAATAGCCCTGTTCATTGATCAAGGTTTCTAAGGTTTTTCTATCGAATTCTTTTCCAACAGATATGTTATTCAAAAACCACTTGACAATGAAAGAATGATATGAGAGATTTGTGAGTATCAATTCCCATGTCAGTGCCTCTTCATCCTGATAGATACGTTGGATAAGCTCTCCGAACTTAGTTAATTTATTCTTTGTATCATTGATTTCCGCATCTTTGAGCCATGCCTTAAAGCCATCCACTTGAGCTGTTCCCAGAGAATTACTATGCCAAAAGTATTCTGGGTCAACAAGATATTCTTGAAGCCACTCTTCACGGAAGCCGAAGGTCTTATAACCTTGTATTTTGGCGTTTTCGCTGTTATTCATATTTTTAATCATTCTAACGCTGTCAGCAGAATAGCATCCCAAGTCATGAAATGTTAAACACTTATGGCAGTGAATACATTTATTTTTATCTATTTTTACCTGAGGAACTACCGAAAGAGCCCCCGTGGGGCATTCAACTTCGCAACCCTCACAATTGATGCAGTAAGAACTCTTATATATCACTCGCCTCATTAATAAGGCTAAGTCTACATCTGGATTCTCAATTGTGAGAGTATAATCGCTTGTTCCATAAACTACATTAAAATTGTAAATTCTTTTTCTGAAGTTGAGTGTCCCCACATCTTTCCCTTCGGTGGAGTTTACAGTGTACTCGCAAAGTGTAGGCAGCCAAAGGTATATCCTGTACAGGGGATTTGTAACATGAGCGACAAAATTGTGGTTGATTTCGGAGAATTCTATAGCTATTTTTGTTAAATCTGTATTGCCTATAGCTTTTATCTTCCACCTTCTGTCTTCAATAAACCTTTTTGCATCTGAAATGTGATTAACTGAAGACCATGATTGCAATCTATCAGTAAACGGTTTTAATTCGTTTGGATATTTCTTTGTCGCAATCATGTCATCCCATGAAGTAGAAAATGGACATATTACGCAACCAACTCTTGCCTTGCCATCTCTATATGCCTGATTAATCGGTAAACGATGCCTAAACAAATATAAGAATATTTCAGCAGCATTCCATTCAAGTATGGGATGGGCGTTGTAAATAGTTGTATGCTTTCCTTTACCTGTTCGGCCATATCTTCCTCTTTTAAGACTTTCCTCTGCACGAACACCATCAAAAGTTAAGACCTTGGCTTGCCTGTTTGTTCCTTCAATCTTGAAGGTCCTGTAAAGAGGAGCCGTTTTCATTATAGAACAACACCAACGATGTGAGTCGCTTGGCGTACCTATTTTATCCCAATAACTTAATACGCTTGCATGATTCTTTGCAGTAGAGAACTTTAAGTCGGGATAAAGAGACTGATAATGTTGCTGAATTTCTTGGTATAATTTTAGCGAAGGTGGTAACTCATAGCCTGTATCGCTATAAACAACTTCGAAATCAGTGGAGGAAATAGCACGCGTGCAGAGGTCAAGTACCACCTGTGAGTCCTTTCCTCCTGAGAACGATGCCAAGAAACGATCAATTTTTGTCGTCTGGTAAACTTTTTTCCCATCTTTTTCCGCTTTGTCTAATGGAACTATGTCGAAAGAATCACAATCTTCCTTCACGATGGCCATTTTCGTCTTGGTTTTCTTCTCTACACTCTTAACCAAGTCATCAAAGTTGATTTGATTTGCAGGTACTCGATTTACGCTTTTCCTTGCACCGGCATACTGAAGATAGGTCTCACGAATGAATTCAATAGCCTCGCTCTCTAACAGAAACATATACTCATTGCAGCGCTTCAACATTTTATCCATGTCAACAGGCTGAAGATTTAATTGTTCTTTGCCCGGCTGAAACTCAATCTTTGCCTCATGATATATGCTTGCGCCCTTAGCCTCGAAAACGAGCTCTCCGCGATACCAATATTGTTTGTTGATAGCCCACAACAAGGGTGCCTCTGAATGGGGATACGTCCATCCGAGTTCATTAAGCTTCAACAAGTCCAACTCCTCCCAAAAGACAGGACGGGGTGAAGTACCAAGCGTTCCTTCTACTCTGCGGGAGTGAAGAGCTACGCCTCCAGTCTCAATATCCCAAGTAATGTTATACATTCTAACTCCTGTCTTTTAACGTTTTGGTAATTATTGCGCTTACAGTTGGTCCTATTATAATAGTTTTTGTATATTTACCCATTCCGATATCTTCTTTGTTTAGATAGCAAAGGTACGGCTTTTATTCGAGAAAGAGGCATTTTCTTATTGATTTTTTCAAGAAAGGAAAAACAACAATAATTTTCTTAACCTGTCCGCCCAACCTATAATTATATGCATAGGTTGAACCTGCCGTTATAATATACTCTTGCATAGCTCTTTACCAAAGAGACGGCAATCGATTAGACACAAATACAATCTACACTATTTATTCTGCTAACAGTGTTCGCCATCTCCATCATTTACGTTTATTACGTATTCCATTTCGTTTTCGTCATTACATCTTTGGAGCCAGCTTGATTTCTTATATTCGGATATTACAAAATATTGCTTTGCAAAGTATATAAGAAAGTTCTCTGGTAATAAGAAGAATTTTTGTAATTTTGTCAGCGTAAACATATGAAAAAAATATGTTGCTCTCAGCCGTTGCCGCACTTTAGAAGGCATACACCTACTGTCGCAGATCCCTTCACAAAAAATTAAAGCTGATAAGGTTGTCCAACAATATATGGATTGTATTGACAAAGATGGAATTGTCAGCCTTCCAGAAGAGTTTGAGCCTATTAAGTATGAGACTGGAGCATTGGAATTGAATGTCAGACGCTCGGTGTTTTGTAACGTAAGGGATGGCATTAAAAAGTTCTATAGTCACACCATTTATGACTTAGAATACGCTAAAAAATTGTTTCTGTATAAAGGCGATAAGGTCTGTGTTAATAAAATTTTTAGCTCAGTCAAGAAGAAATGGAGCCATAGTGACATAAACGACGGTAATTGTCCTTTTGTCGTCAGACAGTATAAAGATGCAATTCTTAGTTGTCAAGATATGGGAAAGAGGTTGTATGTTGATATTGATGGTGATATAGAAGTATATTTAGCAAAGGATCCTTATGGTTCTGATGCTTGGGCTTTCAAATTCAGGATAGGTAAAGTAAAAAAATTAATTGCTTTATAAAATAATGTGTTATTGATGGTAAACTTCATCCCTGTCGGCACTTACTTTTGGAGATTTTTACACGTAGTTATAGACGATAAAGTCGCGGCATCTTCTTATCCCGATTATGCTACCAATGGCGCAGACACCGATTGCATCGAAGTCTGCGCCATTATACATCTGGGACTTTCCCGCCATTTTCCCACTTTGTGGCAAAATAGCGGGTATATTGTCTCGTTCCGGTCTTGTTTCTGAAATGTTGCTTAGCCATTCTACATTGGTATATGTGAGTTGATGGATAGGCGTACATCTCACTGTACCTTTACAAGACATGTCCACCTTGCTCAAAATGAGGGTTAATAAAAAAGTAGAAGTTTCTGAGTGTCCTCAGATAATGAAAGAGAAATATATGATAACCGATGAAGTTAAACTACTAATCTATCGAATAAATCTATGTCAACTTTATCAAGATTTACGAGCATTCATTCTAATTCATTATTTACGATGGCGGGAAGAATGGCGGACTTTTTTATGTTGCGATTGCGCAAAATCACTGATTTAGAATACTTTAAGAACAATTAGCATAATCAAAAAGCAGACATAACATCAACAGAATCTTTCTCATTTTATATATCAATTATTATGTAAAGTTAGCACTTGAGCGAATTACAATTTGCAAAAGTATAAAATAATATTATAACCTAATAGAAAAAAGTATTAATTTTAATCAGAATTAATCAAATGTCGAAGTAAGTTTGGATTATTGACCATCGCAAGGGGAAAATGAGACATTCAAACGTCCGCCGATAAAACAAAAATAACATACATAGAGTTCGGCCGTTTGCAGGTTGCGGTACTTGTGGCAGTCCGTACCCCTTGTATGTATGATCATCGGCCATTTGCAGGGTGCGGCCCTTGTGGCCGTCCGCACCCAACAGACATTCATAAACGTCCGCCGACAAAACAATAATTACATACAAGGGGTGCGGACGGCCACAAGGGCCGCGCCCTGCAATTGCGATGTAACTTTTAATACCCAATTATGAGCTCTCTTCACCAAACACAGGGTTGGCCCTGTGCGCCAAATTCGTCTTTCTTATCTGTTCAGAGTAAAGCACGTATTCCGGGCCATAATCGTATTTCTGCTTGAAATAAGTGGTGGGCTGCGGGCTTCATGAAATAGTCGGATGCAATGTCCGCTGAGGGCAGCGGGTCTCCCGGGTAGTGGCCTTACAACTTTGATACATTTGTTATGAATCTTATCTTAGGATAGTGGAATGAGAAGAATACGTAAACAAAGGCGTGCTTTGTTTGCGTATTCCTGAGGTGTTGACAGTCTTGTGACGTCAGCAGTATGAGTCGTTGCCGTCAGGTCGGGCGGGCATTAGTTTACCTTCTTTCCCCAATATGTGAACAGATTGCTTTTACTGTTGTAGTTGCTGAGGCCTGAGAAGACGATAGTAGCCTTTCTGGGCTTTGCCTCCCAGTCGACTTCACGGCTGAGGTACATGGGTATGCCCGCAATATAAAGGATGCCGGCTGCCTTGTCGTATTTCCACGTTGAGCCAGCCTTAAAGCCTTCCGTGATCTTGTGGTTGCTGCCCAGTGTCATAGCGACCGACGTGCACTGTTGTCCTGCTTTGTACGACAAAGGTATCAGCTCCCATTTGCCTTTGAGCTCACTCTCCAGAATGGTGAGTTGGGGAACGTTGCCATATCTTTCCGGCATGACGACAGGCCATCCGTCTGTTGTCCATCTCAGCGATCTCACTTGTCCCATCATGATGGCGTTGGAGTAGGGGTTTCCGTTGGTGTTGGCCGGCAGACGTCCCTGCGAGGCAAAGAACCAGTTGCCCTTGCCGTCGTCGAATACACAGCAGTGCGACACGCCGACCCATCCACTGTGGCCGTTGAAGCGATAAGGATGAGTGACAATTGGATAGGCTTCTCCGCCTTTGGCGGTACAGTCGCGCCCATCCTTTCCATAGTAAGGACCAAGGATGTTCTTCGACCTCAGCACTCGTGTGTTGTAAGCCACAGAGAGCTCATCATAGGCCAGGAACAGATAGTAATAGCCATTGTGGTATACCACTTCGGGTCCCTCGGATCCCTGCCAGCGGCTGCTGAGGTTGCGCGAATATACGCGCTGGCCATAGCTGGAGATGTTTCCCCAGGGATTGCCCTGTCGGGTATAAGGCTTACCCGTGTTGGGGTTGATGCGCAGGGCTACGATACCGGAATGCCAGGAGCCGTAGAGCAGATAGTGCTTACCATCGGGACAGATGATGTAGGTAGGATCAATGGCGTTGTATTTGAAGTAAGCGTTCCAGTCACTGCCCGACGGGCGGTAATAGTTAAATCCCTTGTCTGTAGACGATGTGGTGACCATGCCTTTATCGACCCAGTTGTTGGAAGCCGGATCGGACGTCTCCATCACGCCGATGAAGGCACGCTCTGTCCAAGAGTTGCACCAGTTGGCGGCATCGTTGTATTTTCCGTTTCCAATGTAGTTGTCCACCACAATGGAGTAGTACATTCTGTAGAGTCCGTTCCTCACCTTGCGGGCGCATGGAGCCCAGAAGCAGTAGCGGAACTTTTTGATGGGTGGCAACCCCATGGCAGCACGGTATTCGTTGGTCTTTGTAGCCACCCACGACGGCTGTCGGTGCATGGTGGATCCCACCCACGACCAGTGTACTAAGTCTTTGGAGCGGCGGCAGAAGAAATGTCCGTGGCCATCCAGTGCGTTGCCGTAAGAGGCGTCGGTCTGATACATATAGTAGTACCCGTCGTCGGCCTTCATCACGGATGGATCATGTACATTGGCAAGGTTCCAGTTGCCCCGCTGACTCCAGTCGGCGATGGCGGAGTAGTCGTCGGCGTAGGTGGGAGCCGAATAGGTAGAGAGTCTGCCGGCACGGGTGGTAAGTGAGGTGGAGTCGCGTACGGGCGAAGCTTCTTCCGAGGGATCGTCTGTGATCATTTGGTTGCTGCAACCCGACAGGGCGAGTGCCGCCATCCAAATCACGTTTGTAAGTAATAGCTTGTTCATTTTTGATTGTGTATGGATTAGTAAAACAGATTGTTACTAAGTAATTTGCTGATCTCTTGTGGAACTTTTAGCTCCCACTTCTCAAGACTCTCTGCTGGTTGCAAAATTAATGTGATCAAGTTAATCGTGCAAGCGTCTGGCCCTACTATTTTTTGTCTTCTATCATTTTGTCCACTCATTTCTCTTATTTTGTCCACCGTGGCAGAACCCTTGGGTCTGTATCATGGATAGTTGGAGCATGTGACGGGAGTCATAAAAAAAAAGATCAACCCGGACGTTGATAACTGTTCCAGGTTGATCCCCTTGATGTATTTTATGATTTGATTTGCACTGAATAGGTTTGTCCTCTTCTGTGAGGGCTTAAGCCTACTTCAGCATTTTGTCGACTTTCTCAGCCACTTCCTTACCACTGGCCATGGCGCGCACCACGAGACTGGCACCTGAGGCAGCGTCACCGGCAACGAAGACGTTGGCAGGGAACTGAGGCTGTTGCGGACGGAGGAAGCCCATAGCGAGAAGCACCATCTCTGCGGGGATGATCTCCGGATCCTTGGCAGGCTTCATCAGCGGGCGGCCACCTTCCGGATTCGGTACCCATGTGATCTCCTGCACCTTCACGCCGGTGAGCTTTCCGTTCTTGCCGAGGAACTCCAGTGAGTTGATATTCCAACGGCGCACGCAGCCCTCTTCGTGAGAAGATGTCGTCTTCAGGGTGCGCGGCCAGTTCGGCCACGGATTCTTAGGATCATCGGGGCCCACGGGCGGCTTCGGCATGATCTCGATCTGCGTCACGCTCTTGGCACCCTGGCGATGAGCAGTGCCGATACAGTCGGAACCGGTGTCACCACCACCGATGACCAGCACGTTCTTGCCCTTGGCATTGACGAGCTCGTCGCGGCTGAACTCCTGTCCGGCGAGCTCACGGTTTTGCTGCGAGAGCATCTCCAGAGCGAAGTACACACCCTTGAGGTCGCGTCCGGGAATCTTCAGGTCGCGGGCTGTCGGCGTACCGGTAGCGATGACCACGGCGTCGAAGTCCTCGCTGAGCTTGTCGACGGTGACGGTCTTGTCCTTGCCGAGTGTCGGGTCGTTCTGAATGTTGGCAGCGATCTCGCCCTTGTCGTCAGCACTCTTCTTCTTGGAGTCGACGAGCTTCACGCCAAACTCAAAGACAATGCCTTCCTCGCGCAGCAGTTTGAGGCGGCGGTCGATGATCGACTTGTTGAGCTTGAAGTTAGGGATGCCATAGCGGAGCAGTCCGCCTGCATCCTCGCGAGCATCGTAGACAGTGACGGTGTAGCCCTTTTGGTTGAGGCGAGTGGCGGCAGTCAGACCGGCAGGACCGGCACCGACGACAGCGACTTTCTTGCCATTGCGCTCCGGCACGTGTGGCTTGACATAATCCTCACCGAAGGCGTGCTCGATGATGGCGGCCTCGTCCTCGCGGTTGGTTGTTGGCTCGTGCTCCATGAGGTTGAGCACGCAGGCCTTCTCGCAGAGCGCCGGGCAGATGCGGCCGGTGAACTCCGGGAAGTCGTTGGTCTCGGTCAGCAACTCATAGGCCAGCTGCCAGTCGCCGCGGTAGAGGGCATCGTTCCACTCTGGCGGTTTGTTGCCAATGGGGCAAGCCCAGTGGCAGAAAGGCACACCGCAGTCCATGCAGCGGCTTGCCTGCAGTCGGCGGTCATTACTGTTGAGTGTCTGCTCCACTTCGCCGAAGTCGTGGATGCGGTCATGTATAGGGCGGTAGCCGGCTTCCTTGCGCTCCACCTCTAAAAATCCTCTTGGATTACCCATATCTTCTTAATGTTGAATGTTCAATGTTGAGTGATTGCTAATGATGAATGTTGAGTGCTGAATGTTGTGAGCGGAATGCTGCATGTTAATGTTGTATCCATTCCTCATCCAACATTCAACATCCATCATTCTTAATAGTCTCTCTGCATGTCAGCGATCTTCTGCTGGAGCTTCTTGACCTGCTCTTCCTGCAGCACACGCTTGTACTCGATAGGCACTACCTGGATGAACTCTTCGACGTAGTGGTTCCAGTCGTCGAGCATCGTGCGGGCGAGCTTCGAGCCAGTGTAGAGATAGTGCTGGCGGATGAGCTCATGGAGCTCCTTTCGGTAGGTGGTCTCCTCGACAAGGTTGATCTCCACCATATCCATGTTGCAGAAGTAGTCGAAGTTGTGGTTCTTGTCCCAGACGTAGGCTACACCACCACTCATACCAGCGGCGAAGTTGCGGCCTGTAGGACCGAGGACGACGACACGGCCACCCGTCATATACTCACAGCAGTGGTCTCCGGCGCCCTCCACGACGGCGATGGCACCAGAGTTACGCACGGCGAAGCGCTCACCGACCTGTCCGTTGATGTAGAGCTCGCCGGAAGTAGCACCATACAGACCCGTGTTGCCGGCGATGATGTTGTCCTCGGCGTTGAAGTTGCTGCGGATCGGGGGCAGGATGGAGATGCGGCCACCGGAGAGACCTTTACCGAAGTAGTCATTGGTCTCGCCCTCGAGTTTAAAGCTCACACCGTGAACGAGGAAGGCACCGAAGCTCTGGCCGGCAGAGCCCTTGAACTTGATGTTGATCGTGTCGTCGGGCAGGCCTTCTTCGCCATACTTCGAGGCGATGAGTCCGCTGAGCATGGTACCTACTGCGCGGTTGGTGTTGCGGATGGCATAGTCGAGGTTGATCTCTTCCTTCTTCTCGATGGCGTTTTGTGCGCTGGCGATGATCTGCTGGTCCAGCAGATCATGGATGTCGTGATCCTGCAGCTTGGTGCAGTAGAGCGACGAGTCGCCGGTCTCGCGATGGAGCAGGTTGGAGAAGTCGAGACTCTTCCACTTGGCCACCGTCTCCTCGTTGACATTGGCCTCCTCGGCCTTGATGTCACGCGGCACGATGAGCTCGGTGTGACCGACTATTTCGTTGAGTGAGGTATAGCCCATCTCGGCGAGGTATTCACGTACCTCCTGAGCGATGAACTTCATATAGTTGACTACGTTGTGGTAGCTGCCCTGGAAGTGAGCGCGTAGTTTCGGATCCTGCGTAGCCACACCCATCGGACAGGTGTTTTGCGAGCATTTGCGCATCATCACACAGCCTAAGGTGATCAGTGCGGAAGTACCGAAGCCGAACTCCTCAGCACCGAGCAGTGCCATGAGGATGACATCGAGACCTGTCTTCAGCTGGCCGTCGACTTGCAGGCGGGCCAGCGAGCGCAGTCCGTTGCGGACGAGCGTCTGCTGTGTCTCGGCAATACCGATCTCAGGCGAGATACCCGCGAAGCGCATACTGCTGGCAGGACTTGCACCCGTACCGCCCTCTGCGCCGGAGATGACCACAAGGTCGGCCTTAGCCTTCACCACGCCGGCAGCAATGGTGCCCACGCCGCTCTCGGCAACGAGCTTCACGGAGATGGCAGCCTTCGGGTTGACATTCTTCAAATCGAAGATCAACTGTTTGAGGTCCTCGATGGAGTAGATGTCGTGATGAGGCGGTGGAGAGATGAGCGAGATGCCCGGGATGGAGTGACGCGTCTTGGCGATGATATCGTTGACCTTGTAGCCGGGCAGCTGTCCGCCCTCACCCGGCTTGGCACCCTGCGCCACCTTGATCTGGATCTCCTCAGCGTTGACAAGGTATTCTGTGGTGACGCCGAAACGTCCGGAAGCCACCTGCTTGGTCTTACTGCTCAGGCTGATGCCGTCGACCGTACCGGAATAGCGGTCGCGGTCCTCACCGCCCTCACCGGTGTTGCTGCGTGCGCCGAGGGCGTTCATGGCCAGAGCCAGAGCCTCGTGAGCCTCCTTGCTCAGGGCACCGAAGCTCATGGCACCGGTGACGAAGTGCTTGACGATGCTCTCCACGGGCTCCACCTTATTAATATCTATCGGGTTGCGCTTGAAGTCCAGGAAGTCGCGGACGAAGATCGGCTCCTTCTTGTGGTCGACAAGATTGGAGAATTTCTTGAACAACTCGTAGTTACCTGTGCGGGTGGCGAGCTGGAGTGTGGCGATCGTCTCGGGGTTCCAGGCGTGGTCGATGCCGTCCTTGCGCCAGTGGAACTGTCCGAGGTTCTTCAGTGGCAGTTCGATGTGGAGCGTCTCCTCCTCTTTCTCAGTGTTCACGGCAGCTCTGTGGAAGCGGAGCTGATCGCGGGCGATGGTGTCGAGACCGATGCCGCCGATGCTGCTCGTGTCGGTGCCGAAGTAAGCCTTCAGCAGTCCCTGGGACAGGCCGACGGCCTCGAAGATCTGCGCACCACGGTAAGAACGGATCGTGGAGATGCCCATCTTGGCCATGATCTTGAACAGTCCTTTCTTCACAGCCTTGATATAGTTGGCTTCGGCCGTCGCATAGTTCTCCTGAATCTTGCCTTTCTTTACCAGGTCGTCGAGAACGGCGTAGGTCATGTAAGGACAGAGGGCGGAAGCACCGTAGCCCAGGAGCAGGGCAGCGTGCATCACTTCGCGGATCTCACCGCTTTCCACGATCAGCGCTGTCTGCACGCGTTTGCCCACGTTGATTAGATAGTGGTGTACGGCACTCACGGCGAGCAGCGACGGGATGGCGATGTGCTTGTCATCGATGTCGCGGTCGGAGAGGATGATATAGTTATATCCGTCGTCAACACTCTGCTCGGCGTCGTGGCACAGGCGGTCGATGGCCTCGTGGAGCCGCTCGCCTCCCATGGCCGGATCAGCGGGAGCCTCAAAGGTCATGCTGAGTTTGCGTGTGTTGAAACCTTTATAGCGGATGTTGCAAAGAATGTCGAGTTGGGCGTTGGTCAGGATGGGGTGGGGCAGACGCACCATCTTGCAGTTGGTCTCGTCGGGGTTGAGGATGCCGGTGCCCACGCGGCCGATGTACTCCGTGAGACTCATCACGAGGTTCTCACGAATGGAGTCGATGGCCGGGTTGGTGACCTGGGCGAACTGCTGGCGGAAGTAATTGAAGAAGATCTGCGGTTTGGGAGACAGCACGGCCAGCGGCGTGTCGTTGCCCATGGAAGCCGTAGGCTCCTGTCCCTTGGTGGACATAGGGATCAGCGTGTCCTTGATGTCTTCCTCGCCAAAACCAAACTCCACCTCTTTGGCATGGAGGTGATCTACGCTGTTGCTGACTTTGCGACCTGAACGGATGTTGGCCAGGTCGATGCGATTGGTGTTGAGCCACTGGCGATAAGGATGCTGCGAAGCGAGACGCTCCTTGATCTCTCCATCGTAGTAGATCTTTCCCTCTTCGGTATCGACGAGCAGGATCTTACCCGGCTGCAGGCGTCCTTTCTCTGCGATCTCGGTCGGGTCGAAGTCCATCACGCCGACCTCAGAGGCCACCACCATGGTGCCGTTCTTCGTGATCGTGTAGCGGGCCGGGCGCAGACCATTGCGGTCGAGCATACCTCCGGCGTAGCGGCCGTCGCTGAACATCAGGGCGGCAGGACCGTCCCACGGCTCCATGAGGATGGAATGATATTCATAGAAGGCCTTCAGATCCTCGCTGATCGGGTTCTTGTCGTTGAAGCTCTCGGGAATCATCACCGAGAGGGCGTGCGGCAGACTCATGCCGTTCATGACGAAGAATTCAAAGACGTTGTCCAGCGAGGCCGAGTCACTCATGTCGGGCTGCACGATCGGCGAGATGTCGCGGATGTCGCCGAGTGCCTCTGACGAGAGCACACTCTCACGTGCCTTCATCCAGGAGCGGTTGCCGCGGATGGTGTTGATCTCACCATTATGGCAGAGCAGACGGAACGGCTGTGCCAAGGCCCATGTGGGGAACGTGTTGGTGGAGAAGCGGGAGTGCACGAGTGCCAGTCCGCTGGTGAAATAGTTGTTGGTCAGATCGGGATAGTACTGACGCAGCTGCAGGCTGGAGAGCATACCCTTGTAGACGATGGTCTTGCTGGAGAGCGAGCAGATATAGAAGTCCTTGTCGTGGACGCGGCGCTCGATCTTCTTTCTTATTATATATAAGGTGCGCTCGAAGACAGGCACCTTGTCGTCGCTGACGCCGGTGATAAACACCTGCTTGACGTCAGGCTCCGACTCCAGTGCGGCCTCGCCTAAGCAGTCGGGATTTGTCGGCACCGAGCGCAGGTGCATGAGCTGTAATCCCTCGCGCTCGATCTCTTCGATCATGATGGAAAGAATGGACTGTTGGCGTTTCTCATCCTTAGGCAAGAAGATCAATCCTGTACCGTACTTGCCCTTCTCCGGAACTGGAATACCCTGAAGCAATATAAACTCGTGGGGAATCTGCAGCAGAATACCTGCACCGTCGCCGGTCTTTCCGTCAGCGCCCTCAGCGCCACGATGGCGCAGGTTTTCGAGCACTTTCAGGGCGTTGTCGACGAGCTGGTGCGACTTGCCGCCGTGGATATTCACCACCATACCTACGCCGCACGCATCGTGCTCATAGGCGCTGTTGTACAATCCATTTCTTTGCATTTGCTAACGTATTTGGTTATTTCACTTTCAAATTGACTACAAAATTACTAAAATTACTTCTAAATGTAAGAATATACCTACAAAAGGGGATTACTAATTTCAATCATAACGTTTTGTACTTACAGTTATTGTATATACGAAGAATAGTTTTTGCTATTTTGTAAGCAAAAGGAAGCAAAATGCTTATAAAACGTCAGAATGTAAAAGAAAGTATGTTTGTATATCTGCATGACCATAAGCTAAGCTTTACATTAGATAACAGTTCTTTTCATTTTTCACGTGTGATACAGAACGAGAAGATCGTGGACCATATCATTCGGCAGATTGTACAGTTCTACGAGTGTGCCGACGAGGTGTGGATTCCGCAGGAGAGTGTGGGTGAGACACTGCGCTCTTATGGCTACAGTGGTCAGATGACCATTGTGGAAAACGGATCGGAGTTTTCCGGTGCTCATTGTTCGCCGTCCGCGCGCCGACGTACGCGACGGATGCTGTTTCATGATGCTGCCGACAGGGCATCCCCTACGTTGACGCGGTCGTGGGGCGACATCGCTGAGGAGGTCTATGACCGTTACCGCCATCTCGTTGCCCGCAAGCAGGTGAAGGTGGGATAAGAAGGTGGGATAAAAGTAAATAAAAAAAGTACTCAACAAGCTGTTGAGTACTTCCTATATGAGTGTATTATATTCTGTGGGTAGTGATGGATTCGAACCACCGAAGGCAAGAGCCAGCAGATTTACAGTCTGCCCCATTTGGCCACTCTGGTAACTACCCATTGCTGGAAAGCGAGTGCAAAAGTAACATTTTATCGTGAGACAGCAAAAGCTTTGAAGTCTCTTTTTTGTTACTTTAACAAATGACGCTACAAAATCGGATGTGCAGGACCCACACACGGTCGGTCCTGCACATCACCTTTTATATATGCTTTACCCTATGGTCGATTAGAGTTTCACTACGAGATACTTGCTGACGCTCCAGAAGCGGTTGGCGTCGTTGATATGCAGTGTAGTGGTACCATTGCCGTTGTCGCGAAGCGTATAAGAGTCGGACGGCATCTGCGTCATGATCTTCGGCTTCTTTGATTTCAGCACGACGTCGTTGTAGTTGCGGATGTCCACCTTGGTGAAGCCCGTGCTGGAGAGCTTGCTGACGTCGACACGTTTCTTAGCCAGGAAGCCGCCGGTGAGCAGGCCTCTTGCCTTCAGATCCTTGGAAGTACCCACCGTGACGAAGGCCTCGTGGATAGCCTGGTCTTGCTCAGCGATCGTCGTCTTCTGGCTGGCCACCGTCTGACCGAGTTGGTTGTTGCTGGCCGTGAGGTCGTTGACGTTGGTAGTGAGCTTGTCGACATGCTCGTTGAGAGTGGCGATGTCGGCATTCTTACTGTCGAGTTCCGTCTTCAGCTCAGCGATGGTCTTGTCCTTCTCGTCGAGTTGAGCCTTATAGTAAGCGATGAGTTTCTTCACGCGCTGCGCATAGCTGGTGTTCTGTCCTTGCAGACTCTTTTCGAGTTCGTTGATGCGGTTGCGCTGGCGTGCGACGAGCTGTGCCAGGTTGTTGAGTTGCTGGCGCAGGTGAGCCTTGTCGAGCTTGCCACCCTGTTCCTGTCCCAGCTGTTTGATCTGTCCTTCCTGTCCGTTGATGCTGTCGAGTCCGCTGGACATGATGTCGACGAAGTCCGTCATCGCCTTGATGTCCTCTTGGTGCAGGCTGTCTGCGGTAGCCAGCGAGTCGAGTTGCGATTGCAGCTGTGCGTTCTTGTTGTTACCGTTGCAGGAGCCCAATCCTATTGCTACGGTTGCCAAGGCGAAAGCCATGACAAGACTTTTTGTTTTCTTCATATTTATGATATTTAATATACGCTATTTTAGTTATCAGTCGCAAAGATAAGTGCTTTAAGCACATTTATGTTCTTTCCCGTTTGTTTTTTTAATACATTAAGACAAATTGTTGGCTATTTGCGGAAAATTAATACAAATCCTTAATTCCGCAGCACTTTAGTTTAACTATTTTTATAAGTTCCTGAGCAACAAAAAGTTGCCCAGGATTTTGCCATGTCAGATTTTTCACTTACCT
>ONHQ01000006.1 GCA_900317685.1 uncultured Prevotella sp.
GATTATGGTGTGGAAAAACACGAAATAGCCCCAGTCTCACTCAAAACTAGCGAGGCTGGGGCTTTTTTGTATAGTGTCTCAAATGGAGGTTTCTTTATTCATTATGTAGCAGGACTTCGTCAGCGGCAGCAGCGGCAACGGTAAGGCCGTGGCCACAACAGACAACCCAAGCGGTTGATGACGACGGTGAGCGATGCTATATATAATAAGGAGTAACAGGCAGAGGAAGCCACCGTTGCCAAACAGCCAAAAGGCAAGGACAGAAGCACACAGCAACAATATGGTCATGAGCACACGACCGCCTCGGGTAGACGACAGATGAGGCAGCAGTAACGATAGTAATAGAACTGTGTCAGGAAATCGCCTGCGAGACTGGCCAGCCATGCGGGACGGCGGAGATAGTCGGCGCAATAAGTCCAAGAGAGCAGAAACAACTGGTTTTGCTCCTGAAAGAAGAAGTGATAGGCGTAGGCTGTCTGAAAGAAGACATAGCAGGCAATGGCCCAAAGAAAAACGCAGAGGTAAGGTAAGAGGTGCTTAATCGAAAGGTGAGGCAAGGCGAGATTCATGGTTGGTTGAGTAAATGATACCGGGCATTCTTGACGAGCGGCGTGCTGAGGTATCCGCGTACGGTATAGAATTCCGGTTGGCCGTTCTGGTTGTGAGTGAGCATGAGATAGATGTCGTCGGGTGCCCCGTTGTCGTGTTTGATGATGGTGTCGACGACGAGTCCTACCTGCTGCGCTTTCTGTTTCTCATCGGTCTGTCCGGTCTTCACGTTGAAGGCGACATTGAAGTATCCCCCACCCTCCCATGTGCTCTCTACGGTGATAGCGTCGGTAGAGAGCGTGGCGGCCTTTTGTTTGCTCACCGGCTGCGTCACCAGCACAGGAGAGGCAGAGAACATTTGACGGGTAGTGACATCGTAATAGACCAGCGCGCGGTACAGCGAGTCAGCCTTAGAAGCCCAATTGAGTTTCACCGGTGTGGCTATTCTCACAGTGTCACCGCCGTCAATAAGCAGATAGTCAATGGCTCCCTTGTCCGACGTGTGCATCATGCAGAAGTCGGCACGAAGATAGGAATAGCGGCTGTCGCCCGACTCATAGGAGTCGTTTTTGCACGATAGCAGGAGCAGAACTCCCGCTATCAGCAATAGAACCGCTGCCGGTTTTGGGATTCTCATTGACATGCTGATGGTCTTAGAACTTAAACGTGAGTTTGCTCATCAGCGACTTCAGTCGGCTGGACTCGGCGTCGCGTGCATTGTAATAGTTCTTCACGGGGTTGGCATACTGGTTGAGCAGGCACTCGCGGAGGAACTTCTCATCCTTGTTCTCGATATCGATCTTTGCCAACTGACCGTTGATATACTGCTCGAAGATCGAGCGCTGCTTGGGCGAGTACATGTCGTCGTGCTCCTTGTTGCCCTGAAGCATGTCGAGAGCGACGTAGTTACCGGGGTACAGACGGTAGTTGTAGTGGATCTGTGTGTCGATATACTTGGCGATGCTGTCGAAGAGCTGGTTCTTGGGCGTGTTGGCGTTTAGTTTGCGCAACCAGTCGTTGATGCAGGGCGCGCAGTGGTACTGGATATGTCCCTTGAAGCCTTTGATGCCCACGCTCATGCTCTCGATGTCGTCGCCCGGTGTCTTTTTCCAGAACGGGACGTCGCGCTTGAGCTGGAACTCACGTGCCTTGAGGTAGTCGCAAGGGTCGTACTCATACGAGATCGTCAGCGGCACGATATGCAGAGCTGCCAAGCGGTCGATGATGCTACCTTCGCCGCCCATGACCATCATCTTCAAGATGGCAGGCTGCGTATTGTCGGTAGAGTCCTTGGAACGGCCCTCACGTTGTGCAATCCACACGTTTTCGTTCTTCTCGCTGATGACGAAATGCATATATTCCGACATGCGCTTGCTGGCTTTGTACATCTCCACGGCATGCAGCGCACGCTCCACGGTAAACGACTTGTTGATGCGCACAAGGTCCTTCACCCATGGAATGGTGAGCAGGTTGTCGCCAATGGCAATCTCGCACGTGGTGCTGAAACCAACGTCGAGCAGCAATTTGTCGAGCAGGGCTGAGTCGAGGACGATGTCGCGGTGGTTGCTCACAAAGGTGTAGCGGTGGTTGATGTTCACGCTCGAAGCGTCCATGCTGCAACCGAAGCTGGCCTTGTGGATGAGGTCTTGCAGTACCGGATAGCAAAAAGCTTTCTGAAACTCCAGGTTGGTCTTGCAGCTTTTCATCTTCTTGCCCAGGTCTTCCAGCGACACGCCGGGGAAGAGAGTGGTGATGACTTGCTGAAACTGTGGGTCGGCCAACAGCCGGTCGTATACTGCGGGAAGCTCCTCTGGGTTGAAGGGGCGGATGGGATCAAATTCTGATGGAATGTTCATATTGCTTAATTTTAGAGGTGTCTATGGTTTCAGATGGTTTATCTCTGACGCAAATCAGTCTTTCATCTCGGCGACAATCAGCTCGATGCCCAACTCCTCGATGCGGTTTTTGTCCGCGGGGCGGATGTTTGAGTCTGTGATGATCGTGTCGACAGTGTCCATATCGCAGATTTTGGCAAAGCCGCGACGGCCGAATTTCGTGGAGTCAGCCAGTACGATGACGTGCTGGGCGGCCTTGATCATCTTCTGATTGAGGTGAGCCTCACGCATGTCGGTCGTGGAGATGCCGAAGTCGAGGTCTATGCCGTCCACGCCAATGAAGAGTTTGCTGAACGAGCAGTCATCGAGAATCTTCTCACTGTATTGCCCTACGACTGAGAGACTGCTGTGGCGCAGCATGCCGCCGAGCTGGATGATGTCGACATTCTCGTTCTTGGCCAGCGATATAGAAGCCTGCAACGACGCCGACACGACGGTGAGACGATGGTTGGTGGTGATGCAGTTGGCAAACGCGTGGATGGTCGTTCCCGAAGCAATGATGATGGAGTCGTTGTCTTCTATCAGCTTGGCAGCCTCCATACCGATGCGGTGCTTCTCTTCGGGACAGATATGCTCTTTCTCATTCACCGAGCGGTTGTTGGCAAAAGGATTGATGGCAATGGCCTTGCCATGGCTGCGATAGAGCTTGCCTTCCTTTTCCAGTTCGGTGAGATCCTTGCGTATCGTGACCGACGAGACCCCGAGTTTGTCGGCCAGATCCGACACGAGCACGACGTTCTGCTTGAAGAACTGATCCATGATAGCCTCGTGCCGCTCTTCCTTGGTCATATTGCTTGTCACCATAACGTTACTTTCGACGATTGTTTTACAAATATACGACTTTTTCCTATTACACGTTTTGCTGTAAAGAGGTTTAACTATAAATTAACACAAAACGACATGGAAGCAACTACATAGCATATCCTTTCTCCTAACTATACGTTGACATGCTAATATCAGTTCTCCAATAAATGAAAAGCGAAAACGACAATCATCTACTCACATACCACGATGAAGCAGATGACTGATCGGAATAGCAGGCCTCGCGCCTTGCTGCTAAGTCCCTTCTACGCACGGACGTAGAACCTTTAACCTTGCACGCGTCCGGCCAGCACATCGCTTGCCAAGACATGCTTAATGTTGCCTTGTGAATCAGAATAAACAACAGACTCGCCCCGTGAAGCCTTGTCACGAAGCATTTCCTGCTCGGCGATAGCCAGACCCTCGTCCAACTTCTTAATAAAAGCTTCAGCTTCCTGATTTGACATAATCACTAATTATTTTAAATTTGTTTCTATCATTTATCTTTGTTTCCATAGACTTCCCTCCAAAGGCTACTCTTTCTCGCTGATACTGACTATTGTCGTATATAGCCCATATATCAACTTCGTTCATAAACAACCTGAAAAGGTTATCTATACCTTTGGAATATCTGCGTAAGATGACATCATATGGAATATCATGTCCCCCCTTTCTTACTCTTTCTGCCACACGATCTACTGCTAATTGCGGAGAATTCAACCAGAAATAAATTAAGTGAACCATATATCCCAATCTTGAAGCTTCTCGTACAAGATTTACATAAGATCGTGTTGCTAATGTCGTTTCTATTGAAAAAGATTCACCTTTGCTAAGAAGATATTTAATTCTTTCCAACATTAGCCGACCAGCCTCAATAGCAACGCCTTCAGGATTAAATGGGGAAAGTCCTTTCGCTATTTCATCTGCATTAACAAACTCTTTTACCAAAAGACTCTTTGGTAAAATGCTCATAGAAGCCGTCGTCTTGCCAGCTCCATTACAACCTGCTATGATATACAGATGCTTCATAATAAATAGTTTTATCCATTACTCCTTTAAAGGAGAACCTATTATTGCAAAAATAGTCATTATTTTCTAGACTGGCAAACTTTTTCGACGATTGTCTTACAAATATACGACTTTTTCCTTATCCTCATTTTACTGTAAATAGGTTTAACAATAAATTAACACAGCGTACAAAGAAGAAGGAAGGGTCTATACAAACAGTGAAACGAAAAAAGGGGACGCGGTCACGCTGACCGGTCCCCAAATTAACTACAATAGAAATTAAGCGAGATTATGAAATACAGTAGTTACGAGAATGTCATTGTCCGCTTATAAGTCCAGCAAAGTGATGCCTACACGGAAGTATCCCTTGTTGGCCTCGGGATTCCAAATGCCCTGTGCAGTGACCGGCATAGGATGCTTGCCTATCTTGAGCTTGTAGGTGCAACCGACACGAACGTCGTTGATGCCGCTGCTCTTGCCGTAGAAATGGTCGTTGGCGTTCTCATCATAGTTGTTCAGAGCAAATGCTCCGGCCACGCTACCGTCTACACGGAACTGCTCGTCCTCGTAGAACTTGTACGAAGCCTGAACCCAAGAAGAGTAAATATTCTGCTTGTTGGCAGTACCACGGTCACGACCGGCAACGATCGTAGACCAGTAAAGCGTCAACGGGAAACCTGCTTTCACAGCGAAATCATAGCTGACAGCAGCGTCAATGAAGTGGCCAGTGGTGCGGCAATTGTAGTTTCCGATCTTATACCAGTCTGAGCCTTCGGGAGCAAGACCGTCTGAGAAGTTGTAGATATCCCATACAGCAAGGTTGAAGCCACTGTTGTTATAGTTGACATAGTAGTCAAACTCCTTGTAGTCGCCATTGATCTGCATACCGCCCCACAATCCAATCTTGAAGTGGTTGTTGTTGTCCGACAGACTGAATTCGTTGTTGAATGTCAAGCCCTTGCTGACTTCCAGACCACGCCAGAGGTGTGTGGTCTCCAAGCCTGCGTTGTAATGCAACTTCTGAGCCTGCATACCCATTGGAACAAGTGCGAGTAACGAGAAGAACAATGATTTGAAAATCTTTTTCATGATGCTTAGGTTAAAAGTGGATGAAAAGGTGTTTGTCAGGCAGTGGAGCCAAATCATGGGTTCCACTGCCCTTTTAGTAATGATCAGTACAGATTAGAGCGACATCAGCCAAATGCCTGCCAAGCCTGCTACTGCACCACCGGCGATAGGACCAAGAACAGGTACCCAAGAGTAAGCCCAGTCAGGATCTCTCTTGTCTTTAATCGGACAGATAGCGTAAGCAATACGCGGAGCAAGGTCACGGGCAGGGTTCATAGCGTATCCTGTGGTGCCGCCTAATGACATACCCAGCGCTACGATGACGTAGGTGATAGGCACGGGACCCAATGCAGACAGGCCGAAGGTATGTGACTCGGGGCAATAGCAGTTGCCCTTTGTGCCGAAAGCTACGATCAAGAAGACCAGCAATGCTGTGGCAATGAACTCAGAGAGGAAGTTCAGTGGATAGTTGCGGATAGCAGGAGCCGTACAGAACACACCCAGCTTGGTGTCTTTGTCGGATGTAGCATCGAAGTGATCCTTGTAGAACAACCATACGATGATACCACCAATCACGCCTCCGATCATCTGACCAGCCACATAGGCAGGAACAGACGCCCATGGGAACTTACCGGCAACAGCGAGTCCGACAGACACGGCAGGATTGAGATGAGCTCCCGTATAAGGACCGGCGATCAACACACCCATGCACACTGCAAGACCCCAACCAATGGTGATCACGATCCAGCCTGCGCCTTGAGCCTTACTCTTGTTTAAACTTACGGCACAGCAAACGCCGTCTCCGAAAATTACCAGTACCATCGTACCGATCAGCTCCATAAGGAACTGTGTTGTCATTGAATAATCCATAAATAAGTTTTTAGTTGGTTTTGTTCGTTAAGATTGTTAGTTGCTTTCCGCATCAAGTGAAGGGGAGAATACGATGCCCATGCCAGGCAATGCCCTTTCCCCTCACTCAATGGATGTCAAGTGACCGATTACTTTTCGGTCAGTGTTCTTTGGATAGCGTCAGCCCAACCCTTCTTAGCCTCATCGATCTCCGGGCTGTCTTTGACGGGTTCAAAGGTGCGCTCCACCTGCCACTGCTGACGCAGCTCATCGATACTCTCCCAGAAGCCTACTGCCAGACCGGCAAGATAAGCAGCACCAAGAGCCGTTGTCTCTGTGATCTTCGGACGTACGACGTTAATGCCCAACAAGTTGGCCTGGAACTGCATCAGCAGATTGTTACGGGAAGCACCACCGTCAACCTTCAACTCTGTCAAAGGAGCATTCATGTCCTTGGCCATAGCCTGAGCGATGTCGTAGGTCTGGAAAGCAATGCCGTCGAGGGCTGCGCGGGCGATATGAGCGCGGGTGGTGCCACGTGTGATACCGCAGATCAGACCGCGAGCGTACGGATCCCAATAAGGAGCGGCAAGACCTGTAAGGGCCGGCACAAAGTAGACGCCACCACTATCCGGTACTGTAGAGGCCAGTTCCTCAATTTCGCTACTGCTCTTGATAAAGCCGAGACCATCACGTATCCACTGCACAACGCTACCACCTACGTAGATAGAACCTTCAAGAGCGTAGTTGACCTTATCGCCAATCTTCCACGCTACAGTGGTAAGCAGGTTGTTCTTTGAAAGCACAGGCTTCTCACCGACATTCAGCATGACGAAGCAACCGGTGCCGTAAGTGTTCTTGATAGAACCCGGCTCGATACACATCTGACCGAAAAGGGCTGCCTGCTGGTCACCGGCAACACCGGCGATAGGTACCTCGTGGGCAAAGATTGTGGTCTTGGTGTGTGCCATAACCTCTGAACAGCTCTTTACCTCCGGCATCATAGAACGAGGAATGTCGAGGAGTTTCAGCAGATCATCATCCCACTGCAGCGTGTTGATGTTGAAAAGCATGGTACGCGATGCGTTAGTGACATCGGTGACATGGGCTGTGCCACGGGTCAAACGCCAGATGAGCCAAGAGTCCACATTACCAAAGCGCAGCTTACCCATCTCTGCACGCTTGCGAGCTCCTGGAACGTTATCAAGGATCCATTTGATCTTTGTGCCACTGAAGTAAGCATCAATGATCAGTCCGGTCTTCTCACGAACTTTGTCGACGAGGCCCTGAGCCTTCAACTTGTCGCAATACTCTGCGGTACGACGATCCTGCCATACGATAGCATGGTAGATAGGCTCTTCGGTGTCTATATCCCACACGATGGTGGTCTCACGCTGATTGGTAATGCCGATGGCGGCGATATCCAAGCCGTTGATGTCAATCTGAGTGATAGCCTCGGCGATCACGCTGGCCTCGCTGGACCATATCTCGTTGGCGTCATGCTCCACCCATCCCGGTTTGGGGAAGTACTGTGTGAACTCTTTCTGTGCTACTGAACAGATTTGTCCATTGTGGTCGAAGACGATAGCTCTCGAGCTCGTCGTGCCCTGGTCAAGAGCCAGGATGTACTTTTTTTCGCTCATAGTGTTATTGGTTTAAGAGATTGTATAACTTGTTGTTTTTAGTTGTTTCCAATAGGATTTGGCGTATAGCCTTAGCGATTCTGATTCAATGCTTTTGTCGCTTCCACATCGAGCGCATCGGCGAGAATGGAAATCGGATTCATGACAGGATAGCCTGTCGACATCTCGATCTGCCATTTACAGGTCTCGCAGTCGGTGGAGACATAGTCGGGATTGACTTCCTTGATCTGCTGGAAGAGCGGTGCACCGATCTTTTGTGAGCGTTCGTAATTCTCTTTCTTGAAGCCATAGGTACCGGCAATACCGCAACAGTGGCTGTCGAGCATCATGAAGTCTAAGCCTGGGATCATCTTCAGCAACTGGGTGCTGTAGAGCGTCCAGCCCATCCGCTCCATATGGCAGGCGGTATGATACGCCACCTTCTTATGATAGTCTTTGCGGAAGACCAGCTTGATCTTACCCTCATCGATCTTCTGACAGAGAAAACGAGTAGCCAGCATCAGACTGTCGCGAACGCCTTGGTTGTCGACCTTAAGCAAGTCGGGATACTCGTCGCGCATGGTAAACGTACATGTGGAACTCGTCGTCAGCACGGCTTCATGGCCCTCTGAGAGTGAGCGGCGCATGGCCTGAATATTATTCTCGCCCTGACGCATGGCCTGGCCGGAGAGTCCGTTGGCAATCAGTGCGACACCACAGCACTTCTCTTTCTCCAAGAGATGGACGCCATAACCGCAGGCATTCATGATCTTGACAAAGTCCTGACCCAACTTAGGATAGTTGTAGTTGACATAGCAACCATGGAAATAGCCGACAAAATGCTTGTAGTTCTGCTGCTCAGCCTCAGCATGACGATGGAACCAAGTCTCGAACTTTGTACCACTGTAAGCCGGGAACTGACGATGATGATCGATCTTCATCACCTTGTCCAACACCGTTTTTGCGGGAGACAAACCCAAGAAGAAATTGGTCAGAGGCGCTACGAGGGTAGCCATCGAGCCGACGAAATCGGTATTTGCCAACATGCGGTCACGCAGACTCGGACTGTGCTGACTGTACTGGATACGGGCTTCCTGGATGATGTCTCCGACTTTGACGCCATGCGGGCAGGCTACTTCACAACGCTTACAGTTGAGACAGAGCTTCAGGGTCTCGTTGAAGAAATCGGGATCCTTCATGCGGTAGCGCATCAGATCCGGTCCGGCATGCTTGGGTCCCGGGTAATTGGGCTCCACGGCAGAGACCGGGCAGTAGACCGTACAGATGCTGCACTTCAGACACTGCTCAAAGTCGTGGGCACTGAGATTATGGAGTTGAATCTTTTCAGACATAATAGATAGCGTTTAAAGGGAAAGTGTTGCAATCACAAAACAGCCAGGGCTGTCAGCAGATCCACGCCTGTGGCATCAGCCTCGTGCTGGGGATCATTGCCGCTGAGGACGGAACCAATGGCATAGAGGTTGTCTATCGTCGTACCGTCTTTGCTGACTCGGAACTGATCATCGGCTTTCACACCGAAGCTCTCATAGGGTTGCTTGTCAAAGAGCTTGTCTGTTGTCCAGTCTACATGGCTGGCAGCTCCGTTCAATTCCACGTCCAAGCCAAAGACAGACTCGTGTACGCTGTAGTAATCAGAGGATAGGCCGCCTCCAAGGAATGAGCCCGTAGCCAGAACAAAATCATTGGCTTCCAGACATGTGTCGGCAAGATTCTCGGTACAGACATACTTCAGACGATTGTTCTCAAAGCCGCCTCCTTTGACCGTGTCGTTGGGAAGCAGTGTACCACCCAGCTGCTGGAAGCGGTGGCGCAACAGGCTCTGAACACGTGTGCCGGGCACCGAGGGAGGGATCGTAGCCACAAAACAAAGTGGTGTCTTCACGCTTTCTTTCAACAACTTCACCGCGCGGTCGTTGGCAATGCCGAGGATGGCAGGTAAGAGCAACAGATCGCAGCCGCGGGGAGTGATGGAGTTCAGCCGGTCGGCGACCTCTTTCACATGACTGTCGTCATCGAGATATTTGGCAATGTTCGTCGCTCTCATCTCTGAAGGACTGCGGCGTGCATTCTCCAACAACGGTGTCGTAAACGAGCGAGCCGTCACGTCAGCACCCATATCACGCAAGGCATCAACAAGATAAGGCACGGCGAAATCGAGAAAACCTACGATATTGACCAGTCCAATCTTCTTTCCTTTCAGTTCCTCAGCACTGTCAACAGTGAACATATCCTCCATCGTCAACCATGCAGGAACCAACTTTCCTATTGGTGAGAGACGGAAATGATTGTGATGAGCGTCGCCCTGCGTACGCACACCGGCCTCGGCAAGTAACTCACGTGCTTGCATTGCCAACTGCTCCACATTGCCGAGACGATGATAAGGATGGCTTTCGGGAAGTGCGGCGATAGCGGCCACAGGATCACTGACCGGTTGGCCCTGATGGTAACCCAACAGATCGAAAGAGCCGGAATGGAAGTGTAGGTTGCTCTGTCCTGCCGCAATGACGGCCACGCGCTTGCCTTTCTGAGCCTGTGCGATGGCGCAGGTCATGCCACTCAGGCCACCACCTATTATAATAGTATCGAATTTCATAATCTACAAGAGTTAGGTGTTAGTGCATTCCAAACAGTTCCTGATAGATCTTCAGCGTCAGCTGATTCTCTTTCAAAGCGTCGCCCCAGGCAATCGGTCTGTCGCCTTTCCAACGCTCCTGCACGAAGACGCTCAGATCCTCAAGGCCCTTCTTGGCCTCGCTATGCCCAAGCTGGCACAGCACGCTCGACGCGCGACAAGCACAAAGCTCGCCTTGACAGGTGCCCATACCGATGCGGGTACGGCGACGAAGATTGGTCAGACCATGTACATGAAGCTTGTCGATGGCAAACTTCACCTCGCCGACACTCACCTCTTCGCACTCACAGACGAGTGCGTGATCTTCTATTTCGTTGTAAGGAATCTCCTTCGTAAAGGTACCATGACGCCCAATCTCCGCCATCCGGCTTGTGGACGCTGTGAGATTACGGAAGTCTGCCTGAAGCTCACCTTTAATTTGTCCGGCACTCTCCTCTGAGCCTGGCAATGGTGTAGTAGCAGTCTCGCATGGCTTGTCTACACCTAATTTCTTGCAGGCCAAATTGGTGGCTTGCTCAGCCATCAGACGATAGGTCATCATCTTTCCGCCTGTGACAGTGATGAAGCCCTTGAGTCCATCACGCTGCTCGTGGTCGAGAACGATGATGCCACGGCTGATACTGCGGCCCGAAGGATCGTCATCAGAGGCCACCAACGGTCTCACGCCGGCATAAGCACGCAGGATACGTGAGGTCGAAAGACTTGGTGCCAACTGCATACCTTCCCTGATGAGCAGGTCCACTTCTTCCGGTGTAGCCCTCATATCATCGATCTGATCGAAAGGAACACGGTCACTGGTCGTACCGATCACGCAGACCGCATCGTCCGGAACCAATATATCGCCATTGGCAGGCTTGCGGCAACGGTTGATCACCATGTGGTTGACACGATGTCCGAAGATCAGCAGCGTGCCTTTGGCAGGGAACATATTTATCTTGATATCAGCGAGCTGTGCCACGAGATGTCCCCAGATACCTGCTGCATTGATGACTAATTTGCAATGAATATCCGTTTTCTCACCCGTATGATTATTGCGCAGATGCACACCTTTCATCACTCCGTTCTCTATGATGAAGCCTATGACCTCCTCATAAGTCATCACTTCCGCACCATGACGCTTGGCATCCAAGATGTTGGCAGTGGTCAGACGGAAGGGATCGATAGAGGCGTCGGGCACGCGAACAGCGCCTTTCAACGCCGGATTCACGGCAGGCTCCAACCGGCGCGCTTCTTCCGGAGAGAGCACATCCGCGCGGATTCCTGCCTTCTGACAAGCTTCTACAAACTTCTGCTGATACGCCAAGTCATCCTCAGGCAAGGTGATAAAGAGACCGTCAGTCTCTTCCACGCAGTGCCGCGCAATGCGACGGAGTATCTGATTCTCCTGTATGCATTCCTTGGCAGACTCCTGATCGGTGACAGCATAACGGGCACCACTATGCAGAAGTCCATGGTTGCGGCCTGTGGCTCCATTGGTGAAATCGCGTTTCTCCACCAACAGCACCTTTAAACCACGCATGGCACAATCCCTTGCAGTACCTGCTCCTGTGATTCCTCCGCCTATGATGACGACATCGTATAGATTGTTTTCGCTCATGTCAAAAGACCTTTTAGGTTGATATTCTTGGTTGTTGATGCTCGGACTTTCGCTTAGTTACGATTACGAAACCGCTACATCTTCAAACCGAAACAAAATTAGGATAAAATCTCTAAAGTTGTTTCTTCTGTTAGCACTATTTAACATAAAAGTGTTTTTAGTGTATTTCATCCTATCTCAAAGTTTCATTTCTTACCCCAAAACGAAACAGAAACTGTATAAAAACGCCACATACATACCTTCATCAAGCTGTTTTTTAGTTACGAAAGAAGGCGGAGCAATATGCCCCGCCTTCTTAAAGTTAGCTTGATTTGAATAAGATAATTGCTTATTCTCACCAAGCAGAAAGTTTCTTTCCAGAAAGTTATTTGTCCTTCTTCTCTGTAGTCTTATCCGTAACTTTGCCACTTGACTGACAGCAGCTACTCTTTGTTTGCTGGCAATGCGTACCATCCTTCTGCTGTACATGACTGTCACAGTGCTGCTGATCAGCGTTGCAATGTTGTTGATTGCCATTGCATTGTTTTTGTTGATTGTCCGTGCCCTGTTGCTGCGCGCCGGCTTCTCCATGATGATGGCCCCGCATACCATGGTGCGGACGCATCTGTTGATAAGTCTTATACTGGTCTTCTGACAGGATGTCTTTCAGCTCCTTTTCATAAGCCGCACGCTGTTCGAAGCGCTTTTTCAGTTCTGCTTTCTGCTCATCCGTGAGTTCCGGACGCTGACCGGCATTCTTGTCTTGGACAGATCCTTGCCCCATCTGAGGACGAGCACCGCCTTTTCCAAGACGCGGACCGCCCATTCCTGGACGCAAAACACTTTCGTACTTCTTGTTCAACGCCTCCACCTTCTTCTGCTGGTCAGCATTCAATCCGAGTCTCTGCGTCATCATGGTTGTCACTGTGGCCGCATCCATCTTGCGGGGCTGGCGGCCATTTGCATTCTGTGCCATGGCCACTGTCATAGAGAACAGCACCACAAGCATCAACATCATCTGTTTCATATTCATGCGTTTTATGTTTCAAAGCACACATAAAGACTCACAAACACCGTCTCGTCTGGGACTTGTTGCCAGCGAACGCCTTGCACGTCACTATCAGCCCCACTCCCTTGACAGAGCAGATTGCAGTACTCTTTGTTGCTTCTTGCTTACTTTGACGCACACAACCACCGAGTGTTTAACGACAAAAACGTGAAAATAAGCAAACGAGGCATATCCGTCGCCCACAAGGGGCAACGTTTTCACGATCAGTCGCCCATCATATCCACGATAGCACCCAAGTCTTCGGGGTTGATATTTCCTTTGACCAACACACCCACACAATTGCTGTCGCTATATACACAAGTAATGATTTCGCTAATCAACTCATCATCTTTCTTGATCATCACCAGCAGGTCGCTGTCACCCTGCTTGGTGCGCGCATACTCTTCATAGCCCTCTTTACTCAAGGCAGCCACTTGTTCTGCAAACTTCTTGCGTGTGCGCTTCTTGCAATTGCCCAAACGGAGGACACGTGCAGACTTCACCTCTTTCAACACGGCCGCCACATTGTTATCCTTCACCTTGTCACCAGCCAAAGCCATCAGCACCCCGGGCACGCTGGTGTACTCTGCTTTCTTCTCACTGCGAAAGGCATCAAAGACCTTCTGAGCCTGTTGGGCACATGCAAACTGCGTGGCAAATGCCACCAGCAGCATCAATAACATCTT
This sequence comes from uncultured Prevotella sp., assembly GCA_900317685.1. GTDB lineage: Bacteria > Bacteroidota > Bacteroidia > Bacteroidales > Bacteroidaceae > Prevotella. Next base: position 13,756 of record ONHQ01000006.1, read on the forward strand.
CTTCATCATCTGTTATCTATTTACACTTTCAATCAAAAAACGAGCCACACACGGCTTTATTGTACACCAGAAAGGGCAAACTACCAATCCGGTTCGGACAAAGCCGCCGACATCGAGTAGCCCATCCGTTCTTCGTACCTCTTTCTCCAGCAGATCTCCATCTCACAGGATTCCCAACTGATGCAGGAACACGGCGAGGATACATACGGGCGAAACAAAGCGGATGGTGAAGAGCCAGACAGAATAGAAACGTGCCCGCAACGTGCCCCAGTTGGTAAACTCATCTTTGACGATGCGCTTCGGCACCACCCAGCCAATGAGGATGCAGGTGAAGAAAGAGCCGAGCGGCAAAAGGATATTGGAGGTCAGATAGTCGCAGCACTCCAAGAAAGTCTTTCCGAAAAGGCTGATGTCTGCCGCACCACACGAAAGAGAACTGAGCACACCGATGATCACACACAACAGCGTCTCCATGACAGCTCCTTTCTTGCGCGAGATATGCAACTCCTCATAGAACATCGCTGTCCCGATCTCATGCATAGAGATCGTTGAGGTCAGAGCCGCCAAAGCCAGAAGGGCATAGAACAAGACGCTGATAATATAACCGAGTACGGGGCTGAATGCTTGCTGGAAGACATTGGGCAACGTGATGAAGATGAGCGAGGGACCACTGTCGGGACGCACACCCACCGAGAACGCTGCGGGGAAGATCATCAGTCCGGCCAACACAGCGATAAGCGTGTCTATACCTGCAATCTGCAAGGCTGACTTTGACAGATTGGTTTGCCGACTGAAATAAGAAGCGTAGGTACACAGACAAGCCGTACCGAGCGACAACGAGAAAAAGCTCTGTCCCAAGGCGTCAAGGAGTACATTGCTATTGATCTTACTGAAGTCGGGCTTGAACAAGAAAGCGATGCCCTTGCCGGCACCGGGCAGCAGACAGGAGGCAACCACGATGACGAGCAACAATATAAATAAGGTGGGCATGAGCATATTGCTGAACTTCTCGATGCCCTTCCTTACGCCGCGGATGACAACCAAATGTGTCAGCACGATGAAAGCGACGGTCCACAGCAATGGCATCACGGGATCGGAAGAGAAACTCTTGAAATATGCTGCCACATAAGCGGGATCACCATGAATGCCACCCAGCACTGAGACGACAAGATATTGCAAGCACCATCCTGCCACCACGGCATAGAAGCCTAAGATGATCATGGACGTTACGGCTCCCATATAGCCGATCAGCGACCACCACCGTCCGCCCAACTGATAGTAAGCGCGGGCTGCGTTGGACGCACCATGCCGCCCCACGATAAACTCAGCAATCATTCCGGGTATACCCAGTATGAGTATACTCACCAGATAGACAAGCAGGAAGGCAGCCCCGCCGTCCTGTCCAGTCAGATAAGGGAAGCGCCAGATGTTTCCCAGACCTACGGCAGATCCTGCCGTGGCGAGGATGACGCCGATCTTAGTTCCAAAGCTACCACGTTCAGACATAAGCAATATTGAGTGTTGAATGATGAGAGAGGAAGAGAGGGGGAGGAGGACGGCAGCACAGCTGAGGAGAGGAGGACGGCGCACAGCGCCGTCGTACAGAACCGAGCCAACCACAAGCGAGAGCTCCTTCCCACCCTACTTACTCTTAAAGCATATTATACCCCCTCTTCTTGGGAGAGGGCACAGGGGTGAGAGACCACAAGGCACAAGGGTGAGAGACCGAAAGGCACAAGGGTGAGAGACCGCAGAGCACAGGGGGAGGCACTTCTATATCACATTGAACTGATGCAGGAAGATGCCCAGGATAGCTAACGGACAGACGAAGCGCACCAAGAAAAGGAAGACACCGAAGAAACGGCCCCGCAACGTGCCCCAGTTGGTAAACTCGTCCTTGACAATCGACTTGGGAATGAACCAACCCAGGAAGATGCAGGTCAGGAAGCCACCAATCGGCAGGAAGATCTGCCCGGTGACGAAGTCAAACACATCAAACAGTGTTTTGTCGCCCACATGCAACCAGTTGACAGCCCCCAACGACAAAGAGCAGAAAGCACCGATGATGGAGGTGGCGACTGCCACAATCGTTGCACCTGTCTTGCGCGACAGGTGCAGCTCTTCACTCAAAAACGACGTACTCACCTCGAGCAAAGAGATCAGTGAGGTCAACGCCGCCAGACTCAGCAGCGCATAGAACATCAGTGACACGATCCAACCGATGACAGGCATCCCCGAGAAAGCTTCATTGAAGACATTGGGCAGGGTGATAAACACCAGCGACGGGCCGCTGCCTGGGTTCACGCCCACCGAGAATGCAGCAGGAAAGATGACCAGTCCTGCAAGGACAGCCACTAAGGTGTCGACCAATGCCACCTGAATGGCCGAGTTGGCGAGATTGGTTTGTCGGGTGTAGTAAGAAGCATAGGTGCAGATGCACCCCATGGCGATACTCAGCGAATAGAAGCTCTGTCCCAACGCATTGAGGAAAGTCTGATGCGTCACCTTGGAGAAGTCGGGCTTCAAAAGGAAGGCTATACCCTTCTCGGCACCCGGCAACAGACATGCGGCCACCACGATGACCAGCAGCAAAATGAAGAGCGTAGGCATCAGCAACTTTGAGGCTTTCTCTATGCCACCGCGAATGCCATGGATGATTATGAAGTAGGTGACCCACAAAATGACGACCGTCCAAAAGATCGGGCGCACCGGACTGGCGGCAAACGTGTCGAAATAAGTCTTCACGGCAGCCGGATCTCCATGCAGGTCTCCCATGATCGAAGCATAGATATATTGCAAGCACCAGCCCGACACCACGGCATAGTAACCCGTGATCAGAAATCCTGTGAACACGCCGAGCAGGCCCACAAACTTCCAAGCCTTACCGTTCGACAGCTTGGAATAGGCACGATAGGTATTCGACGCACCGTGACGACCGATGATAAATTCCGAGATCATACACGGAATGCCTAAGAGCAACACACATCCTATATATATAAGGATGAAGGCAGCGCCACCATTCTGTCCCGTCATATAGGGAAAGCGCCACACATTTCCCAAGCCGACAGCACCACCGGCTGTGGCCAATATCATGCCAATCTTACTTCCGAAATTTGCTCTTTCTTCTGTCATAACATACAATTCTGTTCTATTTGATTGCAAAATTATAAAATAATATTGTAATTTTGCAGGAAAAAGCAATAAAAGATAACAGATATGTACAATATCCTCAAGTCGTACCCATTGTCAGTACTCAGCATCGTGGTGATATGGGTGCTTTGTTTGATTCCGATCCCGGAAACGCCCTTGAGCGACATCAGCATGATCGACAAATGGACACACTTCGTTCTTTACGGTGGTCTGTGCGCCATCGTATGGGCAGAATATGGTCGTCAGCATACCCGGCCGCTCAACAAGCAGGCATGGATCTTCACGCTTTTGCTGCCTGTGATCATGGGTGGCTTGATAGAAATCGTTCAAGCCACATGCACAGGCGGCACGCGCAGCGGCGACATCATGGACTGGGTTGCCGACAACATCGGCGTAGTCCTTGGCCAGCTTATCGGTATTCCTCTGGCACTAACTCTTTCCAAGTGGAGAAAGGGTGGGCAAGCATGTGGGAATTGTAGAAATGAGGATCACCGGTGACCTCCGGCCCGATGAAGTCAGGCTTCACAAAGTCTTCCGTCTCACTGCCGAGCTCCACCTCTGCCATGACCAGACCGTCGTTGGCTCCATGAAACTCATCCACCTCGAAAGTGTGGCTTCCGCTCTTGACCAGATAGCGGTGCTTGTCGATAACGCCGCCCTGACAGAGCAGCATCAGATGGGCCGCCTCGTCGAGCGTGATCTCTTTTTCAAACTCATAGCGTGTCATCCCACCGTCACGGCTCTTGCCCTTGATGGTGAGGTAAGCTTTGTCGTCACGCACACGGACACGCACCGTGGCCCCCTCAGCAGGGATATATCCTTGCTGGATATGGGAAGAAGAAAAGGCGGCACGCTTGTACGCATCGCCTTTCTTCACGAGAAATTTTCGTTCTATCTCCAGTCCACTCATCGCACAAAATGATTATATTGGGGTTGCATTCTTCCGCAGGCTAAGCCCCACGGCTTACTGCACGATGAAGAAGGACCAGATGATGTAGATGACAGCGAGCACAATCAGCGCGCCAAAGATGATCTTCACGATCTTGTCGCCCTGGTCTTTCTGCTTGGCCTCGTGATTCACTCTTTTCACTTGCGGTGCCACATTGTTCACAGCCTCAGCCGGAATGTGACTGTTGTTTTTCTTCTTGTTACTCATAATTTTTAATTTTTTAGGTAAGGTAAGTATTGATATGAGCATGCTGCCCCATCCTTTTTACAGGTGAGCCTGCTCCTCTTCGGGAAACTCCATCAGGTAGGCTTTGATGAATCCGTCGATTTTTCCATCCATCACACCGTCTACGTCAGAGGTCTGATAGCCTGTACGGTGATCCTTCACACGGCGGTCATCAAAGACATAACTTCTGATCTGACTTCCCCACTCTATCTTTTTCTTTCCTGCTTCGATCTTTGCCTGAGCCTCCATGCGCTTCTTCATGGCCCGGTCATAGAGCTGACTTTTCAACAGCAACATGGCCTTGGCACGGTTCTTTGGCTGGTCGCGCGTCTCGGTGTTTTCGATGAGGATCTCCTCTTTCTCGCCAGTGTCGGGGTCTTCATACTGGTAGCGCAGGCGCACGCCCGACTCCACCTTGTTGACATTCTGACCGCCGGCGCCACTGGAGCGGAACGTATCCCAGCTCACACGTGCCGGATCTACATACACCTCGATGGTGTCGTCGACGAGAGGCGTGACGAAGACGCTGGCAAAACTCGTCATTCGCTTACCCTGAGCGTTGTAGGGCGAGACACGCACCAGGCGGTGTACGCCATTCTCGCTCTTGAGGAAGCCGTAGGCATACTCGCCGCCCTCGATGGTCATCGTCACGCTCTTGATGCCGACCTCCTCGCCTTCCTGCATATTGGTGATCGTCACCTTATAGCCGTGAGCATCGCACCACCGCATATACATTCGCATGAGCATCGAGGCCCAGTCCTGGCTCTCGGTACCGCCGGCACCAGAGTTGATCTTCATCACAGCGTCCATCGAGTCCTCTTCCTGACGTAGCATGTTACGCAACTCCAGGTCTTCGATGGACTTGATGACCTTGGCATAGTCGTCATCGACTTCCTGTTCGGTCACCATCTCCTCCTTGTAGAAGTCGAAGGCAAGCTGCAGCTCATCAGCCTGTTGCTTGACAGTCTTATAGCCGTCGAGCCATTTCTGTATGCCCTTTACTTTTTTCATCTGTGCCTCGGCGCGTTTCGGGTCATCCCAGAAATCGGGAGCCTGCGTGCGAAGCTGCTCTTCTTCAAACTCTACTTTCTTTTGGTCGATATTGAGATAATGATGGAGTTTCTCTGTGCGGTCCATCACATCTTTCAATTGATCTGCTGTGATCATTGTACTTAATTTACAATCAAAAGCCTCACCCCCAGCCCCTCTCCCAAAGAGAGGGGAGTAAAATGCTGCAAGGGAAGACGTTATTTCCTATATATATGACTTATTGTTGATAACTGAATGCAAACTTACATCTAACATTCATACATTTTGTCGATGACTGCCGCATAGTTCTTGTAGATGACAGGGCGACGCATTTTCAGCGTATTGGTCAATTCTCCCGATTCCATCGAGAAATGGTGAGGCAGCAGCGTGAAGCGCTTGATCTTCTCATAGTTGGCCAAGCCTTGTTGCAAGGTCTCTATACGCTCCATCATCATGTCGTGGATTTCCTTATTTTCGCAGAGATCTTCGCGACGTTCAAACTTGATGTTGTGCGCACGCGCGTAGTCCTCCAACATGCGGAACTCCGGCACGATCAGCGCGGAAACGAACTTTCGCTGGTCGGCGATGACTGCTACCTGGTCGATGAACTTATCCACGAGCAGCAGCGACTCGACCATCTGCGGTGCGATATACTTACCATTGCTGGTCTTGAAGAGATCCTTGATGCGCTCCTTGAGGAAGAGCTCGCCGTCCTTGAGATAGCCAGCGTCACCGGTATGGAAGAAGCCCTGCTCATCGAAAGCCTGCTTGTTGAGCTCGTCACGATGGTAGTATCCCTTGGTGATTGTCGGGCCTTTGAGCAGGATCTCACTGTTCTCGCCGATTTTCACCTCTATGCCCTGTATGGGCCGGCCCACCGAGCCAATGGTGATTTTCTCACCGATATGGTCGCAAGAGACGGTGGCCAGACTCTCTGTCAGACCGTAGCCCACGATCATGTTGATGCCGATGGAATGGATGAAATTCTCCACTTCGGGCGATACATACGCGCCTGCCGTTGGGAAGATATTGGGATGTTCCAGTCCCATCACCTTGCGCACGAGGCTGAGCACCGACTTGTCGAGCACCTTATATTCCAAAGCCAGATGCAAGGGCGGACGCTTGCCGTTGCAGATATAGTCCACATTATATTTCTTACCGACGCTCAAGGCATGATAGAAAAGTTTCTGCTGCCATGCGCTCGAGCGGTCCATCTTGTCCTTGACGGCCTGATAGACCTTTTCCCAAAAGCGCGGTACACTCGACATAGACGTAGGATGGGTCTCACGCATGCTTTCCTGAATCTCTTTGGGATAAGTGTTGACGATGAGCTGTGCACCCTCGGTCAAGGCCAGATAAGCCCATCCGCGCTCAAAGATATGGGTGAAGGGCAGGAAGTCGATGACGCGGTCGTTTTCCGTGACAGGCACGCAGGCGTCGTTAGCCTTCAGGGCTGCCGCATACTGCCCATAGCTGAGCATCACGCCTTTGCTGTCGCCGGTAGTGCCACTGGTGTAGAGAATATTGCAGAGATCATCGTCGTTGGCCTGTTTGTAAAGCGCTTCCACCTCGGTCTGGCGCGGCAGATCCTCGCCGAGCTTCAGGAAGTCTTCGAAGTAGAGGGCGTTGGGATCATGCGAACTGATGCGCACGCTGTCGTCGTAGATGATGATACGCTCCAGCGAGGGGCACAGTGCAAAGACGCGGTGGGCCTTGTTGTACTGTTCCTGCTCACCAACGAAGAGAAAGCGCACCTGCGCGTCGTTGATAATAAACTGTATCTGCTGTTCCGAACTGGTAGCATAGATAGGAATAGAGCATGCCCGAATGCCATACGCACCAAAGTCGGTGTAGAGGTACTGCACACAGTTTTGCGAGAACACAGCAATATTTTCCTGGGGCTTGATGCTCAAGTTCAGCATGGCGTTGCTCACTTGCTTGACACGCAAAGAGAACTGTTTCCAGGAAACAGTCTTCCATTTCAAGCTACCAAACGTACGGAACGTCAGGGCACCCCGCGACCCATACTTCTTTGCCTGCTCATGTATCAGCACAGACAGATGACTTCTATTCTGCATAGTACTACGTATTTTTTGTTGTTGCAAAGATAAAGAATTCCTATTAAAAAGTGAAATGTTTAGGCAGTTTTTATTAATTTTGCCTACATAACCATTTCTATTTCTGCAACATGAGACACCAAGACTATATCAACGACGCCGTGGAGCTGCTCTCCCGCCTCATTGCCACGCCATCGGTCAGCCGCAATGAGAAAGAGGCCGCCGACGTGATGCAACAACAGATGAGCACCTATGGACTCGCCACGCACCGTGAGGCAAACAACGTATGGGCGGTTTGCCCGGACTATGACAGCACCAAGCCGACGATACTGCTCAACGCGCATATCGACACGGTGAAACCGGCCATTTCGTGGGTTCACGACCCTTTCAAGCCTACACGCGAGGGTGATCAGCTCTTCGGCTTAGGCAGTAATGATTGTGGCGGTGGCTTGGTCACGCTATTACAAGTGTTTCGCTATATGACGCTGCGCCCGCAACTCTACAACCTCGTCTATCTGGCTTCTGCCGAGGAAGAGGTATCGGGAAAGGACGGCATCAGCCGTGTCTTGCCGCTGTTGCCCCATATCGACGTGGCCATCGTGGGCGAGCCTACGGGCATGCAGCCCGCCATCGCGGAGAAAGGACTGATGGTGCTCGACGTCGTGAGCCACGGCAAGAGTGGTCATGCGGCACGCAACGAGGGTGTCAACGCGATCTATGAAGCCCTCGACGACATGCGATGGATTCGGGATTTTCGCTTTGAGAAGGTGAGTCCTTTCCTCGGTCCCACGAAGATGACGCTCACGGTGGTTCATGCGGGTACGCAGCACAATGTCATCCCTGACGAATGCCGGATGCTCGTCGACGTGCGCACCAACGAATACTACACCAACGAAGAGGTCTACAACATCGTTCGCTCGCATGTCAAGAGCGATGTCCGCGCACATTCCTTCCGCCTGCATTCCTCGCACATAGACCCTGATCACCCGCTCGTCAAGCGTTGTGTGTCGCTGGGCTTGCAGCCTTTCGGTTCACCGACGCTCAGCGACCAGGCGCTGATGCCCTTCCCTTCTTTCAAGCTCGGCCCCGGCGAGTCGTCGCGCTCGCACAGTGCCGATGAATTCATCAAAATCAGCGAAATCGACCAAGCCTTCACGACCTACCTGCAAGTGCTGGAAGGACTGGAGGAGAGGGTACCAAGGTGGGAGGAGGAATAACGCGGTATCGTTGGTAACCAAACTCAATCAACAAACGCCGCCTCACCGAAATCAAGCAGGCATCGGCTCTTCCTTTCCCACTACTTTCAGAATAGGAGAGCCAAGAGCCTGCTCAATTGTTATGAGCGTATCAATGGTGAAATTGTGAGTTCCACGCATCCATCGACTAATCTCGGCCTCTGATTTTCCAAGCATCAAAGCAAGATCCTTTTGCTTAAGGCCCTTGGCCAATAGTATCTCATGAATACGATCTACAATCTGAAATGACAGATCTACCGAGCGACGCGTCTCAATGCTGACATGTCTGCGTCTTTCCTCTATAATACTACTCCGTTTCATCTCTAATAAAATTTAAGTTCCCAATAATCTCTTTGTCCACTAATAGCACCTTGCCGTCACTTATCCTTGACCAAACAAATCGGCTCGTATCTATCAGAAGCTTAACATATGGGGCAAGGGTACTACTGTTTTGCCAAGTATCAGAGTCCTTCACCCCGCCATTACCAAATATCAGAATCTTGTCTGAAAGCCGTAAACAATACAATCGGATTTTATTACCAACATCAATAGGAATGACACCTACACCATCGCCATAACGTCCTTCAGGCCGAAAATAGCGTTCAAGAGCACCCCTCTCACCGATTTTGTCTAACCAAGCAATAACTACATCCACCTCTTCATCATATTCGCAACCTAATGGAAATTTCTCAAAGAACCTTTCAAACTCCGTCAATTCTTGTCCTTCCAAGTGAATACTATAGAAGTTGGCATTAGTATGTTCTTCAACAAGTTCTATATGATACCTTTCCTTCATAGACTTTTTGGTTATCTATCTGCAAATATAAGCCAAACATTTGAAAGCACCAAATAATTAGCTTATAAATTAAGTTTTTATTGTAAACAGTCATGCGAAGATGCAAGGGAAAGAGTCTGATTAAATACCAATAGCTCTTTTTGATAGACAGGATAGTATACACAATTAGAGAGATGAACGACACCAGGCCTTATCATACAGCAACCAGGCCTTATCATACAGCAGCATCAAACAAGAATCAGCGGCGACGTAATGACCTCGGAGAGGTCTCACGCGGATGTATTACAAAGCCTTGATAACAAATTACTTCATGCGTCCACGTGAGTCCTCTCCGAGAACATCTTCCCGCACGCGAACTACCCCAGGTCGCTCACTTTTGTGAGGCTACGCCATCACAAAAGCTCGACGATCTGGGGTCAATCATAGTGTGTCCCTTTCAGGGACATTATACGCTGAGAGCTTAATCACTCGCTCTTATGAAGTAACAACCATTTTATCCGACAAAAATACCTCCGCGAGAAGTTGCAATCTAGAGAAGCGAAAAACGGGAAAAGAGGGATGTAAGTGCAATTTCATCGATTTCACTCGATCAAAAAGCCGAGATGATGCTAAGAAAACGGTGGTTTGATGAAAAATTCTCTAGAGAATTTTTCATCAAACCACCGTTTTCATTCTATCAAAATACCTTTTTGACCGCCAAAAACAGGCTTTTTGACGAAGTTAAAGGCCTAATTTGATAAGTGCAAAAGCGTAATTTCAAAGAAAAAGTCCATAAATCACTAATATACAGACGGTTATAAAAAAATCCTCTATTTTGGGCTTCTTTTCGTCCAACACCCATGTTGTTTCTGAAAATCGTCGAAAAAACGGCCGAAAAATGTCAGTTTTCACAACAATGCACTAAAAGCATCTATAGCAACACAAATAGGCAGATGCAGTAACGAACGCATCGTAAAGTATGCTCCACTACCGCATCTGCCTATTCTGTTATTATATCTGTTTACTCTGTTACTCTGTCTTTAAAAAGAAGTCGCTCCTTCTGTTTACTTTGTCATCTGCCGAGCCAGGCCTCAGGATTGAGCTTTGCCCTCTCCTTACGCAACTGGAACTGCAGGATATGATCAGGGCCGACGGTGCCGAGGATCTGACGTGTATGCACCTTCTGTCCGCGGCTGACGCTGACCGATCTCAGGTTGCAGTAGACCGAGATATAGGCTCCGTGACGCACCATCACCACCATGCTGCCGCCATAGCCAATGACTGCGCTGACCTCTCCATCGTAGACACAGCGAGCCTGCGCGCCGGGACCACCCATGATGTTGATACCTTTGTTGTCGAGCGTCACGCCCTTCAGTCCTTCGACATTGTACTGTCCGAAGTGGCTCACGATGCGATAGTTGCCCGTGATCGGCATTGGCAGTCGTCCACGGTTAGCCTCGAAGCCATTGTTCATCATGCGGTCGACGGTAGAGAACTGTTGCGCCTCCTGATTCTGCTGTTGCACCTGCTTGATCTCCTGCTGAGCGCGCCGGGCATCGACCTGCTGTTTCAGCTCAGCAGCACGTCGCATCGACTCCGCCTCACGGGCAGCCTGCTCAGCAGCCGCCTTACGAGCCTCGGCTTCACGCTCAGCAGCCTCACGTGCTGCGAGCTCACGTGCGGCAGCCTGCTGTGCCGCACGCTCACTGGCCAACGCCTTGGCGGCAGCCTCCTGACGGGCCTTGGCGGCGGCAGCCTCACGGGCACGCTGGGCAGCAGCCTCAGCAAGGGCAGCCTGACGGGCCTGCTCCTTGAGCTGTGCTTCACGCTGACGGGCCTCAGCAATACGCCGTGCATTCTCGCGCGCAGCGGCCTCAGCAGCCGCCTTCTTCTGTGCCAACAGAGCGGCACGCTGTTTAGCAGCAGCGGCAGCAGCGGCTTTGCGCTTTGCCTCGGCAGCAGCACGCGCACGCACCTTCTGCACCTCTATCTCCACGAGTTGGTCGATCTTGGCATTGAGAGCCGCGTCTTTCTTATGCTGTTCAGCGATGACCGTCTGTATCGTCTTCTGCTGCTGTTGCAGACTGGCCACCACCTGCTGCTGTTCAGCCTTGTTGCCTTCGAGTTTGCGCTTTTCCTGCTGTCCCTTATATAATAAGGTGTTCTTCTGTCCCTTGACGTGTTGCAGCTGACGATGCTTGTCGTTGACCTGCGACTGTTTGGCACGGACAGCCTCGCCCTGGGCTCTCTGGTACTGCGCATACTCGCGTACGAAGCGCAGGCGGCGGTACATCTGATAGAAGTTCTTCGCCGAGAAGATAAACATCAAGCGATCCTGCACCGAGCGGTGACGCGCCATATAGCGCATCGACTTAATGTATTTCTGCTGCCTATCCCGCAACTGTTGCTCCAAGGTTTTCAGCTGCGAGTTGAGGATACCAATGTTTCCCTCGATATGATGTATGTCCTTTTGAATGCCCTCGATGTTATGCTGTCGCTGATCGATTTCCCCGTTGATGGCCATCAAGTGCTGCAGGCGCGCAGCGACATCGGCTTTGTTTTTCTTCAAAGCAGCTTCCTGCTCCCGGATCTTCTTCTGTATGGCAGCGCGCTGGTTCTGCAGTCCGCGGATAGAAGCGTTGGTATAGACCGTCGCATTGTGGTTTCTTGCGTTGGAACGGCCGCTTTTTCGTCCATTTCTCCAGCCGTTGGTGTTTGTGACTTTCGTGTTTCTCGACACAGCCGCCGTCTTCCGGCGCGAAGTCTGCTCGGTGCGGCTGGTCTTCCGCGCCGTAGTGGTCTTGCGTCGGTTTTGCGCATTCAGGGTGAGCACGAAGCCCACGATAATCATTAAGGTAACTATTCGTCTCATTTACATGCTGAGTATTTTACCAAAAACATCCTTTACGTCCATCTGTTTATAGCGTTCAGACACCGTCGACTGCTCGTCCCAGTCGCTGTCGGTCTTGAGCTTTCCCAACTCCAGTCTGACGGTACACTTCTGCGCTTTCTTCGTTGCCGTAGTGGTGAACGAGAAAGACTGCGTGCCCGGAAACATCTTGTTGCCGAGTGCCTTGAAGTCAGAGTAGAGCCATACCAACGAAGAATTGCCGTGAGCAGCGCTCTTATAGTTGACATCGGTCTGTAAGATGCGGGCACTGGCCGTGTCGGCTTTCCATGTGAAAGTCATGTTGCCGTTATGCAGCGAGATAGGTCTTAAAGAGCCCATTTCATCGGTTTTCACCGTATATCTCGACAGATCGCCTTCGCCCACTTTCTGTGTGCCCGGGAGGAAAAGCTGATTCCAGAACAAAGCCTGAAGGGAATAGAAGTTCAAGCCATTGTCGCGGAGGAAGTCCAACTGATTGTAGTCGCCCTTGATATATTCTTTGTGCATCCGGTCGATGACCAGCACATAGTCGGGTGTAAACTCCATACGTCCCACCTCACTGCCCAAGAGCGGGATGAAGAGCTGCAAGCGGATGACCTTGTCGCGGCGCATGTGAAGGGAGCCCGGCACGGTGATTTCCTTGTCGCCCATCATTGCGGTGAACGACATAGAGCTGACAATGTTTTGGGCATAGACCTTTTGGTCACTGACACGCTGCACGAATGCCAGTTGCTGGAGATGGTCGGCTTTGGCAGCCTTGGACGTCTCCTTGGCAGCTGCGGGCAAGGTCACCGTATCCTTGACGGCTGCCTTTTGTGCGCCACAGGACGTGAACGCCATCAGGCCGACCAAGAGCGTGAGAATGGTATGAGTCTTTTTCATCGTTTTTATCTTCTGTTTTTTCGTTTACTATTTTGTTTTTTTCCCATTCCACCGGCGATTTTTTGTCTCAGCGTAGCGGCATTGGCACTACCTGCCTTCACGGCCTGCGTCCAATAGTCCAGCGCCTGCTCACGCAGTCCAGCGGCATAGTAGATGTCACCGGCGTGTTCCAACAGGTCTGCACGCATGGCCGAGTCAGAGAGATTGGCCAAAGCCTGGTCGATATAGAGCTTGGCTTCGGTATAGCGCTCCTCCTTATATAATATCCAGGCATAGGTGTCGAGATAGGTCGAATTCTTTGGTTCGGCCTTAATCGTCTTGGCACTCATCTCTTCAGCCTTCTTAAGATCTTTGCCATCAACGCTCAAGAAGTAAGCATAATTGTTGAGCGTCATCACCTGATCTGGCTTCCATTGCAGGCAACTGTCAAACGCTGCGTAAGCTTTGTCGTTCTGTCCCTTGTTGTGATAGATTTCTCCCATGATGGCATAGAAGTCGCTTACAATGTCGGGATTGCTCTTAGAGTTGATGACTGAAGTGCCGCGTTGGAAAGCATCCAGGGCTCCATCATCATCCTTCTGATAGTAGCGTGCCAGACCCGTGAAGTAATAAAATGCCATCTCATCGGGATTATAGAGCATACCCGGCTCGCTGAGCGCGGCAATCTCCTTCCAGTTTTGCTTTGACCAATTGTTTTGGATGAGCTGGAAACGGGCACTGCCGTTGTCGGGTGCAAGCTTCAGGAGGTAGACGAGCGCGCTGTCGAGCATCGCCGTCGGCATCTTCTTGACGGTGTAGTAAGCCACGCGCATCTCTGCCACGTCAGTGTCGCGGGGCATCGCCTCCTGCATGCGATCGAGCAGTTTCACTACGCCGAGGGAGTCACCCTTGGCGTCGCACTCCTGCACGGCCTGCTTGAGAAACATGGCGCGCGTCTGTGCCGGTGTGTTCTTGCCCAAGAGTACTTCGGTCATCATCCGGCGGGCAAGAGAATCCTGCCCCGTGGCACGGTAATAGTCATACATGGAACTCTGGGCATAGACATTGGTGGGATCGGCTTTCAACACCTGTGTGAGAAGTTTATAAGCCTCGCCGCCGCGTTTGTTCTGCATGAGCCAGTTGCCCAACATCACGGTGAAACTGGGATCATTGGGATGGCTGTCGGCAAGTCCTCTCAGTGTTTTATATGCCATCTTCTTATCGCCCATCATCTCGTAGACACTCATCTTGCCCAGCGTGAAAGAGTCGTTGGGTCCCTCGATCTGTTCGAGTCGTCCGATGGTATTGAGCATCATCGGATAGTTCTGCTGCTGTTTGTAGAGTTGGACAAGGATGTTCAGCACATCGCTGCGGTCGCGGTTGGCGGCAAAGAATCGCTCGTAGGACTGTATAGCCTGGGCGTAGTTGCCGGTGCCGATATAGAACTGGGCCAGCCGCTCTTGGTAGGTGTCGTTCTCCGGACTGAGCATTGTGGCCTTTTCGAGACATTTCATCGCCAATGTGTCTTGCTTGAGTTGGGAGAGATACATGGCTTTGAAATACCACGCGTCAGCCGCGTTGGGATTGATGTCAAGACAATGGTTGAGCAAGTCAAAGGCTGCATCATAGTGTCCTGCCTCTTGCTGACGGATTGCCTCCAGGAAGAAGAAGTCATACCGGCGGCTGTCGTTATAGCTCAACGGCGGCAGGGTGACAGTCGTCCTGACCGTTGCTTTCTTGGCTGCGGGCCGCTTGCGATCCTTGGCGGCAAGCAAGCCCGGCACGAGCAACAGACTGAGCAGACTGAAAAGAAAGATGCGAAGTTGCTTCATGTTCTTTGCGTTATTTTACTCCGGTGTGTCCATATCCTCCCTCGCCTCGCTCGGTTTCATCGAGCACTTCCACGCTTTCAAACGTAGCCTTGGCATATTGGGCGATGACCATCTGGGCGATGCGCTCCCCGTCCTTCACCACGAAATCCTCATTGGAAAAGTTGACGAGCAGCACCATGATCTCACCGCGATAGTCGGCGTCTACGGTGCCCGGTGTGTTGAGCACCGTAATGCCATGCTTCAAAGCCAAACCGCTGCGCGGACGCACCTGTGCCTCGTAGCCGTCAGGCAAGGCGATGTGAAGACCCGTAGGCACTAAGCGACGCTCCAAAGGATGCAGCGTGATCGGTGCCTCGATATTGGCACGCAAGTCCAAACCGGCGCTCTGGGTGGTAGCGTAGGTTGGTAAGGGTTGATGACCCGTGTTGACTACTTTGATTTTAACCATATTAGATGCAAAATTAAGCAATTATCCCCACATTGCTTTATTTTTTTGATTAAAAAGACGAAAATCGTTGGATAGAAGACAAAGAAAGAGTATCTTTGCGAGAAAACACTCAGCAGCAACGATATGAACTGGCTTCAACTGATCTCAAACAAGCGTCTCGGACAGGAGCTCCGCCATCCGCTCAGACACGACGCACGCTCGGAGTTTAAGCGCGACGGCGACCGCCTGATCTACTCTGCGCCATTCCGAAGACTACAAAACAAGACGCAGGTGTTCCCGCTTCCGGGCAGCATCTTTGTCCACAACCGACTCACACACTCCTTAGAGGTGAGCTCGCTCGGCAAATCCTTGGGTGACGACGTGGCGCGACAGCTCATCGGGAAGCATCCCGAACTGGGGGGTACGCTCTTTGAGGAAATCGGCACCATCGTGCAAACGGCCGGTCTGGCTCACGACATGGGCAATCCGCCATTCGGACACTCCGGTGAGAAGGCGATCCAGACTTACTTCTCTGAGGGTGAGGGCAGCTATCTGAAGGAGCAGGTGAGCCCTGGCTTTTGGGATGATCTGACGCACTTCGAGGGCAACGCCAATGCTTTCCGACTGCTGACTCACCGCTTTGTGGGCCGGCGCCCGGGAGGATATGCGATGACCTACTCCACACTGGCCTCTATCGTGAAGTATCCCTTTGCCAGCAGCATGGCGGGAGCGCATGGCAAATTCGGCTTTTTCCAAAGCGAGGCAGAGGTGTTTCGCAAGATTGCCACTGAGCTTGGCATGATATGCAACAACGAAAACAGGTCGCAGTTAAGCTACTGCCGCTACCCACTGGTTTACTTGATGGAGGCGGCCGACGACATCTGCTATGAGATCATGGACATTGAGGACTCGCACAAGCTGAAGATTCTGACCTTTGCAGAGACCTCTGACCTGCTGCTCGGCTTCTTTGACGAGGACGGACGCAATCATATCCTGCAACGGCTGAAAGACGAGGATGTGACGGACCGCAACGAGCAGATCGTGTATATGCGCGCCTGTGTGGTGGGACTGTTGGAGCACGAATGCGTGAAAACCTTTGTGGAACATGAGGAGCAGATACTCAACGGTGAGTTCAAGGGCAGCTTGATCAGCAACATGAGTGAGCCATTGCGTCAGGCTTATCAACGCTGTGTGAAGACGTCCTACGCCAAGATCTATCAGAGCAAACCGGTGCTCGACGTGGAACTGAGCGGTTACAAAATCATGGAAACACTGATGCAGACGCTTGTCAACGCGGCGGTCCATCCCGAGAAATTCCACAGCCAGCAGCTCATCAAGCGGTTCAGCAGCCAGTACGACATCCATAGCGACGACCTCGAAACCCGCCTGATGGCTGTCGTAGACTATATCAGCGGCATGACAGATGTCTACGCCCTCGACGTCTACCAAAAGATCAATGGCATCGCATTGCCGATAGTGTAATGCCTACAAAAGCTTTGAACTGTATTCGCTATTCATTGTCGGAATCATTCAATTAAGGTTTCAATATTCCTTCATCAAAGGAATGTCTATTTTAAAGTTGGAAACACATACAATATAAAACTTTAACGTTATATTTTTGCATCTCTAAGTTTTAATGACTATCTTTGCAAAAGAGATAATGATCAATGGGCAATCATTTTATCAAGAATAAAGAAGAAGTAGATGCATTTCTCCATCAATTTCTACCCAAAATGGATATATGGGGAATCATCTTTGTAGACAGGAAGAAGAACCAGGAGGCCATGAGAACTCTCGGCATAACCTACACGGCAAGTAAGGAAATCATCAAGGATATACATACTATTGATTATGTTGAAACGATCATCGATGCTTTTTCTTACGGTGACATGTGGGTCTTTGGAAAAAACTTTGATGGGCAAGAACTATATGTAAAGGTGGCATTAGGCCAGCCAAATACAAATACGATCTGCATCTCTTTCCATTTGGCTGAAAAGCCCTTACGTTATGCATTTAAAGATAATAAGGAGGATCATATATGAAAAAGACATTAGCGAAAGATATTAAAAGTCCGTTCACCGGAGGACGTGTATTTCTTGTGGAAGACGTAGAGACACAAGAGTTCCGAAAAGAAAGCTATCAAGTACACGTACGATACTTTGTTTGTGAAGACACGGGAGAAGAGTTCAACAATGCTGAGCAAGGCGACATGACTTGCAATGAGCTTTACAATCAATATCGCGTCAAACACGGAATACCATTTCCCGACGAAATAAAAGCTATAAGGGAGAAATATGGCCTTTCCTATGCACAAATAACAAAAATCGTAGGCTTCGGTCAAAACCAGTGGAGACAATATGAAAATGGGCAGGTTCCATCAGAATCTAACGGCAAAAGCATCATCGCAGCTTCAAGCAAATCGGGAATGCTTAGCATGCTGATGGCAAGTCGTGAAGAGTTTAGCAAAGCGGAATTTTCCAAAATAGGAGCTCAAGTCATGGCTGTCCCTGACAATGAGGAGAAAGATATACTTACCTTGCTCTTCTACGGAAACACAAGTCGCAGCATCTACAATGGCTTCTCACCCATGTCTCCCAACAAACTTGAGTCGATGGTCAGGATGTTCGTTCACAACGAAAAGGGCGGTATAGTCAAGACAAAACTGAATAAGGAAATGTTTTATGCAGACTTTCTTCACTACCGCCGACACGGTCGCTCAATCAGCGGGCTGCAATATAAGGCTATACAACTTGGGCCTGTACCTGTACATTATGATACGATTTACGACCATGTTGAAGGCATACAAAAGGAAATTGTCGAGACCAATAACCTTGAATATACGCTTCTCAAATGTGATAATCCCAATATCACCGCATTAGACGAAGAAGAAAAAAAAACGATCTCAGAAGTATCTAAAGTTCTATCTCCCATGACGAGACAGCAAGTCGTGGAATTAAGTCACACAGAGGACGCATGGAAACTGTATAAGGACAGCCACGAGCTGATTCCCTACATGGAAGCCTTTTCACTAAAAGAATTTGAATAATGCGATAAATACAGAAATGCGGTGAGCACAGGCAAATGGCCTGACTCACCGCATTTCGCTATTATGAATGGAGAGAAGCGACGAGCTTCTTCCTTAACTTTTCTTTGGCATGGGCATCTTCAAAGCCTCTGGATGCTCCTTGACAAAGCTGTTGATGTGACGGATGCGCTTTTCCTCAAAGATCTCATCGACAGCAATGAGAATGCCACTCTCCTCGACATCACCAAACTCATAGTTCACGGCAGTGCCAAAGAACTTCATCGTAGGACTCAGATTCATGTAGGCATTGACCAACGGCGGGATGTTGTAGCCCAACTCCCGAACCTGATGATTGAGAATACGATAGTCGGCTTTGAAGTCTTCTTCGCAGAAGATCTGACGCAACTCGTCCTCCGGAGTGTCAATTATCACCGGTTTCATCGGCACAACCAGCTTGTCGGCATCACCGAAATGCTTATGCAGGAAGTAGAGAATCATGTCGCGGCCACGGCGCACAAACGACGGGTACATCGTCATCTTGCCCAAGAAGTATTTACAGCGTGGATTGATGACCGTCAGCGCACCCAGTCCATCCCACAGATTATCCAAGGCGAAGATGCTCTTGGTGTTCTTTCTGACATTCTGATATTCCAAAGAGACAAACGAGCGGCCGAGCTCCACTGTATATGGAGCATAGTCACGCATGAACTCATCAGAGAAGTGGAACATGTGGCTCATGGCCAGATTGGGCTGACCCTCGGCGTTGATCTGCCAGTCCTCGCCAAAGAGATAGCGGTAGCCACCAATGATCTCCTCGGCCTCGGGATTCCATACGATCAGCTGCTTGCAGCCGTTTGGCATCGTGTCGAACTCATCAATGTCGACACTCTTGCCCGTTCCACCGCCAGCCGTGCGGAAGGCTATCTCGCGCAGACGGCCTATCTCCTGCATCACGTGCGGTGCCTCCGTGGCACGAATGACATAAATCTCGTTGTGGCTCTTGTTGGTTGTACGCAGACAGCGCTCAGGAGTCAATTCACTTTTCAGCAGTTCTTTGCTGATGGGTTGGATAATCTCTTCTTCCATTTCTGCTAATATTGGTTGCGTTCACTCCCCCCGTAGGCTTGCTGGGCCTGCCTGTTCGTAAACCTTGTTCTCTACAAAAAGTGCCCATTCCTTCGGTGTCTTGCTCTTGTCGAACGTTTGCCAAGGAATCGGTTTGCCGATGACGATGCGAAACTTCTTATGGACGTTGCGATACATCTCGTCGACAAGAAACAGCATGGCGATGTTCACCTTCAGCCCCAAGCGCTTCTGCCAACGGGCGATACGATAGAAACGATTGGAGTTGCGACCACTGAAGTAGATGGGAACTACATCACGATGATACTCTACACTCTTGGAGATGAAAGTCTTCTTCCACGGCAGGTCATGGATACATCCATTGATCATACGGGAGTTGAGACCGGCGGGGAACATGAGCATGTGGTTGTCGCTCTGAAAGCCGGCCTCCACCATGGCGGGGAAGTTACGGCTTTGCTTACCCGTCTTGTTGATGCCGATACACACCGGACGCAGGCCGGGAAGGAACAGCAACAGGTCGTTGACGAGATAACGGAAGCGTCCGTCGTAGTGGTCACCGATGATGGCACCAAGACAGACACCGTCCTCGCCACCTAACGGATGGTTGCTCACAAAGGTGTAGAGCTTGCCGTCATTCTTGTCGGGCAGATTTTCCTTGCCCTCAATCGTCACTTGCATGTCGAGGTACTTCACACACTCCTTGAGCCATTCCGTACCGACCTGATGACGATGCTTCCACAAGAAATCATTGACTTCATCCTCATGAACGATGCGACGAAGCCACGATACGAAGAAGGCCGGCACATACTTTGCGCGCCGTCCCAGCTTGCTTTCAAGAATCTTCTTCACGTCTATTGTCTTCTGAAAAGACTCCTCGACGCTTTCTCCTTGCGAGTTGTTTGTGCTAACGTCCATGTTATTCCATAAGATACTAATCAAATGCAAAAATAACACTTCTTTTTCATATTTCTTCGATTTTGGCACGAAAATTATAAGAAAAGCATAAAAAAAGATAAACCACAAAGTTCAGACAGCTACATCTCTGTCAAAGCACTATGCAACTGAGCCTGCAAAAGGATGAAAGAGAATCGAAAAAATATAGTCACAATATGGAGAAAAGTGGGGATTTTTATGTAACTTTGAACCCAAATACGCTATATAAAGATGTGTAGCCACGCTAAAAGCACGGCTCAAAGCAACGTAAAGATGGAAAAGACAGAAGAATATCACATTCCTGTACTGCTGAAGCAGAGCGTCGACGGACTGAACATTCAGCCCGGAGGCGTCTACGTCGATGTCACTTTCGGCGGCGGCGGACATTCGAGAGAGATCCTCTCGCGGATGGACAGCACGGCTCATCTCTACAGCTTTGACCAGGACGCTGACGCTGAGCAAAACATCCTCACCACAGAAGGCGAGGGAAAGCGATTTGTCGACGACCCACGCTTTACGTTCGTACGCTCCAACTTCAGATACCTGAAAAACTGGATGCGCTACTACGGCGTAAGCCATATCGACGGACTGCTCGGTGACCTCGGCGTGTCAAGTCACCACTTCGACGACGAAAGCCGCGGCTTCTCGTTCCGCTTCGACGCTCCGCTGGACATGCGCATGAACAAACGGGCAGGAACCACGGCAGCCGACATCGTCAACACAGCCTCCGAATCGCAACTGGCAGATATCTTTTACCTCTATGGTGAACTGAGGTCGGCAAGGCGCATCGCCGCCACTATCGTCAAGGCACGGGCCGATAAGCCCATCCTCACCACAAGCGATTTTCTCAACACCGTGGAGCCGCTCTTCCGGCGAGAACGGGAGAAGAAAGACATGGCAAAGCTGTTCCAAGCCTTACGCATCGAGGTGAATCACGAGATGAGCGCGCTCAAAGAGATGCTTGCAGCAGCCACAGAACTGCTCCGGCCGGGCGGACGTCTGAGCGTCATCACCTATCACTCGCTCGAAGACCGCATCGTCAAAAACATGATGAAAACGGGAAATGCCGAGGGCAAGACCGTACAGGACTTCTACGGAAGAATAGAGAGTCCCTTTACACTGGTCAACAACAAGGTCATCACGCCAGACGAAGACGAACAGGCACGCAACCCGAGAAGCCGTAGCGCTAAACTGAGAATCGCAGAGAAAAAATGAAGAAGCAAGAGCAAATAAACAACAATATAACCGACAACAAGGATGACGCCAGACCCCTAAAGGATATTCTGGGGACGCCGACGGACGACCAAGCGAATAAAACAACTGCCACTGCTGACGAAAAAAAGCCAAACGGACAGAAGACCGAAAGTGCCGACAAAAAAGAGAAAAAGCAGGAAGACAGCCTACCCTCGCTGAAAGAGGTCATCGAAGAGCAGGCCACAGAGGACGAGGCACCGCAATCGCGGCTCTTCTCTTTGAAGAAGATCTTGGGTGGAGACATCCTTTACACCTCGTCCGTCAGAAGGCAGATATGGCTCTTCATGCTCATCGGCGCGTTTATGATCGTGTACATTGGCAGCAGATACAGCTGTCAGCAAGACCTCATTCAGATCGACAAGCTGCAGGTGAAACTCAAGGACGCCAAATACAAGGCGCTCTCCAGCACCAGCCAGCTCACGGAGATCAGCCGCGAAAGCAATGTCATCGAACTGTTGAAAAACAATAAGGACAGTGTGCTGAAGATTCCCAGTGCACCTCCTTATAAAATAGAAGTACCCGAGGAGGACAAATAACGACATGAGCAAGTTCAACAACCAGAAAATCATGCCACGCTACAGTGTCATCTGTATGCTGATGACTATCATCTCCCTCGCCGTGCTTATCAAGGCCGGATACATCATGACGGCCAAGCGGGACTACTGGATGAAGGTGGCAGACCGCGTGAAACGAGACAACGTGGTCATTCAGCCCGTCAGAGGAAACATCCTCAGCTGCGACGGACAACTGCTGGCCTCGTCACTGCCGGAGTTCAAGATCTTCATGGACTTCCAGCAACTTCACGATGCGGGCAACGACTCTTTATGGGACGCTAAGGTAAATCAGATCTGCAAAGGACTGCACGAGATCTTCCCCGAGCAAAGTCCCGCTGAGTTTAAGGCCAACCTCGACAAAGGACGGAAAAAGATGAGCCGGCACTGGCCGGTGTGGCCCTACCGCATCAACTACAACACATACTCAGAAGTATTGAAGTTGCCCGTATTTAACCTGACGAAGTTCCAAAGTGGCTTCCACTGCGAGGAGCTGAACTCACGCGAGAATCCTTTTGGTACGCTCGCTGAGCGCACGGTGGGTGATATGTATGCGCTGAAGGATGGAGGACGAATGCCACGTTGTGGTCTGGAGCTGTCGTTCGACAAACTGCTCCGTGGTACCAATGGTATCGGACACCGCCGCAAGGTGCTCAACAAGTATCTCGACATCATCGACAAAGAGCCTGTCAACGGTTGCGACATCATCACGACCATCGACGTAGGCATTCAGGACTTGGCAGAAAGAGCCGTCATCGAAGAACTCAAACAGCCGGAAGTCAACGGCGACGTGGGCGTGGCGATCGTCATGGAGGTAAAGACGGGCGACATCAAAGCCATCGTCAACATCGACAAATGCTACGGTCCCAACGGACAGATCATCTATAAGGAGATCAAGAACCACGCCGTCAGCGACCTCATGGAGCCGGGATCGGTGTTCAAACCCGTCAGCGTCATGACAGCATTACAGGACGGCATGTGCGACACCAGCAAGATCGTCGACACCGGAAATGGCGTCTGGCCTATGTACGGACGGGAGATGAAGGACCACAACTGGCGGCGCGGCGGATATGGTGTCATGAATATGGCCACCACCCTGCGTGTGAGTTCTAATATCGGCGTGAGTAGAATCATCGACGAGTACTACCACAATGATCCGGAGAAATTCGTGCGCGGCGTCTATCGCTCCGGCATTGCCTCGGATCTGCATATCCCTATCGTGGGTGCCAGTCCGGCTAAGATCCGTATGCCAAAGAAGAACAAGCGCGGAGAGTGGATCAACTGGAGCAACACGGCTCTGCCGTGGATGAGTATAGGCTATGAGTCGCAGGTGCCGCCGATCTCTACGCTGGCATTCTACAATGCCATCGCCAACAACGGATGCATGATGCAGCCACGCTTCGTCAAGGCGTCGATCCAAAACGGTGAGGTCACTGAATATCCGCCTCAGGTGGTCAAAGGTCATTCTCAGATCGCCTCGCCCGCTGTCATCAAGAAGATGCAGGTGATGCTGGAACATGTGGTCAGTGAGGGACTCGGAAAGAAAGCCGGATCGACATCGTTCAAGGTGGCCGGCAAGACGGGTACCGCTCAGATCTCTAAAGGTACGGCAGGCTATAAAAACGGTATGACGCACTACTTGCTGTCATTCGCCGGTTATTTCCCTGCCGACAACCCGAAGTACAGCTGTATCGTCTGTATACAAAAAGGTGGACTGCCCGCTTCCGGTGGCGGCATGAGCGGTGTCGTCTTCCATCATATCGCTGAGGGCATCATGGCGCAGAGCGAGGGACGCGACGTCAGAGAGGCACGCGATTCGTCCTCTATCTTCGTCCCACAGGTGAAAAACGGCAATATTCTCTCTGCCGACTTCGTGCTCTCACAGTTAGGCATCAAGACCAAGCGCAACTATATCGCTAACATTGCCAATACCAGTGCACTGTGGGGGCAGGCCAAAAGCAACACCCGCTACGTGGATCTCATCCATCAGGGTGTGCCAAGTACCAAGCATGTACCCGACGTCATGGGCATGGGAGCACGCGACGCTGTCTATCTCATGGAGCAACGGGGCGTGAGATGCCGCATCATCGGACGAGGAAAGGTCGTCAAGCAAAGCATCCCGCCAGGACAATATATCCACCGACGCGAGACGTGTACGCTGACACTGGAATAAGAAAAAACAAAACTGATAGAAATAAAATATAAAGAATAATATAGAAAGAAATGAAACTACAAGAGCTTCTCAAGGGCATCAAGCCCACCTCTATCGTTGGGGGCGTGGATGCCGACATCACCGGCGTGGACATAGACTCGCGCCAAGTCAAGGATGGTCATCTGTTCATTGCCATGAAAGGTACCCAGGTAGACGGCCACCGCTTCATCCCTAAGGCCATCGAGCAAGGCGCCAGTGCCGTGCTCTGCGAAGACATGCCGGAAGAGAAAGCCGAAGGCGTCACCTACATTCAGGTGCCGTCCACCGAAGATGCCGTAGGCCACGTGGCCACACTCTTCTATGGTGATCCGTCGAAGAAGCTCAAACTCGTCGGCGTGACCGGTACGAACGGAAAGACAACGATCGCCACCTTATTATATAATATGTTCCGCAAGATGGGATATAAGTGCGGTCTGCTCTCTACAGTCGTCAACTATATCGACGGCGAAGCCATTCCAGCTGACCATACCACACCGGATCCCATCGAACTGAACATGCTCTTGGGCAAAATGGTAGAGGCAGGATGTGAGTATGCCTTCATGGAGTGCTCAAGCCACGCCATCGCTCAGAAGCGTATCGGCGGACTGAAATTCACAGGTGGAATCTTCACCAACCTCACTCGTGATCACCTCGATTATCACAAGACCTTTGAGAACTATCGCAATGCCAAGAAGGCTTTCTTCGACGGACTGCCCAAGTCTGCTTTCGCCATCACCAATGCCGATGACAAGAACGGCATGATCATGGTGCAGAACACAAAGGCTACCGTGAAGACCTACTCCATTCGCCAGATGGCTGACTTCCGCGCCCGCATCATCGAGATGCACTTCGCTGGAATGTATCTCGACATTGACGGACATGAGGTCGGCGTGCAGTTCATCGGTAAATTCAACGTCAGCAACCTGCTGGCTGTATATGCTGCCGCACGTATGCTGGGCAAGGAGCCTGAGGAGATCCTCGTGATCCTGAGCACACTCCACAGCGTCAGCGGACGTCTGGAACCCATCCAGTCGCCCAAAGGCTTCACGGCCATTGTCGACTATGCCCACACTCCCGACGCTTTGCAAAACGTGTTGGGTGCCATCCATGAAGTGCTCAACGGCAAGGGACACGTCATCACCGTATGTGGAGCAGGCGGTAACCGTGATCACGGCAAGCGCCCGCTCATGGCCCAGGAAGCCGTCAAGCAAAGCGACAAAGTGATTATCACCAGCGACAATCCCCGCTTCGAGGATCCGCAGGCTATCATCGATGACATGCTCGCCGGACTGAATGCACAACAGATGCAAAAGGTTATCAGCATTGTAGACCGCAAAGAGGCTATCAAGACCGCATGTATGATGGCTCAGAAAGGCGACGTGGTCCTCGTGGCAGGCAAGGGACATGAAAACTATCAGGAAATTAAAGGTGTCAAGCATCACTTCGATGACCATGAGGTGCTGCGCAACATCTTCGGCCTCAACAACCCGTCGCAAGACACTAACGCTACCGGTTGCGATAAATAACAGGTGTCAAGACTTTCAATAACAAGAGCTAAGACTATAAACAAAAAGAGCTAAGACATGCTATACTATCTCTTTCGTTTTCTGGAGCAGTTCGGTATTTCCGGTGCACGCATCTGGGGTTACATCTCCTTCCGTGCATTGCTGGCTCTGATCCTCTCACTGATCATCTCGGCATGGTTTGGTGAGAAGTTCATCAAATACTTGAAGAGTAAACAGATCACCGAGACGCAGCGCGATGCCAAGATCGATCCCTTTGGTGTCAAAAAGATAGGAGTACCCTCGATGGGTGGCGTGATCATCATCGTCAGCATCCTGATTCCTGTGCTGCTGTTAGGCCGTCTGCGCAACATCTATCTGATTTTGATGCTCATCACTACGGTGTGGCTGGGCTTCCTCGGCGGCATGGACGACTACATCAAGATCTTCCACCGCAACAAGGAAGGTCTGAAAGGCAAGTACAAGATTGTCGGTCAGGTAGGCATCGGACTGATTGTCGGACTCGTGCTCTGGGCCTCGCCCGACGTGAAGTCCAACGAGAACATCGTGCTCCAGCGTCAGGGTCAGGAGATGGTCGTCAAGCACCGCGCCGAGGCCCGCAAGACGCTGAAGACGACAATACCGTTTGTCAAAGGCCACAACCTCGACTACTCGTCGGTGATGTCTTTCTGTGGCAAGTATAAGACTGCCGCCGGCTGGATTCTCTTCGTCATTATGACGATCTTCGTCGTCACCGCTGTGAGCAACGGAGCCAACCTCAATGACGGTATGGACGGCATGTGCGCAGGCAACTCGGCCATCATTGGCGTGGCGTTAGGCATCTTGGCTTATGTGAGCTCGCATATTCAATTTGCCGCATATCTCAACATCATGTACATCCCAGGCTCGCAAGAGCTGGTAGTCTTCATGTGTGCTTTTGTCGGAGCGCTCATTGGTTTTCTATGGTACAACGCCTACCCTGCCCAGGTGTTCATGGGCGACACGGGCTCACTGACCATTGGCGGCATCATCGGCGTATGCGCTGTGATCATCCACAAAGAGCTGTTGCTGCCGATCCTCTGCGGCATCTTCTTCGTAGAAAGCCTCAGCGTCATCTGTCAGGTATGGTACTATAAGCTCGGCAAACGCCATGGCGTGAAGCAGCGTATCTTCAAGCGTACACCTATCCACGATAACTTCCGCGTGACAGACCAGCAGCTTGACCCCGACTGCAAATACCTGATCAAGAGTCCCCACTCACCCAAACATGAGTCTAAGATCACAATCCGCTTCTGGATCATCACCATCATCCTGGCGGCTCTGACCATTATCACACTCAAGATAAGATAAGGAAGACGGCTCATGGAAGGCAACGCCACACTCCTATATATAATAGTTCCACATTCCTATATATATAATAAGGTGTACCTATATATATAATGGTGTAGCCAAAATGAGAACAGTCTGACTGGCAAAAAGCCAAAAGCGCTGCTGTCTACCACAGACAGCGGGCAACAAACAAAAAAGATAAAAACCTCGAAAGAGTAAAAACGTAGTTCAGCAATGAAAAGAATCGTTATATTAGGAGCCGGCGAGAGCGGTGCAGGAGCTGCCGTGCTGGCAAAGAAAGAAGGTTTCGATGTTTTCGTATCTGACACTTCTTCGATCAAGGACAAGTACAAGAAACTGCTTGACGACCATCAGATCGAATGGGAAGAAGGTCATCACACCGAGGAGAAAATCCTGAGTGCAGATGAGGTCATCAAAAGCCCGGGCATCCCAAAAGAGGCTCCTATGGTGCAGAAACTGATGGCCCAGCACACACATATCATCAGCGAGATTGAGTTCGCAGGACGATATACGCACGCCAAGATGATCTGTATCACGGGCAGCAACGGCAAGACGACAACCACCTCGCTGATCTATCACATCTTCAAGAGTGCCGGATACGACGTGGGACTGGCCGGAAATATCGGTAAGAGTCTTGCTCTCCAGGTGGCTGAGGAACCGCACGAGTACTATATCATCGAACTGAGTTCTTTCCAGCTCGACAACATGTACGACTTCCGTGCCAACATTGCCATTCTGCTCAACATCACGCCCGATCACCTCGACCGCTACGACTTCAAGTTCCAAAACTATGTCGATGCCAAGATGCGCATCATCCAGAACCAGACAGCGGATGACCACTTCATCTACTGGAACGACGATCCTGTCATCAAGAAGCAGCTCGACAAATACGACATCAAGGCCGTGCAGTGCCCGTTCTCTGAGCTGAAAGAGAAGGGAAGCATCGCTTATATTGAGGAAGGACAATACAAACTTGAGTACCCCACTCCATTCAATATGGAACAGGAGGAGCTCTCGCTGACCGGTAAGCACAACATCTATAACTCTCTTGCCGCCGGCTTGGCATCCAACATCAGCGGCATCAAGAAAGAGATCATCCGCAAGAGTCTGAGCGACTTCCCGGGTGTGGAGCACCGCCTGGAAAAAGTTTGCGACGTGGCTGGCGTGCACTATGTCAACGACTCCAAGGCCACCAATGTCGATGCCTGCTGGTATGCTTTGGAGAGCATGCGCACACCTGTCATCCTCATCCTCGGCGGTAAGGACAAAGGCAACGACTACAACGCCATCAAAGAGTTGGTTCAGAAGAAGTGCGTAGGACTGGTTTATCTCGGTGCCGACAACACGAAGCTCCACAACTTCTTCGATCAGCTGGGCATTCCCGTACGCGACACGCACAACATGAAGGATTGCGTGAAGGCCTGCTACGACATGGCCCGCCCCGGCGATACGGTTTTGCTTTCACCCTGCTGCGCCAGTTTCGACCTCTTCCATAACATGGAGGACCGCGGCGAACAGTTCAAGCAACAAGTCAGAAGCCTGTAAAGGATATGAGCCGGAGGTATCTTGCTCCGGCCCTTCAATAAAGACAACAAGTGGACAACAAGAAATTTGGAAACATATTCAAGGGTGACAAAGTCATCTGGATGGTGTTTTTCTTCCTTTGTCTCATCAGCATCGTAGAGGTATTTTCGGCCTCTTCCGAGCTGACCTACAAAGGAGGAAGCTATGCCGCGCCTATCATCAAACACATCGGCCTGCTGGGTGTCGGTGTGTTTCTGGCTATTGTCACGCTTAACATCAAATGCAAGTACTTCAAGTTCTTCACGCCATTCGTGCTGATCATCGCTGTGTCGACGCTCTTTTGGGTAGACTTCGCCGGTCACTCCACCAACGACGCACAGCGATGGCTCTCGATCTTTGGCATACAGTTCCAGCCCTCTGAAATTGGTAAAGGCGCGTTAGTGCTTGCAACGGCTCAGGTGCTGAGTGCCATGCAGACTGAGCGTGGCGCCGACCGCCATGCAATGCCCTATATCCTTGTGGTTTGTGCCTTTATCATTCCATTCATCATGGTGGAGAATCTCTCCACGGCCGCACTGCTGTGTTCCGTCATCTTCTTCATGATGATCATTGGACGGGTACCTGTTCAACAGCTTGGCAAACTCGTCGGAAGCGTCGCGCTGGTCATCGTCTTGGTGGTTGCGACGGTTATGATCTTCGGACACGACAACGAAGAAGCCTCTCCTGAAGGACAGCTCACGGAACAAGTAGACGGCAAACAACCGGAGAAAGCCAAGAGCGGAGGCATGCTTCACCGACTCGACACGTGGAAATCGCGTATCGACAAGTTCAGCAACCACGAAGAGATACCGCCAGAAAAAGTAGACCTCGACAAAGACGCTCAGACAGCCCACGCCAATATCGCCATTGCTTCCAGCAACATCATCGGTAAGGGACCGGGCAACTCTGTGGAGCGCGACTTCCTATCTCAGGCCTTCTCCGACTTCATCTATGCCATCATCATCGAAGAGTTAGGCATAGAGGGCGCAGCGTTTGTGGCGATGCTCTACATCATCCTGCTCTTCCGGACGGGCCGTATCGCCAGCCGATGCGAGAACAACTTCCCGGCCCTCCTCGCCATGGGACTCGCTCTGCTACTGGTCACGCAGGCACTGTTCAACATGTGTGTGGCTGTGGGACTCGTTCCTGTGACGGGTCAGCCACTGCCGCTCATCAGTAAGGGTGGTACGTCCACGATCATCAACTGCATCTACATAGGTGTCATCCTCAGCGTCAGCCGTACAGCAAAAAAGAGACCTGAGCCTCAGCCGATGAAGGTTGCTGTCGACAACACGGCGGCCGATGATAAGGAAACAAATGTATAATAAATAGTCATTTGGTACAGAAGAAACAAAATAAAGTAGAACAAAAATGATCAAAAGACATTTTTTTTGATTACTTTTGCGGAAAATAAGAAATAGGCGACATGGAGAAAGAATTAAGAGTCATCATCAGCGGCGGAGGCACAGGAGGCCATATCTTCCCTGCAGTCTCTATCGCCAATGCCATCAAAGCCAAATATCCCAGTGCCAAAATCCAGTTCGTGGGTGCTCTGGGACGCATGGAGATGCAGCGGGTGCCCGCAGCAGGCTACGACATCAAAGGCTTGCCCATCTGCGGCTTCGACCGTAAGCATCTGCTGAAAAACATCGCTGTGCTCTTCAAGATCTGGAAGAGCGAACGGATGGCAAAGAAGATTGTCAAAGACTTCAAGCCGATGGTGGCTGTCGGAGTAGGCGGATACGCCAGCGGACCAACGCTGAACGTATGTGCCAGCATGGGCATTCCATGCCTCATCCAAGAGCAGAACAGCTATGCCGGCGTCACAAACAAGCTGCTGGCGAAGAAGGCCAGCAAGATCTGCGTGGCGTATGAAGGCATGGAACGGTTCTTCCCGGCCGACAAAATCATCATGACGGGCAACCCGGTCCGACAGAATGTTGTGGATGCAACCATCTCCAAGGAAGACGCAAGAGTCAAGTTCGGTCTTGATCCCAACAAGAAGACGATTCTCCTCGTAGGCGGCAGTTTAGGAGCACGCACCATCAACGAAAGTATGCGACAGCATCTCGACAAGGTGAAAAGCGCCGATGTGCAGTTCATCTGGCAGACCGGTAAGTACTACAACGCCGAGATGAACCAGGCCGTGAAGGACTTTGGTGACATCCCCAACCTGAAAGTCCTCGACTTCATCAGCGACATGGGCGCTGCCTACCAGGCTGCCGACCTCGTCATCAGCCGTGCCGGAGCCAGCTCCATCAGTGAGTTCTGCCTCATCGGCAAAGCTGTCATTCTGGTACCAAGCCCCAACGTTGCCGAAGACCATCAGACCAAGAACGCCATGGCCCTCGTCGATAAAGACGCCGCCATCTATGTCAAAGATGCTGACGCACCCGACAAATTGCTCGACAAAGCCTTGGAGATCGTACACGACGACGCCAAACTCGCATCACTGACAGAAAACATCAAGAAACTCGGACTGAAAGACTCCGCCGACGTCATTGCCAACGAAGTCGTCAAACTCGCCTGGGGAAAATAAATTAAACGCTTCGGAAGAGACTGCGCACCTCGCAAGAGGTGACTGCCATCCTTCCAGGATATGCAAATAACTCTTTAAATATCATGGAACTCAAAGATATAAAAGCTGTATATTTCATTGGTGCCGGTGGCATTGGTATGAGTGCTCTGGCCCGTTACTTCATTCATAAAGGTCTCGTTGTGGCCGGTTACGACAAGACACCTTCTACGCTGACACAACAGCTCGAAAAGGAAGGCATGGTCATCCACTACAAAGAGAACGTCGACGAGATTCCCCACGCTTGCCGTGACAACAAGTCGTGTTTGGTCGTCTATACCCCGGCCATTCCCGCTGAGCATCAGGAACTGCAATACTTCCGCAACAATGGTTTCGAAGTGCAGAAGCGTGCGCAGGTGCTCGGCATGCTGACACGTTCTCACAAAGGACTTTGTGTCGCTGGCACACACGGCAAGACGACTACATCGACCATGTGCGCTCACATCATGCATCAGAGCCACGTCGACTGCAACGCCTTCTTAGGCGGTATCTCGAAGAACTACGGCACCAACTATATCCTCTCCAAGACCAGCGACTATGTCGTCATTGAGGCCGATGAGTTCGACCGCTCCTTCCACTGGCTGCGTCCATGGATGAGTGTCATCACCGCCACCGATCCCGACCACCTCGACATCTATGGCACCAAAGAGGCATATCTTGAGAGTTTCCGTCACTACACCGAGCTGATCCAACCCGGTGGCGCCCTCATCATCCACAAGAATCTGGAGATGAAACCCAACGTGCAGGAAGGCGTAAAGACTTATACCTATAGCCGCAATGAGGGAGACTTCCATGCTGAAAACATCAAAATCGAGAATGGCAACATCACATTCGACTTCATCTCACCCGTGGAGAACGTCCCGAATGTGAAGCTCGGCCAGCCCATACCTATTAATATAGAGAATGGCGTGGCTGCCATGGCGCTTGCCCAGCTCAATGGCTGCACGGCTGAGGAATTGCGCTACGGCATGAGCACATACCACGGTGTTGAGCGCCGCTTCGACTTCAAGATCAACAATGACCGTCACGTGCTGCTTTCCGACTATGCCCATCACCCCAAGGAGATCCTGCAAAGTGCCAAGAGTCTGCGCGAGCTCTACCAGGGCCGCAAGCTGACCGCCATCTTCCAGCCGCATCTCTACACCCGCACCCGTGACTTCTACAAGGACTTCGCTGATGCGCTGAGCCATTTCGACGAGGTCATCCTCACCGAGATCTATCCGGCCCGCGAGGCTCCTATTCCCGGTGTCACGTCGCAGCTGATCTACGACAACCTCAAGCCCGGCGTAGAGAAGAGCATGATTCAGAAGGCCGATGTGCTCAATATGGTCAAGAGCCGCGACTTCGATGTGCTGATCATCTTAGGCGCCGGCGATCTCGACAACATGGTTCCACAGATCACACGTATTCTGGAAGACAAAAAGAAATAAGACATCCGGTGCGGGCATATCCCACACCGGTGTCATCCTATACAGCTATCTGAACCATGCGGATGAACCGAGGAAAAATCATTCTGGGCACTATCGACTTCATGCTGGCTGCCTATCTTGTCATCGCCTTCGTCGCCTTTGACAAGCCTGATCAGGAGAAGCAGATATGCACTCAGGTCAATATCGACATTGCCGACGAGGCCACCAACGGCTTCATCACGGCGAAGGAGATCAAGTACCGGCTGAAAGACAGCGGACTCTACCCTTTGGGCAAACCTCTGTATACCGTCGATACACGCACCATCGAGGACATGCTGAAGCAAAGTCCTTTCGTGCAGTCGGCCCAATGCTACAAGACACAGGACGGACATGTATGCGTCACACTCACGCAGCGCATGCCCACACTGCGCATCAAGTCCGTCAATGGCGATGACTATTACTTGGACGACAACAACCGCATCATGCCCAACTCGCACTACACGAGCGACTTGATCATCGCCACCGGCTACATCAACAAGTGGTTTGCCCGCAACTATGTGGCCTATGTGGGTGAGGCATTGATGGCCAACGATTTTTGGAAGAACCAGATCGAGCAAATCAACATACTGCCTGACAAAGGCATTGAGCTCGTGCCGCGCGTCGGTGACCAGATCATCTACATCGGTCAGCTGCCTGAGACCAACAGGCCCGACAAGCGCAAGCAACTGGTCACAGAATATATCAACCGCAAAATGGACCGGTTGGAGAAGTTCTACAAATACGGACTCTCGCAAGCCGGATGGAACAAATACTCCTACATCAATGTGGAGTTTGACAACCAAATCATTTGCAAAAAGAGACAATACGAAAAAACGGAAGAACTGAATTGATAATTACTATTTACGTATGGCAGATTTTATAGTAGCAATAGAGCTGGGATCTTCAAAAATCACCGGCATTGCGGGGAAGAAGAACCTCGACGGCAGCATTAAGGTCCTGGCTGTCGTAAAGGAAGACGCTACTTCATGCATTCGCAAAGGCGTGGTCAACAATATCGACAAAACAGTGCAAGCCCTGAGCAATGTGATCAAGAAGCTCGAGAACATTCTCAAGACTAAGATAGCACGTGTCTACGTTGGTGTTAATGGTCAATCGATACGCAGTGAGAAGAATATCATTGTCAAGCAATTGCCCGCTGATACCAAGGTGACGGTTGATATGGTCAACGGCCTGATGGATGCCAACCGCAGCATGCAATACCCCGACCAGGAGATCCTCGACGCTGTCACACAAGAATACAAGGTCGACAACCAGCTCCAAGTCGACCCGACTGGCTTTATCTGCACCAGACTGGAGGGCAACTTCCTCAACATTCTCTGGCGCAAGTCCTTCTATCGCAATCTCAACCGCTGTTTCGAGAATGCCGGCATTGCCATCGCCGAGATGTATCTTTCTCCCCTGGCCCTCGCCGACGCAGTGCTCACCGATGCCGAGCGACGCGGTGGCTGTGTCCTCGTGGACTTAGGAGCTGAGACGACAACAGTTGCTGTCTACTATCGCGACATCCTACGCCACTTGGCTGTCATTCCCCTTGGCAGCAACAATATCACCAAAGACCTCACATCTCTGCAGATGGAGGACAAGACAGCGGAAGAGATGAAACTCAAATATGCCGCTGCTTACACCGACTCCAGCGAGATCGACATGGGCAAGACCTATCCCATTGACCACGACCGCAGCATCGACATGCCTAAGTTCGTGGAGATTGTAGAGGCTCGTGTGCAGGAGATCATCGAGAACGCATGGCACCAGGTACCCGACGAATACGTGGGCAAGCTTCTTGGCGGCATCGTCCTCACCGGTGGCGGATCCAACATGAAAGACATCGGCAAGGCCTTCAAGATCCTCACTCACACCGACAAGGTGAGAATAGCAGGCTCTGTCACGACAACTATCATATCCAAGAGCCCGGCCATCACAGCCAAGGACGGCACGATGTGCACGGTCCTCGGACTGCTGGCCAAAGGCAACATGAACTGCGCAGGCAGCGAGATCAGCGATTCACTCTTCCAGAACGAGCAGCCCGCCAGTGACGTACCCGTACAGCCTATCACACACACAAATCTTGAAAACGGCAAGGGCATCATCAAGACCGAGGCTGAGAAGGCGGCCGAGGAGGCTGCCAAGCGCAAACAGGAGGAGGAAGAGGAGCGACGCAGACAGCAGGAAGCCGAAGAGGAAGAGGAGCGCCGGCGCAAGAAACGCGAGAACTCCTGGTTACACAAAGCCGTCAACGGACTCAAGAGTTTTGGCCGTAGGATGGTAGAGGAAGAGGAAGACGAGAAATAAGACTCAACATGTTTACTTTAAAGACAGACCACTATGCCAGATAACAACAATAATATGGAAGGCCAGAAACCCTCCACACTCACGGAAAGCACCAAGCCTTCCATTCTCGATTTCGGCCAGCCTGACAAAGAGCAGAGCATCATCAAGGTCATCGGAGTCGGTGGTGGCGGTGGCAACGCCGTGAACCACATGTACCGTGAAGGCATCCACGACGTGTCGTTTGTGCTCTGCAACACCGACGCGCAGGCCCTGAACGACTCTCCCGTACCCGAGCACCTGCAGTTGGGTGCCGAAGGTCTTGGAGCCGGCAACCGCCCCGAGCGTGCCCGTCAAGCCGCTATGGAGAGCATCGACCAGATTAGAGCTATGCTCAACGACGGCACGAAAATGGCATTCATCACGGCCGGTATGGGTGGTGGAACAGGCACTGGTGCCGCTCCTGTCATCGCACAGGTGAGCAAGGAGATGGGCATCCTCACCGTGGGCATCGTCACCATACCCTTCCGTTTCGAGGGTCCCAAGAAGATCGACCAGGCTCTCGACGGCGTCGAAGAGATGGCCAAGCATGTCGACGCTCTGCTCGTGATCAACAACGAGCGCCTGCGCGAGATCTATCCTGAGCTGACAGTTCTCGACGCTTTTGGCAAGGCTGACGATACGCTAAGCGTTGCTGCCAAGAGCATCGCCGAGATCATCACCATCCACGGACTCATCAATCTCGACTTCAACGACGTGAAGACGGTCCTCAAGGACGGTGGCGTCGCCATCATGAGTACCGGTTACGGCGAGGGCGACGGACGTGTGAAGAAGGCCATCGACGACGCACTCAACTCACCGTTGCTCAACGACAACGATGTCTTCAACTCCAAGAAAATCCTGCTCTCCATCGCTTTCTCCAACGAGAAGAACGACAACCAGGGCCTGATGATGGAGGAGATGAACGATGTCAACGACTTCATGGCGAAGTTCGGCGACGACTTCGAGATCAAGTGGGGACTGGCCACAGACCCCGAACTCGGCAAGAAGGTCAAAGTCACCATCCTCGCTACCGGTTTCGGTGTGGAGGATGTGGAGCCCAAGGACCGCCGCGAGCGCCGCACACAAGAGGAAGCCAACCGCATCGCACAGGAAGAAGAGATCGCAGCCGAAAAGGCCGACCGACGCAACCGCTACTATGGCAAGGATGGCAAGAACCCGATGATGAAGCACCGTCCTCACGTCTACATCTTCACACCCGACACACTCGACAACGAGGATGTCATTCTCGCTGTGGAGAACACGCCTACTTACAAGCGTACACGACAGATGCTCGACGACATCCGCAACACGGGCTCCGGACATAAGGACGACAAGCCCGCCACTGACGAGCAGAGCGACACCGTGCCCGGCATCATCAGCTTCGCATAACACAGCGGCGGTCTATGCCGCCAACAACAAGGATTTAAAAACAACAAAGAGATATGGCAAATCTATTTGATCAGGTCAGCAGTGACATCCGCACAGCCATGAAGGCGCGCGACAAGGTGCGTCTGGAAGCACTGCGCAACATTAAGAAATACTTCATCGAGGCCAAGACGGCTCCCGGTGCCAACGACACCTTGGAGGACGCAACCGCTCTGAAGATTCTGCAAAAGCTCGCCAAGCAGGGCGAGGAAAGCGCCGACACCTATGCAAAGGCCAAACGTCAGGATCTCGCCGACGTTGAGCTGGCACAGGTCGCCGTCATCAAGGAATACCTGCCAAAGCCGCTCACCGAGGAGGAAATCACCGCCCAGGTCAAGGACATCATCGCCCAGACAGGTGCACAAGACATGAAGGACATGGGCAAGGTGATGGGACAGGCCACCAAGCAGATGGCTGGCAAGGCCGACGGTAAGGTCA
Organism: uncultured Prevotella sp.; assembly: GCA_900317685.1. Lineage (GTDB taxonomy): Bacteria > Bacteroidota > Bacteroidia > Bacteroidales > Bacteroidaceae > Prevotella. Next base: position 50,852 of record ONHQ01000006.1, read on the forward strand.
TCTCCACCATCGTCCGCAAGCTCTTAGCATAACCTCCCGGTCCTCTGACCGGCTGACATAGCAAACTTTAAACTTTGAAGTCTCCCATGTGGCACGTGCCGCATGGGAGACTTCTTTTTTGCCTGCCCTGCATCGTTCATGAACATTAAACGCTGCTTTATCAAACAGCAACCATCATGTTCTGACCACAGAACGTTCATGAATGACGCATTCCAATCGAAATTCCTGGCGAATTATGGCCAGTCATGTGAAAAAGACATAGTATGAACGACACCAGCCTTTCTCTATGCCCCATCGTCAAAGCCTATGCTACACTACAAAAGTCAGAAGAGTTCCCTCAGCACCGGCAGCGATTTCATCTCCGGGAAGTTGGGGATATGCAGCCGATAAAAGGTCAGAATCGTGTCGACGCACTCGTTTCTCTCGACACTGCTCATGCGGAAAAACCTCATATTGTCGTAGTTCATCCTCATCAGCGTACCGATTTTCGCCGCATCCTCAGGGCGCAGATAGTCCGGGTGCAAGGGCTTTATAGGTGTGAACACGCCGTTGCGCAGATCAAACCAGTCGCCCTCAGCCATCTCCTCCAGGTTGGGAAAGAAGCCGATGAACCGCGACAGTCGCAGCATAAACACAAGATGGAAGTTGGCAAACTGCCCCACCACATTGTCGAGCCACGTCACGCTGCTCTCCACATAGTCATACAGCGGCTCATTGCATTGCTCGTCGCGCAGCGCGTAGGACAGGAATTCCGCGATGAAGAGCCCTATCGCCAGCTTCTCGGGCTGAAAAGGAATTGAGAAGTAAGGCTGCGCCAGACGTATGTCGCGAAAGCGTTGCAGGCTGCGCGTGGGTCTGTCGTCATAGACAATCTCCAAGATCGTCAGCGGCTGAAACAGCTGTTGCCTGATCTTTCCCCGCCCATTTTTCGATACATGACAGATAAACGACGCCCTTCCCTTCTCTCTTGAAAAGACGTCGACAATGATCTGAGAATCACCATATCGCACTGATCTGAGCACAATAGCCCGCGTTTTTGTTTCCATACAACCGCAAAAATACGAAAAATCAAGCATTTAGAAAAAATTAATAAGAGAAAATTTGGTGACTCAAAGAAAAAGCCGTAACTTTGCACCCACGAAAATAAGACGGTCCCTTCGTCTATCGGTTAGGACGAGAGATTTTCATTCTCTAAAGAGCAGTTCGACTCTGCTAGGGACTACAAACAGAAATAAAAAGTAGAAATTTAAAGATGGCAAATCACAAATCATCAGTAAAGAGAATTCGCCAGACCAAGGTGAAGACTTTGCATAACAAGTATTATGCAAAGACGATGCGTAACGCTGTTCGCAAGCTGCGCGCTACCACTGACAAGGACGAGGCTGCTAAGCAGTTCCCCGTGGTACAGAAGATGCTGGACAAGTTGGCTAAGACCAACATCATCCACGCTAACAAAGCTGCAAACTTGAAGTCTGGTTTGGCACAGCATATCAACAAGCTCGGCTAATTCGTGCTTCGAACATTGTTGATGTAAGATATTCAGCCGCTCCGAAAGAGCGGCTTTTTTTGTGCCCTTACGTCGTCTTTTTTCTTCTTTCCCCGCTTTTTCACTCATTCGTCGTCTTCCTCGCCATCGTAGTAGCCGCCCGTGCGCTTCCCTTGCAGATAGGGTTCTGCCACCTGATAGCGGATACGATAGGCCGCGCCCGTGTAGCCTTGTGCAGGGCCAATGACCACCACCCAGCCATCAATGTATCCGGCATCACCGACAACGAGTTCATCGGGACCCGACACACCAACGGGCAGATCACCACGGAACTGCCACATCAGTTGCTTGATCTTTCTTTCCGGACATTTGAAGATTTCCTTTATCGTGAGCCGGTGCCCGTCTTTCTTGCTGAACGACGCACAGTCATTGTCCTGCCACGTCGCCGTGTCGCGGTCCACGACCTGCGACTGATAGGTCACGATTTCCTCATCCTCGTAGCTGCGAACGATTTCCACGCGTCTTGACATTCCACTGTCTTCCTTAAGAAAGGTCTCGTAGCTTTGCTGTATCACGTTTTTGAAGTTTGCCTCATCCAGTCCTTGCGGTTCGTCCACGTCAAGGATGTCGCATATCCAAGCCTTCACACTGTCCAGCGCACGAGCCTCACCATCGACGGGGAAGTCCACTTTCACCGCATACGACTGTCCGCCACTACGCCGCACAAAGCTATAACCCGTCGTAGTGAAGAAGTTCTCTGCCGCTGCCAAAGGCAATGCTTGCAGACACGAAACCATGATGAAAAACAAACTACGTAATTTCATTGCCTGCAAAATTACAAAAAAATTCTGTCACACCACTTTGTTTCCGCACACAATCTCACGTTTTTCGTCAAGCCAAAACCATGCCCAATCACTCTTCGCCTCCCCTATTCCCTACTCTCTTCGCCATTCGTAACAAGCGACAAACATTTTGTAACCGCATCCAAACAGCCTATCCCCTATTTTTCGTAACTTTGCCTCACCTATTACTAAACAATACTACAACACATGACTACCTTTCTGAAAAGACACTCCCGAGCTCTTTGGTACGCCTTGACGGCCGTGCTACTGCTGCCGTCGTCGCCCTCCACGGCCCAGAACCCGGTGATCCGTGACCAATACTCCGCCGATCCGACTGCCCGCGTCTTCGGCGACCGCGTCTATCTCTATCCCTCCCACGACATCATCAGCCCCGTGGCACCTGAGCGGCGGTGGTTCGCCATGGCTGACTACCACGTCTTTTCCTCCAATGATCTCACCGACTGGACCGACCACGGTGTCATCCTCGACCAGAAGCAAGTGCCTTGGGCCAACCACGAAGGCTACGCCATGTGGGCTCCCGACTGCGTGGAGCATCAGGGACGCTACTACCTGCTCTTCCCTTCCGGGCTGGCTTCGGAGCGCGGTTTCGGCATCGGCGTCGCCACTGCCCCCAGCCCCATCGGTCCCTTCACGCCAGTCGCCAAACCCTTGGACGGCGTGAGAGGCATCGACCCGTGTATGCTTCAGACCAGCCGGGGAGAGAGCTATCTCTTCTGGGCCGGCAACGGCGGCATCACCGTGGCACGCATGAACGACGACTATCAATCGTTGGCAGAGACACCGAAGGCCATCGCGGGACTGCCCGACGGCTTCAAGGAGGGACCCTTCGCCTTTGAGCGCAACGGACTGTTCTACCTTACCTTTCCCTGGGTGCGACAGAAAAACGGCACCGAGACGCTGGCCTACGCCATGAGCGAAAGCCCGGAAGGACCCTATACCTTCAAAGGACTGATCATGGACGAATGGCCCGACAAGTGCTGGACCAACCACCACTCCATCGTGCAGTACCGCGGACAATGGTATCTCTTCTACCACCACAACGACTATTCGCCGACGTTTGACAAGTGCCGCTCCGTGCGCGTCGACTCGCTGAGCTTCCGCCCCGACGGCACAATCGTGAAAGTACATCCTACACTGCGCGGTGTCGGCATCACCGATGCCCGCCGCCACATCGAGGTCGACCGCTACAGCAGCATCTCGTCCACAGGCGCGCAAGCCGTTCTCTTGGACAGTCTGCAACCCTTCCGCGGCTGGGCACTGCACCTCACCCGCCAAGGCTGGGCACGATACAACCGCGTAGCCTTTCGTCCCGGCCTGTGCCGTCTGACACTCCGCGCCCATGCACAAAAGCCATCCACCGTTGCTGTGACCATTGGCAGCCAGTGCGTCGCCCGCCTCAACATAGCTCCCTGCGACTCATTCTCCGAGCAGACGGTCTCCATCAATCCCGTTGCTGCCGGCACCTACGACATCAAGGCGCAACTCGAAAAGGGCAGCAACGCCGATGTGGACTGGATCTCATTCGAAGGCAAACCGATTCCACCCTACACCCAAGGCGGCATGCAGACCGGGCACTACCGCAACTATTTCGCTGAGATGGGCTATTCCTCTGAAGACATCGACCGCCGTGTCAACGACGTCTTCCAGGAAGTGTTCTTCGGTCCCAACCGTGTCTACTTCGAAGTGGGCGACTCTTTGGGCTACATCTCCGACCTGAAGAACCACGACGTGCGCACAGAGGGCATGTCCTACGGCATGATGATCGCCGTGGAGATGAACCGCAAGGACATCTTCGACCGCCTGCTGCGTTGGGCCCAGCGCTACATGCTCATGCACCAAGGGCCGATGGCAGGTTACTACGCCTGGAGTTGTAAGACCGACGGCACGCACAACGCTGAGGGGCCGGCCAGCGACGGCGAGCTGTATATGATCACTTCGCTCATCTTTGCTTCCAACCGCTGGGGCAACCACTCGGGCATCAACTACCTCGCCGAAGCCCAGCGACTGCTGCGTCTCGCAAGGGAGGGCAACGGCCGCGACAGCACAAATGCACTCATCAACCCGCAGCACCGCCTCATCACCTTCACGCCGAGTGGCTTCGGCGCCCGCTTCACCGACCCCAGCTACCACCTTCCTGCCTTCTACGAGGTATGGGCACGATGGGCCAACGACGGACACGCCGATTACTACAAGGCTTGCGCGTCAGCGTCGCGCAGCTATCTCCACCGGTGCATCGACCCGCGCACGGCGCTCTGTCCCGATGTCACCGCCTACGACGGCAAGCCGCTCACACCTCCGGGCAACAAGCCTATGAAGGGGAACCGGGATTTCCGTTACGACTCCTGGCGCATGCCGATGAACATCGCCCTGGACTATAGCTGGGCCTGCGCCGACTCGGCATGGCAGCGCCGTTACGCCAACACCATACAGGAGTTCTTCTTCAACAAGGGCATCGACGCCTACATCGACCAGTACCGCACCGATGGCATGCCGGCAGAAAGGCCGTATGAGGGCGGCGGCAAGCCTGGGCTTCGACATTCCGTAGGCCTCGTCGCTACCCTCGCCGCCGCGTCGTTAGCCGCCGACCACGCCAAAGCTCACGAATTTGTCGAGCGTCTGTGGCACTCCACCAACGTGCCCTTTGCCGACGGATACTTCGATGCCTACTACGACGGTCTGCTCCGCCTTTTCGCCTTCATGCATCTCAGCGGCAAATATCGAGTCATCGCGCCGGGACAATAACCCTTTCATGCAGAGACACAAAGGCACCGGGATGCAGAGAATTACGAAGATTGTCGGCACAGTGGATATTTTCCGCGGACGGCTATTCGTCATCTTCTCTGAAACGGTTACAGAAGTTAGCAGGAAAGAGAAATCGTCCAGGGCTATTTTCCTTTCCTTCGTGGTGATGTCGTTGAAGACAAACTATGTTCTTATGGCATCAAAGCAGTGTTTTCACGGAGTCGAAGCTGGGTTTTTACGGGGTCAAAGCAGTGTTTTCACGGGGTCGAAACTATGTTCGTATGAGGTTGAAACAATGGTCCTGACATTGTAACGCTATAGAAAAAGATCGTTCGCTACGTAGGGAATGATCTTTTTCTACGTAGCGAACGATTGTTTGTCAGGCAGCAAAATGTGGCCGTGTTGTGTACTGATTTTGGTTGACAGTTTTGTTTGTTATTCCTAACTTAGTTTACACTTCTTTCTTCTTATTCCTAGACAGGTTGCCAATAGAGGCCGTCCGCCGAAAACAATCATAACATACATCGGTTGCAGACGGCCACGGACTTCCGCACCTGAGCCAGATTGACCCAGTGGCTCAGTGTGAGAGACAAAGCCTCCCTTTAAAGCTATTTTTCACAGAATAAGTTTTCGCTATATCACGCTTTTTTAGTACCTTTGCAGATAAATACGAACTAAACAGAAATGGCAGAAATTCAACATCCAGAGGATAATTACTCCGCCTCCAACATTCAAGTGCTGGAGGGCTTGGAAGCCGTGCGCAAGCGTCCGGCTATGTATATTGGCGACATCAGTGAGAAGGGTTTGCACCACCTCATCAATGAGACCGTGGACAACTCTATCGACGAGGCTATGGCAGGCTTCTGCCACAATATCGAGGTGACCATCAACGCGGACGGCTCCTGTACCGTAGAGGACGATGGACGAGGCATCCCTGTCGACGAGCATAAGAAGTTGCACAAGAGCGCCTTGGAGGTCGTCATGACCGTCCTCCATGCCGGTGGTAAGTTCGACAAAGGATCCTACAAGGTCAGTGGCGGTCTCCACGGCGTGGGTGTGAGCTGCGTCAACGCACTCTCCACTCACATGAAGTCACAAGTCTTCCGCGATGGCAAGATCTACCAGCAGGAATACGAAAAGGGAAAGCCCCTCTATCCCGTACGCGTCATCGGCGACACCGACAAGCGCGGTACTCGCCAGCAGTTCTGGCCAGACCCCACCATCTTCACCACCACCACCTTCCAGTGGGACATCGTGGCGCGCCGTATGCGTGAGCTCGCCTACCTCAACGCCGGCATCAAGATCACGCTGACCGACCTGCGCCCCGACGAAGACGGCAAGACACGCCAGGAAGTCTTCCACGCCAAGGACGGACTCAAGGAGATGGTGCGCTACATCGACCGTCACCGCACCCACCTCTTCGACGATGTCATCTACCTGAAGACCGAGAAACAGGGCGTGCCCATCGAAGTGGCCATCATGTACAACACCGACTACTCCGAGAACCTCCACTCTTATGTCAACAACATCAACACCATCGAGGGCGGTACCCACGTCACCGGCTTCCGTCAGGCGTTGACGCGTGTGCTGAAGAACTATGCCGACAATGACCCTGCCATCTCCAAGCAGATCGAGAAAGCAAAGATAGAAGTGGCCGGTGAGGACTTCCGCGAGGGACTCACTGCCGTCATCTCCATCAAAGTCGCCGAACCGCAGTTCGAGGGTCAGACCAAGACCAAGCTCGGCAACAGCGAGGTCACCGGTGCCGTCAACCAGGCCGTCGGCGAGGCACTGACCAACTATCTTGAGGAGCATCCCGCCGAGGCCAAGAAGATCTGCGAAAAGGTGATCCTCGCCGCAACAGCCCGTGTGGCTGCCCGCAAGGCCCGTGAGAGTGTGCAGCGCAAGAGCGTGATGAGCGGTGGCGGACTGCCCGGCAAGCTGGCCGACTGCTCGAACAAAGACCCGAAGAAGTGCGAGATCTTCCTCGTCGAGGGTGACTCCGCAGGTGGCTCCGCCAAGCAGGGCCGCGACCGCTACACCCAGGCCATCCTGCCATTGCGCGGAAAGATCCTCAACGTCGAGAAAGTACAGTGGCACCGCGTCTTCGAGGCTGAGTCTGTGATGAACATCATCCAGAGCATCGGCGTACGCTTCGGTGTCGACGGCGAGGACGACCGCGAGGCCAACATCGACAAGCTGCGCTACGACAAGATCATCATCATGACCGATGCCGATGTCGATGGCTCACACATCGACACACTCATCATGACACTCTTCTACCGCTTCATGCCGAAAGTCATCGAGGACGGACACCTCTATATCGCCACGCCACCACTCTATAAATGCACTTACAAGGGTAAGGTCAGCGAGTATTGCTACAACGACCAGCAGCGCCAGGCCTTCCTCGACAAATACGGCAATGGCGTAGAGGACGGCAAGAGCATCCACACACAGCGCTACAAAGGTTTGGGTGAGATGAACCCCGACCAGCTTTGGGAAACCACAATGGATCCTAAGACACGCTTGCTCAAACAGGTGACCATCGAGAACGCTGCCGAGGCCGACGAGATCTTCTCCATGCTCATGGGCGACGATGTGGAGCCCCGACGCGAGTTCATCGAGCAAAACGCTACCTACGCCAACATCGACGCGTAGTCGCGGCACGCGCTCACCAGCGTCTTTTCGTAAAGACAAATCACACAACTATCAATACGTGGGGGGCGGCCGTTACAGACCGTCCCCTTCTTTTTTCAACAGCCGACAGCCTGTCCGCAGGTCTCATCGCCTCCCTCAAACCTCATCATCTATGCACCGACTCATCACCACCCTTGCCCTGGCTGCCCTGACGCTTGCCACCCACGCACAGCAACCGCCCATGCGCCTGTGGTACGACCGTCCGGCCCGTCTCTTCGAGCAGTCGCTGCCCATCGGCAACGGCAAATTGGGAGCGCTCGTCTACGGAGCTCCCGACTGTGACATCATCCACCTCAACGACATCACCTTCTGGACCGGCAAGCCCGTAGACCTCAGCGTTGACAGCACGGCTCACCAGTGGATTCCGGCGATCCGCCAGGCTCTTTTCAACGAGGACTATCCCCTCGCCGACTCGCTGCAGCACCATGTTCAGGGACACAACTCTCAATTCTATGAACCGTTAGGCACCCTGCGCATCTATGATCTCAACGAGGGAGCGACGACGGACTACCGCCGCGAGCTTGACCTCGACAGCGCGCTGTGCCGCGACCGCTACACACGTGGCGGCATCACCTACCGCCGCGAATACTTCGCCTCGCATCCCGACAAGGTCATCGCCGTGCGCATCACGAGTTCCGCACCAAAGGCCATCAACGTCAGACTGGCCCTCGGCTCTCTCGTGCCCCACGGCACAAAAGCCGCCAACAAACAGCTGACGATGACGGGCAACGCCGTCGGCGACCCCAACGAGAGCATACATTTCTGTACCGTGCTGCTCGCCGCCTCGCCCGACGGCACCATTGAGCACGACGACAGCACGCTCTTTGTCCGACAGGCCAGCGAACTGACGCTCTTCCTCGTCAACGAGACGAGCTTCAACGGCTACGACCGCCATCCCGTCAAACAAGGTGCACCCTATCTCGCCAACGCCATGGACGACGCCTGGCATCTGGTCAACTACACCTACGACAGCCTGCGCACACGCCATCTCGCTGACTATCAGCCCATCTACCAACGGCTGAAACTCTGCCTCAACGGCGCACAACCCAACATCGCCGAACCCACCGACAGCATGATACGGGCCTACGGACAAAGCTGCGCACTGGACAAATACCTCGAAACGCTCTATTTCCAGTACGGCCGCTACATGCTCATCTCCTGCTCACGCACGCCCGGAGCACCCGCCGAACTGCAAGGATTGTGGAACGACAAGCTGTGGGTACCCTGGCGGGGCAACTACACGATCAACATCAACCTGGAGGAGAACTACTGGCCTTGCGACGTCGCTGCCATGCCGGAGATGTTTGAGCCGCTGGCTACCTTCTGCGAGAATCTCGCCAAGACCGGCCATCGCAACGCATGGAACTACTACGGCATACGCGAGGGATGGAGCTGCGGACACAACAGCGACATCTGGGCCATGACCAATCCCGTAGGCGAGAAGAACGAAAGTCCCACGTGGAGCAACTGGAACATGGGCGGCGCCTGGCTCATGCAGAATGTCTATGATCACTATCTCTACACCCAAGACGAGCACTATCTCCGCCAGACGGCCTATCCGCTCATGCGCGGTGCCAGCCGTTTCATGCTTCACTGGCTCATCCCCAACCCGAAAAATCCCAAAGAGCTCATCACCGCGCCGAGCACATCGCCCGAGGCTTTCTACATCAACGCCAAAGGATATAAAGGCGCAACGATGTATGGTGGTACAGCCGACTTGGCCATCATCCGCGAACTGTTCACCAACACCTTGCAGGCAGCACGCACGCTGGGCACCGACAAAAGCCTGCGCGACTCGCTGCAAAGTGCCCTCGACCGGCTACATCCCTACGTCGTCGGACACAGCGGCGACCTCAACGAGTGGTATTACGACTGGGACGACGAGGACTTCCACCACCGTCATCAGAGCCATCTCATCGGTCTCTACCCCGGACACCAGATCACCGTCAGCGGCACGCCCCGGCTTGCAGAGGCCGCCGCGGCGACACTGCGACAAAAAGGAGAACAGACCACGGGCTGGAGCACCGGCTGGCGCATCAACCTCTGGGCACGTCTCCACAACGGCCCGATGGCCTATCACATCTATCAGAAACTTCTCGCTTATGTCGATCCCGAGCACACGCGGTCGCAACACGGAGGCACGTTTCCCAATCTCTTCGACGCGCACCCGCCTTTCCAGATCGACGGCAACTTCGGCGGTGTAGCCGGTGTTTGCGAGATGCTCATGCAAAGCCACGACGGCACGATAGAGCTTTTGCCGGCACTGCCACGGCAGTGGGCCGACGGCACGATCAGCGGACTGAAGGCCCGCGGCGGCTATACGGTCTCGATGACATGGAAGAATGGCCGCGTCACCCGGTGCGAACTATCTGGCGTACGCAGCGGTAAGGTGACACTCCTCTACAACGGTATGAAAAAGACAATCAAAGTGAAAAAGAACAAAAACACAATTATAGAATGAGAGGCTGGCTGTTGACAATCGTTTTGTGGACAGCGGCACTATATGCAAATGCCCAGCAGTTCAACACCCACTGGGTGGCTGCTCCCGACACCGACAGCCTCGCCCACGTGTGGTTTCGCACCACTCTGCTCTCCGGCGCACGCCACCGTGAGGCTCACCTCACCATCGCGACCACCGGACTCGTCAAAGTGTATGTCAACGAGGCCAAGGTGGGCACCGCTTTCTTTTACCCTTCACGGCCGCAAGGCGACACGACGGCCATGGCCATAACGCTTGACGTGACGCCCTATCTGCGGCCGGACAGCAACGTAGTGGCCGTGCTCTACAGCCCTGGCTTTCCTCACGCCACGCGGCAGCAGGTATCAGCAGTCTTCTACGGCACCGACTACAAAGGGCAACACTTCGCTTACTTCAGCGACAAATCGTGGATTTGTCGTCGTGCGGCCTCCGGACTCACACCCGACGGACACGAGTGGGTCGACGGCCGACAAGCCGACACTCCGTGGACGGCAGGCGACTTCGACGTGGCACTGTGGCGGCATGTCGTGGAGACACAAGGCCCGGAAACCACCACCGCACCCCTGACACAACAGCAAGCAACGGCCTGCAAGTCCTACGCCGCCTACCTGCCTGCGGAGAAGATCGTCAGAAGCCGGGGATATAACTATTTCGACACCAACGGCAACGAGGTGACCTACGACTATGGCCGGGGCTTCCGGGGCTTCGTCCGCCTCAACCTCCGCGAGGCACGATGGGGCGAACAGGTCGAGGCCGCAGGGCTGCGATATACCTGCAACGGAGAGATGGACGAGCAGGCCAGCCCTGTCTTCGCCATCGGATACCAGCGCCGCGTCACGGTGACGGGCGACAAATATTTTCGCCGCGACCAGATCACGGAAGCAGAAGCCGTGGATGTCGCACCAATATTCATTGACAACACTTTTCAATAAGATATGAACACGAGTCTCAACAGCATTTCCATCAACGACGTCAAACACATCCAAGGGGGCAGTTACATCGACGACGACCTCATACTCATGGAGAACATGAGCAACATGCCCATCACCTTGGAGCCCCGCCGCATGGACTTCATCCTGCTCGCGCTCTGCACGCAAGGTGAGGGCGAATACAGTGTCGACACCATCCACCACAAGGTAAGGGCCGGCGACATCATCATTGTCAGCAACGGAGCTATACTTGACTACTACAAGCTCAGCCCGGACCACAAAGAGGTGGTCATCATCATCTCCAGCCAATACTTCCACGAGGTCCTCGCCGGCGTGCACGACCTCTCGACGATGTATATCTTCTCACGTATGCACCCTGTTTATCACCTCGACCAACAAAAGCAGCAGGACATCGTCGACTTCTTCTCGTTTATCAAGACCAAGGTTGGAGACACAAGCCACCACTTCCGCCGCGAGACCGTGCAGAGCCTGCTCAAGGCGCTCATCTACGACGCCGGCAACACCATCTGGCAATCGCAGCAGCTCATGCAGACGCGTCGGGCACGCGCCGAGGACATCTTCGTAAAGTTCATCCAACTCGTGGAACAGCACTTCCGCCAGGAGCGCCGCGTGGGGTGGTACGCCTTGCAACTGAGCATCACCCCGAAGTATCTCTCCGAGATCATCAAGCAGGTCAGCCACCAGACACCCAACGAGTGGATCGACACCTACGTGACGCTTGAGCTCCGCAACCTGCTGAAAAACACCTCGAAAAGCATCAAGCAGATCACCGACGACCTCCACTTCGCTAACCAAAGCTTCCTGGGCAAATACTTCAAGGAGCATGTCGGCATGTCACCGTCGGAATACAGGAAGAGTAGCAACTGAGGAAATCCATAGAAAATAGATATAAGACGCAAAGCAAATCGTTTAAGCCATTTTCATTCCTCGATAAAAATAAAAGCTAAAAAATTTGGAGATTACAGGAATAAGACGTATTTTTGCAAATGAAGACAGGTCCTTATCGCATTGAAAGGCTACGTTGACGTAGCTGACTCGGTAGATGCATAGGGGCCGTTTTCATTTCTTGGCCTTTGTATAATCCCGTTCGTGGTTAGTCGGAATGAAACACTAATGGCGACATCAGCTATAAATTTATGAGTAATTCGTGGGTAATTCATGGCTATTCGTGTTCATATCCATAAATTAGAAAAGGATCTATTGTCTTTAGGTCAACGCTCCGCTACGCGGAATAAAGAATATCGCCGAATATTGAGAATATATAAAATTCAATATATTAAGCCTTTATCAATACATTCGGTTGATTTGTTCATATTCTTTATGCTATCGAAGATGGCGTGTTAAACGCTGCTTTTCTTTTTCTGCCTTTAGATTTTGTCATTCGCTGAAAAGGTAGTAACTTTGCAGTGATACAGAATATCAACAACATAACATACATTTAACACTATGGCAAAGAAAGCTTTATTGATGATTCTCGATGGATGGGGAATCGGACAGCATGGCAAAGGTGACGTGATCTACAACACACCGACACCTTATCTCGATTATCTCAACGCTACATGCGCTCACTCTCAGCTCATGGCCTGCGGCGAGGACGTCGGTCTGCCAAAAGGACAGATGGGCAACTCCGAGGTAGGACACTTGAACATCGGTGCAGGACGTATCGTCTATCAGGACCTGGTGAAGATCAACAAGGCCTGCGAGACTGGCGACATCCTGAAGAACAAGGAGATCATCAACGCCTATAGCTACGCTCAGAAGACCGGCAAGAAGCTCCACCTGATGGGTCTGACTTCTACCGGCGGCGTGCACTCCAGCCTCAACCACCTCTTCAAGCTCATCGAGATCGGAAAAGAATATAACCTCAAAGATGTCTATGTCCACTGCTTCATGGACGGTCGTGACACTGACCCGAAGAGCGGCAAGGGATTCATCGCTGACATCGAAAAGGTTTGCAACGACAACGGCGCGCACATCGCCAGCATCGTCGGTCGCTTCTACGCTATGGACCGCGACAAGCGCTGGAACCGCGTCAAGGAGGCTTATGACCTGCTCGTCGAGGGCAAGGGTAAGCAGGCTACTGACCTGGTCAAGGCCATGCAGGAGAGCTACGACGAGGGCGTGACCGACGAGTTCATCAAGCCGATCAACAACTCCGCCGTCGACGGTACGATCCAGGAAGGCGACGTGATCATCTTCATCAACTTCCGTAACGACCGCGCACGTGAGCTCACACAGGTGCTCACTCAGGAGGATATGCCGGCAGAGGGCATGCACACGATCAAGGACCTGCAGTACTACTGCATGACTCCGTACGATGCCAACTTCAAGGGCGTACACATTCTCTTCCCCAAAGAGAACGTTCAGGACACGCTCGGCGAGTATCTCTCTAAGAAAGGCCTGCGCCAGCTCCACACCGCAGAGACAGAGAAGTACGCTCACGTGACGTTCTTCTTCAACGGCGGCCGCGAGGCTCCTTACGAGGGTGAGGACCGTATCCTCGTACACTCTCCTAAGGTGGCTACCTATGACCTGCAGCCGGAGATGAGCGCATACGAGGTGAAAGACAAACTCGTCGGCGCTATCAAGACTCAGCAGTATGATTTCATCGTGGTGAACTTCGCCAATGGTGACATGGTCGGCCACACGGGTGTCTACAACGCCATCGCCAAGGCTGTGTGGGCTGTTGACCACTGCGTACACGACGTCATCGAGGCAGCAAAGGCCAACGATTATGAGGCTATCATCATCGCTGACCACGGAAACGCCGACAATGCCATCAATCCCGACGGTACGCCTAACACCGCTCACTCACTCAACCCCGTTCCATTTATCTATGTGACGAACAACAACAGCGCCACTGTAAAGGACGGACGTCTGGCCGACGTGGCTCCTTCCATCCTGCACATCATGGGTCTGGAGCAGCCTGCCGACATGACCGGCGAGAACCTCATCAGCGACAACAAATAATCAACATACCTAATGGCCCCACCTTCGGCTCCTGGCCGGAGGTGGGGCTTTTTCATTATGAACGTACAGATAGAACCTTCCTGGAAACAATACTTGGGCGCAGAGTTTGACAAGCCTTACTTTGCCAGCCTCACCCAGCAGGTGAAAGAGGAGTACAGAACGCAACAGTGTTTTCCACCGGGCCATCTGATCTTCAACGCTTTCAATCTCTGTCCCTTCGACAAGGTGAAGGTGGTGATCATCGGACAGGATCCCTATCACGAACAAGGACAGGCCATGGGACTGAGCTTTTCGGTGCCTGAGGGTATCGTCATGCCACCCTCGCTCGTGAATATCTTCAAGGAGATACAAGCCGATCTTGGCAAGCCCATGCCTGCCAACGGCGACCTCACCCGTTGGGCCCGCCAAGGGGTGTTGCTGCTCAACGCCACGCTCACCGTCAGGGCACATCTGGCCAACAGCCATCAGCGCTTAGGCTGGTCGGTGTTCACCGACGCAGCTATCAAGGCACTCAGCGATCACCGCGAAGGTATCGTGTACATGCTTTGGGGCGGCTATGCCCGCAGCAAGCGCTATCTCATCAATGAACAAAAGAATCTCGTGCTGGAGTCAGCGCATCCCTCTCCGCTCTCGGCCAACCGTGGCGGGTGGTTTGGACTGCACCAGTTCTCACGTTGCAACGAGTATCTTACGGCTCATGGACAGCAAGCCATCGACTGGTAAAAAGAAAAAAACATGGAACTGCATATCGTAGAAGTGGGAAACGTGCTCGTTTCCCCGGATATTTTCACGGAGAAATTTTGTTGTGATCTGCACGCCTGCAAAGGACAGTGCTGTGTAGAAGGCGACGCGGGCGCACCGGTAACCCTCGATGAGGTCGGCGAGATGGAAGACGCACTCGACGTGGTGTGGGGTGACCTCAGCGCGTCGGCACAGAGCGTCATCGACAAGCAGGGTGTCGCCTATACCGACAACGACGGTGACCTGGTGACAAGCATCGTCGGCGGCAAGGACTGCGTGTTTACCTGCTATCGTGATCTCGACTTAGGCGACGGTAAGCCCGCTGTGCCGCATTGCTGTCTCTGCGCCTTCGACTGCGCTTATCGTGAGGGAAAGACGAAGTGGCGCAAGCCCATCTCCTGTGAGCTCTACCCCATCCGCGAAAAGACATTCAGCAACGGACTCGTAGGCATCAACTATCACCGGTGGGATGTCTGCAAGGCCGCTGTGCGCAAAGGACAGGAGGAAAATATCCGAGTCTACGAGTTTCTCAAGGAGCCGCTCATCCGCCGCTTCGGCAAAGAATGGTACGATGAGCTGTGTCTCGTGGCTAAGGAGTTACTTGCCGCTACTTCACTCCTGCGTTAGTATCTTCTCAGCAGCGTACTTTCCCATCATCTTATAGCCTTCGGCATTGGGATGGAGATGATCGGGAAGATACCATCCCGGACGCAGGGCGTGCTCGTCAGCAGGGTCGCGCATGAGTTTGTCGAAGTCGAGCACACCATCTGCCTCACGCTGCAAACGTATCCATTCATTGACTAACTTACGGCCAAGCTCATGGCTGACAGAATAATAATGAGCACCTTTCATCGGCGTGATGGTTCCCAACCACACCTTCAACCCTGCCTTATGGCATTTTTCTATCATCTGTTTATAGGCCTCCACTAACTCGTGAGCCGTGACAATGCCGTCTTTGCTATTGCCTAAGTCATTGATACCCTCGAAAAGAATAACGTCTGTCACCCCACGCTGTTCAAGAATGTCGCGGTCGAAACGCTGGCGGGCAGGCTGTCCAAAGCCCGTGGTGAGCACACGGTTGTTGCCGATGCCGAGGTTCAGCACACCAAACTGCATACGTTTCTTCCCTTCTTTCTCCGCTTTTGCTCCGGCCACTTCGTTGAGTTGGTAGCTCATTTCGTCGGGCCATCGGTTTTGATGGTCTGTCGTGGAACCCTTTCCGTCGGTGATACTGTTGCCAAGGATGGCGATGGTGCGTACGTCACGTGTGTAGACGTCAAGGGCTGCAATGTTGAACCATTTCTCGTAGCGGAAGGCATGGGAGAAGTCCGTCGACGGCTTGCTCTCTCCTTTTAATATATAAGAGGTGGTGCGCGAGCCCATGTGCACGGTCGGCACCTTGGGCGCTGTCTGATAGTTGACGGTGATGGCGACAAGCTGCAAGGGCTTCAGCGAAAAGCGCACGGCATCAGAGAACAGACTCTTTCCGGCTGGTATTGTCACGCCACGGTGACCATTGAAAGAGAGATACACGGCTTTGGCTGAGTCGACACGATGACCGCCAAGAGCCGGAGCGATGTACACCGAGCGCAGCACGACGGGCGTAGTGGAAAAGATATTGGAGAGCTGCAAACGAACAATATCACCGCCTGCCGACACTTTCACGATTTGTCGCACCGAGCGGTTGCTCATCTGATTGTTATAGGGCATGAAGGCCTTCACGGGTGTCTGCATGGCTGTCGCCCATGTGCCGGTCCAGTGGGGCGTGAGCTCTTTAACCACTCTCACGGCTTGGTGGTTGATGCGTTCACTCTCCTCAGCAGCGATATTCAAGCTAAAGCTGAGGAACAACAAAAAAAGGAATAAAGTCTTGCGTATCATGTTCTTACCTCTTACCAATACTACAAACTACAAAGTTACCTCTGTTTTCGAGCTATAGAGTTACCTCTGTTTTCGAACTACAAAGTTACAACT
The DNA here is from genome assembly GCA_900317685.1 of uncultured Prevotella sp. GTDB lineage: Bacteria > Bacteroidota > Bacteroidia > Bacteroidales > Bacteroidaceae > Prevotella. The sequence continues at coordinate 67,754 of ONHQ01000006.1, forward strand.
ATTCTCGCACATAGCAAAAAGAAAAACGGGAACCGACTCGCACGAGCCAGTTCCCGGAAAAATAGAGAGAATTAAAATCAGACCCTCACGGGCTGATAAATTCTTATGTTATTGCTTAGTTGTTGCCACCTGCCCACCACACTGGGTTGGTGTAGATATACATACCAGCATCGTTACCAGAGCCAAAGGCCTTGGCGACATTTGGGTTAGATGTGACATCGCTGTCGCCATAAGGCAAGCGCAACGGCCAGCGGTTAGAAGAACCAGAAGTGTTGTTAGGATTCTGCATCTTCACAGGATAGCTGCCATCTATATAGTCGCAACGGCGGATATCGTTATAAGTCTCCAACTGCTCATCGCGCGTCTGTGCGAGATACTTCTGTGTAAGAATCTCTTTGAGCGGATTGGCTGCATAGAGATCAGCGATACCTTTCAGATATGCGTCAACATCAGCAGCAGAGATTTCAGATCCACCTGCTGTGCCCCAGTCATCCATAGCAGCTCTTACAGCCGTTTCAAAGTCGGCCTTGGCATCCTGACCAAGACGTGCCTTGACCTCAGCAATGATAAAGTAGAGCTCTGACTTGCTGAAAAGATGGAGATAGGAAGCGCTGTTGTCCAACCATGCAGGATAGGCCAACGTATTTGTGGACTGAGCCTGCTTAGCATTACCTGGTGTGCCGACGCCAGCTTCTGTCCCGAAACCATCAAAGTTGTAGATCGGTTCGCGCGGGTCTTTGCGGGCCGTCAGCAAGTCATCCACCGTCTTAGAAGAACCGATATAATAGCGGCTCCAATGATATGCCGACCAAGAGTTGTCGGATGTTTTACCATTGAAAACATCAAGATTGGCACCATCGAAACCGGCAGACACAGCAGCCTCAGCCTCTGTGAGTACTTTGTTCAGATGTGCGGGAGTCTTGTCTGTGCCATAGGTATGCAGCAAGTAACGAGCTTTCAAAGCATGAACCAAACCTGCCCACTTGTCAAGATTACCATTGAAGATGACGTCATGAGCACCAACGGTCTTAGAGCCCTTGGCGAGATTGGTCTGTGCGCTGTCAAGCAGTGCAAAGATGTTGTCGTAGATATCCTTTTGACTTGTCAGTGTAGGAGTCGACTGATCACCCAATGCGTCCTTGCAGGGAACGTCACCGTGCAAGTCGGTCAATATGCCCCAGTTCAAAGCTTCCAATGCCTGAGCCATACCAAGCAGATCACTTGCCCCGTTGTTTACACCACCATGGCATTTCTCCTTGATGACTTTCAAGTTATAGAGATTGGCATAGGTATTGTTCCACTCATTATTGAACGTGGTGCTACCTGCCACCTCATTGATATTGCGCAGCTCCGCGTTCTTCAGCTGGTTGTTACCAGTACCGAAGAGCTGCTCGGTATAGCTGGAAACATACCAGGCATAGTTACCGTCAAGAATATTGTAAACGGTGTTCACCTCAGCGTCGGTGATAGAGTAATTGCCATCGACGAGGGATATGGAGCTGTGCTGTTCATCCTTGTTGATGTGGTCCATTTGGTCTTCTGAGCACGAAGCAAAGGCCAAGGCGACCAAAGCCGCTCCCATGATATATTTAGTCTTTATCATACGATATCTGTTTAAATCATGTAATGTTTAGAATGTGAGTTTGAAGCCTCCACCAAAGCTTGAAGTAGCAGGAATAGAGAAGCGCTCAAAGTAACCGCTCATGTTACCGTTACCCTGTGAGCTCTCAGGGTCGAGGTCAGGCAGCTTGGACCAAAGGAGGATGTTGCGGGCAAAACCATAGACCGAGATGTCAAGACCTCCGAGCTTCGGCAAGCGGTAAGACAGCGTCACATCGCGAAGCTTCAGGTAGCTGGCATCATAGATACCTGCCTCCGTAACATCGTTGTAAGCCATCCAATAGTCTTGTTTGCTCACCTCTACCGTATTCTTCTGACCGGTTGCCTCATCGATGCCCTCTGCGACCATCGTACCCTCGTGATAAGGAAGAGACTCCTTGGTAGCACCGAAGTAGTTCATCGTCAACAGTGTACCATTATAGAGCTTACCGCCGTTCTGCCAGTCAAGTGTAGCGGCGAGAGACAGGCGTTTGTAGCTGACATTGAGGTTGAAGCCCATATTGAAGTTAGGCGAGCACTCACCGAGGTTGACACTGGTACCAGTGCCCTGCGGCAGACCATTGGACAGAAGCAACTCACCATTCTCGGCACGCTTGAAGGCGATACCATAGATATTAGGATAGGTGTAGCCGGCCTGAGCACGAATCTGCGGCTCAACGAAGCCACCGAGGAAGATGCTTTCCACACCCGGAGCCAGCTTCTTCACTTTGTTCTTCACCTTTGTGAAGTTGACACCTAAGTCGACATTGAAGTCTTTGCTCTTTACTACATTGGCATTGACAGAGAGCTCATGTGCCCAGGTTGTCATCTCGCCGGCATTGGTACGCAGGTATTGATAACCAGTAGATCCTGCTGTAGGCACATCGAAAATCTGATCCTTGACATCCTGATAGCTCAACGTATAGGTGAAGCGGATGCGGTTGTCGAAGAAGTTAAGATCGGTACCAATCTCCCAGTTGTTTGTATTCTGGGGTTTCAAATTTGGATCAAATTTCACGTAGTAGGGTACATAAGCCTGCTGACCGCCAAGAGGATAGCTGATTGGCGTGTAGAGATACATACCACTGCCGTATGTTGGCACGTACATATAGTTGTTGTAGAACACGCCAGCCTGACCTACCTGAGCCAAAGATGTGCGCAACTTACCATAGGAGAGGATGTGATTGCCTTTCAAGCCAGGGAGCTCTGTGAAGATCCAGCCTAAAGAAACGGAAGGATAGAAGAAGCTGCGATGACCGCGAGGCATTGTGGAGACAATGTCGTTACGCCCTGTAGCTGTAAAGAACAACTGATCTTTCCATGCCAGACTCAACTGTCCAAACGTACCGATCGTGCGCTCTTGCTGACCATACTCACTGTGAATATCGATGCTGGAAGCATTGTCAATAGTCGGCTGACCATACCACGCAAGTCCTGAGCCATCGTAGTCCCAATAGCGACGATACTCGTGGTTGAACTCATTACCGAGCAAGAAGCCAAAATCCCACTCTTGCAGAGCACCCCACTTTGCAGTAAAGTTAGCAGTGAAAAGGTTGTTGAAGATGTTGGTCTGAACACCAGAGTTTTCGACCTCACCCTTAGTGTTGTAGGCAGAACCTACTTCAGCGATTGTCTTATTATTAGTGGTGTAGACATCCTCACCGGCCTGCTCACGGAAAACGAGGTTGTAGTTTTCACCCCAATTGATCTTCGGGCGATACTCGACATAGGCATTACCGAACACACGGTTGGTATGCTGGAAGAACTCGTCATTGTCTGCAAACCAATATGGGTTATCAAAAGAAGTGCTACGGAAACTGATCTGCTTGGTCGGATCATTGGGATAGTGGCTGGGCACACCTTTGAGATCGTACTCAACAGGTGCGGAATAGACGACATTAACAATACCATTGTTGGCACCCGGTGCAGATTTAATTCTCACAGCACTGTAGTTGGCCGAGAACCCCGTCTTCCATTGATCGTCAATCTTCCAGTCCACAGCACCACGAGCACCAGTACGTGTCATGCCTGTAGAAGGAATGATACCGGTCTGATAAGTATCACTGATGCTGAAAGAATAGTCAAGACCATTCTTGTTCTGGCTGATGCCGAACGTTGAGTTCTGAGTGAAACCCGTACGGAAGAAGTCATCCACATTGTCATGGACTTCCGGCGTCACCCAACCATCAAGACCTGCTGCCTCATATTTGGGGTTGTAGAACTGTCCCTTGTGGGAAGTCAGGTCGCCATTGGTGTATTTGTTATTGGTGTTACCGCCGTATGTAGCATCGTTAGGCAGGTCGGAAATCTTCGGACCCCAGCTCATGGATGTTGTAGGATTGTAAGCACTGATGCCGTTGCCTTGTGCATAGACATCCTGATGTTTGAACTTACGGCTCAAGGTAGAAGCACTTAAGTCAGTCGAGAAAGTGATGACAGGCTTGGACGTAGCCTTGCTGCCACGCTTGGTGGTGATGAGCACAACACCATTGGAAGCACGGAGGCCGTAAAGAGCGGAAGCAGCCTGACCTTTCAACACGCTGATCGACTCAATGTCGTCAGGGTTGATATCAATTGTACGGCTGGCATAGTCCGCACCAGTCACAGACTGTCCTGTAGAGAAGTCTGGCTGAGAGGAGATAGGCATACCATCCACAACATACAAAGGCGTGTTGTTACCATCGAATGAGCGGGCACCACGAATGACAATCTGTGCGGAAGCACCAGGAGCACCGGAGGATGTGCGGATATCAACACCCGTCAGCTTTCCCTGCATGGCACTTGCCAAAGAAGAAGTACCGGCTACGTTCAGGTCACTGGCCTTCAGCTCTTGAGCATCATAGCCCAAGGACTTTTTCTGACGAGTGATACCCATAGCAGTCACCACGACCTCATCTAGCGTCTTGTCGTTGGAAGATAGTTGAACCTTGAGATTGTTTGCTGCCTTCACCGTTTTGTCTTTCATACCAAGATAAGAAACACGCAGGTTGGAACCCGGCGCTACATTGAGTGTGAACTTGCCATCCACATCAGTTACGGTACCTGTCTTTGTGCCAGCAATCGTGACGGCAGCACCGACAATCGGTTCGCCATCCTCTGCTGAGACCACGGTACCACTAATCGTTGTTTGAGCTAATGCCCCCTCCAGGAAGAGGAAGAAGCAGGCTAAAAACATCATTAGTCTTTTTTCCATAAATTCTCTCTTTTAATTAAATGTATGATATGTTTACGATATTCTCTCCATTACGACACAAAAGCTCAAAGGCAACAAAAAGTCATCCTAAAAGTTTGTTCGTATACAAAACGATTCTTGCAATAGTCTTCTCACTGACATACTACAATCTCTCTATTCCTTTTGCAAAATTAATGGATGAAGATGAAAGTAAGAAAGAATCACGTTAAAAATATGATTCTATTAACATAAATTAGTCAAACGATCAATAGTTACGTATAAAAATAAAGCTTTTATAGACTTTGTACTTACACTTCATCGCACAAAGACTATAAAAGCTACTACTTATTAAGCTACAACCTGGCAAGCAGGCTTACTTTCCCAATATCACCTTTTCGTGGTTGATAATGTAAATGCCTTTCGGCAAAGCAGCGGGATCAGTACCCATGTTCTGACCGGACAGGCTATAGATACATGGCCGAACCTTTCCGGATGCCGGGAGATCATGGATGCCTGTCGTCACTGGCTTTGTGATATACACGTCATCAAGGAAGAAACGACCGGTGGTGGTAAACGTCAGCGAGCAAGAACCGGTTCCTACGATATGATAGATATAGGTCTGCCATTGTCCTTTCTTCATGGTTTCCATGACCATTCCTGCCTTTACCTCAGTGAACTGAGCATTGGACCGACTCAAGTACAATTGCAATTCCGTGCCATCACTCTTCGCATTCCAGCCTGCCACGCGGAAGCTCAGCGTCACCGTATCGCCCGGAAGGGTGAAGAAAGGAGAAGCCACAAGGAATCCTCCGTCACCGCTGCCTCCACTACTGCCAAAGCGTGCACAATGATCAGCACCATAAGCATTACACAGAGGATTCCAGCCTTTCAAATCCGGCAGAAAGTTGCCATTGGCTATTGAACGATTGAAACGTCCGTCATTGCCACCGGTACCTTTGCAATTGGAGAAGGTTTCCTTAAGCAGGTACTCTCCCTCTTCCTGGCTGTTGACAAGAGAAGGATCAGGATTGTAAACAAAGGATGCCACACCATTGCCGTCGACAGAAATGTTGGAAACACTGCAATGCAGCAGATTACTGCCGTCGTAACTGTCATGAAAGAGCTTTGCTGACGGTGAGGAACTATCAGAGAAATTGTTGCGGGAACCGTAGGGATAAGTGTCGTGAGCAATCGTTGAAATGGAAGCTATACCATCTGCCGGTACTAAGGCGAGACGAAGGTGATCGTTGTAATAGCCGTTATACAGTCCAAGCGTATTGACGGCATTGGCTTCCCACGCGTCTTTGTCATAATCGACATGGGTGATGAGCACTCCGCTGCCAGGCAACAGCTTGTCAAAGCCAACGGGCTGACGATTCTCCAAAAGGAAGTATTCATTCTCATACTGCGGATGCCGGATCAGATAGGCTTGCCCACCGTCGGCCAACGGTTTCATGTCCGTGACCTCCAACGACTGCATTCCCAACTCAACAGGCGTGAGCCAACCACAGACCATCTTCTCGTAGGCAGTATATCCGGCTGGGAGATAGCCATCGCCATTGTAGTTGCCGTAGTCCATCAGATCCCAGGCGTCCATGGCAAAACTGCCTTTATTCTGAACGTCATAGACATCGGGGAAGCCCATGCAATGGGAGAACTCGTGACAGAAAGTACCGATACCAGCTATCTTTCCGTCATGTTTGAGTTCACTGGAACAAGCATAGGTATTGATTTTTGTACCGTTGATCTTCAATGATTTCCTGTCTTCTTCAAGCGCACTCATCAAAGGCCATATCAGACTGTCATTAGAAGCGTCATAGTCATTCTGCCCATATCCGGCATAGAGAATAAACACTTCCTCGGCTTCTCCGTCCCCATCCCAGTCATAACGAGAGAAATCGATGCTGTCCTGCACACCTTTACATGCCTCTATCACCATCTCACTGATGTTCTTCTCATCGTTATTGCCATAATAGTCATAAGGCTGAGACATCATCACGGGACCCGCCACGTCAAAGTCCAAGATAAACTTCCCCCCACTCTGAGCCTTGAAATAATCACGGACAGAACCTTGAAAGCCATTGTCGTGATAGCCAGACTCATTGGTGATCTTGCGATAGAGTGACACCGGATCAGCCATACTGAACCGCTTATTAGGAAACTCCGCAAGGATCACGAGGCCACGCTTGTTTCCCGAGAATGTTGCAGACGCAGACTCAGCACGACGAACTGCCGGTACAAAACGACGAGATGCCGCCGCATATCTCTTTGCCGCACTTGCCACAATGCTGTCGCCTGAGACCTCTTGATAACGTCCCGTCGCTTTGTCCAAGACATAACAAGTGCCATCAGCAGCACGCGCATAACGGATACGCTCATCGCCTAAGAGTTCCACATTAACAGACTTTCCGCCTGTTGTAACCACTTGTATCCAGTGACCACGACGGGCAGGAGCACCCATCATCAGCGCAAAATGGCAACAAGCCAGCAAAAGGAAAAGGAAGCGTAAAGGATGTTTCATAACAAAGAAGCTTTAGTTATTGTCTATTTCTCAAATAGCGGTGAATGTAAGTCGTCAGGGAGATGATGATAGACAAGGTGGTTGATTCAATACCCCCAAGGATGGTTTATTCGATATTCTCAAACAGAGTTGGCTGTAAGTCGCCAAGAAGATTAAACGTCTTGCGATGGAAGGGTGAGACGCCATTGTCGCGGATGGCCATCCGGTGCTCGCGTGTGGGATAGCCTTTGTTTTTCTTCCATCCATAGACAGGATATTGGTCATCGAGCTCATCCATATAATCGTCGCGGAAGGTCTTGGCAAGGATGCTGGCCGCAGCAATGGCTTCGTACTTGCCGTCGCCCTTGACAATACACTGATAAGGCAATGGCTGACGACCGTCACGCTTGGGAAAGACACGTTTTTGTCGCGGTTGGCACGCTTCGTCGGCAATGGGAACATAGGGATCGAAACGGTTGCCGTCGATGATAAGTTTCTCGGGTCTGACCTGCAACTGGTCGAGCGCACGGTGCATGGCCAGGAAACTGGCATGAAGAATATTGATCTCATCGATCTCCTCAGGCGTGACGATGCCGACAGCCCACGCCACCGCATCATGCTCAATGACCTTTCGGAGCTCATAGCGCTTCTTGGCCGTGAGCTGTTTCGAGTCGTTGAGCAGCGGATTGTCGTAGTCACGCGGCAGGATGACGGCGGCAGCATAGACACTGCCTGCCAGGCACCCGCGGCCGGCCTCATCGCAGCCGGCCTCAATACAATCAGTATAATAATGTGGTAGCAAGGGGAATGTCGAATGGTGAATGATAAGTAATGAATGATCAGAACATCTTACGCACGCGGTCGATACCCGCAACGAGAGCATCTATCTCCTCCTTTGTGTTGTACAGCGCAAAGGACGCACGCACGGTTCCCAGCACACCCAGGCGATCCATCAACGGCTGCGCACAGTGGTGGCCGGTTCGGACGGCGATACCCAACCGGTCAAGGAGTGTACCCAAGTCCATGTGGTGGATATTGCCTACATTGAAACTGACGACAGCATCATGGGCATGAGAGTCGGGCGACATAGGCTGCGATGTACCTCCCTCTGCCTGAGGAACAGGTCCATAGATATGCATCTCCGGTATCTCCTGTAGCCGTTGGATGGCATAGCGGGTGAGTTCCTGCTCATGAGCCGCAATGTTGTCCATGCCTAATTTCGAGACATAGTCGAGTGCGACAGCGAGTCCGTGCGATGCTATATAGTCGGGCGTGCCGGCTTCGAACTTCAATGGCGGGCGCTCGAAGGTGGTATGTTCAAAGCTCACGTGCTCGATCATCTCACCGCCGCCCTGGTACGGTGGCAGCTTCTCCAGCCAAGCCTCTTTGCCATAGAGCACGCCGATGCCGGTAGGACCATAGACTTTATGCCCACTGAAAACAAAGAAATCGCAGTCGATGTCCTGTACGTCCACCTTGAAGTGAGGCGCACTCTGGGCACCGTCGACCATCACGGGCACGCCATGTTCGTGGGCGATGCGCACGATGTCCTTGACAGGGTTGACCGTTCCGAGGACGTTGCTCACATGACAAACTGACACGATACGCGTCTTCTCGGTGAAGAGATTCTTGTAAGCTTCCATGTCGAGGATGCCGTCATCGCTCATCGGTATCACCTTGAGCACGATGCCTTTCTTGCGTGCCTGCAACTGCCAGGGCACGATATTGGAGTGATGCTCCATGGTGGAGACGATGACCTCATCGCCTTTCTGCATACATTCGTCGGCGAAAGTGCTGGCCACGAGGTTCAGTCCCTCGGTGGTGCCGCGTGTAAAAACAATCTCTGTAGTGGACTTGGCATTGAGGAACCGGCGCACCGTCTCGCGCGCCTGCTCATGCAACTCGGTAGCCTGCTGGCTCATCCAGTGCACTCCCCGGTGCACATTGGCATTGACATTGAGGTATTCCTCGCGCATGGCATCCAGGACACAGAGTGGTTTCTGTGTCGTAGCCGCATTGTCGAAGTAGACCAGCGGTTTGTCGTAGATCTTGCGCGACAATATCGGGAAATCTTCCCGCACTTGATTGATATCGTACATCTTTATCTTTTCTTATAGAAATATTGTCCTCATCTGACCGACACCTTATATAATATAGATCGACGTCAGACCTATTCTTGATGATAACAAGACATCCCTGACCCTCCTTTTTCAGGTGGATCAGGGAATAAGTTATCTGTCTATTAGTTCTTAATCTTGCAGTTCTCGCAATTGCCGAGCTCACCACGGAAGCGCTTCTCCACCAGCAGATGGAGACGGTCGCGCAAAGGTTCGAGCTTGATCTGGTCAATCACTTCACCAACAAAAGCGAACTCCAAGAGCAACTTCGCCTCATGCTCGTCGATACCGCGCTGCTGCATGTAGAAGAGTGCTGCGTCGTTGAGCTGACCAACGGTAGAGCCGTGGGCACACTTCACATCGTCGGCATAGATCTCCAGCATCGGCTGTGTGTACATCCGGGCCGTCTTTGTCATCACGAGGTTTTGGTTGGTCTCCTGCGATGTCGTCTTCTGACTGCCGTGCCGCACGAGCACTTTTCCCGCAAAGGCACCGACGGCCTTACCGTCGAGTACATACTTATAGAGTTCATGAGAATCGCAGTGTCCTACCTGATGGTCGATGAGTGTGTTGTTGTCGACATGCTCACTATGATCAGCAATGACACAACCATTGCACCAGCACTCAGAGCCCTCGCCCTTGAAGACCAGGTCGAGCTTGTTGCGTGTCACGCCATTGCGCAGTGTGATGACATTATGGTTGAAACGGCTGTTGGCCTGCTGCTCGACGTAGACATTGGACACGCGTGTGTTCTTCTCATGGGTTTCTTCCAGACAGTAAAGGTCGAGACCGGCATTGTCGCCGACATAAGCTTCGATGACCTGCGTGCCGAGGAAGTGACGGTCGTCGGCAGAGTCATCGCAGAAAAGAAACTTAGCCTCACTGCCTTCGTCCATAACGATGAGCACACGGCGGTTGACCATCAGATCCACATCAGAGCGCAGGATGTTCACCACCTGTATGGCACGGTCCACTTTGACGTTCTTCGGCACATAGACAAAGAGTCCGTCCTGTGCCAGCATCGTGTTCAGCGCCGTCACCGCGTCCTCTTCGGTCTTGGCAATCTTACCATAGTACTTCGCTACCAAGTCGGGATGGTTGTGTGCTGCGTCGCAAAGACTCTCCAAGATGACGCCCTCGGGCAATTGTGCCTTCGGCAGCGCTTTCTTGTAGAACTGGTCATTGACGACAAAATAGAGAGAAGTGCTGAGGTTGGGCACATCGCAATGGAAGACATCATAAGGGTTGACCGGGATGTCGATGCGGTTGATGTTCAGTCCATAGTCGGGCGCAAAGAGCTCCTGCATGTCGGTGTACTTATAGCGCTCGACCTTGCGCGAAGGGAAGCCCTGCCGCTTGAAGTCCTCATAAGCCTTGTCGCGCAATGCGTTGAGCGCAGGTGCGCTGTGCTCAGCAATCATTTGCCGGGTCTGGCTGTAGAGGTCGATATATTGTTGTTCTGCTTGAGTCATACGCCTGCCTCCTTATTTACCATATTTAGCGTCAGCCTCTTCCTTGATCCAGTCATAGCCGCGCTTCTCGATTTCCTTGGCGAGCTCAGGGCCTTCGGTCTTGACGATGCGGCCATTGTAGAGCACGTGTACGATGTTGGGCTTGATCATGTCGAGCAAACGCTCGTAGTGTGTGATGACGATGATGGACTTCTTCGGGGTGAAGAGCTTGTTCACACCATCAGCGACGATGCGCATAGCGTCGACGTCAAGACCGGAGTCGGTCTCGTCGAGGATGCTCAACTGCGGGTCGAGCATTGCCATCTGGAAGATCTCGTTGCGCTTCTTCTCACCACCCGAGAAACCTTCGTTGACAGAGCGGCGCGAGAGCTTGGCATCGAGCTCCACGATCTCGCGCTTCTCGCGCATGAGTTTCATGAAGTCAGCAGCGGTCAGCGGCTCCAGGCCCTGATACTTGCGCTTGGCGTTGACGGCAGCCTTCATGAAGTTGACCATCGATACGCCGGGGATCTCCACAGGGTACTGGAAGCTAAGGAAAAGCCCCTCGCGGGCACGGTCCTCAGGCTTCATCTCCAGCAAGTTCTTGCCGTTGAAGATGGCTTCACCCTCCGTGACGGTATAAAGCGGATTGCCGGTAAGCACAGCGGACAGCGTGGACTTACCCGACCCGTTAGGTCCCATGATAGCGTGTATCTCGCCGTCGTTGACAGTGAGGTTGATACCTTTTAATATCTCTTTGCCTGCAATAGAGGCATGTAAGTTCTTTACTTCTAACATTGTTCTAATCTATTCTATGTTTGTTTATCCTACGGTTCCCTCCAAAGAAACCGAGAGTAGTTTCTGTGCCTCCACGGCAAACTCCATAGGCAACTTGTTGAGCACTTCCTTGGCATAGCCGTTGACGATGAGTCCGACAGCGTCCTCAGTGGGAATACCACGCTGATTGCAATAGAAGAGCTGGTCCTCGGAGATCTTAGAGGTCGTCGCCTCATGCTCCACGACAGCCGTGTCGTTGTGGATGTCCATGTAGGGGAAGGTGTGAGCACCACAGTCAGAGCCTAACAGCAAAGAGTCGCAGGAGCTGTAGTTGCGGGCGTTGTCTGCTCCCGGTGCCACACGCACGAGACCACGATAGGAGTTTTGGCTGTGTCCGGCAGAGATACCCTTGGAGATGATCGTGCTCTTGGTGTTCTTGCCAATATGGATCATCTTTGTACCCGTATCGGCCTCCTGATAGTTGTTGGTCACGGCCACACTATAGAACTCAGCCTGAGAATTGTCGCCACGCAGGACGCAAGACGGATATTTCCACGTGACGGCGGAACCCGTCTCAACCTGTGTCCAGCTGAGCTTAGAGTTGACACCACGGCAGTCGCCGCGCTTGGTGACGAGGTTGAGCACACCACCTTTACCATGCTCATCGCCGGGATACCAGTTCTGCACAGTCGAGTACTTCACCTCTGCATTGTTCATCACCACGATCTCCACGACAGCCGCGTGGAGCTGGTTCTCGTCGCGCATCGGAGCCGTACAGCCTTCGAGATAGCTCACATAAGCATCGTCGTCGGCAATGATCAGCGTACGCTCAAACTGTCCGGTGTTGCGGGCGTTGATACGGAAGTAGCTGCTCAGCTCCATCGGGCAGCGCACGCCCTTGGGGATATAGACAAAGCTACCGTCTGAGAACACGGCCGAGTTGAGTGCCGACGTGAAGTTGTCACGATAGGGCACCACACTGCCGAGATACTGACGCACGAGATCGGGATGCTGCTTGACGGCCTCGCCAATACTGGAGAAGATGATACCCTTCTCTGCAAGCTGTTTCTTGAAGGTTGTCTTCACCGACACAGAGTCCATGACAGCGTCGACAGCCGTACCGCTCAGCGCGAGCCGTTCCTCCAAGGGGATACCGAGCTTGTCGAAAGTCTTCTCCAGCTCCGGATCTATCTCCTTGTTCTTCGGCTTCTTGGCCAGTGGGTCGGCATAGTACGAGATAGCCTGGAAGTCGATGTGCGGCACATGCACGTGGCCCCATGTGGGCACGGGCAGCGTGAGCCAATAGCGGTAAGCCTTCAATCGGAAGTCGAGAAGCCAGTCAGGCTCACCTTTCTTCTGCGAGATCAGACGTACCACATCCTCGTTAAGTCCCTTGGGGATGATGTCTGTATGAACATCCGTGGTGAAGCCGTACTCGTACTTCTGCTCCGCCACTTCCCTGACGAACTTATTCTTTTCTTTATCGTTGATTTGTATTTCCATAAAATGATAATATATAGAGATTGGAAATATGACACCATTGTCGTCAACTTCTCAGCGACAAACAACGTGCCACATGGCTTGGGACAAGTCGAAGCGGTCACAAATGTGGTGGTTTGTCACGCTTCCATCCTTGTCGGCATATATTGAAAAAGCAGGGGCGCAACAGATCAGACCTATTGCGCCCCTACCCTATATCATGTTCGATACACCTTATTATATATATAGGTGCAGCGCACCTCAAGCTGTCGTTTAGAGCTTCTGCTCTACCTCCACCTCGGTGAAGGTCTCAAGCTGGTCACCCACCTGAATGTCGTTGTAGTTGACGAGCGAGATACCGCACTCCAGTCCGGCGGCAACCTCCTTGGCGTCATCCTTGTAACGTTTCAAGGCGGCGATAGGCGCTGTGTGTACGACGATACCGTCGCGAACCACACGGGCCTTGTCTTTGTTGTGGACCTTTCCCTCTGTGACAAGACCACCGGCAATAGTTCCCACCTTGGAAATCTTGAAGACCTGCTTGACCTCTACCTGACCGGTGACAATCTCTTTCTTCACCTTGTCAAGCATACCGACCATAGCGGCCTTCACGTCGTCGATGGCGTCGTAGATGACTGAGTAGGTGTTGATCTCCACACCGTCGTTGTCGGCGAGCTTACGGGCAGCTGCCGAAGGACGTACCTGGAAACCTACGATGATGGCATCGGAAGCATCGGCCAGCGTGACATCGTTCTCCGAGATCTGACCCACGGCCTTGTAGATGACCTTGACCTGAACCTTCTCGGTAGAAAGCTTGATGAACGAGTCGCTCAAAGCCTCCACCGAACCATCGGTATCACCCTTGACGATGATGTTCATCTCGTGGAACTCACCACGTGCGATACGATGCGAGATGTCGCTCAGCGTCAGACGGGTCTGTGTACGCAGGCTCTGCTCACGCTGGAGCTGCTCACGCTTGTTGGCGATGTCGCGAACCTCCTGCTCTGTGTCAAGCACATGGAACTGGTCGCCGGCTGTCGGCGCGCCATTCAAGCCGAGCACGATAGCGGGCTCGGCAGGCTTCACATCGTCGATGCGCTGGTTACGCTCATTGAACATAGCCTTGACACGGCCCCAGCTGGTACCGGCGATGACATAGTCACCGACATGGAGCGTACCGTTGCTGACTAGTACTGTGGACACATAGCCACGGCCCTTGTCGAGAGAGCTCTCGATGACCGTACCCGTAGCCTTGCGGTTAGGATTGGCCTTCAGATCAAGCATATCGGCCTCAAGAAGCACCTTGTCCATCAAGTCATCGACACCGATGCCCTTCTTGGCACTGATCTCCTGGCACTGGTACTTACCGCCCCACTCCTCAACGAGGAGGTTCATCTGTGCCAAGTCCTCACGTATCTTGTCGGGATTGGCTCCCGGCTTATCAATCTTATTGATGGCAAACACCATCGGCACACCGGCAGCCTGACAGTGGGCGATGGCCTCCTTGGTAGTAGGCATCACGCTGTCGTCGGCAGCAATGATGATGATGGCGATATCCGTCACCTGCGCACCACGGGCACGCATGGCGGTGAAGGCTTCGTGACCCGGCGTGTCGAGGAACGTCACCTTGCGGCCGTTCTTCAGTGTGACACTATAAGCACCAATGTGCTGGGTGATGCCACCAGCCTCACCGGCGATGACGTTGGTATTGCGAATATGGTCGAGCAACGATGTCTTACCATGGTCGACATGACCCATGACCGTCACGATCGGCGCGCGCGGCACGAGTTCGCTCTCGTCGTCCTGCTCCTCGCTGACAGCCTCCTGTACCTCAGCACTGACATACTCGGTCTTGAAACCGAACTCGTCAGCCACCAGGTTGATGGTCTCTGCATCGAGGCGCTGGTTGATAGAAGCCATCACACCGATACTCATCAGTGTGGAGATGACCTGGTTGACACCTACGTTCATCATCGTGGCAAGTTCAGAGACGGTAACAAACTCCGTCAGTTTCAGCGTCTTGCTTTCCTTCTTCTCGGCACGTGCCTCCTGGTTGAGTTTCTCCTGCACAGCCTCGCGCTTCTCCTTACGATACTTAGCGCCCTTCTTGGTCTGGCTCTGCTTACTCGTCAAGCGGGCAAGCGTCTCCTTGACCTGACGTGCTACATCCTCCTCGGTAACCTCTGCGGGCTTCTGTCCGCCACGCTTGCGGTTCTTCTTTTTCTTGCCTTGGCCATTACCTTGCTGGTTGGCAGCAGCATTGATGTCGACGCGGTCCTTGTTGATGCGCTGACGCTTCTTGTGGTCGTTGTTGTTGCCACCGTTGCCACCGTTCTGCTTGGCCTCGCGCTCACGACGGCGCTCTTCCTTGGATTTCTTCTTCGGACGTGTGCTCTGGTTGATCGAGTCGAGGTCGATCTTACCGAGTACGTTGACTTTCGGCGTGCTGAGAATCTTCTTCTCGCTGGAGAGCTGGAACACCTTGCTGTCCTGCTTGGGTTCCACGACCTCAGCCACCTTCACGGCAGCAATCTTTGGTGCGGCAGGTTTCTGAGCGGGTTTCTGCTCGCTCTTCTGTGCTGCGGGCTTCACCGTTTCCTGCTTCTGCTGAGCGTTGGCGGCTTTGTCCACATGGCTCTCAGCCTTGGGCTCCTGCTTGGCAGGCTCAACCTTGGCCTGCTCAGGCTTAAGATTCTGAGACTGCGGTTTGGCAGCAGCGTTGTCAGCAGACTGCACACGTGCCGGTTGCTGCTCGGCTTTCTGCTGAGCAGGAGCAGGCTGAGGATGACTGACGGCAGCAGTCGTCGGCTCTGCTTTCTTGGGTTGGGAAGCATCAGACTTGATGACCACCGGTTTCTTGCCTACCTTGCTGAGGTCAATCTTGCCCAGCGGTTTGTAGGTCTGATGACCTGTGCCCTCCAGCACACTGCTGCCAGTGCGCGTCTCTATTGGCTTAGCGGTCTGTGGACGCTTCTTGTCCTTCTTCTTACCAAAGAGCTTCTCGGCGTCGGTACGCAGGGCGGCATCTTGCTTGAAAGCCTCAACGAGCGCAGCGTGCTGACGCTCATTGAGCTTGTAGCTAAGATCCGCTTTGACCTCGCCCAATTCGCTCTTCTTTTGCAGGAATTCAACTGCCGTTTGCATTCCTATGTTTAATTCTCGTAATGCTTGGTTTAATCTGATGCTCATATACCCTGATATGTTCTACTTTCGTTTAAATTAATAAATGTGTGATGTGTGCGCCGTGCGGAGTTGTCTGTTAGTTCTCAAACTCCTTGCGCAGCACTTCGAGCACATGGTCGACGGTCTCTTCCTCCAGATCGGCCTTCTCCACCAGCATCTCGCGGGGAGCATTGAGGACTGCCTTGGCGGTCTCGAGTCCGATGCCCTTGATGGAATCGATGATCCACTGGTCGATTTCGTCGCTGAACTGATCGAGATAGACATCATCCTCCTCTGAATTCTGCTCACCGTCCTTGACCACACGGTACACGTCGATGGTGTATTCTGTCAGCATGGAAGCCAACTTGATGTTCAGACCACCACGGCCGATGGCCAGGCTGACCTGATCAGGCTGGAGATAGACGTCGGCTTTCTTGTTCTCTTCGTCGATAGTGATGCTCGTCACGGTAGCAGGACTCAACGCACGCTGGATAAACAGCTTGGTGTTGGCCGTCCAGTTGATCACGTCGATGTTCTCGTTGTTAAGCTCGTGCACGATACCGTGGACACGGCTACCGCGCACACCGACGCAGGCGCCCACCGGATCGATACGGTCGTCATAGCTCTCGACAGCCACCTTGGCACGCTCACCGGGCATGCGCGCAATCTTCTTGATGGCAATCAGACCGTCGGCAATCTCGGGAACTTCCTGCTCCAACAAACGCTGCAGGAAGGTGGGACTGGTACGGGAGAGGATGATCTTCGGGTTGTTGTTCTCGTTATCGACGCGCTCGATGACGGCACGTACGGTCTCGCCCTTGCGATACATGTCGCCGGGGATCTGCTCGCTCTTGGGCAGGATGAGCTCGTTGTTGTCGTCGTCGACGAGGAGCACCTCGCGCTTCCACACCTGATAGACCTCAGCGGCCATGACCTGACCGACCTTGTCCTTGTATTTATTGTAAAGCTGATCGTGCTCCAGCTCCAGCACCTTGCTGGCCAGCGTCTGACGCAGCGTGAGGATGGCACGGCGACCAAACTTAGCGAAGTCGACCGACTCAGACACTTCCTCACCCACCTCGTAGTCGGGCTCTATCTTGCGTGCGTCGGTGAGGCTGATCTCCTTGTTTTCGTCAGCCACCTCGCCGTCAGCGACAACCACACGGTTGCGGTAAATCTCGAAGTCACCCTTGTCGGGGTTGACGATGACATCAAAGTTCTCGTCACTGCCGTAGATCTTAGCCAGCACGTTGCGGAAGCTTTCCTCCAGCACGCTCACGAGCGTGGTGCGGTCGATGTTCTTGGTATCCTTAAACTCCCGGAAGGAGTCGATCATCGACACTTGCTCGTCGTCTTTCTTTTTTGCTACCATATATCTTTTTCTTTATTGTTTTCTCGTTGCAAAAATCTGCACCGAGGCCTGAGTCACACTCAGGCCTGGGGCTTATTTGAAGTTGATGAGGTATTTGGTATATTTCACCTCATCCATGTTGAAGTTGTGGTCCACGTCCATCTTCACGGGGCGTTTCTTACCTTCTACTTTCACCTTTTCGTTGACAGTGACCACAAAGTTTCGTCCGTCGACACTCTTGAGGATGCCGCGCACCTTTTGTCCGTCAGCCTGGAGCACTTCCACGGGCTCGCCCACAAAGTTGTGGTACTGCTGTTCCACCTTGAAAGGTTGTCCGAGTCCTGCCGATCCCACTTCGAGTTCATAGTCCTCGTCGTCGCGGCTGAGATGGTCCTCGATATACTGGCTCAGCTTTGCGCAGTCTTCGATCCACACGCCGTCGGCATGGTCAATTTCAACAGTAATCTTGTCATCGGGCGTAACATTGACATCCACCAAGAAGTAGTCTTTGTCCTCCAGCCACTCATTCACTAATTGTTTTACGACGTTCTTGTCTATCATATCATGCAGTTAAAAAACATGCGTTTATAAAAAAATGAGGAGCTCTCGGGAGCCCCTCATTCCACTGAACACTGCAAAGTTACTATTTTTTTTCCATATTCCATTCACTCAGCCATACTTTTTTGCTTTCGCACTGCTAAAATACTGTGTTTTCATGCAAAAAAGCATGAAGCGCAAGGTCTTGGTTATTTTTTCTCCTTTTCGCCAACCGTGAGAATCGCTGCATAGCGCTTGGGATCTTGGAGCAAGGCGTAGGCAGCCTGCACCTGCTTGTCGTAACGCAGCGTGTTGAGGATGGCACCACGCTGATAGTAGTAGGCCGACACGATGTCGCTGGAGAGCAACTGTTTGATGCCTTCTTTGTTGTAGTCGAGATCCTTGGCGAGGTTGTGCTTGAGTTTTTTCTTCAGCGCCTCGAATTCGGGCTTTGCGTCGTCGTAGTAGCCCTCAAACTTCGCCACCTTCTCAAGATTGTCGAGAGTCTTCTCGCTCATGGCGTCGTATTTGAAATGGCTGTTGAGCACGCGCTGCTTAAACTCGTCGTAGTCGGCATCGCTGAGATCGAACGTAGCGGCGGGGCCGATGGTCGGATGCTTGGCAATATAGTCCACCTCATAGCTGGTGACGAGCTCGTCGGAGTCTTTCACGGCAGCGAGATAATAAGCGAGGTTGGACATGGAGTCTGCCTTCACCTCCACGTCAGGCACGATGCCTCCGCCGTCCATCACCTTGCGGCCGTGGGCTGTGTAGAAGGTGCGCTTGAGCGAGTCAGCAACGACTTCGGTCGAACCGCCGTTGGCATGTTTATAGGTGATCTTCTGGATACAGCGACCCGAAGGAATATAATATTTGTTGGTCGTCAGCTTCATCTTGCCGTTGTAAGGCAGATCCATCACGGTCTGAACAAGCCCTTTGCCGTAGGTCTTCGTACCCATGACCACGGCTCTGTCCATATCCTGTAAGGCACCGCTGGTGATCTCTGAGGCAGACGCACTGTTGCCATTGACGAGCACCACCACGGGCATGATGGTATCGACTGGCTCCACAGTTGTGAAATAGTCATTGTTCATGCGCTTCACCTTACCGCGATTACTCACCACAAGCTTTCCTTTCGGCACGAAGCAGTTGACGATGTTCACGGCCTCAGGCTCTGAACCGCCGCCATTGCCGCGCAGGTCGAAGACAAGTGCTTTCATGCCCTGCTTCTTCATATCGATGATGGCGTTGCGCACGATTTTGCCGCAGCCTTCGGTGAACTGGTTGAGGTTGAGGTATCCGATACCGTCTTGCTGCAAGCCATAATAGGGAACTGCAGGCAACTGGATAGCGCGGCGCGTGATCTTGAACTTCATCTCCTTACCGGTAGATGGGCGCAGGACCTTCAACAGGAACGTCGTCCCCGCATCACCACGCAGGTGGTCGCTGACATAGTTGTTGTCGCGCTTGGTCATATCCTCGCCGTCGATGCTGAGGATGACATCACCCTTCTTCAGTCCCACTTCCGCGGCCGGCATGTTCTCATAAGGCTCGTCGATACACACACGTCCGAGTTTGAAGTTGTAGCGGATCAGCGAGCCGATACCGGCATACTTGCCCGTGAGCATCATCTTCACGTCCTTGCTCTTGTCCTCGGGATAGTATTCGGTATAGGGATCCAGCGAGTGGAGCATGGAGTTGATGCCATAGCCCACCACCTCGTCAGCGTCGAGTGTGTCGACATACATCATGTCGAGGTTGCGGTAGATGGTGTTGAACACCTCAAGGTTCTTTGCCACCTTGAAGTTGTGGTCAGCGTCGGCCTGTGCCCAACTCATGGTGGCGAGCAACAGGCAGGCGAGTGTCAGAAACGTCTTTCTCATATCTTTCTTTATGTCGTTTTCCGTATATATTAATGTATCGCGGGTGCAAAGTTACGAAAAAGAGGCCATAAAATCATCTTTCTCAAAAAAAAGTTGCAAAAACATTTGGTGGTTTCAAAGAATGTCCGTACCTTTGCAACCGCAAATCAGAAATGACGCGCACACTGCTTCAGTAGCTCAGTTGGTTAGAGCACCTGACTGTTAATCAGGGGGTCGTTGGTTCAAGCCCATCCTGAAGCGCCTTAAAAATCAAGGAGTTACG
>ONHQ01000057.1 GCA_900317685.1 uncultured Prevotella sp.
GCGACGACAGGAGCGCAGACCGGGGGTAAGGTTCGGCCTATATCTACTGCTGAGGTGACCCGAAAGGTCACACGAGCATATTATGCGCATTGACATAGTAATAGCGCCCGCGGCGCATAAAATCCTGGCACCGCCTTGGGGATGTCTCAAAGTGGTCAGAGGATATGACGGGGAAGCTATCGGATGATGCCCGTGTCGGTGTCGGTCCTCTGCCGGTTCTTGCGGCTGACATTGCGGAAGCGCTGGCCGCCCGAGAGCTGACAGGAGACGGTGAGGCTGAGCAGCTGGCCGTCGTTGCGGCTGTGGAGCACGTCGGTCTTGTGGAGGTCGGCGTTGATAAGCTCGGCCTTGCGGATGCGGGGGTTGTAGCAGAAAGGGTTGAGGCATGCTAAGGAGAAGTTCCAGGCCTGGAGCTGATAGCCCACCTGGAAGGACAGGGTGGCGCTGTTGTTGCCCTTGGTCTCGCCCTCGAGCCAGCGATAGCCGCCGTCGAAGTCGCCCACCAATGACCAGTTGCCGAGGAAGAGCTGGGCCGTGAGGCCACCCGTGTAGCTGGTGTAGTGGTGCTTGTAGGCGTCGCCGTAGTTCAGGCAACGGTAGATGCCCACATTGCCGTTGACGATGAAGCGGTCGGGGGCGACGGTCCACTGCGCCTCGTCGACGACATAGAACAGGTTGATGCCGCGCTGGTTGGTCTGGGTATAGAGAAACCGGTCGTCGGCCGTGCGGGTGTAGAGCGCCATGTTGCAATGAGGGTTGCGGCGGTAGTAGGCCGTGAGACTGTTGTAGAGCGAGGGTGCGGAGTAGGCCAGCCGCCAGGTGTGCTCCCTGCGCTTGGGCTGCCGGAGGTCGGGGTTGCCTACTGTCCACTCACGTGCGTTCTGCCGGATGCGGGTGTCGCTGAGCATGGCCACACGCGAGATCCACTGCGAAACCTCGTAGCTATAGCTGAAGGTGAAATGCTTGTCGATAGTCCAGGCAAGGTTGACCTTCGGCCGGAGGAAGTGGAAGTCGTAGGTGTGGGTGCCCTGGCGGTAGTGCAGATTGTTGTAGCCCAGTCCTGCCGTGTAGCGGAAGTGCCACAGCGAGCCACTGAGTTGCGAGAAGAGATAAACCTGCGAGGTGATGGTCTTGGTCTGCGCCGCGACATCACCCGTATAAGTGTTGTCGACATATTTCTGCTGGTAGTTGGCTCCTGCCGAGAAGGTGAACGGCTTGAGGCGGTTGGCATAGACGGCTTCCGACCACAGCGACCACGTGTGGCCGTCAACAGCGTAGGCATAGGGCGAGCCCTCGTCGTAGGCGTTGTGGGCAGTAGTATAGATATAGGTGGTGGTGGCGTTGGCCATGAGCGTCTGCCGGCTGCCGAGGCGTCGGTAGAGATAGAGGTCGAGCACGGGTGAGAAGTCGCGGCTGCGCTCAGTCTGCGTGGCGGTCTGACTGCTGAGCACGGAGGCTTCGGGCAGGAGAGTCTGCGTGGTGATGAGTCTGACATCCTGCTCAGTGGGCGTATGGTCGAGCGATGTGGCGAGTGTGGCCTGGAAGACGTTGTCGGTGGTATCGGCAAGGTTGTAGGTCAGCTGAATGTTGTGGCTGAAGTTGCGGTCACGGCTTTCGAGGTCGTTGCGGGTGACGCGCTCCACGGTGCCGTCGGTGAGCGTGTAGTCGGCAGTCTCGTCGCGCCGGTTGCCCTTGAAGTCCTTGTAGCCGAAGTCATAGGACAGTGCCAGCTGGCTGTTGCCCGAGTTGTATTTGCCATAGACGGTGTTGCTGCCGCGCCAGTCAGTGAGCAGGTTGGTGGCGTCGAGTCCGAGTTCGTAGCCCTGCGTGCTTCGCCGCGTGTGGATGTTGATGACAAACTTGATCCCGTCGCCGTAGCGCACGCCGGGGTTGTCGATATACTCGATGCTGCGGATGCGCTTCGTGTCGAGGGCGGCCAAGTCGTTGGGGGTGGCTTTGGCGCCGTCGATACGTATTTGTACGCTGCCGTCGGGAGCCACGGGCGTGATGGTGCGTGTGATGGCATTCACCTTGAGTCCCTGCATGGGCATCATGGCCAACAGCTGATAAACGTTGGCGGAGTGCTGCATTTGTGCGGCTGAGGGCAGGAAGAGCTTGCCGTCGGGGCGGTCGACGACGCGTGCCGCCTTCACCTCCACCTCCTGCAAGGTCTGCGTCGTCTTAGTTTCCTGTTGCTTGTTTTGCTGCGTCTTTGCCTCCTGTGCCTGAAGGGGTGAGGCAAGCATCAGGCAGAGCAAGCCTGTCAATGTTGTTGTTCTCATCTTTGTTCCTAAGTTTCTGTTTTCAGGTGCAAAGATAAGCAATGGACGTGATTAGAGAGAAAAAAGTCACTGACAGTTGTCTGACAATTGGCGGACAACGGCATAGATTGTTATTAATCAGTGAGTAATAGGTGCACACGGTGTCTGGCGTGATCTATTCCGCCGTTTTCCTCATCTTGTTAGTATTATGTTGCAGCACAAAGATGATACACTCACATTGCAAGTGAAATGGAGTTGACTTTGAAAGAACTCCACGGCAAACTTTTTTAGTTAAAGCAACCGAATGACAACTTTTTCAGGCTTGGTGGATAAGGAGCCACTCATGCGATTGCCTGGCATAGTGCGGTGAAACTGGATGGCGAAGATAAGAACACAGAGCCTTCCGATCGGGTAGCAAGGCTACACCACTTCAGAGACGAACAGCCAGATGTTGAGGGCAGTGACGAGGGCGGCAAGGCTATAGAGGAACACGGTGTTCCACGGCTTGTTGGCATATTTGCCCATGACACGTTTCGACGAGGTGAGGCTCACTTGCAAGAACACGGTGAAGGGCAACTGGATGCTCAGCACCATCTGCGAGATGAGGAGTCCTTGGAAGGGATTGCCGATGAAGAAGATGAGCAGTAGGGCCAGTCCCAGTGACAGCAGCACGCCGATGGCCGAGTGCGGGTCCTTGGCATTGTACGACTCGCCGAAGAGTCCCGAGAAGATACTGCCTGCCGCCATGCCACTCGTGATGGTGCTGGAGATGCCGGCCAGAAGCAGAGCCAGGGCGAAGATGTTCGAGGCGTTGTTGCCTAAGAGCGGGGCGAGCATGGCGTTGGCCTGGGCAAGGTCAGTGACATGTTCGCCACGGGTGAAGAACGTCGAGGCGGCCAGGAGAATCATGGCCGAGTTGATGGCCCAGCCCACAAGCATGGAGAAGAGGGTGTCGACGAACTCATATTTCAGCATGTGGCGGATGCGCTCATCACCCTTGAGATGGATCTCGCGACTCTGGATGACCTCGGAGTGAAGAAAGAGGTTGTGGGGCATGACCACAGCACCGAGCACGCTCATAATAACGAGCAGTGAGCCCTGCGGCACCGATGGCACCACCATAGACCTTGTTGCCTCGCCCCAGTCGATATGGACAAGGAACAGCTCATAGATAAACGACAGTCCGATGATGGACACAAAGCCGATGACGGCCCGCTCAATCTTCCGATAGGAATTGGTGAACAGCAAGACGAGCACGGCAGCGGTGACGAGCAATGAGCCGGTAGGGATGCTGATGCCAAAGAGCATCTGCAAGGCAATGGCTCCACCAAGAATCTCGGCCAACGACGTGGACACACTGGCCAGAATGGCACTCACCACGATGGGGCGTCCCACCCAACGCGGCGCATATTTCACGGCAGCCTCACTCAAGCACAGTCCCGTGACGATGCCTAAATGGGCCACGTTGTGCTGCAGGGCGATGAGCATGATGGTGGAGAGCGTCACCACCCACAGCAGTGCATAACCATATTCCGACCCCGCGGCGAAGTTGCTCGCCCAGTTACCGGGATCGATGAAGCCCACAGTAACCAGCAGACCCGGGCCGATGTACTTGAAGATGTCGAGGGCACCCAGCACATGTGGGTGCGTATGGCTCTTGAGTTCTTTTAGTATGTTCATATCGTTGGCAAATATACAAAAAAGCATCGAGAGTCACAACCTCTCGTCACGAAAAATATTATAAAATGCAAGTCCCCATGCGAATCTGCGTAACAGCAGAGGCGTATGGGGACTTTTCTTGTTTCGCCACAAGCCTTGCTTTGTTGCCTGTCCTACAAACTGTAATCGATCAGAGAAGAGATCTCTTATCCGATCCACGGAAAATATCCACAGCACTCTTTTCCTTTTAACGCGCCATCTTCGATGGCATCAAGAATATAAACGAATATCGAGAATATATCGACTTCCATTCGTGAAGATTAGTGCAGATTCGTGGAAAAGATAAAACCACGAATATTCACGAATCAACACGAATATATATTCTTTATATTCGGAAAAATTCTTGATTCCGCGTAGCGGAGCGTTAACTTAAAAACGTATCATAGTTAAGCCGCTGAGGGCAGCGGCCCTCCCGGCAGCTGCCCTCAGCACTACTTTCCTATTAACTGTAATCGATCAGAGAGGAAGTCTCATTTCCGATCCACGGAAAATATCCACTGTGTAACAAATGTAACACGTAACCGCGTCACTCGGGGTGGGTGTTATAGCTTGGACGTCTAGTCCGGCGGAAGGGGGCTGCAGCTGGCGAGGGGGGAGTGGAAGGTGGCGATCTTGTCTATTTCCATCGTGTCCTGGATGATGAGGGGAATGATTTGGCTGAGGATGAGGAGGCGGCTGTGGCGAGGAGGCGGCGGGCCGCCTCGATGATCGTGTCGCGGTTGCGGTAGAAATCCTTTGTGGTGAGCGAGACGCTGACATCGGGATCCATGCCGTTCTCGGTGCTCTGGCCGTTGCGGTCGTACATCGGGCAGGAGGAGAAGCGCACGCTCCAGCCGTTGGGCAGCTCGCTGGAGAAGGGCAGCCCGGCGCCGCCGCCCGTGCGGTCGCCCACCACCGTGACGCGGGGACAGCAGCGCATGTATTTCACAAACTCGTTGGCGGCGGAGTAGACCTGGCGGTTGGTGAGCACGACCACGGGTTTCTGCCACCGGATGCCCTTGCCGGGCTTGAGCCACTGCTCCTGCATGGCCGAGAAGTCGTTGTGTCCCTTGCCCGTCTTGTGGCGCATGTAGCCCACGAGCAGGCTGGTGTTGGTGAAGCGGGCGGCGAGCTCCTCGGCGCTGGTGAGCATGCCGCCGCCGTTGTCGCGCAGGTCGATGATGAGCCCGCGGCAGGGAGCGAGATAGAGTAGGATGTCGTCGAGGTTGCCGCTGCCGATGTTGTTCTCAAAGGTGGCGCAGCGCAGGTATCCGATCTGGTCGTCGAGGATGCGATACTTCATGCCGCTGGCGATGCGGTAGTCGGTGCCGAGATAGCGGCTGACGAGCGTGTCGCTGTAGTTGCTGGGGTAGTTCTCGTGGAAACCCCAGTAGCGGGTATAGTCAAAGGAAGCAAAGAGGTTGACGTGTCCGTCCTTGAGGGTAGCGAGCATGTTGCCGAGCACCTCAAGTAGCTGCTCGTCGGTCATCTGACTGTTGATCTGCCGTGCATAGACCGTGTGGATGGAGTCCCAGTCGATGCCTTTCTCCTGGAAGAAGCAATAGTGCTCGTCCATGATTTTCCACAGTGCCTCGAAGTTGCCCTTGGGGTTGTCGGCAAACTGGTCCTCGTCGACGCAGGCTGTGCAGAGCAGCAGGGCGGAGAGGAAGAGAAGGAGATGGCGGACGGTGGTTTTCATAGGCAGGGGGGATCAATAGCACCATCCGAGGGTGATGCTGTGGGTGTATTGGTGGTATTTGAGGTTGTTGGCTTTCATCTGCCGGTATTCGCCGAGGTAGCCCACGCGGAAGGTGGTGCGCCACAGCCGGAAGTCAAAGGTGAGGTGGTGATAGAGCTGTGGGGCGCTGAAGGGCGAGGTGCACACGATGTTGTGGTCGTAGTTGCCGCGGGAGAAGATCTCGTAGTACGACTGTCCGTAGTTGGGCGAGAAGGCCATGCCGATGAGTGGCAGGGTCACGTCGTAGTGCAGGGCGAGTGGGTGGCGCCCGGTGCGCAGCTGCCAGGAGAGGCGTGCGGTGGGGTCGATGCTCAGCGCGATGCGTGCCTGTGCCGGATTGTTGCTGTTGCGGGTGTCGTAGGCTCCGCCGAGTGTGCCGTCGATGGCTCCTCCGGCGAGCAGGGTGAGCCGTGGAGCAGCCCAGTGCCAGCGATACATCCATCCGAGCCTTAGGTTGTAGAGCAGGGTGAGCAGCGAGTTGTCGTTGCCGCGTGTGCCGGCCACGCCGACGAGCACGTGGTGGACGGTCTCGCGGACGATGTGGCTGCTGTCACGGCGGCTGAGCGACTGCGAGAGATAGCCAAACTCGGTGCCCGTGAACTTCTCCTGCGAGAGATAGGTATCGAGGATGTCGGTGTAGCCCACACTCAGTTGCCCGGCCCGCTCACGCTGTGTGGCGTGTTGGACAGGTTGGTTTTCCTGTGCCGCGAGGCTTGCAGCGATGGCGGCGATAGCGATGGTTGTGGTTAGTCTATTCATATAGATGGTATATTGGGCCCCCGAGCCCCGAGCCCTCCTCTAGCTCCCCCCAAGGGGGGAGAAAGGCGATACCCGAGCGTTCGGGTGTTGATGGTCCGAGCCCTCCTCTAGCTCCCCCCAAGGGGGGAGAAAGGCGATACCCAAGCGACGGGGTGTTGATGGTTTTGCGATCCTCCCCCCTCGGGGGGAGCTAGAGGAGGGCTTGGTATCTCTACTCCGGGAACAGGTTGAGCTGCCCCGTGATCTCGTCGATGACCTGCTGCTGCGACTTGCCGGCGTCGGGGTCGAGGTTCTCCTCCGGACCATTGTCTTCGGGAGTGTTGTCCTCCGGCTCCGGGTCAGGCTGTCTGAGCGGTTCGAGCTCTTCCACCTTGTCGACCTGCCATGTGGCGATGCGCTTGCCCTTGGCCTTGAAGCCCTTCACGGCGATGAAGCTGTCCACGTCGATGTCCATCGGGGCACGTGCGGCATCAGCACCACCGAAGGTCACACGCACTCGCGGATAAACGGTGTCAGTGAGCAAGAGCAACTGGTTGTTGGGGTTGTCGCCGAGGAAGTTCTGGTGCTTGCGCATGGCCTCCATCTGGAAACGCTTGATATAAGCGTAGCCGCTGTTGTCGGCATCGAAGAGCACGGCGGTCCATACCTTGTCGGGCCGCCACTTCTCGATGATGCGGATGTTGTCCTCGTAGTGGTTGTTCTGGTCGAAGTCGGTGATGTAGAACTCGTTGTTGTCGAGCACGACGAGGATGCTGTCGCCGTCGTTGAACTCCCCGAGCAGTCGTCCGCGCTCCTCGTAGTTGATGCGGTTGACATCGGGGTCGAACCACACCTTGCGGCCGCCAAGGGTAGAGTGTCCGTGGCTCTTGAGCGAGATGCGGTGGATGCTCTGCTTCGACAGAATGTTGCCGCGAGCCGAACGTCCCTTGATGGGCACCTCGGCAAAGTCTTTGTCCATGAAGATGTTTTGTTTCTTCTTGGTCGGATCAGGGTCGAGGGTGACCTTGATGATCTCGGCCTCGCCGTTTGGGTTGGCGGTGAAGTAAAGCACGCGCGAGCCCGGCTTGCCCTGGGTGAGGTCGTAGTCGCGGTCGCGGATGATGCTGGTGATGTTGAAGCGCTTGATATAGTAGTAGCCCTGTCGCCCGTCGCGGTAGACGGCGTTGTAGACGGTGCGCTTGTCGTTGCGCTTGAAGACCTGCACCCAGAGGATGTTCTTGCCCACGAAGATCTTGTCGGCCACGCGGATGACCTTGTACTTGCCGTCGCGGTAGAAGATGATGATGTCGTCGAGGTCGGAGCAGTTGCAGACAAACTCGTCTTTCTTCAGCCCTGTGCCCACGAAGCCGTCCTGACGGTTGATATAGAGTTTCTCGTTGGCCTCTACCACCATATTCTCGAAGCTGCGTATCTCGGTGCGGCGCGGGTGGTCCTTGCCGTAGGTGTCCTTGAGATGTTGGAACCAGGCGATGGTGACGTCGGTCATGTGGGCCAGGTCATGGTCGATGCCTTTGATCTCAGCTTTTATCTTCGCCATGAGCTGGTCGGCCTTGTCCTTGTTGTATTTCAGGATGCGCTGCATCTTGATCTCGAGCAGACGCAGGTAGTCGTCGCAGGTGATGTCGCGCAGCAACTGCTCTTTATAGGGTGTGAACTTCTCGTCGAGGAATTTCACCACGGCATCCTGGTTGGCAGCCTGCTCGAAGCGGCGCTCCTTGTACATGCGCTCCTCGATGAAGATGCGCTCCAGCGAGGCGAAGAAGAGCTGTTCCTGCAGCTCGCCCTTGCGGATGAGCAGCTCCTTGCGCAGCAGTCCCATCGTGCGGTCGGTGCTGTGGCGCAGCACGTCGCTCACGGTGAGGAAGCACGGCTTGTTATCCTCGATGACGCAGCAGTTGGGCGAGATATTAATCTCGCAGTCGGTGAAGGCATAGAGGGCATCGATGGTCTTGTCGGACGATGTGCCGGGTGTGAGCTGTACCTGAATCTCCACGTCACGGGCCGTCATGTCGATGACGCGGCGGGCCTTGATCTTCCCTTTTTCGATGGCCTTGGTGATGGAGTCCTGCAGGGTAGCGGCCGTTTTGGAGAAGGGCACCTCGCGGATGACGAGCGTCTTGTTGTCGAGCTTGTCGATCTTGGCACGGACGCGCACCACGCCGCCGCGCTGCCCGTCGTTGTATTTGCTCACGTCGATGGCGCCGCCGGTGGGGAAGTCGGGGTAGAGATGGAATTCCTCGCCTTTGAGGTAGTGGATGGCGGCGTCGCAGAGCTCGTTGAAGTTATGGGGCAGCACCTTGCTGGAGAGTCCCACAGCGATGCCGTCGGCACCCTGTGCCAGCAGCAGCGGGAATTTCACGGGCAGGGTCACCGGCTCCTTGTTGCGTCCGTCGTAGCTCATCTGCCACTCGGTGGTCTTCGGGTTGAAGACTGTCTCAAGGGCAAACTTCGAGAGGCGCGCCTCGATATATCGGGGAGCGGCGGCACGGTCACCGGTGAGGATGTTGCCCCAGTTGCCCTGCGTGTCGATGAGCAGATTCTTTTGCCCAAGCTGTACGAGAGCGTCGCCGATGGAAGCATCGCCGTGAGGGTGGAACTGCATGGTGTGTCCCACGATGTTGGCCACCTTGTTGTAGCGTCCGTCGTCCATGCGCTTCATCGAGTGAAGGATACGGCGCTGCACAGGTTTCAGTCCATCCTCGATCTGCGGCACAGCGCGCTCAAGGATGACATAGGAGGCATAGTCCAGAAACCAGTTCTTGTACATGCCGCTGAGATGATGCACGGCAGAGGCATCGAAGCGGTCGGCGGGCTTGTAGTCGGAGTGCTCGTCCTCGGTGAGCTCGTCGTCGTCGGATGGCTGTTCGCCCTCGTTGGGCTTGTTGTTGCTGCTATCTTTCAGCTCTTTATCTTTGTCTATAGTCTTGTCGTCGTCCATAAAAGTGATTGGCGTATGTTTCTTGCAAAGTTAATAAAAAAGAAGAAGAAAGCAAAATATTCTTTGTAACTTTGCACTAAAAACGGACACCCATGAGGAAATACTTTAGCCATTACCGGGCTCTCGTCATGTTGGGCACGCCGCTGATTATCGGACAGATCGGCGTGGTGCTTCAGAACTTTGCCGACACGCTGATGATCGGTCACCACACTACTGTGGAGCTTGCCGCGGCATCGTTGGTGAGCAACATCTTCATCCTGGGACTGCTCATGGCCATGGGATTTGCCCTTTGCATGACACCGCTCATCGGCAAAGCCTACGGACAGGGTGACGTGGACAGCATCGGGTCGACGGTGAAAAATGGACTGGCGGTGAACACGCTGGCTGCTCTTGTGCTGATGGCTGTCTACTCAATACTCTATTTCTTCCTTGATAAGCTTGGGCAGCCTGATGAGCTGCTGCCCTATGTGCGTCCTTACTATCTCATCAACCTGGTGTCCATTCCCTTTGTCTGTTGGGTCAACGGGTTGAAGCAACTCTTCGATGCTACCACCGACACGAAGACACCGATGTGGATACTCCTCGGTGGCAATGCGCTGAACATCGTGGGCAACTGGCTGCTCATCTATGGTCACTGGGGTTTGCCCGAGATGGGCATCACCGGTGCGGGCTTATCCACACTGGCAGCCCGCGTGACGATGTTCATAGCTATCGCCCTGTGCTTTGCTTTTTCTGTACGTCATCGCGCCGAGCGTGCAGCATTCCGAAAATGCCGGGTGAGTCGCGGTGAGATGCGCGCGCTCGTCGTCTTGGGTACGCCTATCAGCTTGCAGATGGGTATGGAGAGCGGTGCCTGGTCGCTGTGCAGTATCATCGTGGGATGGATCGGCACTAATGCACTGGCCGGGCATCAGATCATGCTCACCATCAGCCAGCTTTTCTTCCAGTTCTACTATGCGCTTGCCTCGGCAGTGTCTATCCGTGTGAGCCATTTCCATGGGCAGCACGACTACACGGCTATCCGGCGTACGGCATGGGCAGGATGTCATCTCAACTTCATGATTGCTATCCTTGTCTCTGTGCCGGTGATCATCTTCCGCGGGCAGATGGGCTTTCTCTTTACCAGCTCGCCAAAGGTAGCGGCAGAGGTGGCCAGTACCATCGTGCCGCTGATCATCTATCAGTTCAGCGATGGCTTGCAGTGTACTTTCAGCAATGCGATGCGCGGCCTGGCTTATGTCAAGCCGGTGATGCTCGTAGCCTTTCTCTCTTATTTCGTGGTGTCGTTGCCCCTGGCTTATCTCTTTGGCATCAGCCTGCATGGCAGCTTGGTGGGTGTGTGGTTTTCCTTCCCCTTCGGCCTCACCATAGCCGGGGTACTCTACTACCATTTCTATCACCGTCGCCTGCTGTCCTTGGAAAAGACAGAGTAAGGGCTTTAAAGACAGAGTAACAAAGTAAGGCTTTTAATAAGACAGAGTAACAAAGTAAACATATTGCTTAGCAGACAGCCTCAAAGTTTCCATTGACAGCGGTTCATGTCTACGCAACCGTTGGACTTGAAGAGGACGCCATCCTGGACGAGTCGCTCCCGCTGTTCCGGAAAGACGGGAGAGAGGCGCCCTGCACTGTTGACAACACGGTGGCAGGGAAGATGCATGTCCTCAGGTACGCGACTGAGCCAAAAGCCTACCTGACGGGCATGATGGGGACAGCCGGCCAGGGTAGCTACTTGGCCGTAAGTGAGCACGCGCCCGGTGGGTATCTGCCTGACAATATCGTAGACAGCCTCCACAAACTCCCTTCTCTTGTCTGCTTTTGCGTCCTTCATTATGCACTATTTATTATTTTTTATTTATACACTATACATTATACACTATACATTATACGTTATACATTCTGTATGATTGCCTTGACGAGGTCGTCTTTCTTGTCCTGCACCTTTTGTATTTGTTCTTCCAGTGAGCCACGGGTGATGAAGCGGTAGACCATGACCGAGCGTCGTTGTCCCGAGCGGTGAGCACGGGCAATGGCCTGTTCCTCAGCAGCATGGTTCCACCATGGGTCAAGGAGAAAGACATAGTCGGCCTCTGTGAGGTTGAGGCCTTCACCACCCGCCTTGAGCGAGACGAGAAAGAACTGACAGGAGGGCGTCTGCTGGAAATGCTTCACAATGGCTTCGCGGTCACGGCTCTGTCCTGTGAGCATGTCGTAGCTCCAGCCGCGCTGCTTCATCTCTTCTGCAATCACGTCGAGGAAAGAGGTGAACTCGCTGAAGAGTAATACCTTGTGGTCGGTGCCTCGCAATTCCTCCAGTCGATCGAAGACTTCCAACACCTTTCCAGAGTCGCCTTCTTTATGTTCCAGTTTGGGACTGCAGGCCAGTCGGCGCAAGCGGGTGATGGCGGCCAACACCACGATCCGGTTGTTGGCTTGCTCCGCATCCATCAGCAGGTTGCGCATCTTGCTCTGTTCTTCTTCGTAGAGAGCCGCTTGCGCCTCGGTCATATCGCACCATACCTGCTCGTCTTGTCGCTCAGGCAGACTGTCGAGCACGTCGCCACGCAGTCGGCGAAGGAAATAGGGGGCGACAAGTTTGCGTAGAATCGCTGTATGCTCATCCTGCAAGTTGACGTTGATGGGATGGATGAAATTGTTTTGAAAAGTCTCGTAGTCGCCAAGGAGAGCAGGGTTGAGTACGCTCATCAGCGTCCACAGTTCATCGAGCGCGTTGACCATCGGCGTACCTGTGAGTGCAATGGGGAAGTCGGCATGAATCTTCAGCACAGCCTGGTAGAGTAGTGACGTGTTGTTGCGGAAGGCATGTGCCTCGTCATAAACGGCAATGGCGAAGGACAGACGGCTGAGCACACCAATGTCGTTGCGGAGCATAGGGTAGGAGGTAAGCACTACGTCGGCATTGGCGAGTTGGGACTGTTTGGCAGCCCGTTCGCGGGCATTGCCCGTA
This sequence comes from uncultured Prevotella sp., assembly GCA_900317685.1. Lineage (GTDB taxonomy): Bacteria > Bacteroidota > Bacteroidia > Bacteroidales > Bacteroidaceae > Prevotella. The sequence goes on from ONHQ01000057.1 coordinate 12,363, forward strand.
TACTCCACCACACGCAGTGAGGGAGCAAAGCGCCGAAACTCGTCGTGCCAGTTGAAGACGACGGAGGATGGAGCGGCAACAAGCACGGCACGGTGACCGGACTGCTGACGCAGATCGGGCTGGGAAGAGCTTGCCGAGGGCATAGCTTTAGCTGCGCGGCCACTCATCTCCTCTTCAGAGAACAAGCTCGTCTGAACGGGAGGGCTGGTCGGCTTACTCCTTATTATATGGTTACTCCTTATAACCCGATCACTCCTTATTATTCTATAGTCAGCCTGATCTTCAGAATTCCCGGCATCCTTAATGAGTCTGTTGTCTGTCGTGTCTTCTCTACTACGATCATCAGTAGAAGTGGAATCCGTACTTTCGAAATAGTGGAGGATGACGGCAATTGTCTGTACTGTCTTACCCAGACCCATGTCGTCACCGAGCAGACAGCCCGTACCGCCATGTTGATGGCTGAGCATCCATTGGTAGCCTAAAAGCTGATAAGGGCGCAGCGTGGCCTTCAGTCCTTTTGGTGGCAAGGCCTTTTCCTCTGTGTCACCGGCTGCGGGAACTTTCAATGTAGACGGCAAGAGGTCTTCAGTGGGCAACACCGTCTGCTGGGACCGGTGAAAGGTGAGCGTGCCATGGCTTTTCATCAGTCCAAAGAGCATAGCAGCACTGTATTGGGCATACCACTCGTCAGGAATGACAAACCAGTTGCCCGAGGGCAGTCTTACTTCCCGGTCGCCGTTGATGATCGCGTCACGGAAGTCGGTGAGTGCCATCTGCGTGCCGTCGGGAAAGACAAGGGTGACGTGCATCTGAAACCAGTCGCCCGTCCATCGGTCGTCGTGGATCCGCTTCACCTCGCCGATGACATAGTGGTGGGTGGTGCGTTGCTGTGTCTCAATGCCGTGTTGCGTGAGTACAGCCTCGTTGGTTGTCAGCCATGCTGTCATCTCTTGCAGCGAGGCTGTTTGCGGGCGGTGAAGCTCGTTGTCGAGCAGCTCGGTGACAGAAGACTCCCATTCTCTGTTGCGCCAGATGCAGACAAAGGTCACGCTCTTGCCGTCGTCGTGGAGGGTGACGCTCTTCTCACGGCGGTCGCCGGAGGAGAACGTCGCCGTGTCGTAGACAAACTGCGTATCGAGCGTATAGAGACCGTTGGTAGTGGCTTGCAGCATTAGCACCGCCTTACCCTGGGGATGCAGATTGTCGACGTCGAAGCCATCAGAGGAAATGTCGATCTTCTTGACGATCTTTAGGATGAACTGCCGGAAATACTTTGCCTGGATGGAAGCAGGAATATGGTAGATCTCTTTCTTCAGAAAGGGCGTGAGCAGTTTGCCGCCGAGTCCCTCGTCAAGTTGTCGGAGACTATGTTCGATGACGAAGAGCGAGGGATTGTTGCAGAGTACCTGTGTGTGGTGAGCCGAGGGGATGATGTCGTCGCCGAGCGTGAGCCGGTAGTCGATGCCGTCGTCGGTCTTGGTGAAGGCCGCGTGCAGTTTCAGTGGCTCGGCATTCAGGTGCAGCTCATCCTGCTGTCTGAGCCATTCGCCGGGCTTGGGGGCAAAGAATATGTGCACGCCGAGCCGTGAGGCGGTGGCTACCGCCTCGGTGATATGCTGATCCACCTGCGAGATGACATATCGCTGTGTGGTCTTGTCGGCTTTTTCGAAGAATGCTTTCTTGGTGTTGAAGTTGCGTCCGGCCTTGGAAAAGAGGTTGTCGGACTGAGTCCAAAGACACAGCTCCACGAGTTGTCTGATTTCCTTATCGTCGATGTCGTCCACCTTGTCGATGAAGTCGCCACCGGCATATTCCTCTCCCTCGGCATGAACATGCCGCAACCGCAGTGTGTATAGATTCCAAAAGCCGAGCGGGCTGATGAGCAGGGCGAGACTATCCATTGGCGAGTGCTTTCTCCAAGGTGTTGAGATCCTCGTCGCTTGTTGCCCAGCTGGTCACAAAGCGGCAGACAAGCTGCTTGTCGGGCCGTTGCTCCCATACCTCGAAGACTATACTTTTTGCGAGTTGCTGCTGCTGTTCGGGCGTGAGGATGACAAACTGCTGGTTGGTTGGTGAGTCGATGGCCAGCTGGACACCGTATTTGCGGAAGAGTGCCTTCATACGCATGGCCATGTCGATGGCGTGGCGTGAGATGCGGCCATAGAGGTCGTCGGTGAAGAGCGTGTCGAACTGCAATCCGAGCATACGTCCCTTGGCGAGCAGGGCTCCGTGGCGCTTGATAGTAGTGAAGAAACCGCGTGGCGGCCGCTGCTGCGAGAAGACCACGGCTTCGCCGAACATAGCACCCACCTTTGTGCCACCAATGTAGAAAGCGTCGCAGTGGTGAGCCAGGAAGGGCAGCGTCATGTCGGTGCCCTCGGCTGCCAGGCCGTAACCCAAACGGGCACCATCGACATACAGAGCAAGGTGGTAGCGGCGGGCCATATCATAGAGTGCGCCAAGCTCCTCCTGAGAGTAGATGAGTCCCATCTCGGTGGGCAGCGTGATGTAGATCATCCCCGGCTGCACTTCATGCTCATGGCTGGGATCGGCAAGGAAACGCTCCATATAGTCAGCCACCTGCTGCGCCGTGAGTTTCGTGTCGGCCGAGGGCAGGGCGAGAACCTTATGCCCGAAAGCCTCCACGGCGCCGGCCTCGTGCACGTTGATGTGTGCCATGTCGGTGGCAATGACACCCTCGCCCGGAGCGAGCAGCGCGTCGATCATCGTAGTGTTGGTCTGTGTGCCGCCGATGAGGAAGTAGATTTCAGCGTTGCCCATCTGACAGGCGTGACGGATCTTTTCCTTAGCTTGCTCGCAGTAGGGGTCGTTGCCGTAGCCACTGGTCTGCTCGTCGTTGGTGTCGAAGAGGCGGTGCAGGATTTCGGGTTGCACGCCATTGTTATAATCGCTTTCAAAAGAAACCATATTGCTTACTGATTATTATTGCATTTTTGTTATGAACTTACAAAGATAAGACTTTTAAATTGATTGAGCAAGAAAAGCACGACTCATCATTTCTTATGATACTTTTTATTTGTGTATCTCGTGGAAATTGACTACCTTTGCAAGCCTAATCAACGGGGCGTGTGCGCAAACACCACTCCACATTATTTATTTATCCTCAAAAATACAACCACGCTTATGAGCAACGCATGGCGCAACTTCCGCGGTACTCTTTGGACGGAAGAGATCAACATCAGAGATTTTATTCAGCATAACTACACCCAGTACGACGGTGACGAGAGCTTCCTCGTCGGTCCTACTGACGCTACCAACACCCTTTGGGGCGAACTGCAAAAGTTGCAAAAGGAGGAACGTGCCAAAGGTGGCGTCCTCGACATGGAGACAGAGGTGGTCTCCGGACTCACTGCCTATGGTCCCGGCTACATCAACGAGAAAACCAAAGACCTCGAACGTGTCGTCGGTCTTCAGACCGACAAGCCGCTGAAACGTGCCTTCATGCCCTATGGTGGCATCAAGATGGCTGAGCAGGCTTGTACTACTTACGGCTATCAGCCTTCAGAGGAGATTCACAACATCTTCCACAAATATGTGAAGACCCACAACGACGGTGTCTTTGACGCTTACACGCCGGAGATGAAGCATGTGCGCCACAACCATATCCTCACCGGTCTGCCCGACACCTATGGTCGTGGCCGCATCGTGGGTGACTACCGCCGTGTAGCCCTCTACGGTATCGACCGTCTCATCCAGGAGAAGCAGAACGATCTCGCCACGATGGGCGAGCGCGAGATGATCGACGAGGTCATCCGTCTGCGCGAGGAGGTGGCCATGCAGATCAAGGCCCTCAAAGGCTTGAAGGAGATGGCTGCTCAGTATGGCTTCGACATCTCCCAGCCCGCCACCAATGCCCGTGAGGCAGTACAGTGGCTCTACTTCGGTTACTTAGGAGCCGTGAAGACACAGAACGGTGCTGCCATGTCAGTGGGCCGCGTGTCTACCTTCCTCGACATCTATATCACCCGCGACCTCAACGAGGGCACGCTCACCGAGCAGGATGCCCAGGAGCTCATCGACCACCTGGTGATGAAGTTCCGCATGGTGAAGTTCGCACGTATCCCTTCTTATAATGAGCTCTTCTCCGGCGACCCCGTGTGGGCTACCCTTGAGGTGGCAGGTATCGGACAGGACGGCCGCCACATGGTGACGAAAAACGACTTCCGCTTCCTCCATACCCTGGAGAACATGGGTCCCTCGCCTGAGCCCAACCTCACCGTGCTCTACAGCAGCCGCCTGCCGAAGGCCTTCAAGCGCTACGCTGCCTTCATCTCAGTGAAGACCAGCTCTATCCAGTACGAGAACGACGACGTGATGCGTCCTGTCTGGGGCGATGACTACAGCATCTGCTGCTGCGTGAGCGCTACACAGACGGGTAAGGAAATGCAGTTCTTCGGTGCCCGTGCCAACCTCGCCAAGTGCCTCACCTATGCCATCAGCGGTGGTGTGGACAGCAAGACACGTGAGCAGGTGGGTCCTGCTTACCGTCCCATCGAGGGTGACGTGGTGACCTACGACGAGTTCATGCCGCGCTTCATGGATATGATGGAGTGGCTCGCCGCTGTCTATGTCAAGACGCTGAACCTCATCCACTACATGCACGACAAATATTTCTACGAGGCTGAGGAGATGGCCCTCATCGACACCGATGTGCGCCGCACCTTCGCCACGGGTATCGCCGGCTTCTCTCATGTCGTTGACTCTATCTCGGCCATCAAATACGCCAAGGTCAACATCATCCGTGACGAGACGGGCTTCCCTCTGGAGTTCAAGACCGAGGGCGACTTCCCACGCTATGGCAATGACGACGACCGTGCTGACAGCATCGCTGTATGGTTGCTCAAGACTTTCATCGGCATGGTGAAGAAACATCACACTTATCGCAACTCCGAGCCGACAACATCTATCCTGACCATCACCTCCAACGTGGTCTACGGAAAATATACGAGCAACATGCCCGATGGCCGTAAGGCCGGTGCTCCGCTCTCTCCGGGTGCCAACCCCTCGTATGGTGCTGAGAAGAACGGCTTGCTGGCTTCGCTCAACTCACTGGCCAAGTTGCCATACAAGTATGCGCTTGACGGTATCTCCAACACGCAGACGATCAGTCCGAGCGCCCTCGGTCACGACGATGACCAGCGTGCCGAGACTTTGGTGAGCGTCATGGACGGTTACTTCGACAAGGGTGCCCATCACCTCAATGTCAACGTCTTCGGTGTGGACAAGCTCAAGGATGCCATGGAGCATCCCGAGAAGCCCGAGTATGCCAACTTCACCATCCGTGTGAGTGGCTACGCCGTGAAGTTCATCGACCTGACCCGTGAGCAGCAGCTCGACGTTATCGCACGACAGGCCCATGAAAGACTCTAATCATCCCAACGGCCTCACCTCCCCACAAGGGGGTGGGGCTTTTTTATATGTCCACTCCACTGAGTCGTTCGGCTCGGTCGACGGTCCCGGCATCCGCTTCATCATCTTTCTCAAGGGCTGCCATATGCGCTGCCGTTATTGCCATAACCCCGACACGTGGCGCATGGCTGGAAAAGACGACAAGCCCACGACTGTCAGTGAGCTGCTCGACCAGGCCGAGCGCTACCGTGCCTACTGGGGCGACAAGGGAGGTATCACCGTCAGTGGTGGTGAGGCTTTGCTGCAGATCGACGGGCTCATCAGCCTCTTTGAGGAAGCCCACCGGCGCGGCATCAGCACGTGCCTCGACACGGCAGGGCAGCCCTTCACACGGCGCGAACCCTTCTACGGCAAGTTCCTCAGGCTGATGAAGAGCACCGACACGGTGCTGTTTGACTTGAAGCATATCGACAGTGAGGCGCACCGCCAGCTCACCGGCCACGGCAATGAGCTGATCCTCGACTGTGCCCGCTGCCTTTCTGAGCTTGGTGTACCAGTGTGGATCCGCCACGTGCTTGTCCCGGGCATCACCGACGATGAGGACCAGCTGCGTCGACTGCGTGCCTTCATCGACACGCTCAGCAATGTGGAGCGCGTCGAGGTGCTGCCCTATCATACCCTCGGTGTGTATAAGTGGGAAGAACTCGGCATCCCTTATACGCTCAAAGACGTGCCCACACCCACTAAGGAACAAGTGGGCAGGGCAGAGGAGATACTTTGCGGGAATTAGAATAAGCATAAACAAAGACGGAGCATCTGCGCAAAAAATGCGCGGGTGCTCCGTGTTTGTTTGTGTGGCTTACTCAAGTTTGTTTTTTATGGTTTTAGGGTGTCCACTTCCCATTCATCTACCGTGTGCTTGTCGGCATCTGGGGACAGCAGATCACGGACGTAGGCCGCATGTACCTCCTCATTTGGAATGGCAAGTTCATAGGCTCTAATCTCCCTGTCATAGCCCTTGATGGTGAGGTAGCCGATCTGATAGAGCAATGGCAGAGCGTCGTGCATGTTCTCTGTGGGCACGTCGAAAGCAAAATCCAGTGTCTCCAAAGAGTTACCTGATGCGAAGTCTGTATTGAAATGTTGCATCTGATTGATGAGAAAGGGAGGTGTGCTATACGTAGACCAGTAGTTGCTCAGCTGTCGGTCACCTAATGCATTGAGCAGGCTGAAAGGATTGAAGACCTCTTCTGCATCTTCAGCAAAATGGTAGCCACCATATTTCTGCTTGATCTTGTTAAACATCTCCTCATAGGTCAGGTGATAATCCTTGGCCATCTGCTCTATGCTCTCCTTAAAGACAGTTTGTACCTCATGCTCCGTAAAGCCGCAGATAGATACGAACTCAGGGCACATAGATACATAAACGATATTGTTGAAGCTTGAAAAGATGCTCGGTTGTGGGAATCTCGTGATGCCAGTGATGAAGCAATACTCGATATACTGCTCTTCGGCTTTGAGCGGTATGCAGAAATTCAGTAACACCTCTTGTATGGCGTCAAGCTTAGCCTGGTCACCAAGTGCGTCAGGTAAAGCGGCATCATAATTGTCGATGAGGACCACTACCTGCTTACCAGTCTCCTTATATAATCGTCTGATCAGTCCGTCAAGCTTCATTCCGGGTGTAGACTCATCGGCGTTCTCCTCGTAGATATCCAATTGCTTCAAATTCTTAATCAGCGATTGTTGAAACTCTTGAGGCGTAGTGCATCCCTTCGTAGAACTGAGGTCGAGATGGATGACTGGATACTGCGTCCACTCTTTTTCGAGTTCCATGATCTTCAACCCTCTGAAGAGTGCTTTGTCGCCACGGAAGTAGGAATCTAAGGTCGACGTGAGCAGCGACTTGCCGAAACGCCGGGGCCGGCTCATGAATATATACTTGGCATAGTGTACCAACTCCCATACGAGATCGGTCTTGTCAACGTAGATATAGCCACCGTTTATGATTTCCGAGAAGGTCTGAATGCCTACCGGATATTTTCTCATCATCTGCTCCATAGTGCGTTCATTCTTTATTCTTTTGCAAACTTACGCAATTATTTTGTAAGCTAAATAAAAAGGGGCTATCTATCTGTCTCAGAAACCTATTTTGTTATTTGTTGTTGTATCTATACTAAAGTTATTGCCTTTGTAATCCTTCCAGAAATTTACGCCTAGATTATTAACACCTAAAGAAGCTAAATCAATAATATCAAACTTTAAATCAAAACAAGCTTTCATACCATAAATGATGGACTTTGTTTCGTCACTAGTTCTTACTCCTAAATATACTTTTTTTATATTGACTTTTAAAAAACACTTTTCTTCAGTTGTTTTCTTAACAAAACGTACTTCTTGTTCATGAATCCATTGAGGCGATTTAACTCCTAATACTTCATCCAAAGAAGGATAGTTCTTTTTTATCTCAGCGGGCTCGTTCTTGTATTCTACAGTGTATTTAGTCCAGTATTTATCGGATAAAGAACATTTCTCTTTGCAGTTTTCTGAATCATCAATCTCTACTTCTAGACATATACCGCGGTGTTCGTCTGCATACATAGCCCACATCAAACCATAATTGAACGATTTAGAAAGACTGCATATTCTGACATCACCTTTGTATTCGTCTAAGATTTTTTGGTCGAATTGTTCATCCTTGCAAATAAAGAACCATTCCATAGGATCGTTTAACTCTTTATATTTTGAAGCCCATAATGTATTGTTTTTCAAGATGTTTGCAAGTCGATTTAGATCCTTAACACCTCTATATTTATAATATATCTCTCTCATTATTTTTGTATTAACTTAAAACCGTATTTTGCAAATATGTCATCGATTAATGTATAATCAATGTTTTCCTTGAGACACCAAGCAACGTAATTTATCACTTCGTAGGTTTGAATTATTTCTCCTCTGCTTAATATCTTTACATATTCCTCATATCTATAGTCTTCGTAGGGATAATTATCTGTGCGAGAAGCTTCAAAATCCAGGAGTTCTAATGCCCATGTGTAATTCTGAGCATGTAACGCATTGTGCATGACATGATTCTTATGTAAAATGTACAGGTTATTTACCAAAACATCTGCAACATATAGATAATTATTTTTAAACTTATTATTATTAGCGGTAGAAATATCTTCTATTATAATCTTCTTTTGGTTCTCATCCAAGAAGGCAAAATCACTAATTCGATATGGGCATTTTACTGTATACTGAAGCAGGTATGGCGTAAAATAATTAGTTCCTATTTTTATTTTCGAGTCAATTTGAAGAACATATTCCATATGATTAGTATTAATGCCTAATGATTTTATCTCATTTCCAATCTGGAAATCCCTAATAGCATTTTTCTTAGGCAAATACCCCCAAACGTCATCTCCGATCTTTGAAAAATCCAAGAAACTATTATTTGTATAGCTTAATCCGTTGCCTTTACTAACTATGTACTCACCTTGTGCATTTTTTCCGACAACAAAACTCCTACCATGTATTGGACTTGGACAATATATGTTTATCGAGCCTTTGGTATCTCGAATTAAAGGCATTGGCGGATTATTGACACTCTCTCCCTGAAGCAAAATAGAGTAAGGGTGTTTGCTAGATTTAAATTGAAGCATTTTGAGAAAATTTCATAAAGCACATGTTATTATTGCTATAGCATGTGCCTTAAAAGGTTTGAAGTTCTTTACTGATTAAATTTAACTAGTACATCTGGGCAGCTAGACTGATAAGCGCAGGCGTTCATCTCGATAACGCTAGACACTTTTGACGCTTTTAATTCTTCTTTCATTGTCAAAAAAATAATTAGCATTTAGAAGTAGTTTTTGGACACTTCTTTTATCCATAAGGCCTCTTGGTTACTGGTTGAACTTAACCAGTATATCTGGGCAGCTAGACTGATAAGCGCAGGCGTTCATCTCGATAACGCTAGACACTTTTGACGCTTTTAATTCTTCTTTCATTGTCGAAAAAATAATTAGCATTTAGAAGTAGTTTTTGGACACTTCTTTTATCCATAAAGTCTCTTGGTTACTGGTTGAACTTAACCAGTACATCTGGGCAGCTAGACTGATAAGCGCAGGCGTTCATCTCGATAACGCTAGACACTTTTGACGCTTTTAATTCTTCTTTCATCTTTATTACATTTAGTATTGGAAGTAGTTATTTACACTCCTTTTATCCCATTATTATGTCTGTGGTTTACAGATTCCATCCTATGCATTTTGTTGATGACTATATCGAGTTCATCTAAGCAATCTTGTATTTTTTTCCCGCAAAGAGGATCGTAACCGGAATTCATTTTTTTGGCAAGCTCATATCTTTCTTTTGCAATATAACAATTATTTTCAGAAGCTTCCAATGGGGTACCGTTAGAGTTATAATTATTCCCTGCGCATCTTTGGCAAAATACGCAATAATCATGCTTCATGCAATCTATGCAATCACCGATTCTTTTTGACCTTATCCAATGAAGCTCATTGCTATTTTTTAAAATATGTTTTATTGAATGCTTCTTGGTGTCACCAAGTCTTAAAGGATAGGCGCAACAAGGCTGCAGAATTCCTTCTGGCGTAATACAGAATGATGTAAATCCAGCGTTACACATTTTCTCAGTTGAACTGACATTCAGATCTGACAAACTCTTTATTCGACCATTGCTAATATAATATGGTAATTCTTTATCTCTTAATACGATTTCCAATTCTTTATGAGAAAGTCTCAACAGTTTCGAAGCACATTTGTCTCCTTCCAAAGAGTCCGTAATATTTAAATCGAATTGAGGAACGGCACCTAATTTGTACGCGACATTCTTAACTGTACCATATGTTTTTACGTTTGGTTTCATGATACAGCATTTAATGTTTAATGACAAACCAAATGAATAACAATTCTCTAGGAATTCAATAGTCTTATCGTGTGAGCCTTTTATTCGAGTTATACTGTCATGCACATGTGGAACATCACTGTATAGAGACACTCCTATAATTCTTGGGAAATAATCTGCTATTTTCCTAACACAGTCAAGCGTATAAACTCTTTGACCATTAGTAAAAATATCAAAAGCAATATCTTTTTGGTAAAGATAATCTATGATATCCCAAGCGATATCTTTAGAAAAAGGATCACCTCCCGATAGACATACTTTAGAAAGTCCTAAGTCATATAATTCATCAATGATTCTTTTATAATCATCTATATCCAACTCTTGACGAGCTCCTCTAAAACTTTTTTCTTCATTATTTCTTGTTGCTCCAGGATTATAGCAGTGCAGACACATTTCGCTACAATTGTATGTTAATTCAAACATAACACTTGATATGCCATCAATTTTCTCTGCATATTCGTTCTCTGCTGTGTCTGGATTTCCAACTGTCGACTGTTCTTGCATCTTAATCTGGGAACCTCTGGCTATCTGAGTTTTATTATCTCTTGCAGCTATTCTGTATTCTTGGATAAATTCGTTTGAAGCCGGAACTTTTGTCAACAAACCACACAAAACTAAATTGTTGAAAAAAGCTATGATGCAGTCTTCCGAAATTCCTAGAGCCCCAGAGATCTTGTTTACCTTGACCTCTTCACCCTTTTTGCTTTTAAGAATATATGACACAACATCTGCAGAATTGTATTCATAAAAATAGCTCATGCCTTCAATCAGGTTATAATAAATCGCTACTCGAGCTTTTTTATTATATCTGCCACATGTCCATATAGGTCTAAAATAATTCATAACAACTTCCTTAAATCATCAAATATTTTAAATATTCTTAAAGTTCCGATACCCTTCATTAACGAGTGAAATAGCTAGCTGATAAAATTCTGGTTTAATTAAATAGGGGAAAGCCTCGGCAAACAATTCCAAACTAGACAGTTCTCGTCCTTGAATCTTGAAATGACTAAATCCCATGTCAATGTAATTGTTCAGATCTTGTGGAAGAATATAATTTGTAGAGCTAAGATACTCCTTAGTATACCCCTGTGCTGAATAGGGAATGGACAATCTACGTTTTCTCAATGGGCATTCTTGAACGAACGCCTCATTAGGATTAGTTGCGTTATCGTTATCAAATGCTAGTTGTCTTTCCGCACAGAATTTCTGATGCAGGACTCTAGCTTTACATCCTTTAGGGCAAATCGAATTTACAAGAATTTCTACTCTGTCACGCTCATCCTCAGGAATACTTTCTAGAAAATCCATGTTATAATTATAGTCGTAATCCAAGCAAATATATTTGTATTCTTTATCAAATTCCTTCATCTGGTCACTTTCTACACGAAGACGTTTAGTCGTAGAGCTAATGAATGACAAGGACGGATATTTGTTACGCAAATATTCTTCCAATAGTGGAGAATTTATGACTACTTCTGGTGAAAGATCTTGAAAAATATCAACTACAAGATTACAGTACCTATCATGCAAATCATATTCGTTCAATAATGGATTTGTGAATATGAAGCGTACTTTAATACCTAATTTTTCATATTCATCATGTATTTGACAAAGTAATTGTTTGTTGTAATACACATCATCTAATGACCTGCCTCCATTCCAAATGCAGGTAGGTGAGCCAAAAACACTATCAATAATAACATTATCCTTTAATAGCCATGGCCTCTCTTGTATAGTGTGAAGGAAGTTCCTAATAAAATGGAAAGATTCAAATGCTCCACAAAGAAAGAAATGCGCAGCAGCTTTATATCCATTAAGGTTCCAGTCTATTCCTTTAACATCCATAAAAACTTAAATAGATGCCTTTAGATACCCAATAAGGCTGTTTATTTCAGGTTAACTACAAAACAAAAAGCGCAGGCATCCATCTAACCCGTCTGCTTCTTGAGGTCCTAGGAAAACCATGCTAGTGAACGAGTAGAAGTATGCCTGCGCAGGTATATACACGTACCTCCGGAAAAGTGTGCATGAGGATATAAAATACCCTCGCTACACACTCCAGGATACAATTATATCATACCCGTAGCAGCCACTTCTGACATTGTCTTTGACTAGCAATTTGAAATTTCCTAGGTTTCAAGAAGCCAATTGACAAAGCATCGATGACGCTTTTTCATTATGTAGTGTCTCACCCATATCTCCGACCTCTGCCAGACGCCATATCACCTTTCGGTTTATTGCTTTCTCCTCATCTCGCTTCTGAACGAACAAGAATATTCAACACCAGTCTAAGATAGACCGTACGGCGTGGGATTTGACAGTTCAAAAATACTATAAAATAATGTATTCGCCAAGAATTTCTCTAAAAAAATTGCTATTTACACTGCTATTTAACATAAAAACGAGAAAATTAATGGATAGTAACTATTCAGCGATAGATACGACCGTGCTGTCCGTGGCACTAAACAGTGCTCGGATTGCCTCAAATGGTGTCTGCTTATGTTTCCTCAATTCCGCAACCCTACTAAAAGTCTCAGAGCGTTGTGGCCCAAACTGCCAAGAATGAGATTTTTCTAGTTCGGACTGGCTTTTTACCATGTGTTGGCTGATATACGAGCATAATGCCCTCTTACCCCCATCGGAGGTTACAAACGACAGCCCCTCCAAAACGTTTGGCTCATCCGTAACTGGCATTGAATATGGTCCGGTAGTGCAATCATCTGTCCTTCGTGTAGATGTTCAGAGTCCATTGTCTGGCGACACGGACCCATTTCGCCGGGACAACAATGAAGGCGAAGACAAAGCGCTTCAGGCGA
>ONHQ01000043.1 GCA_900317685.1 uncultured Prevotella sp.
GGTACAAAATTGAAAAGTACACGTAAAGTATATGCTTGTAAATGTCTGACCTAAGGGCAGTTTAAGCGAATGTTAAAGGATTTAAGTGGACACTAGTGAAACCGGTTATATTTCTCAAATCTTTTATTCTTCCATTCCCTTTCCTTAGCGAGCATAGCATTATCAACTGCTTCTTTTAAGTTGTCAGGATAGCATTTATGACGGGAATATATCATTCTTCTTATATCTCTTGTTGCCCAATATCTCTTCTTTTCAATCTCCTTATCGGTAATTTCCATGGGGGCCTTTACCTCGCTTTTAATATAGGCATCATTATATGCATAAGGGAGGCAGAGCTTATAAGTGTCGTCTTGATAGAAACGAATATAATAACGGAAGCGTCTTTGCAAATCCATTACATCACAATTATCATTCTCAACGATATTTCTAAGATCATTTATAGCCCTCTCGCTGTCCGGTATCTCAACGTCAACCTTTACGAGGTCTCCATTGCCGTTTTTCTGAATGGTAGCAATACAGGTTTCGTTAATCTTTCTCTGTGGGTTCTCCATAATAAAGTTGTTTAAATTAGAATCGTTTCTTATTAAGGTCCTTTTCCGACAATTTTATTTTGCCTACAACTGTCGTGGACGGCTTTACTTCCTTGGGTATCAAAGTATCAGTGTACTTCTTTATTTCCTCAATATATGGCGTGCCTGTCTTTACAAACTCGACGAATTGGGCCAATGCTCCGAGGAACTTGAAGTAATATAGGGACTTCATTGGCAGGACACGGTCAAGAACCATCTTTTCCCGTTCTGTCATGGTATTGCCGCGGTGATTGGTATTGCGGCACTGGTATATGTCAAAGAGCAGGTCAGTTATCTCTGTGAAGCTTCTGTAATCACTGGAGGTAGGCATGGCCTTGAAACCAAAGAAATAAACTATTATACGCATCTTGTCTGCTGCCCCCTGGCTCTGGAGTGATTTCTTGGACTTCTCTGCCGCATAGGATTTGAAGAAAATCAAATGGGCGACGAGATAATCAGTGCCGCCAGTCTTCTTTTTGCGGACATCAAGTTTTGGCGTTATGTTCTCACCTGATTCAACAAAAGCGGGATAACCCCACATTTTTTGTGTTATTTCATCCATTGTCTTTGTCGAGCAGATTCGGTTGCATATTCCTTCTATCTGCTGGTAAAGGGAAAGGCAAAAGTCGCCGAAGTTGTCCTTACGGCGGAAGGACTCCATTCTGACATAGTCTTCAATGAGTACTGGGACTATCGCCTTTATTGGGAAGTCCTGATAGAATTCCTCCGCCTGTCGGTGTATAATCTTCTCAATACAATATTCGTATATTTCATCGATACGGTCATCGCTTAGGTCATCGATGGAGACAACATTATTTGCACCAAGCTTTTTTCTCAGCATCTCGCCGAAATCTGCATCCTGCTGGGCAAGCCGGTATATCTTGTTTATGGTCTCTATTTTCTTATTGTCCATATTCTGCTAATAATAAGTCAAGATCGTCATTTAATTCATCAATATCCACTGTTTCCGGTTCAGGTACGGTAACTTTTACAGTCCGGTGTATAAGCCAGAACTGTTTGTTACGGGCATCGCGGCAGTAAGATATAGATAGTTTGTCTTTCTGCTTTTCCTCAGCCGACTTTATAGATTTGTTGACAGACACATATATCTTTCTTCCGCCAAGCTTGAAGTAAGCGTATCTGTGCGGCTTGGCAGGTTGGTTGAGAATGTCGGTTCCGCTATCGGCATCTTCTGCTTTAACCTTCGGCTCTGACATGGTTATTACGATTTCAGTGTTATTCTTCTTCTCAAAATCCTTAACTGTCATCGTATCGACATAGGTAACATCCTGCTCTGTAGTATTCTGAGGTTCGGTAAGGGATGAAGATAGTTTCTCGAACTTCTTATAAAGCCTTACAAATACAGGATCTTCCTCACCCTTTACCATCTTAAGGTACATCAGTTTTCCGTCTATGACATTGACCATGTCGGGGTTGCCTTTCTTCACATGGCCTTTTTCCTGCTTGTACTTGGGGAAAAACTTGCTGAAAGCTACGCTGTAACCATATCTATCCCAAATATACAGGATGTTCCTTATGTCCCTGACATATTTTTGGGAAACATTTACCTTGTCGCTGACAATTATGCCGGTTACTTCCTGTCTTGCTCCTCTTTTTTGCAGGCGTGTCTTCTCCTCGTTGATTTTAAAGCCCTGTCCTTCGATTATTCTCCGGAGCTCCTTGACGAAATCGCCGTCTTTCTGATACACGTTCTGCATTGAACTGAATGTAATGTCGTCTGCGTAACGTGAATAGTTGAGTCCCATCTTTCTTGCAAGTCCTGCAAGACGGCGGTCAAGGTTGTCACAAATCATGTTGGTGATAATCGGAGACGTTGGTGCGCCTTGGGGAAGAATGTAGCTGTAAGTGCCGTCAGAGTTCTTCTCACCGCGCATGGAGCAGAGGCCAGCGAGGATGTTGGCAACTGGCTGTGGGAAGTTCAGAGGGGCAAGCTGGAGCCTTTTCCAAACACGTGGTTGAACGATGCTCGGGAAGAAGTCCTTTATGTCGGTATTGAACACATAGTTCATTCCCTTGTGTCTTGAGGCATTGTCAACTACGGAACGGCCCTCGGTAAATCCCATGGCATAATCCGACGGTGTGTACAATGCCTTGAAGATTTCGTTGACGTAACGGAGCATGAGGATAAAACTGCGGTTCCGCGGTGCTGAAATCTGGCGGAAACCTCCGGACTTCTTCTTAATCTTAAACTGCTTGTACCTGTGGAAGGCGTGATTGGGGTTGCAGTAGTACTGCAGCAGTCCCATAGTAAACGGATGGTACTTGTCTGACATGCCGGCCTCATACATCTCATCCTGCTTCATGCGGTTGAGCAGTGTGAGAAGGTCTTCCTTAGAGGTCATCCTACGTGCTAGTCTGGCTATAGTTACTTTATCCATTTACTGCTATATTATAAAACGGCCAATGGCAGGTCTGTCATACTGAAACATCGTTTCTTTATATAATACTACTATAAATAGCATAAATATAAATAAATAATACATAATAAAAACATACTATGTATGACAAGTAACGTTAACGAAGTAACATTATTATCTCCAAGAAGCCGAAGCCTCAGGGAGACATCCTGCGAATCTGCTCCCGAAAGAGCAGGGCTTGCGCGACACAGGACAAAAAGTCAAATTTATTTTCAGTATTCCAAATCTGTCAAAGACCGCTTTGTTTTTCTTCTACGGTGCAAAGTTACGAAACATGTCCGAACTCTTTGTTCGTAATATCTGTAAAACGCAAAAAATTATTTTAAATTGCGTCTTTTGCTGTCTATTTCATACATTCCGGTCATCTTGCGGAGTCTTGAGATAATCTTCTTCCTTATACCGTCAGGAGAAAGCACTACAAGTTCAGGGCCAAAGGAACAAAGTTCGCGTATGAGCTCATAGTTCTCGACACAGTCTATTGAGAAGAAAGCTCCTCCCGAAAGACTGGGGTATGATGCCCGTATCTCATCTGCCTTGTCGCCCTTGTACATAATCTGAGAGTCGTGCAGTGGTTTGGTTTCTACATAGTGGCAGGAATTGTCGCTTACCCAGAACAGTATGTGTTCTACCGGCTGTCCTATATGCAGGGTTACTCCGATGATGTCATCGAAGTAAGAGCTGAGGTCTCCTTTATATTCCCGGTACTTATATGACGGCAGAGGCTTGACACCGTCTATTCTGTCAAGACTGAAGCAAAGCAGCTTGTCATCGGTGTCAGCAGCTGAGAAAAGGAACCACCGACGGTTGTATTCCTTCAGCAGATATGGATGGACAACTATCTTTTTGATTTCATCACTGTTGAATGTATGATAGCTGAGCTCTATGACCTGCTTTTGCGATATGGCTGTAAACAGCTGCCCGAGAAGCGATGAGTTCTCCAACGGGTTCTTGGTAAGGGAGATGATTTTCCTTTTGCGTTTTACGCCAAGACCGAAGCGAAGTCCCTCAAGACCGTCAAGGTTAGGCAGCCCGTCGAACTGACCGAGCAGGCTCAGTGCCTCAGAAAGGAGATATTCCTCATCGTCGGTTAGATCCTTTTTGAATATGGAGAATGACGGATTGCTGTAACGGAGGCATTTCTTCACATATGACCTTTGTTTCTCCTTACTGTATCCTGGGGCCGAGTACCTTTCAATATCAACGAGGAACGGGCCCTCGTACTCAAGATAGTGGATGTCCTTCTCGACGCAGCGGCGGGTAACGGAATCTATATCCATCTCATTGAGACGACGGTTCAGTTCCTCGGTGAGGTCATCGAGGGAATAGTTATGGTAACGGTTGCTCAACAAATCATCGAGAATCTTGTACCGTGTCATTGCGTTCTTGTTAGTTGGCATAGCTAAAATGGTAAATCGTCAGAATAATCGTTTGAGTATTTTCCTGCTCTCAGACCGGCAAAGTCAAAGTCTATTGTAACTCCGTTCTTCTCCGTTCTGGCAGAGTCAAAGTCCTTTCCCTCAAAGGGCCATATGCGGTCATAAACAGGAGGAAGAAGTACTTCTCCGTTTATGCCTATGATGCCCCATTTATCATCAAATGTTATAACTCTTGCCATTTCTTTGTCGAAATCATATATCTTATAGTATTTGCCGACAGGAACTATCTCTTCCCCAGCCCAGCTGAATAATCCTGAACCTTGGATGCTACATGTCGGGCCGTTAGTAACTACAATGAGATTGTATTTCTTATAGAGATATATGTTATCATATTCAGTTTTTAATATAGTTTTACAGGATGAGTCGATAACTCCAAACCTCAGCCTTATATGAAGGTCGTCTTTCCCAGTACCCTTCTGATAATTGACTGCTGTAAGTTTTCCGACTCTAATCAAGTCGTCCTTGCTGAATACATTGTCGATGATAGAGTCATATTCTGGTTTAACAATAATCCGGTAGTCAGAATCCATTAGTCCGAACTTGTATGGCTCCCATATATTTTCCCTGATGCCAAAGGGCTTCAGAATTCTTCTTTTCTCAACATCACCGTCTATGACATTAAGAAACACAAAATTGTCACTGTTGTCCTCTATAAGCTGAATTGCTCTTTCAAGCCGGTTCGTTTCTGATTCATCGTCCATCAGTGAATATAAGTCGGATATGGAGATATTTAGCATTGTCCTTCGTTTTACTCAATTAAATATTCTACGGTGGCAAAGTTACATATATTTTGCGAATTGTATGTTCGTAAATAATAATTATTTCTATCGTTTATTGATAATAATACTTGCAGTATTATCATACAGTCAAAATAAATTAGTTTCGGAAGACCTATATATTTTGACTGTTGCAGGCGTAGCAAAAAAAATATGGCTCTCAAATGCCGATAAACAGGGCATTTCATATTTTTAAAGCCATACCACTTCACGTTGGAACGCATAGACCCCGACAACGGGAACGTGCCCGAAGCCGTTATCCCCGAGGACAAATGCCTCTACTTCCAGCCGGAGGAGATGCTTGAGCTTCGCAATTTCTACAAGCGGGAAGGTCGCGACGCGCCTTTCGAGTCTTTGCAGGACTATGCCCCTGAATCCTATGATGAAGACTGGTGGGCTCTCCTTGATCATCTCTACAGCTGCACAGCCATTGACATGATAGTAGCGGAAACCGCCGCTGCTTCCGACCCTGTGATAAACAGGGACGCATTGGTTGCCCGTCTGTTGAATGAACTTCCCTACAGTCTTGATGACTATGACATCATTGCCCCGCAAGAGCTCATAGACGATGTCCTTGACGACAATTTTACGGACTGGGTTGGGATAAGGAATCGGATAGACTTAGATAATGCCCTCGCTGATGCTGACTTCTATGATTATGAAGGCAAATAGTCGTGCAGCACTGATGTGAGGCTATTAAGATTGACTGCCCTATCTGTAAAGTATATCCGCGAACTGCTGATGTCTCTGATACCACGCGCTAGCAAAGGAACAGACGGGCAGTACTCGGAGCCCCTTGTTAATGGCATAGTCGTTGGCGGCACTGACAAGCACGCCACCAATGCCCGTACCCTTATTGAAGGCATAGGTATGGTCAATACTCATGACGTTGCCGTCAAAAGAGAACTCCAGTCGGCCAACAAGTTCCTCACCATCATAGGCAAGCACCTTGCCGCCAGTATTCGTTGTCTCAATCTTTGTCTCCATATCGGGCGCAAAGGTACGACTTTTCTTGGAAAATTCAGTTGCGTATCGTTGCATAACATTATTATATATAGAGGTGTTACTTCAAACATTGCGTAAGCATATCAAAAGCTTGACTTCGCCCTTGTCGACATGGACGAAAGGCAAAGTGAAGCATTCAAGGGCTTGTGCGCAAGGCGTGTGACGGAAGAAGTGTCGAAGTGCAACTGAGAAGCTTCCTCCGCCACTTGCCTTGAGCACTGATTACCTTCCCACAGGGCTACGCCTCCCCAATATCAGTCCCCATCTCTAAGAACAAGGGGCGGAAGAGCTCGTGCATTCTCCAGTTCTTGCCTTGTGCTAGCGTGACTTTTTTGCCATTGTCGAACTCGGCGACAACATTGTCCTTGGAGAAGACAAGGTTTCCATGAGTGAGTTCCCAATAACCTGGATGCGGATAGATAATCGGTCTTATTTTCCTAAGAAACTCTATCTGCTCAGCGGAGAGCTGATCCATCATCCGCAAGTAGTCTATGAACTGCTGCAGTGAGGCGACGCTGTCCTCCTCAAAAGCTGTCGAGAGAATATCAAACTCCCCGAAGTCACGAATCTGAATGCTGTACCCACTCTGTCGCAGCACGTCAAGCCCATAGCCGTTGATGTACATCCAGCTCACCGGTCCTGAGGTCGCATTGACATGCCCTGTCTGCCATCCGAAGACCTCGAAAAGGCGGTCGGCATCCTGCCCGATGGCCGCCCAACGCTTCGCATTCGGCTTGCCGCAAGGGAAGATGACGATGTGCACGTCCTCCTCGCGCTGGGTGGCCTTGAGCAGAATGTCTACGAGCTCGCGGTTCCATTTCTCCACCTCTGTCCACTTCAGAGGATTGAAGCTCAGTTTCCATCTGATGAAGACATCGAGAATCTTGTCATTGGCACCCTCAGCGTAATCGTCGAGAATACTGAGCTGATTGTCCTTATTGGCAGTGCCGTCCATGTCAGTGAACGACAGACCATAGTCTTTCAGCAGCTTTCGCCACTGCTTGAACTCTTCTACGCTCTTCACCGACAGCAAGGCATCGTAGGCCTTCTTTAGCTCCTTGTATTGGAACTGCTCCGGGTTCTTGTCGTAGAATTCCAGGATTTCGATGAACTGCATTCTGAGCAGGTTCACCCACGTCATGTTAAGTGTTTCCATAGTAGTGTCTAATTAGTTGGTTTGACTGATGGATGATTAGTTTTCGTTTCATGGTATCGGCAGCTCAAAGGACTTGTACACCTGCCTGCCCTCCTTGTCGATGAAGCACCATCGCTCCGAGCGGTACGGCAGTCCGGCTGCATCGACACACTGGTAGTCGATTTTCACCTTCCATCCGCTGAACTCACCCTTCTTGTCACCCTTCATGATTAGCGAGCGGATCTCCGCCATGCTGCGCATCTGCCGCTCCGCAAGGCTGACGACATAATGGTCTGCAGGATTGAAGCGGCTCATGTTGTCGGTACGCTTCATGATGGTGTCCGTGACCACCTGCATCGTCTTGAGCATCCCCTTCACCTCGTCCTTCGTGAAGTAGCCAGCCCCGAATGCCGAGTCCGGCTCCGAGACGGCAAGCACACGCAGCTGCTTGGGATAGTCCACGCTGAGCTCCAGGTTCTCCTTTGCCAGCCGCTTCATCTTCTCACTGGAGCTGCCGCACGATACCAGCAGTGTGGCACCCATCAATAGCAATAATGACTTCTTCATATTCAATCGGTTATCGTCCATACTTGAAGTTGTAGTTGGTCACATTGCCGAAGGCCTTGAACTTCACCTTCTTCGTTGGCGGCGCGACGAACTCCTCACCCGTCTGCGGATTGCGGCAGACGCGCTCGCCGCGCTCCCTGACGTAGAACTTCCCGAAATCGGGGATGATGACCTCCCCGTTCTCACGGAGAATGTCGGACACGGCACAGAGGAAGGCATCGACCGCCTTCTCCACTTCCTTGATGGAAAGGCCAGTCTCAAAGGCCGCCTTTCTCAGTAGTTTCTTCTTGTTCATAGTACTCATGTTATTGGTTAGAATGGTTTGTAATCAGTTGAATGAATTCTCAGTTGTAGATGTTGTAGTCAGCCACAATCCGCTTGCGGTCATCAGACAGACGCAGGTAAGCCTTCGACAGCGAGCCCTTGTCGTCCATGAGCATCACCTCCTTCTTGGTAATGCCATCGGTCAGCAGTTCCCTCAGCTCATCCAGCGTCACCTCATGCCCACGGATATGCCGCCAGAGCGTAAGGTGGTACGGCTCGCCGAGCTTCTCATGGCAGGAGCAGTTGAACGCCACCGGACTGACCAGCACGTCCTCGCCGCATACAGGGCACCTGCCCACTACGGAGCTCAGCGACATACCATAGACATCACTCTCCATCAACACCGCCGAGAAGATACGTCCCTGCGAGTTGAAGCAGCCGTCGAGCACCGTCGGATGCCCGTCGAGAAAAGCCTCTATCTCATGCGGCAGGATGAATCGGTGGCTGAGGATACCGTTGCAGTGCCACTTGCAGGGCTCGCCCTTGTCGAAATAATGCTCACAGAAGTACCCCTTAGAGGTAATTTTGATGCGTCCGCCACAGTGCGGACAGCGGTGCTCCAGGTATTTGCCCTCCGGCACCACCATGAGCTTGTCACTTCCCACCTCAATATGAGCGAGGTATTGTTTTCCCTTTCTGTCTTTGAATGTCAGGACACGGCTTTTGCCAGCGTCCTCCAGTTCCTTTCTGATTGCGTCCGTGATCTGTATGCCACGGATTGATTTCTTGTTTTCCATAGTTCTAAAAGTTGATTATTGATGATTAAAATGATTAGTTGTTCTAATTGAATAGTTATTGATTAGTAGTTGACTGTTAATGCTTTGCGCAAGATTGTTAAAGGTACTTGTGGTTACAGATACTTCCAATCGAGTATCAACCCGTCCACGATAGCCTTTCCTGACATCACCGTCGCCCACCCGTCCGGGTCGAGTCCGAACCAAAGGTCGTTCCACGAATATGTCCTTATCTGCCACGCCAGCAGCCACAGGTCCGTGTTGATGCTCTCCAGTCTTGTGACAATCTCGTTGGCCACATAGTACCGCTCCGCCGAGTTCAGTAGATTCACCTTGTGCTTCTCCGTCTTGCCGTCGGCATTCGTCACGTTATAGCTCCCGGATGTCACCAGCTGCTTCATGAACGGATAGAGCGAGAGCATCTGTGTGGTGGCATCCATGAGCTCGTCAGACACCAGCACGGCAATGGCAGTTCCTTTCAGATTGCCCGGTATCGACTTTCTGAGCAATGCCATGTTCTTTGGTATCTCCATACCCACAAGTTCTGCGGCACGCTTAATCTGATAGATATTCTGCATGGCACCCTGCGCGTTCTGCAAGTAGCCCAGCATCTTGTTCTCCAACTGGTGCATCCTCTCCATAGCCAAGAAGACACTGGTTTCCGAGGCGATAATCGCCTGCTGCGTCTTCTCACGCTTCTTGAACAAGTCCTTAAGTATCTTCGTTTGGGCTGCCACGGCACCGGTCAGGGCCGGGTCGGTCTGCTGGGAGTAGCCGCAGACGGAGCCGGACATGGCAAGCAACAGGCAAAGAATTTTTCTTTTCATGGTTCTTCGTTTGTTTAGGCCACGGTCATCACCGACGGTACGGACTTGAAAAGTTGGTGCCGGAAGTGATGCACCATGGCCTCGTTAATAAATCATTCACACATATTGCTCACAAACAAAAGACATTACATCTTAAAACTGCTCCTGCACTCATTCCGCTCACGCAGCTCCGTCCTTATCCTTGCGAGATTCTCGTCCCGCTGGAACTTCGTCTTGAGCTGCAGAGCCTCCAAGGGCATGCCACGCACAACGTCATTCCAGTCCTTGTAGTTCACGGGCGGTTTGTGCACTTCGATGCGGTCAGACAGATTCATGTATTTGCCGAGTTCCTCCACGGAAGCCTTGCCTACAGGAATCTCAAACTTCTTACCTTCGGTCTCAATGCCGAGCATATCACCGTTCTGAGTGATGGTCAGCCGCTTGCCGTCGAGCAGGGCTGCCATCCTCATGCCGTAGATACGTCCCGGCAAGTCGTTGTCGAAGCAGTCCACGGCTTTCGCCATGTTATAGTGGCGCATCAGTCCTGATACATGCCCGTTGGACAGCGCGCCGCCGACAGATACAAATGCCGAGTGCGCAAGGTCTATCTTTCCTTGGTTCGCCTGATAGAACGCCATTGCGTCGTAGGCACTTTCCGCGAAAAATACATGCCGCACCATCTGAGGATTGTTCAGTGCCGAGTGGATGCCAGCCGTCCATACTGCTGTAGTCGAGTTTGTGCCTGCCGCCTTTCCCTTGAAACCGCGGTCACCCCGCAGCTCATAGCCAGCCAGGTCAGAACTGAAGCCCGGCTCGCGGTAAGGAAAACCTATCATCGGAAGGCCGTTCTTATTCTTCTGGTCCGTCACGATGGCGATGTGCCGCTCGAACAACTGTACCGTCTCACGACTGATACCCCTCTCCTCAAAGATTCCCATGGCATAGTCCATGTTCCTTGATAGGGGCTGTGAAGTGTAGCGTTTGGGATTGAACGACGGGTTCAGACTGCCGAGTCCACCACTGTAGCCGAGGTTATGGTTGTCCACGAGCGGCATGTTGGCGAAGTCGGCCATCACCTTTCCGATGACCTCCCACTGGTTCCTGCCAAATACGTTGAAGCGGCCCAGGTTCTCACCGATGAAGTCCACCACGTCGCCACGCTTTCCTGTGTTGCGGTGGAAGTACTTCTGCCGCTCTTTCTCCTGCGGATGTGAAATGACGATGGTGTCGAGCTTCTCTCCCCTGCCGTCGGGCAGAATCAGTTCGATGTACCGTCCCACGCCCGCCTGTCTGTTGAGCTTGTAGCCGAGCGAGAAGGCAACGTCGTCGATGCCCACCCTCGGCTTCATCTCCTGAAAAGATACGTAAGACATAGGCTTGTAGTTTGATGGTTTGTTATTGGTTGAATAGTTGTTGCAGAATAGATATGAGGTTGAAGATAACCTGCAAGACAACTCTTGCTAACTATCCACAAAGTTCATTTAATCCAATACTACAACATTCACAATTTCAAGCCGTTACTCTCCTTGTTCTGCTGCTTCTGCTCACGTATCTCACGCACTTCTCCTGCGAACTTCCTTGCCACGGTGTCGTGGAGCATCTGGTCTTTCAGCTCACCCGTGGGCATCATCTCATATCTGATACCCGTAATCTTGCTGATGGGCTTCATACCGAGGTCCTGCCCCTCAAAGGTAGCACGCACCGCATAGCCACCGTCCAATCGCTTGTAGATGGAGGCACTGTCGAACTTTGCCGAGAGCGCGATGTCGTGCGGCTGCTGCCACTCCTGTTTGGCGATGTTAGCCTGCAGGTCCACCTTACTCATGTTGGAAGACAGTATCGGACGCTCGCCAAGGGCAATCTTCTGTTCGTCAATCTTCTCTAAGATCATCTTCGATGCCTTGTTTACGTCCGCCATGACCGATACGATGAACTTCGGCTCCTCTCGCAGGGCGTTAATCCATCCGTCCATATAGGCAGCATTGTTGTTGAGGATGCGCTTGTCAAAGCCCAGCGTGTTGCCCACCATGGCAGCCGTCAGCTCAGCGACCAGCTCCTCCTTGGCATACTTTGCATCACCGAACTTTGCGCCCTTGTCACGGTTCAAACGGTTGGCTGTACCCGTGGAGTGCGTCATCTCGTGGAGAGCCGAGGAGTAATACTCCATGCCATCCTTGAAAATCTCCTCTGCGTTCTTACCGATGTTGAACTGCTCCTTCATGGGTATGATGACCATGTCTCGTGCCGGAGAGTAGTAAGCCCCGTCCACGATCCGGTCGTTCTGTACTCTGCATATCCACTCCTGCCGTTCGAACATGCGGTCAAGTGCTCGGTTCTCGTACATGCCCTGCGTGTCACGGAGTTGTGGACCCTTGAAGCGGTCGACGATGGCATCGTACTTCTCCTTGTTCACCTCTTCCAGATTGGTCTGGTCAACGTTGAAGACAGAGAAGGCCCGGAGGAACGGACGTACCTCGCACTTCGCCTGTTCACCCCGGCTCATCTGCTTGTAGTCCGACTCGGCGACCCGCTTGCCACGCTCGTCCTTGATATTGAGGTCCCAGTAGATGACGGGCATCGACTGCGCACCCTTCTTGATGCGGAGATTCTCCTTCTGCGCCTGCATGAAGGTCATATACACCGGAGTGCGGTAAGCATTCATCGCCGTGTCCATCTGCAGGAAGAAAGAGTTCGTACCCGAGTAGTTGCGGCCGCTGAGGTTCTGCGGCATGCCGAGCATCGTGCCCTTGCCGTTCGTCCACCCCTGCCGCCAGTCGGAGGCCTTCATCGACTTCATACGCTCGATCATAAGTGAGCAGAACTTGTCTATCGCCTTGTCTCCGCTGTTCTTGTAGTCTGTTTCTTTCTTTGACTTGGAATCATTGTTTTCCATAGTTTCAGTGTAGTTGGTTTGATGAGGTTAGTAGCCCCTCGGTCCGATGGCACAGCCTTCGGACTGAGGACTGATAATATTATGTGTCTTTCACGGTATCACTGCATCTCGGCAGATAGATTATACGAGCGCCTCTGCAAACCCCTCTGCAAAGTCGTTGCCTCCGTCATAGATACGGCTCTCTGTCTCTTCGAGGTAGAGCTCAGCGTTGTTGTCGTCTGGCTCGATGCCGTGGTCGTCGCACCACTGCAGATAGGCCTTTCCGTGTTCACTGCGGAGTGCGAGCTCGCACCATCCTATCTTTCCTTCCTGCTTGAGTTGAATGAGTTCTTCGATTGTATTGTTCTGCATAGTTGTACGTGTTAATGGTTGATGATTGTATTGTTAAGAACTTGAAGTGATGAGTTGAACTTTTGCTGTTAGTTATTGCAAGACAGCATGTTATGTCAGTTATCGGCTGAACGCCTGCTTTGCGCTGACCTTCTCCTGCTTCATCTCCTTGATTTCAGTGTTGAGATAGCGTGCTGCCAGCTGCTCCTTTGTGGCCGTCTTTTGCGTGAAGAGAGCCTGCTTGTCATGCCATGAGAGCACTGCCTTGCTTGTCG
The DNA here is from genome assembly GCA_900317685.1 of uncultured Prevotella sp. Classification (GTDB taxonomy): domain Bacteria; phylum Bacteroidota; class Bacteroidia; order Bacteroidales; family Bacteroidaceae; genus Prevotella. The sequence goes on from ONHQ01000043.1 coordinate 13,289, forward strand.
TCCGGTCGTCAGCGAGCTTTGCCGACACCGTCCAGTCGCCGTCGTAGTTCTTGGCGATGCGCACATCCTTGACACCCTCCTCCAGCTTGAACTGGTTATAAAATGAAGCAAGGTGCAGCTGCTCCCCGAAGTTCTTCTCCACGAGTTTGGATGGTGTTGTCACGCGGTCAAAATAAGCATTCAAGTCCTCCTTCGACATCGTGCGTGACATCTTCTGCTCGCCCACCTGCGTGTAGAGCTTGTACTTGCCCACATCCTGACGCTGCTCGTCATGCTCCTTATAGACTACCATCTTCTCGATGATGCGTCCGTCGGACAGCTTGTTGTCAGCCTTGTACTCCTCCGGCGTGACTTTCTTGGCCAGTTTCGTAGGATAATAAGTCTGCATCAAGGCCTCCACACCTATCTCACGTTTCTGATAGGCAGCTACATCCTCCGGCTTCATGAGCTGCGGGCGGAGCTGCTGTCCGTCAAGTCGTGCGGTAAAGTACCACTTGTTTGGGTCCTGGTTGCTCTGAAAGGCGTGTCCGTGAGAAACCTTCTCACCATTGACGGTCACCATTTGCGGCTCACGTGGCTTGTGGACTTTCTGTTCAGCGGACTGCTTCGCAGTTTTCTCTACGGCCTTATCTTCTTTCTTGGTCTCGGCCTTTACCTCAATCTTGTCAACCTTGGCTTCTTTCGCCTTAGTCTTCTTCTTTTCTGTTTTCTTTTCCATAGTATCGGTTTGAGTTTGGTTCTTGGTTTGTTGTGTAGTTTGGTTTGTTGCTTGTTTCTTACTCATCTCCTGCATATCAGCAATCGCCACACGATTGCCAGCCCGGATAAGCCTTGGCAGGTAAACGTCGAGCGCATGATGAGGAAACTCAGCCATGAGCTCACCCTCTCCTTTGGCTTTCGGTTTCTGTGCCGGGATGTGCAGCGTGTCGGATACCTTCCGTGCATCCTCATTCAGTGAGCGGTAGAAGTCACCATTGCGCATAAGGATTAGCGCGTCGGGGTGCTTGCTTTTGAGTCTCTGATACACCGCTAACGGTGTGTCCGTCTTATTCTTTATTTGCTTCTTGTCAGAAGGCTGCTCTTGCATTTTCTTTTCCATGTTGGTAACGAGTTGGTTAAACTGGTAGTTCTTGTTGGTCAGATGGTTCTTGGTATGTCCGAGTACGGCGAGCATCGTATTAGGATGACCTACAGCCTTGATGGCGGCACCTGCGGTATAGCCGGTGTCCAGCACGTTGTCTATTACTATTGGTGTGAACTGCTCCGGCACTTGTCTGTATAGATTGAGTTTCAGGTATATGCCTTCCGGCTTGAGGTCATTCTTCTTGGCATAGTGCAGCGGCATGTGCGGGCGGCAGGAAAGGATGTCCCATGTCGGGATGCCCGTCCTTCGGGAAATCTCATTGGCGAGTGTCTTTGTATAAATAGCCCTGCCACGATGGTTCGGTATAGGCACCAGCACACAGTTGCGTCCTGCCGCCATCTCCCTTATCCCGTCCGCCATCATATCCGCTGCCTTGCAGATACTTGCGTAATCACCATCTTTGAGCCCGTGCGCCAGCTGACGCACTTTCGGATATGGGGCAACGGAGGTGAACGTACATTCTTGTTTGTTTGACATAGTGGATGAGGTCTCATTGGTTTGTAGTTGAAGATTTTAAAGGAATAGCTCTTATAAAGAAAACACCCTTAGAGTGAAAGCCCTCTTTTCTTATCCTCTTTCTTGTCTGTCTTTTCCCTCTCAGTCAGCCGTACGCTCTCCTCGTGGCGCAACCTGTCAACCACTTGCTTGTACTCCCACCGGTTCTCGTCCGTCTGCACATAGCCCATATAACCCTCGTGCGCGTCATCATAGCGGATGGCCTGCTGACGCTTCCACTCCTCCATATCTCCCTGCATCACCTTGAAGCCAACAGGCTCACGGAGGTCAACACCTACGGTCACTTTCTGGTCACCGACCTCAAGTTCAACAGGCTTGCCCGAAGTGAGAGCTTCCTTTTGGGCAATTCCGAGTCCGATGTCCTTGATTTTGTCAACTTCCTGAAGTTTTTCCTCAAAATTAACAGTCGCCACATCACGGTACATCAGGGCATTGGTCTCCTTATCGAGCTGCACATAGCGCATCTTGCGATTGCCGCCCTCCTGGAACTCCTTCTGGATGACATCGCCCTTGCGCACACGATCCAGTTCGGTGTCGTTCAGCTTTAAGTTATTGTCAAGCTCGCGATGTATCTGATACGTAAGCAGTTGCAGGTGTCCGTCCTTGTCGTGGGCGAGCTGAATTTTCATTGGAATGGACACCGCCGAGTTGTCTCCCACGGGAACATTGACACGCATCAGCGGCGAGAGCTCACCGCTCAGAATAGCGTCGCGCAAGTCCTTTGGCATGCGCATGAGATCTTTGGGATAGATGCCGATTTTGGCAAATTTGTCGAATGGTACTGGTTCTGTTTTCATAGTTGATGGTTTGGTTATTCTACTGGTTTATACTAACTTTGTGGTGAAAATCCATGTCAAACTAAACATACTACTACCATGAAACACACAATGAAGTGCGTTGTGGTTTTGATGCTATCGATGAATGTATTGGAATCACCGGCACAGTTTTACACTGCTGAGAAAGTCGGTCCGGCTGCCGACACGTTGACAAAATCCGCAGACCCTTATGTCTGCGACGTAATCCACGAAACAAAGCCCAAGCCCAAGGCTGAGACTAAGACCAAGAAACGGTCTGTCTTCAGACTGCTTATGCCTTCGTTTCTGACCGCAAAGTTAGGAAACAAAACACCAACTTCCAACAACGCCCAAGGAAAAGTGCAAGAAAAAGGCGAAAAAAGTTTGGAAAAATCATCGAAGAAAGTTGTAAAACAGCCCGTTTTGCCCATCATCAGTACGTCCGACAGCCTACTTTTAAGCATCCTTGAAAAGCGACTAACTATCTGTATGCCACTTGATTACTTAACAGTTACCTCGCCTTATGGCTACCGCCAGGACCCTTTCACCAAATGCCGTAGATTCCATGACGGCATAGATGCCATTGGTGTAAACGGATATACCTATAGCATGCTACCGGGCAGGGTGTCCGTCGTGCGCCACGGCAACACTGGCTATGGCAACTATGTCGTCATCGATCATGGCAACCTCCGCTGTCTCTACGGTCACCTTCGTGAGATATATGCCAAGGAGGGAGCAATGGTACAGGCAGGTGCGGTCGTCGGGGTCGTGGGCTCCAGCGGCCGTTCAACAGGTCCTCATCTTCACTTGCAGCTTCAGCGATTGTCAGCCGGCAATGTTTGGACAAGCGTTGATCCGCTGCCATTCATCCATGCGCTAAACCAGCAAGTGGAGTCCTTCAACGAGCGACTTGCAGAAATCGCCGGCAAGGACTCTCCTATATATAATAATGTGGAGACGAACGCAAAGGAGCTGACCATCGAGAACCTCTATGCCGCACTGAAGAAACATGGCATCAAATATCCGAAGATAGTCCTTGCCCAGGCCATACTTGAAACTGGACACTTCCGTTCCCGTGTCTGCAATGAATACAACAACCTCTTCGGTCTCAGGCACTCAAAGGGCTACTTCACCTTCAACCACTGGGAGGAGAGCGTCGTCGCCTACCGAGATAAGGTACAGTACAAGCACAGAGAAAATGAAAACTACTATGCGTTTCTGAAAAGAATCGGCTACTCGACCTCAAAGGACTATGTAAGAAAAGTCCGTGAGATTGTGGGCCAATTGTGATGAGCTGCATACTATAGTTGGCTCTCAGAGCCCTGTAATATTAATGTTGAACTTACGAGCCAAAAGAATAGCTATATTGAACGGGACACCGGCCTAACTGTCTTTGGGACATTGTTAAAGGTAACATCGTTTGTATGAAAACGCCCTTTTTTGAAGAAAATCGACTTTTTTCATCAAATTTGACGACAAATCAGCAGTTTATACATGGCTACTGTTGCGGTTATGCAGAATAGTCCCTATCTTTGCAGCAGAAAACCACACCGCAAGCAACTAACCGCTTGCAGGGCCAAGCTCCCTTGGAATACAGGCCTACAGAAAAGGAGCACGTCTTATACCGTCACACGGAACTATCTTATGCCGCCACGAGGCGGACATAACAGAGGTGACCAAAACTCCATGACACGAGTTACCAACAACCAACCTTATGAACATACCTTTCTTTAACATCGGAAAGTCTCCAGAGAAGAGACGCAACAAGATTATCGTGTACGCTAACCAAAAAGGCGGCTGCGGCAAGACCACCAACTGTGTGCTTAATGCCGGTCAGTTTGTCCTCAAACACCATTGCCGTCTCGTCGTGCTTGATGGTGATCCACAGCGCAGCATCGTCAAGAAGCATGAGCAGGACAGGGAGCGCTGGCCACAGCTCCAGCCGCTCTATCAGGTTGTGCCTTGTACCCAGCTCAGCAGCGAGAAGGAGACCCTTAACCTTATCCGCGCCATGCGCAATGAGGATTTCGACTTCATCATCGACACTCCTGGAAGTCTCACACTCCAAGGTTTACTTCCTCTTATCTTCGAGGCCGATGCCGTCATTACCCCCATACAGTTGGAGAAAACCAGTATCAACGGCACCACCTCCTTCATCGACATGGCAGCCATGGTCGCCAAGGAGAACGGCCTTAACAAGCTGCCGCCATTCTTCTTCCTGCCTAACCAGTTCAACAAGAACTGGGGCCGTAAGGACGAGCTTGCCGAGCAGCAGAAGTTCCTTGACTACTTCTCCAAGCTGGGCACCGTCCTTCCGAAGATACCCAACAGTGCCGAGATCCAGCGTTACAGCACGCTGTTCCTCACCGACAAGCAGTACGAGATTATAGACCCGTGCTACGACATACTCTACGACAGACTCTATAACGAAAAATCCAAATCCGCATGACTGACGGCAAATCTCAACCAATGGTTTTCGGGGATATTCACGAGCTTCTCCGGAAAGTCAACGGTGAGAGCGAGCCAGCCTATATGTGGCAGAGTGACAAGCCAAAGGAAGAGGTAACGCCGGAAGAGCCACCGACTGCCCATGAGGAACAGCCCCACGGGTCAGACGTAAAACCTATAGAGGAGTCTTCCCCCACTACCACGGCGGAAACCGGTGATGACAAGCAACCAAAGGGCACGGGCAAAGCCCATCCTCAGAAGGAACAGCGTAAACCCCGTCCGTCCAAGCCTGTTAAGAAGAAAGAACCCAAGGAGGCTGAACGAACCGAGAAAAATGAGTCTGTGTCCCAAGCAAATAAGACTTCATTCTCAAAGAGTGATATTCTATCGCAGATAGAAGCCTTCTCTTGTGATTCCGAGACAGGACGGCGGCACTGGATATTCCTGCCCAACGATGTGGTGACCACCCTTGAGGCTGTCTATGGCAGCCATCGCATCTCCGCCATCATCACAGCCCTTACCAGGTCTTTCATAGATGCCAACAAGGAGGATCTTCGACGGCTCGTCACCCACCGCAGCGGCCTGTTCTGAGTAAGACAGACTATAGAGATAAAGAAAATCAATTAAGAACCCAACAGAAACGAATTGAATACTATGAATACAACTTTCCACTCTAAAACGAAACGAATCTTCTGGACATCGGAGCATGACGACTTGCTTAAGGAACGCTTTCAGACAGAGTATCTTCACAAGATAGCCGCCCATCTTGGCTTCTCGCTTAGTTCTGTTGCCAAGCATGCCCGTGAGCTCGGTCTCCGCAAGGACAATCCTACAGGCCGCAACTGCGATGCACGTTCCTTTGTGGAGATGGAATACCCCAATCTGAGCTATCAGGAAATGGCAGAGCGCACCGGACTGCACAAGCTCACTATCAGAAAGATAGCTCATGAGCTCGGTCTGTCGCGAACCCCGGAGCAGCTCCGTACCATCCGAAGCCGCCGTCGTAAGGAACTAGTCCAGAAAGAACGCCGCCGCATCATCTTTGGTCTCGACCAGCGAACAAACATAAAGGTAGTGAGTAACAACCGGAAGATCCGTCTTCGCGGTTCCCTCAAGCGCCTCGGCTACATTATCGGAACCGACCGCCATACCTTCTTCTATTATCCCGGTCTTCGCCGCCATCCCGTCAAAGAGGCCAACGGCAGGACGCTCGGATTCACATTCATGCCATTGCCGACAGCGTGTTCGGAGGAAACGGAGTATTATTCAGCATCTCCGGCCGTGTCGGCCAATGGACAGACAATCAACTAACATCAACATAAGTATCACAGCTATGAAAATCACAGGAAAGATTACAAAAGTCCTGCCCGTAAGGACAGGCAAGTCAAAGAAAGGCAGCACATGGGCCGCCCAGCAGTTCGTCCTTAACACCGATGGAGACGGAGCGATGATCCTCGACATCTTCGGACAGCAAGACATTGACAAGTACGCCATCACTGAGGGTGAGAGGCTGACGGTAACCTTCGTGCCAAAGGTCTTTGAGGTTGGCGAAGACAAGATCTACGCCAGAAACAGCGTCTCGGCTGTTGAGCGCGAGGAGTCACAACCCTTTGCAGAATAGCTTATGTTTACCAGTATAGTAATAGTTATTGTTGTGATTTATGTCTTTGGCTATGCGGGCATGATCATCTACGATCTTTTCCTCAAGAAGGAACCAGTGGAGTTCATGCCCAAGCCCAAGGACGTAGATATCGACATCTCTGACGAGGCCGGACAGTTCAAGCCTATTACCGTAGGCAAGGATGAGTACAGGCATCAGCCCGCCGCCATCCAGCACTCCACCGACTATAAGCCGGATGAAGGTATCGCTACTGCGCAGCCCCATACGGATGGGCAGGAAAAAGAAAACGGTGAGGGACAGAAGTCATCGACCGCTTCAGCAGAGCGGTCAGAAGCCCCCTCTTCCCCTCCGCTCTCAGATGCACCTTTCCAGTCTGATAATGCCGAGCAAGAAGGTAAACAATCCGATGACATTGAGCCGCATCCAACTGACGCAGAGACCAAAAAACGCATTAATGAGCTTGTCAAGCTCAAACGCCGGGAGATACTGGCAGAGGAGATGACAGCCTTGACTGAAGCATTGGAGGATAATAAACCGAATAAAGAAGGTGCAGAGACAGAAAAGTCCACTTCAAAGGACGACTCTGATGAGCCAACAGAAGACAAAACAGCAGAAGCGAAGAAAGAACCATCCGATGCCGTTGAGCCATACGACCTTGAAGTCCGCTTCATTGGTCCTGAGCCTACTGTTTCCCCAGAAGTGTCGAATGCCGAAGGCGAAGAACTTTCCAAAGGAAAAAATCCTTCAAAGTCAGATTTCCAAGAGAAGACTTCTGCAAAGCCTGCGCCTGCAAAGAAGCCAAGACCTCCCAAGCCACTCAAGCAGCCGGAGTTCCGCAGCAATGCTTACTTCGACATCCTAAAGGTTCAGATTGACGACTCCAAACAGCAAACAAAGCTGCAGGGAGTCCAAACAGCCGAGCAAGTCAGCAAGGAGGCTAAGCAAGTTTCTCTCGACGAAGCTCAGATGACACTCAGACAAATCAACAATTTATGGGAAAAGAAAGAATCAGAGCGCGTTCTCGATGAGGACGAGCTCCAGGCAATAAAGAAATCAGAAGAATCGAGCCGTGAGGCTCCGCCAGAATTCAATATTTAGGGTTAGTTTCCCAAAAGAAAAATAGGTTTTAAAATGTTATTAAGAGTGTTACTTTTCATTTAGTAAAGATTGATTGATAAGACAGCTTCGGGAAGAGGGCTGCGCCGTGAGGCAAGGGGATCAGACGGCCACGTGAGTGGCACTCACCCATCTTCCATTTTTCATGTGGTCTTTAAATTGTAACGTAATGAATTATCTTAACAAACTTATGTTACAAACCATTTCAACCAAAACCATCATGAACTCCTGCATGAGCGCATGCAAGAGAATCCCCGTGAAGCGTGTAGCCGCCTTCCTCGGAATGTTCCTTTTCTGTGCCGTCATGACCTTCGCCCAGAGCAAGGGAGCCGGCGGATTCCAGAAAGCTATCACCGAGGTGTCGAGCTACCAGACCCCCGTCAGTAACTTGATGAAAGCCATCGCCGCAGTCATTGCTCTCGTCGGTGCATTCAGTATTTATTTCAAAATGCAGAACGGCGACCAGGATGTCAAGAAGGCCATCATGCTGACTATTGGCGGTTGTGTAGCTTTCCTTGCAATGAGCGAGGCTTTACCTTTGTTCTTCAAGTAGTTATAAGCTACAATTAAACAAGGAGTCCGACCTACCGAATCATCGGTGTCGGACACCTTTTAACACTGAAATCTCTATCAAATACAATATATAATGTAAAATAATATCGCAATAAAACTACGAGATAATGGACATCAATTTCAACGGCATCCCGGTCTTCAAGGGACTCCAAAAGCCACTGGAGTTCATGGGCATCCGCGGCAGGTTCCTGACCTATGCTGCCGGAGCCATCGGCCTGAGTTTCCTCGGCTTCCTGCTGTCCTCCATCCTATTCGGCAAGCTTGTTGGCTTCATTGTCATGGTCTGCCTTGCTGCCGTGGGAATCATCTCCATCTATGTCAAGCAGCGTAGTGGACTGCACAGCAAGAAACGCCACCGCGGCATCTACTTCTTTTACAAAATGTACGAGCGGTAGCCCTTAACATAAAGAACATCGCAAACCAAAACCAGTTACTACAAACATAACCTACCATGGCAAACAAGAAAAAGCCGCTTGACGGCCTCTTCGCCCAGCTCCAGGACATCAAGGATGGTTCCGGCAAGCTGCTGAACACGGTTCTCTTCTCGAAGAACGGCAATCCCTCCGTCATCATCGAGATTGAGAACCCCGTGCAGCAGTACGCCACGGATGCCGTTCAGTATGTCGCCTTCACCGACGTGCTGAACAACATCGTCCAGACGCTCGGCGAGGGCTATGCCCTGCAGAAGCAGGACGTACTGTGCCGCCAGAGCTACCATCACGACATCACCGACGATATGGAGTTCCTCACCAGGAGCTACTTCCGCTACTTCAACGGTAGACCCTATACCGAGATACGCACTTATCTCGTCATCACGCAGGAAGCGGTAAAATCCGCCTTCGTGAAGTACGACCCCAAGACGTGGCTCGACTTCCATACGAAGGTCAGCAAGGTCACGGACATTCTCAAGGATCGCGGCATCTGGCACCGCAAACTCACCAAGGACGAGGTCAACGAGTACCTCCACCGCTTCATGGCCTTCCACTTCAAGGATGGTCCTTTCTCCATGCAGAGCTTCAAGGCCGGTGACGACTGCTTGAAGATGGGTGACAAGGTAGTGAAGTCCTTCGACATCGTGGATGTAGACGAGATTGACCTGCCCTCGCTGATAAAACCCTATCAGCCCGTAGCCGTCAACGGCTATGTCATCGCCACCGACCTGCTGGCCTTCCTCAGTGAGATACCCGACACCGAATGTGTCATATACAACCAAGTCATCCAAATCCCACAGCAGCGTAAGCTCCTCCGCAAGTTGCAAAGCAAGGCCAAGCGCCACGGCTCCATGCCCGACCCCAGCAACAAGATTGCCAAGGCCGACATTGAGACCGTCCTTGACGTGCTCGCCCAGGACAGCAAGCTGCTCGTCTATACTAACTTCAACCTGCTTGTGAGCTGCAAGTCCGATAAGCTGACACCCGTGACCAGCTTCATAGAGACCAAGCTCTACGAGTGCGGTATCTTTGCGTCAAAGTCTGCCTACAACCAGTTGGAGCTCTTCATGGACTCCTTCCCCGGCAACGCCTACTCGTTCAACTCCGACTATGACCTCTTCCTCACGCTCAACGACGCCGCCCTCTGCCTCTTCTTCAAGGAGCACCTGAAGCACAGCGAGGACACGCCGCTGAAAACCTACTACACCGACCGCCAGGGCCTGCCCGTCTGCATCGACATCACCGGCAAGGAAGGCAGGGTGAAGATGACCGACAATGCCAATTTCTTTTGCATAGGCCCAAGCGGAAGCGGTAAGTCGTTCCACATGAACAGCGTCGTCCGCCAGCTCTTGGAGCAGAACACCGACGTGGTCATGGTCGATACCGGCGACAGCTACGAGGGTATATGCCGCTATTTCAAAGGCACTTACATCACCTACTCAAAGGAGAAGCCCATCTCGATGAACCCGTTCAAGATTACGGACACCGAGTATGCCCAGAACTTCGGCGAGAAGAAGAACTTCCTCAAGTCGCTCATCTTCCTCATCTTCAAGGGCAGCGAGGCACCCACGAAGATAGAGGACAAGATCATCAACCAGACCATCGTGGAGTACTACGAGTCCTACTTCTCGCCCTTCAAGGAGTTCACCGACACCGAGCGCGACCAGCTCCGCAAACGCCTTCTCCTTGAGGACAAGAAAAACGGCACCTACGAGAAGCACAGCAAAGAATTGGAAGAGAAATACAAACATACAGAGTATGACTATGAAACAGACATCCCCACCTCCGAAACCTCCGAAGATCCATCTGCCTTTGGCGGACAGGATACTGAATACGGTTCTCTCCATACTGCTGATGGCAGTCGTGTGGCCGATGACGGTCCTTTACATACTGCTGAGGAAAAGGAAGCTTACGCACGAATCCAACGGAAGGTGAACAAGCTCCACGACCTTATCAACGACAAGGCCGCCACCGACGGTGAGAAGGTTGCCGCCAACCGCCAGCTCATGCGCCTCATGCCGCAGCTCATCGAGGGCAACTACCTTGTCACCATTGAGCAGCGCATCGACCGCTTGGAGAAGCAGCGGCAGAAGATGCATGTTGACAACCTCAGCTTCAACAGCTACTACGAGTTTGCCATTGAGCGCATCCCGCAGATCATGCGAGAGAAAAGCATCACCTTCGACATCGACAACTTCGCCGCCATCCTGGAGCAGTTCTATAAGGGCGGAGAGCTCGAGCACACGCTGAACAACGACGTTGATGCCAGCCTGTTTGACGAGAAGTTCATCGTTTTCGAGATAGACAAGATCAAGGACGACCCCGTGCTGTTCCCCATCGTCGTGCTCATCATCATGGACGTATTCCTGCAGAAGATGCGCATCAAGAAAGGCCGCAAGGCACTCATCATTGAGGAAGCGTGGAAAGCCATCTCGTCACCGACTATGGCGGAATATATAAAATACCTCTATAAGACGGTGAGAAAGTTCCACGGCATAGCAGGAGTAGTAACCCAAGAGTTGAATGACGTGATAGACTCACCGATTGTCAAGGAAGCCATCATCAACAACTCTGACGTGAAAATCCTGCTTGACCAGTCTAAGTTCAAGGACAGGTACGATGCCATCAGTGCCATCCTCGGACTGACACAAGTACAAAAGCAGCAGATTTTCACTGTCAACGCACTGAACAATCACGAGGGCCGGAACTACTTTAAGGAGGTGTGGATATGCCGCGGCCAGTACTCCGATGTCTATGGCGTTGAGGAGCCACCCGAATGCTACTGGGCCTACACCACGGAACGCGCCGAGAAAGAAGCCCTGAAAGTCTATGAGCGGCACTATGGTGACATCCAGACCGCCATCACGAAAATAGAGGAAGACCGCAAGAAGTTGGGAATAAAGAAGTACCTTGACTTCGCGGTAAAAGTGAACAAACAACAGAAAATCATGCCACTATGGGACAAATCAGATTGAAAACCAATAAGATAAGCAGTAGACAGAAGAAATGCTGTACCCTGACTGCCGCCATGCTCCTTCTTGCCACCTCGCCAGCCTTTGCCGGATGGCGTGTGGTTTATGACCCGTGGAGCACCGGGCAGGTCAGTGCCAACACCACCGCCCAAAAACTCATTGAGAACAAGCACAACGAGCGGCTCGACACCATCTCTGAAAAGCAGAAGAAAATCTTGCAGTACACCGCCACGATGGAGGGCATCAAGGAACTCTACCACCTGACGATGACCAACGTCCGCGGCTTCGGTGAGGAGTCGGCCTATTATAAGGAAATCTTCCTCCTCAGTGCCGACATTCTCTCCGGCATCCCTACGGTAACAAAGTACATCGCCTCGAACCCCGTGAAGAACTACGTTCTCTGCCTGAACGAACTCGCCGACATTGTCATCGAGACTGAGGGGCTTATTCATGACTTCATTGACGTGGTGAACAACGGCAAGATAAAATTGCCCGACAATCCCATCATCCGCCAGAAGATACCCAACGGCGGCGGTCGCTACAACATGGGCCAGGGTGACGGCTACAACTTCATGGACCGCTACACCCGTCTGACGCTGGCCAATAAGATCTACTCCCGTCTGTTGGAGATGAAGTACAAGATGGACGTGATGGTGATGATGTGCCAGTTCGGAACTTGGGGCGAGGTGTTCTTTGCCATCAACCCTGAGAGCTGGGCTTCCGTCTATCAGGCCAGCAACATGGTGGACGGCATCATCAACGACTGGAATAACCTTGGAACATAATAGCTATGAAGTACCATACCATTATAATATGCATCCTGGCCGTCGCCATTCTCTACCCCTCGAAAGCCCACGCCTTCGACTACCCCAACGACCAGCCTACCATCGAGGCACTCATCTCGCTGCACAAGCTTATCAAGAAGGAAGAGGAGAAGGCACTGGAGAAGGTAGCCGCAAGCTATGGCGAGCAGAGCCTTGTGACCAAGGGCGCGACGAAGTTCAACGACGTGCGCATGACCTTGAACTCCAAGCTCAACAACGCCTACAGCTACGTCATCCTCGGCACGGCGCTGGCATCAACGGGCACCGACCTCTACCGACTTATCGACACCTATGCCATGTTCACGAAGAACACGGCGAAGTACGCCTTCAAGAAGCCGGCAGTGGCATGGTACTATACCGAGGCCAACTTCGCCTGTGCAAGAGAAATCAAGAACATCAAACAGATGTACGCGACCCTCACCGCCAGCGGCCTGAACGTGATGCGTGCCAGCATGGACGAGAAACTGGAGCTCGTCAACACCCTCCACAGCTACATCTCCAACATGCTCGGCATTATTGACTCTGCCAACCTCTGGTGCAGCATCGTTGTCATGGGCGGCTTCCACTACGACTATATCTGGGACATCCTCAACAGCGATGTGAAAGATGAGATAGCCACAAAGGTCATTGACAAGTGGTACGGAGCATAATCGATTCGAAACAACAAACCAACTACCAGTTTAATATCAATGTAAAACGAGTAAACCATCAAACCGACAATACCATGAGACACATACTTTCTTCCCTAATTGTTTGTACAGCTCTCGCTTTCCCCGTCGGGGAAGGCGGGAGCGCTTATGCCCAGAAGGTCGTCCACGACAAGCAGAAGGAAAAGCAGTGGCGGAGCATGGAGACCGGTCCCTGGGACTTCGAGCCCGACTGGTACTACTACTTCCTCCACAAGAAATACTCCGGTGCCGAGACCTACTGGAAGTGGTCGGGCTTCAAGTCCGGCTACCGTGTCCGCTTCAAGGAGCACAAGTCCAATGTCAAGACCATCATGCCCCGTCGTGTGGCACAGGAAGAGACACAGAAGGAGAAAATCAAGAAAGTCGAGGAAGAACGTGAAAAAGTCAAGGAGATGCACGACGAGGAAGTGATCCGTGCCGCCGACCGCAACGTTGACCTCGTCTATCACTCCTTCAAGGACGACTTTACACGTATGCAGAAGTCCATCACCGAGGGCCTTACCTACTGCCTGACGAAGAGCAAGGGCAAGATGGCGCCACAAGTCAGCGAACTTCAGCGGCAGAACGACATGATCTGCCAGTCCATCGCCTACACCCACAAGCAGGGCATTGGCAATGAGCTTGAAAACTCCAAACGGCAAGAAGCATACATCGAGTACAAAAAACAGATGGAGCAGATTGTCTCCCGTGTGGCTCATCTTGTCGGAATGGCACAGCAATACTACTGAGGGAAAAAGTAAAAAGGTAAAAATCAAGGAATTATGCAGAATTAATCAAGTAGAATACCATGATAGACTTACAATTATCTTCACTATTCATCAACCAGCTGCTGACGATGGGTCTTCCTGCCATCGACGACAGCCTGATGCGACTGCTGACGGCTATGGAGACCTTCCCAAAGTCCGCTATCCTCGGCAGTGCTGTCAGCTTCGCTAAGATGCTCGGTCTGTTGCTTGCCCTTTGTATGGGCTCCTACGAGTGCTGGATGATGATGCTCGGCCGTCGCGGCATGGACGTGATGAAGCTCGCCCGTATCATCGGCCTGTCCCTGTGTATCACCTACAGCAGCTATATCTGCGAGTCTCTTAAAATGCCCGGCAAGGGACTGGAGGAAGTGACCCGTCAGATGGCACAGAGCAAGAACAAGGAAGTGGCGGCACTGGAGCTCAAGGTCGCCCAAAAGCAGGACGACTACCTCAAACGCCTCCGGCAG
>ONHQ01000009.1 GCA_900317685.1 uncultured Prevotella sp.
AAAAGTCAATTGGCATTTCACTACCAAGGACGCGAGGGTTAAGCTCGTGAGCCTCTATCCTAAATTTGGGTAAAACTCGTCAGGACACTACACTAGGCTTCTTTTTGTTTTGGGAAACTATTGAAAACATGCCTTACCAACGAGAAAAGCGGAAGAACCATAAAAATACCTACTGATGATGCTTCAAACTAAAAATCGCTCGACGGATCTGAGCCTATACCTTTATCTTGCGAGCCCCGTCTTCATCAGTATTCCATGTACCCGTAGTGCCTTTTTTATCGGTAAAGCTTGGCTGACTGTTCTTATTATTGAATGTTACAGAACCTGACGCCAGAATGCTCTCCATGTTGCTGATTCTCACAACTGTGGTTATGGGCGGTTCATAACCACTCAATACGATACCCTTATTCATAACAATCGTAAATTAAATTTCTTCCTTTTATCATCCATAACTAATATTCAGTGTGATGCCAATGTCAATGCATCTCATCAACATTCTGTATGTTGTGTTATGCCTTATCCTAATTACTCCCTTCCTGATTACAAATTTCTAGCTGCAAAGTTACTCATTATATATAATTGTGCAAGGGTGAAAATAAAGATTTAAGATAGTTTAGACATTGGGCCGTTCTTTGTAACTGAGCAATGACAATTTCGCTTGTCACACACACCTTCGACGAATGTAGGCAGACCGCCATACGCGTCGATTTGTTGAAGCATGGCATTGCCCTTACACTCTTCTCCACAAATGCTTTCCGTTTCCACAAACATTATGTACCTCTGTTACATTCATTTCAGGGGAATTGTTTATCACTCATTTCACTCCCCTCTCCCCTTGGAGAGGGGTATGGGGGTGAGGCTTTTTTCTCTCCCCTTGGAGAGGGGTATGGGGGTGAGGCTGTAATTCAAAAATACTCATGCTTTCTTTGTCATTCCTTCGGTTTGTGCTACCTTTGCACTAATGATTCAGAAAGAAATGAAGAAACAGATCAGAACATTGATTGGCATGGTGATGATGGCATGGACGCTGTCGCCTCTGTCGATCCTCGCTGCCAACAACGACAATAACTATAAAGGTGTCATCGGACTCACCGACACCACAGCCCTCACACTCAAGCCTGCCCTCCAGCGTCTGGCCGGTCAGCTGCTGCAAGGCAAGCAGGGTAGCATCGTCGCCATAGAACCGGCGACAGGCCGCATCCTCTGCCTCTATAGCCACGACAAAGTCGACGACGGAGTGAACCGCGCCATCGCCAAGACCTACTCTCCCGGCTCTACCTTTAAGACGGCACAGGCACTGGAGATGCTCACAGAAGGTACGCTGACGCCCGAGACGACCTACCCCTGCCACCGAGGATTCTACTACAACCACTTCCACATCGGCTGTCATCCTCATCGTGCACCGCTCGCCTTGGTACAAGCCATTGGTCAGAGCTGCAACTCCTACTTCTGTAAGGCTTTTCAGGAGATGATCGACAACCGCACGGCTTATCTCACCAAGCACCGCGCCATCAACCGTTGGGCCCAGTATATGCACAGCTTCGGTCTCGGACGCCCCCTCGGCGTGGACATCCCCGACGAGGCGGGCGGCTGCATCCCCGACTCGGCATACCTGCGCCGCCGCCACGGCAACTGGGACGGCACGACGATCATGTGGGTAGGCATGGGACAGGGTGAGGTCACCACTACCCCACTCCAACTCTGCAACCTCGCCGCCATGATCGCCAACAGAGGTTGGTACATCACGCCGCATATACACGCCACGGCAGAATCAGATAAACAATATTCCGAGCACCACCAGGGAATGGCCTCACGCGAAGCACTTCACACGGTGATCCTCGGCATGAGGGCAGCAGTGACCGGCGGTACGGCGGCAAGCATCAACACGCCGCTCTATAAGATATGTGGTAAGACGGGAACAGCTGAGAACGAGGGCAAGGACCATTCTATCTTCATGGGCTTCGCGCCGATGGAGAACCCGAAGGTGGCTATCGCCGTGTATGTCGAGAACGGTGGCTTCGGTGCTGACCTCGCGGCTCCTCTCGCCGCCCTGATGATCGAACAAGCTGTAAAGGGTCATCTCTCCCCCGCCTCACAACAAAAGGCAAAACAGTGGAAAGCGAAGAACGTAAAGATCACGCCAGTGAAGGTAGAAGTGAACTTCGATGATCTGTAAGCAAAGATTCTCCACCACCTCACCACCGTGCCCTCAACAGCACAAGAAATGCACAAGGGAAAAACAATATTGTGCCATATTCAAGGGAAAAACATTTAAGCATTGAAAGCAATGCTCCTGGCAATTAAGGCAAAGAAGCAACCACCCCCGTGTCCCCCTCTCCTTGGCGAGGGGGGCACGGGGGTGATGCGGGGTCGTATGCGTAAGGGTCCGCTATCAGTTATTCAGGATTCTTCTTGCGCCCTGATAGCGGTTGTCGTAGTAGTTCTCGTTGATATCAGAAATCGTGATGCCGTTGGAGCAGGAGGCGTGGATGAACTTGAAGTCACCGTTGCCCTCAACCTCTGCCACAATACCTACATGGTTGATGCGGGCGGAAGAGCCAAAGAACACCAAGTCGCCCACATGCACGTCGTCGCGGTCGTTGATGGCCAATCCCTCCTGCCATTGGTCGCGACTGCTGCGACCGAGACGAATGTTGAGCGACTTATAGACAAAACTGGTGAAACCGGAACAGTCGAAGGCGTAGGGACCCATGCAGCCACGACGGTAAGGCCGGCCGATATAGTCCTTGGCCTTCTCGATGATCTGAGAACCCGTAACGTTGAACAAGGCTTCCAGCTCAGAGTGCTCCATCTCGTCAGGCAGGATATAGGGAATCATTTCCTCAGTGTTGGCAGAACTGTTTTCCGGTGTGCCTGTGCCGGCAAAGACTGGAGTGACTGCAAAAGCCACAAACATGGAAGCGATGGTTACGAGTTTCTTTATCTGCATGTATATTTCTCCTTATTTATATATAGTGTTGATGAATTATCGTTTTGTGTTTCCGACCCTTCAAAACCGTGCAAGATGCACCAAAAGAGCCGCTGGGTTTTTAATTCTGATACAAAAATAAGAAAAATATTCGAGGAATGCAAATGGCCGTTCACACTCTTTTGCACGAAAACGAATATTTGTGCAGTTGTGGTGAGCGCCTCTTATTTGACCTATATCAATCTTTTAGACCCATTCTTCTTCAGTTTCACTACTAAATTGTTCTTGTTTTCCTTAAGGTCTTTTTGAGGATTTTAACCCAAAGACAACAGCGATTTTCGGCCTGGACAGGCTTGGCAATATTTTCGGGAAGGGTTATGGATTGTCCGTCATTGCTGATTTGTTGTAGGGCGCGGCCGTCGAAGCATTTGGTAATTGGAAGTTGCTATGTTGTCCGCTGAGGGCAGCGGACCTCCCGGAAGCGTCACCGGGAGGGCCGCTGCCCTCAGCGGCCTAACTATGATACGGCTATAGGAAATTGTTTATCCAGCATTTTACTCCCCTCTCCCTTTGGAGAGGGGCATGGGGGTGAGGCTCCGTATATTTGAAACATTTGATACGTAATTAAGTAACATACGGTAAAGCATATCTGCGTCAAAAAGCGTATCTTTGCACCAAAGAACAAAAAACAAATAACTAAGCAAACCTAAGTAATGGAAAAACAATCGCAACAAGGAGGTAGCCGCGCCTACCTCATCAGCATCGTCATGGTGGCGGTGCTCGGCGGTCTGCTCTTCGGCTATGACACCGCCGTGATCAGTGGTGCCGAGAAAGGCCTGCAGGCATTTTTCAAAGGTGCCAAGGATTTTGAGTACAACGACTTTCTTCATGGCTTCACCTCATCGAGTGCCCTCATCGGCTGCATCATCGGGTCAGGGCTCTCCGGACTCTTCGCCTCGCGCTTCGGGCGCAAGCGCTCACTGATCTTTGCCGGCATCTGCTTCTTCCTCTCTGCCTGGGGTTCGATGACGCCGGAGACGTTTGGCCTCCTGCCCTACGGCAAGCCGACATGGACGCTGCTCGTGGTCTTTAACCTCTACCGCGTGCTCGGCGGCATCGGCGTGGGCATGGCATCGGCCATCTGTCCGATGTATATCGGTGAGGTCGCACCCTCGCGCATCCGTGGCATGCTCGTCAGCTGGAACCAGTTTGCCATCATCTTCGGCCAGCTCGTGGTCTACTTCGTCAACTTCCTCATCCTCGGCTCCCATGCCAACCCCGTCTACGACGCTGCCGGAGCCATTGCCAACATGGCCGATGCCGAGTGGACGATCACCACAGGATGGCGTTATATGTTCGGTAGCGAGATGGTGCCCGCAGGTCTCTTCGCCCTGCTGATCTGCTTCGTACCCGAGACGCCACGCTATCTCGTCATGGTAGGACAGGACCAGAAAGCGCTGTCGATCCTCAGCCACATCAACGGCAGCAGCGAGGCACAGACCATTCTGAATGACATCAAAGCCACGATCACCACCAAGACCGAGCGGTTGCTGACCTACGGCTGGATGTGTATCTTCGTTGGTATCATGCTCAGCGTCTTCCAGCAGATCGTCGGCATCAACGCCGTGCTCTACTATGCGCCGCGCATCTTCCAGGACATGGGTATGCAGAGTCCAATGGTGCAGACCGTGATCATGGGCATTGTCAACATCTCGTTCACCCTTGTCGCCGTGTTCACCGTGGAGAAAGTAGGCCGCAAGCCACTGCTCATCTGGGGTTCCATCGGCATGGCCATCGGTGCCTTCGGCGTGGCCCTTACCTTCGGCAACGCCTCGCTGAGCATCGTCACCATGCTGAGCATCATGGTCTACTCGGCCAGCTTCATGTTCTCGTGGGGTCCGATCTGCTGGGTACTCATCGCCGAGATCTTCCCCAACACCATCCGCGGTGCCGCTGTGGCCATCGCAGTGGCTTTCCAGTGGATCTTCAACTTCCTGGTGAGCTCGACATTCGTACCGATGTTCAACATGCATCTGACGGCCGGCGACAACTTCGGTCACTGGTTCACCTACGGCTTCTATGGTCTGATGTGCGTCCTTGCCGCCCTCTTCGTCTGGCGCCTCGTACCTGAGACCAAGGGCAAGACACTCGAGGATATGACCAAGCTGTGGAAGAGCAGAAGGTAAAAGTGTCGATCCAACAGAGCATAAACACATAAAAAGTCATAGATAGCAGACGATCCCGCAAGGAGGAGCACTGCTATCAACAACGAGGTTCATCCGCCAGACAGAAAGCGGATGAACCTTTTTTTAGGCACAGCGAATATTCTCTGTGGAATGATGGTGAAAAAAAGTCTCACAAATATTACGAATCACTGTGTCCCAATGACGAAACACGACTGAGAATCCCTTTCTAATCCCACGCCAAACTACGGCAACGACAATATTCTATCGCGCGCCACGTTTTATACACAGAAAGGTTGCTACTGCGGCCGACTGCTAAAAAAACGACTATGTTACAGATCATACTGATGATGGTGTGCGGAATCATCGTAGGCCGCACACTCAGAAACCGAAAGTTGAGATGGCTGTCACCGCTGACAACCGTACTCATCTGGGCGCTGCTGTTCCTCCTGGGACTGGAGGTAGGCGGTGACAAGAAGATCATCCATAGTCTCAGCCGACTCGGACTGGAGGCGCTCCTGCTCGCCGTTGGAGGCTCACTGGGTTCAGCACTGGCAGCGTGCTGGCTATGGCGTATCGTTAATAAGGGGAAAGGAGGACAGGCATGAAAGGCAGTCTGATCATCATCGCTTTCTTCTTCCTCGGCACCCTCTGTGGCCTCTTCCATCTCCTGCCACCGGAAGTCACACAAAGCAATATGAGTTTTGTCGCGCTCAGCGCCCTGATCTTCTGCGTCGGCATCAGCATAGGCAGCGACTCTGATGTACTGCATACGCTCCGCCATACCGACACGCGCCTGCTGCTCCTGCCTCTCTGCACCTTTCTCGGCACGATAGCCGGCTGCTTTGCCGTTAGCCTCATGCTGCCTTCACGTCAGCTCTCCGACTGTCTGGCCGTAGGCTCCGGCTTCGGCTATTACTCCCTCTCAAGCATCTTCATCACCGAATACCGTGGCGCAGCACTCGGCACGGTGGCCCTGCTGGCCAACATCGCCAGAGAGCTCATCACCCTACTCGCCTCTCCACTTCTCGCCCGATGGTTCGGCACCCTGGCTCCCATCAGCGTAGGCGGTGCGACCTCCATGGACACCACGCTGCCGATCATCACGCGCTACAGCGGCAAAGACCTCGTCACGCTCTCCGTCTTCCATGGCTTCGTCATGGACTTCAGTGTACCCTTCCTTGTCACGTTCTTCTGCGAACTCTAATCGTCCATACTACAAACAACAACTCACCTAAAGTTGAATTAACACGAATTACTATAAACTTCCATTCGTGAAGATTAGTGTAGATTCGTGGAAAAGACAAAACCACGAATATTCACGAATCAACACGAATAGCGGCGCAGTGGTCAATGTCCGTGTTAGACCTCATTGTCATTCATGCGCACATCGTGCTCGTGTGTCTCCACTTGCAAAACTACCTGCTTTATCTATAGATAAAGCGAAAAGCCACCTTTCGAGGCCCAACTCGCTCATAGAATGCAAGAAACTAAGCACCCTGTTTTTGAACGTCAAGCCCAATAAATAAAGGGGAAAGCAAAGAAAAAAGCACGCTGAGAATCGAAAAAAATGAAGCGCACGGCCATCTGGTCGAAAAGAAGCCCAAAAATTGAAAACAAAGAATTGTAAAATATAATCAGCAACCTACTAATTTGTCGCAGAAGCCTGAGCGGACAGCAAAACCGAACCTTACTAATTTGTCGCAGAAGTACAGCAAGATGAAGGTTATCAGAAGGTTATAAACGTCTACAATATACATAGTTTAAAAGCAAGAAAGAACGACACTAATGAAATAAAAGACATATAAGGACAATATCGTAAAACAAACATCACAACAATAGAAACAGTCTCCCTATATGTCGCAGACAGTCTCCCTATATGTCGCAGACGTTGCAAACATGTTACTAATATGTCGCAGAGACCTTACTAATATGTCGCCAGAACCTTACTAATATGTCGCACCACCTTACTAATATGTCGCCGAACAGCAATGTAACTCGTTGATAATGAACAATATGTAGCGTTCTACTAATCAATGATACTAAAAGATCTCTAAAGACTATCTAACCTCTTGATGGTTTAAAAATTAATTTTTTCTTTTGATATACATCCGTTTATTTATCTTTCTATATGCTTATCCTTTTATCTATCTATAGATCTATATTCTTATCTAAATCTAATTTTATATGTTCGTTTTCATGTTTTTATATTTATCTATTCCTTTATATTTATATCTATGCCCTCCTTTATCTTTTTATATTTTTCTGTTTTTTGTTCCTTTATATCCATACTTTTTTACTTATCCATCTATATGTTTAACTATTCTAATATATCTA
Organism: uncultured Prevotella sp.; assembly: GCA_900317685.1. Taxonomy (GTDB): domain Bacteria; phylum Bacteroidota; class Bacteroidia; order Bacteroidales; family Bacteroidaceae; genus Prevotella. The sequence goes on from ONHQ01000009.1 coordinate 7,450, forward strand.
TATTGCCATATATAAACATTTAAATAAATGGCATATATCTATTTATATCGATTCATCTATTTATATTTACAAATATTTATAAGACTTTATATCTTTATATAAAAAGCAATATATCTATATAACTATCTCTATATATACCTATTTAAATAATACTATATATTATTATTTTTATGTTCTTGTATTTATATCATTGTTTAATGAACCATTCCTTTATTTGCTAGTGTACTTCATCCAGGCCCCTCCTCTATCATCAATATCGATGAAATGGACCTGTTTTTAAATAAAGGGATGACGTAGAATCATTCGTTTTTCTTGTTAGTTAATTGCTTAACTCTCAATCTTTTATGAATTATATATAAAAATAAAAGTATATGTATATAAAAATATATGTATTTTGTTCATTAGCCGAAATACACCAGATTTCATCGCTATTTTCTTATCATATAATTGATATATTACCATATTATTGCACGTTTATCTATTTATTCCTATGTACTAATATACCTTTATATATTTAAATCAATACGTCTTAGTATCTTTAAATCTATACTTACGTATATACTTATTATTATATTTATATCTTCATTTAAAGAAAAGAAAGTCTATATACACTTATATTTATCTATATACCTATATTATATATAGAAAAATAAAAGTTTATACGATTATATATATATATAAATTTATATTGCAACATTCTTGTATTTAAAAGTATTAAAACCTTTAGATATATTTGTCTATATCATTTTTTATTCTTATATTTGCATCTGTAAATCAGTGGATGCTTAGATGTGTCTATATTTACTTATATATGTATAGGTTTATATTTTCATGTCTTTCCCTACTCCATTATTTACATATGCATGTGAACATATAAATGAATAAATAGATATGAAAAATAAAAAGATAGTCTTCGCAAACCAAAAAGGTGGTGTTGGTAAGTCAACCCTCTGTATACTCTTTGCCAACTACCTGGCTTGGAAAAAGCAGGATGTTTGCATCATTGATACTGACTTGCAGAAAACCATTATGATGCAGCGCAAGAAGGACAAGGAGCTCTACCCTACTATGGAAGAGCCGTACAATGTTCAGGACTTCGACGTTGCTGATCCGGAAACGATGCAGCAGCTGATGGACTCGGCTTCACAAACTGAGGGCTATGTGCTCTTCGACTCTCCGGGTAATGTGTCGGAAGATGGACTCGTACCTATGTTCACCAATGCCGACTATATCATCTGTCCTTATGAGTATGAGGAGAAGACCCTCGACTCCACCGGTATGTTCGTTCAGGTGATCAATGCGCTGCGTAATCTCACACCTGAGATGCAGGCCAAACTCTTCTTTGTTCCCAACCGTATTGATGTGCGTATCGGTACAACGGATGAGTTGAAGATGTGGAAACAGACCGATGCGATCTTTAAACAGTTAGGTGCTGTGACCCCTCGCATCACGGCCCGTGCCGCACTGAAGCGTATTAACACTTTCGAGATTTCGCCCTCCCAGCGTGATGCCGTACGTCCTGCTTTCGAGTTTATCATCCGCAGAATCAAAGAATAACGCTAAAGCGTAATTGAATATATATTTAGATGTAGATTAGGACAAATTATTATATATATGTATAACTATATCTTTGTGGTGTATCTTTATATATTTATATATGTGCTATTAAGTTATTCCGTAATACATTATCAATAAGCAGTTTGCATATATGTTCTAATATCTATATCTATTTATATGTTTATATTATACATAGATTCATTGGTATAAAAGTTTAAATAAACAAATATATAAAAATATAATATGGCTAAGAAGAAAACATCAGTCTTGCTTCCCGGCAGCATCTCTGATCTTGTTAAAGGTCTCCAAAGTGGAGCACAGCCGAATCAAAATAGTCGTGACGAGCAATCTGATGAGCAGCGTGAGAATCAAGTAGAGCAAAATGAAGAGACGCAGCCCGTTGAGCAGGTGAGTCAAGAAGAGCCTGTACAGCAGGAGAACGGGCAGGACCATGTAGAGCAAGAGCGCATGGTCTCCCCCACTCCATCTGCTTCTGATGTTGAACAACACACTTATCAGGATACAGATGAGTCTGCGGATCGTGATGTAGAGCCCACTGCAGTGCATGACGAGCGACGCTATCAGGACCGTCAGCCTGTGGAGCAACCTTCTCAGCGCAACGGCGTGATTCGTCCGACAAATGTGCGTAATGGTGCTTCCCAATCCCGTTCTGCTTCAAGTGCTTACCTGCAAAGTGCGACAAATAGGGAAGATGCTCAGTCACGCCGAGGCCGTCGTCCGAAGAGTGAGGCCAGTGCGGAGCGTGAGTACCATGTGACGCGTGATGACAGCAGGGATTCCTGGCAGCTCTTCCTTGACTTGGCGCATGACTATAAGGTTGGTGGCGGCAAGCTGGCTACCATATATATTGATGAGACGCTGAAGAACGTGCTCGACCGTCTGAAGTATGCCGGTGACGAGAAGTTGCCGACCTCCGCGATCCTCTCGTCTATCGTGGCGCGGTTCTTCTACGATCACGAGAAGGACATCAAGGATGTGCTCTTCAAGAACACGCTGCCCTGGTAGCATGGCATGACGAAGCATTGTGGCGGGCAGCCCCTGCGGCGTCATCATTGTGATAATTATTATCTATCATTCTGTGCAAGAGCGGAATAAGTATCGGAAAGTGAGACAATTTCCAGCTTTGTTTCGGCTTAAAAACATGGAATAAAGAGAAAAAGTTCAGCAAAAGTTTGGTGGAACAAAATAAAAGTATTACCTTTGCACCGCATTTGGAAAATGCTGTAAGTTGTTTACCAACTTTGGAAGTTTGGGTGAGTGGCTGAAACCAGCAGTTTGCTAAACTGCCGTGCGCTTTTTCGCGTACCGGGGGTTCGAATCCCCCAGCTTCCGCAAGGGTCTAAGACCTTTCAACCGGTCGGTTCATCTAACGGTTAGGATACAAGATTCTCAATCTTGGCATAAGAGTTCGATTCTCTTACCGACTACTTTCATAGCCTCTCCGCCTCGTACAGAGAGGATTTTTTATCGCTTAACGGTCGGTTCATCTAACGGTTAGGATACAAGATTCTCAATCTTGGCATAAGAGTTCGATTCTCTTACCGACTACTTTCCTCATCCTTTTATTTCGGTTTCGGATTTCGTTTAAATACGTGTCCCGTGTATGGTTAATGCTCGTAGTACGTCTCTACAAGCATTTCTGCGCATTCATCAAGCATCAAATCGCTTTGCAGGTGTTTGATGTGTACCGTTTTATTTGTCAAATAGAAATAAAAGACCTTTCCTACTACTGTTATTATAGTTTCAATCTCCTGAGCCACATGCTGAAGAAGCGGTCGTAGACGATGTATCCGTCTTTGTTGTGATACAGTTTCTCTTGTTGCATTTGGCTTTGCAGCGCTGAGGGCTGGCAGGCGATGTTTCTGCATAAACTCTTTACCCATAGGCGATTTCAGGCGCAGCAGATATTTTCTGTGAGTCGGATATGAGTTTCCTTCTCTGGTCACAGATCAGTAGTAGGTTAGAGGGGGGCATAGATCAAGGAAAGTAGCTTTTTTTAACCAAAACCAGAATAACCTTTTTGTGTCAGTGCCAAGGGCTTAGGCCCTTTGCCATTTTCGGTTTGAGGGCTTATGAGAGGCGCACCTCTCACCGCCCTCAAACCGCAAATGGCAGATTCTCCTTCGTCGAATCTTGGCACTGACACAAAGGAAAACCTTGAAAACAGGCTGTCGCGATGTAACGTCCAATTCCCTATCTCTGATGTAACTTCCAATTCCCTATCTCTGATGTAACTTCCAATTTCTATCTCTGATGTAACTTCCAATTCCTATTTCTGATGTAACTTCCAATTTCTATCTCTGATGTGATGTAACTTCCAATTTCCAAATGCTGTGCCGTACGTTTTGCAGGGTGCGGCCCTTGTGGCCGTCCGCACCCACCAGACATTCTTAAACATCATTGCACACTGCAAACGTACCCCGATATAACAATAATCACATACATTGGGTGCGGACGGCCACAAGGGCCGCGCCCTGCAACAAATCGGCAATGACGGACAATTCATTCCCTTCCCGCATGTTGGGTGCAAAGCCTGTTCATGGCATCCAAGCCTTTTTCTCACGGTATCCAAGCCTTATTCTCACGGTATCCAAGCCTTGTTCTCATGGCATTCAAGCCTTGTTCTCATGGCATTCAAGCCTTATTTTCACGGCATCCAAGCCTTGTTCTCATGGCATTCAAGCCTTGTTCTCACGGGGGCGAAACCATGTTCTTGTGAGGTCGAAGCCATGTTTGTGAGAGGTTGTAACAATGTTCTTAATGTTGTAATCCTATAGAAAAAGATCGTTTGCTACGTAGGGAATGATCTTTTTCTACTTAGCACACGATTGTTTGTCAAGCAGCAAAATTAATTTACACACATTGACCGGCTCGTCGGCTACCACTTCACGTCAGCACTGATCGTTGGTGTCAAGTCTGTACAGGGTGAAAATCGCTATCGTGTAAAATTGTGCATGGGCGCATAATTTCATGCTACCGAGATTTTCAAAAGTCATCAGTATACTACTTGCTGTGAATCACGATAAAGAATATTCTGTCTGGTCTCACATAGTTAGGTCGTTTCCGGGAGGTCCGCTTCCGGGAGGTCCGCTGCCCTCAGCGGACATCATTCTTGTTTTTAAGCTTAGAGCCTCTTGACTCACCCAGTAAACTTCTTGCTGTGATTCTTGATAATATTATGTCTGGTCTCACATTGTTTGGCCGCTTCCGGGAGGCGCTGCCCTCAGCGGACATCATGCTTGCTTTTCGAGCTTAGAGCCTCTTGACTCACCCCGTAAACTCCTTGCTGTGATTCTTGATAAAGAATATTCTGTTTGGTATGACATTGTTTGGCCGCTGAGGGCAGCGGCCCTCCCGGAAGTGGCCCTCCCGGAAACGGCCCTCCATTCTGCGGCTCGCCCGGCAGTGGACTCTGCTTTGCTTCAGCTTGATTTCAACGTTTAAAGTCTTTCTTCTTTTAACGCGCCATCTACGATGTCATTAAGAATATTAACGAATATCGAGAATATATTTAGCATTACTCTTCCGTTTCAAACATCATACAGACAATTACTGCTACCTCTCACCTTAAACGCAAGTTGTATATAAGATTTTACTTTTCGTCGCATGGAGTTTATCACAAGGATTTGATCTACAGCTTCCTTCCACCTTCGATCGTCAAGAGCACTTGTACGGAAACGTACCTGCGCATCGCTTAGTTCAAGATCAGAAGCTTTGAGGGTGAGGTGGAGTAGGGGACTTGGTGCTCATGTGGACCTCAGAGATGTATCTTATATTGACAAAAAGTAAAAAGTCTGGACAAGGAGAAGTGCATGAAAGAGAAAGCAAAAGAGAGATGTAGAGCTGAAAAACAGGAGCAAGAAGTGGAAAACAATATCAGAGAGTGAACATTCGAGGTAAAGGATGACTTCCTCTAAGTTGAAGGATAACTTCCCATAAGTTCAAAGCAGACCTCCCTTAACTTGAAGAGCGGCTTTATTTAAGTTGAACGATGACTTCCTTTAAGTTAAAGGTTGTCCGTTTGAAAGGATTGAGAAAGCCTCCTAAAAGCAGCATATTACTAAGCTGCTGTTTTACAATCACTTACTAACTCGCCTCATCATTGCGTTCTTTCGGCGTAACCTCTACCTTGCTCGAAAAGAATCGATTCTCAGCGGTGGTTGAAAAGAAAAAAGATTGACAAACAGATACCTTGAATCGCCTGTGAATCTCTTAGGAACCTAATACTTGTGAGAATGCAGCCCAAGCCCCAAGACGTGACCCTATGCTTTTTGGAGCAACACGATAAAGACTGTAACTTTGCACTGTCAAAAGGAAAAGCTTCTGACGAGCAACTATCACATTCGGCAGAAGACAACAGAGCGCTCAACACAATCCTACGACGACAAAGTTTAACCCTTAACCATCTAAGAAAGGAAAGATTATGAGTGTACGTTACAAAACACAAAAGATCCGTATGAAAAGTTCAAAGGCCTATGGTAAGTATTATGGTCGCCCAGTCAGCCTTGGTCACATCAGCACAGAGAAGCTTGCTCAGGAGGTCGCCCACTCGAGCTCCGTCACCAAGGCCGACATCCTCGCCGTTCTCGCAGAGCTCTCCCATGCCATGAAAGCGCACCTTCAGAACTCGATGACTGTGGACCTCGATGGCATTGGATCCTTCCGTGTGGGCTTCTGTTCCACTCCCACCGACGATGAGAAGTCATTCACCGTCGGCAACATCAAACGGTTTCAGATCTACTATGCGCCGGAGGCGAAGTTCGTAGCCAATGGAAAGACGAGCAGCAAGGGCCGTCGAAAGGGGACGTTCGTCAAGACCCTTCTCGATGGCATCACGGCAGAGGCGCTCGAGAAGAGCAAGAAGGTCAAATAGTCTAAGACTCCGGAACAAGGATTTTCTCCATTTTTATCTTCTATAAAAGAAATTATTCGTATATTTGCACAGTTTATTAATTATAGAAGATATGGAGAACATTATCAGAAAGGCTAATCTTGACAAAAGTCCATGAATTGCAGGAAGAGCGCCTCCGTACGGTCGGTCATCGTCGGCGAGGGCAGTGAGCAGAGGTCGTGGTGTTCGAGATAGTTGACGAACTCCAGGTAGACAAAGTTCACCTTCAGTTCCACAATGGTGTTTCGGTTTCTGTTTTCAGTGTCGCGGACAGAGTGCATCAGCGAGTCCATATATTGATGAAGCAGAGCAGCTGAGGTGTCGCCCACATTGATGCACGGATGATGATTGACAAGATTGATGAAGAGATGTCTGATTACCGTGGCCCAAGAAATTTATCCCCGTTTAGGTGGATCATGTGGTCGGGCATCTCTGCTATCCAAACTTCTGTTTCCCAAGCTATTTGCTCAGAGAAGCGTTTGTATTTTTTGAAATCCAGGAAAGCTGTCACGAATATTTTTCCGCAGTCAACATGCTGGGTCATGTTGGTAAGGTCAATCACCCGCTCGGGGGTCATTGGACCGACAGAATCTACAGCCTCAATAAAATAAAGCCAGTTCTTGTCAGCACGATAGAGCACTACGTCGGGCATTTTGTCATGGAGTGTAATGTCAAAGCCCAACTCTGCCATTTTCTTTTCGTCCTTTACCAAGTCTTTATGAGTAGTATCTCCCACATACAAGCATTCGGCATTGGGTGCAAAACGTGGGGCGAAATCTTCGAGGATGGCTTTCTGCAGCTGGTTATGGGAGCCCGGTGAAAGACGATATTCCTTGTTGTTGATTTTAACGGGCAACATAGGCATCGATTTCTTTGAAGCGTATTTGTCTATCAGCCTTTCGTGAGAAGAAAGAAACTGCATCATGGCCTTACCGTAGCCTTTCTTTCCGATTTTCTTAACCACAGTAAGGAATTCGGCTGTAAGACGGTAACGATAATTAGGACTGTTAGTTGCCAAGCCGTTGTCTTCAATCAAGGCGGCGTTGCGGAAATGGTGCAAAGCCTGTTTGCGAAACGTCTCCCGGGAATTCTCAGCATAACTAAGACCATAGTTGGTATTGACAAACTGAATAATATCATGAATGCGAATCCAGTTGTTAGAGGCTTTTGCAAAAGTCCCCTGACTTCCAATCCCGCCGAGCGCCAATATAGCAAGCGCACATAAGTCGCTCTGCTGTTGCTTGGGCATACCAATGTCCGCTAATAGTTGCTTTGCAATATCTAATTGATCCATGCCGATATGATTTTATCGCACATTTCTGTGGAGAGTTCTTTACCTTTTAATCGTTTGCCCATCTCAACGATAGTATGCTTGTCGGGCACGGGCATGTTGTTGATTTCCGTGGAGTTGACCTGCGTAGAGCCATTAAGGATACGATAGTAAAGGTCATAGATGGAAGAATTCAGCAGACAATATACTCCCAATGCTTCATCTTCCTCTTTGCACAGTATGTAGTTTACTTTGTTTTGCGTACTGATGAACTTATATTCTGGATGTTCACGTTTCAGATAAATGCCACATTGCAGTCTTCGTCGCTCTTCTTTCGCCGTAAACCGTTTGACGAGCACATAGTTGGTGTTCTCCTGTAAAAAAGCTTTTCGATTCGTACATATATACTCATTGTCTTTCCCTACAGGCCATACTATTTTCCCGTCCCTGATATGTTGCGAATACAGCAAAGGATAAGTATTTGGAGCACAGGCATCGTTTCTTAAAGCCTCACGTGTTCTGAAATCAACCACTAATCCCGTCTTCATCTTCCAGCCATCAGTAACCAAAGTGCTATGTAGTGATTTCAACGAATTGAGACATTCAATCTCCTTCTGATTGGTGACTAAATATACATAGCTGTTTTTAGCGACAACCGTATCATAAGGCACAGCAATGGCCGAGACATTGGTAAAGTCGGATGTCTCTGAGAATGTCATTTTGATGTCTTTAGGCTTTTGCCGAGTCTTTCGTATTTTGATAATCATGGTCTCCTGCAAGACCGACTCGCCATTGAATACCTTATCGCGACTTCCAAAGAGATGGATATGCTCAATGACAGTCCGGGCAAAAAGCCATTTGCGAAAGCACTCGAAATAGGCGCCTGATGTCCATGAGCGAGGAATGATATAAACCAGTTGCCCGTCATCCTTTAACTGCTGCACACTCATAGCCATAAAGAGAAAGTAAAGATTCGGTGCGCCGTAGCATACCTCTTTCATGTGTATGGCCTCAGGAGAATCCGCCGATATCTTCTTGTAAGGAGGATTGCCTATAACCAAATCATAGGACGCATCTTGCTGGAAGAATCCGCCGAATGGTTGAGAAGTGATGAAATTGTCAGCGATGACACGAAAAGAGAAGTTAGGGACGTGGGCGGAAATATCTTCTAAATTACTGCGAAGGACAGGCAGTACATTAGAATCGTTCTCATAGCAGGTGACGTTGATTTTTCCCTTAAAACCACAAGCTACCAGGTAATCCACCAATGCGGCTGTCAAGATGCCAGTGCCCGCTCCGGCATCAAGAATGGAAAGGCTATGTTTATTTTGGTCAATATTGAACAAACTGGACATGAACTGAGCACTAGTCCCCATTGTGAAGAACTGTCCATAAGCCTTACGTTCCGATTTTGGTTTAGAATCGACAAAAGCTCTTGTCCGTTGCAATACATGTTCCAAATATGCCATAGTACTGCAAATTTAAGATTATTATTTGGATTATGCAATAAAAGAATATAGAAAATAGTTTCTATATCGCCAAATCTCATTGCTATATTGCCAAAAACAAGACCTGTTGTTTCTATATTGCCAAAACACCGCACAAGATGAACAATGATTAGCCGGTGTTGTCACCTTACGCAAAGATGCGCTACGGCTCTACCAATAATTATCAAATCATTTCATACCTTTCAAAGAAAGCCGCCCGTTCCTTACTATTAGGAGCGGGCGTCTTTTTGCTGCAATTGGCAGAGCCCTTTATAAATCGACATTTACTCCAGCCATGACTGTGGCGCGTGGCATGGGGAAGCCGGCGTTGACCTCATAGCGTTGGGCAAGGAGATTCTCGCCACGGACGAAGACCTTCAGCTGACGGCTGACGCGCAGGGTGGCGGTGAGGTCCCACAGCCAAAAGTGCTCTGTCGCTGTGTTGTTCTCCGCCGTGTGGAGGCCGTCGATCCATTGCAGTCCACTGTGCAGGATGAAGCGGGCAGGCTGCCAGTCGGCACCCATGTAGAGCTTGTGCCTCGGTGCTGCCGTGATTATGCGGCTGGTGTGGAGAAAACTGTAGTTGGCATCGAGGCGCAGTCGGCTGACAGGAGCGTAGAAGCCTAAGAGCTCGAAGCCGGAGTTCTCGGTGCTGCCCGTGTTGACATTCAGTGGTCGGCCATCGACCATCTGCGTGGTGACGAGGTTGTCGGCATTGAGATAGAAGACGTTGAGACCGTAACCGAGACGGCCGTCGAGGAGCCGCTGGCGCAAGGAGAGCTCATAGTTCCAGAGCCGTTCGGGGGCGAGGTCGGCATTGGCCGGGCGGAACATGTATAGCTCGCGCAGGGTGGGATTGCGGAAACCCTTTCCCACGATGGCTTTCAGTTCCATGTCGTGGGGCAGACGTGCGGTGAGTCCGCCTTGCGGTATCCATTCGCTGCCCGACACGCTGTGGTGGTCGAGGCGCAGGGCAACGTCGGCCGTGAGCCAACTGAGCAGTTCTTGTCGGATGTCGGCATAGCCCGCCACCTCGTTGATGCTGCGGTCGGCGATGTCCGTGCGACTGCCGTCAGCCATGGCCTTCTGCCAGGCATGACCGCCGAAGCGCTGATAGTCGAAGCCGAGGGTCAGACGTGTGGTGGAGAAGGAAGTGAAACTCTCGTAGGCCGAGATGCCGCCCATGCGGTCGTTGTGGATGTAGAACGCCGTCTGCGGAGAGCGGTCGGCGGTATGGCCGTCGTTGATGTGGTGGTGACCCCAGCTGTAGAAGGCACGCACAGCACCCGAGAGCCTGCCATAGTCGTTGGTGAGCGAGACCGCGGCCATGCCCCGCGTGATGTCCATGTCGTTGTCGATGAGCGGAGCAGAGACAGGACCGGGATTGGACGACTCCTGGTAGGCGATGTTCACGTTGCCGTCCAACTGCCAGTAGCGATTGAGGCCGTAGCCGAGCTTGAGAAAGCCGCTCGTCTGACTGAAGGCTGCGTTGGGGCGATGGCCGTCGGTGCGCTCATAGTTCAGCCCTGCGATTGATGAGAAGCGCCCTTGTCGCACGCGGTTGGTGGCCGTGCCTGTGAAGGTGCCGTAGCTGCCACCTTGCAGGTTGACGTTGGTGCGCACGCCATTCTCCTTCATCTGTCGCGTCACGATGTTCACCACGCCGCCCATGGCATTGCTGCCATAGATGGCCGAGGCAGGACCGCTGACCACCTCTACGCGGTCGGCCAGCATGGTCTGATAGGTGTCGGCCAGCGGATGACCGTAGAGACCGGCATATTGTGGCAGTCCGTCGATGAGCACGAGCAGGTCGGCCGAGCCGCCGATGCCTCTCATCTTGATAGTACCGGCCGCCCCGGTGCTCAATCCGTAGCCGAGGATGCCGCGTGTGGTGACGAAGAGTCCCGGTACCTGCTGGCTCAGCGTGGGCAGCACAGAAGGCTGGTAGGCGGCCGTGAGCCGTGAGCGGTTGATGACGGACACGTCGAGGGGCAGGTGACGGATGTCGGACTGATAGCGTGTGCCCGTGACGACCACGTCGCTGAGACGCACCGAGTCGGTTTGTGCATAAAAGGGATCAGCAGCACCGAGCAGTGCTGCCAACATGAGGATTTGCCTTTTCATAAATGATCGTCAGTATCCTTTAACTTTCTGGGTTGCTAATGAGGATTGCCGGCGCTATTTCTTGTCGATATTGACAATGGTGTATTTCTTCGATCCTACTCCTATCTTTTCTGCCCAGTCGATCGTGTGCGTGCCATGCTGCTTGTCGATGCGTTTGAGCAGGTCGGTAGGATCGTTCTTGGCCGTTACCTTTTGGTTGTTGATGATGTCTACGCAAGCCTGGTCGAGGGCCACGGGGTCAGTGCTGGCGAGAATGCCATAGTCCTCAAGCTTCACGGGAGCGGGGTGGTCCACGCAGTCGCAGTCGATGCTCATGTTGTTCATCACAGAGATGTAGATGATACCGTTCTCCTTCTTGAAGTAGTTGACCACCGCTTGAGCGGCCGCCGCCATGCTCTCAAGGAAGCCATCCTGGTTGCCGATGTATTTTGGTGTCCACAGCGAGTCCATGTTGAGCTTGTTCATCTTGCCGGCTGAGTGGATATAAGCTTTGCCGTTGGCCGAGGCGCAGCCGATGGAGAGGTTCTTCAGTGCCCCGCCGTAGCCGCCCATGGGATGGCCTTTGAAGTGGTTCAGGCAGATCATGAAGTCGTAGTTGGCGAGGTGCTCGCCCACGATGTCGTAGTTCAGGTGGGTATGGTCGCGCACGGGGATGCGTATTTCGTCATACTCATCCATGATGTCCACGGGGAAGTATTTTGTGAATCCGTGGCGGTCGATGACCTTCCAGTGGTTGGCCGAGTTGTTGCGCACGTCTTTAGGGTCGCCGCCATAGGCCGTGTTGTTCTCCACAATCGTGCCGTCGACATCATAGACCAAGTCCTTGATGAGCTCGGGCTTGAGATAGTTGGGATTGGAGCCCTCGCCGGTGCTCACCTTCACGGCGACGCGTCCCTTGGCCTTCACGCCGAGGGCCTGATAGATGCGTACAAGTGAGGCGGAAGAAATCTCGCGGGTGAGATACACCTTGGACTGAGCCCAGGCCGTGGTGCCCAAAGCTAACAGTGTGGCTAACGCAAGGACTCTGAAATGGAAATGTTTCATAATCTTATGTATGCTTATGTATTTGATGAATGGTCTTACAGTTGCAAAGATAAGTGTTTTTCAGCAATGTTGTTCTATCAATATTAATGTATTTATTACCATGATTGCAGTTTGTTGTTCATATCTTGCAGATTCATGTAAAATTCATGTGCCATGAATAACAGAATAAAGAAGAAAAACGGCGCAATGGCTATTTCCCGTGTCACGGATAGGCGCACAGGACCAACCTTGTGTTTGGAGAGAGAACTCATGACAAAAACAAGCAAAACATTTGCTGTGATGCAAGGGCTGCGCCCTTTGTTTCTTCTCCGGTGTCGGCTTGCTCCGAAGCAAGTTTCGGCAAACCGGCACCGAAGAAGAAACAGCCTTCGTTCCTCAGGCTTGCATCACACCAAGGAAAACCTTGAAAACAGGCTGGCGCGGTGTTTGGCGTAAAGAGATCGTAATTGGGAATTGGAAGTTACATCGCGATAGCCTGTTATTAAGGTTTTCCTTTGTGTCAGCGCCAAGATTCGACGTAGGAGAATCTGCCATTTGCGGTTGGAGGGTGGTGAGAGGCGTGCCTTTCATAAGCCCTCAAACCGAAAATGGCAAAGGGCCTTAGCCCTTGGCGCTGACACAAAGAGGTTTTTCTGGTTTTGGTTCATAAAAATATTTTCCTTGAGCTATGCCCTCTCTAACCAACTACGGATCTGTAACCAGTGAAGAAAACTAACATCCGACCCACGGAAAATATCCACTGTGCCAGAAAGACCTAACTTTGCAGCAGTTGAAATCATTAAATGTGTATAGTAAATGAGAGTTGATGATTGCATTGGACGGGCCTGCAAGATGCTTGTACTGCTCGTCGTGTTGTTATTTTCCGTGTCGTGCTCAGCCCGTCAGCGCACCGTCTATTGCATGGGTGAGACCGTGTTGGACATCCTCTTCCGTGGTGCCGTGCCGCTGAGTGCCAATACAGGCGGTTCGGCGCTCAACTCGGCCGTGTCGCTCAGTCGTGCGGGAGCCAAGGTCTCGTTTATCGGGGAAGTGGGCAATGACTCCACGGGTACGCATATTCTTGACTTTCTCCAAGCCAATGGCGTCGGCACCTCGCTGGTGCGGCGGTGTGAGGGCATGAGGACAACCGTATCATTAGCTTATCTCAATGAGCGCAACGATGCCCGCTATGTCTTCTTTATGGACATGCCCAAGGATGAAGCCGGGGTTATGCTGCCCGATTTTCAGAAGGACGACATCCTGCTCTTAGGCTCGTTCTATGCCGTCAACCCACGCAACTGCCAACGCGTGGAGCAGATGTTGGCAAAAGCACGTGCGTGCGGAGCCATCATCTACTACGATGTCAACCTACGCTCGACCCATGCCGCAATGTTGCCACAGCTGATGCCGGCCATCTACATGGTTGGCAAGTATGGCATTTTCGCTTTTCACGTATAAGGCGATGGCTAATTAATGTATCATTCGAGGATCATTCACGATGATTCAATGTTCAAAAGAGAGAGCACGTCGCTCGCGTCCGTTCGGTCTCCGCTTCGCTTCACCCTCACGCACGCTCGACGACGTGGGGGCATTCGTGGTGTGTCCCCTCCGGGGACATGATACGCAAATCATCATGCGCTTCTCACAAGTCTCATCTGCATGAATCATGAAGGTTCTTTTCAAACGAATGTCCATGAATTACCCAGGAATTACTCAAAACCTAATGACTTATGAATCATGTGTTATGAATAATGCGGGACTTCATTTACTTTGCTTACTGCTGTCGAGTAGAGTATAAGTGATTAACAAATATTAGTAACGATAGCAGTATGCAGTACAAAATAAAAACGTAATTTTGTGGGGATAATAGACATTATCTTCCTCAAACCATCACTCAACGCTGAACAACATCTACCATGAACATATACGCTTTTTCTATCCGCTTACAACAACACCTTTCTGGACGTTTGTCGCAGACGACTTTGCTGCGCACGCTTGCGCTTCTTGCTGTGTTTACGTTGTTTCTGCCTCTCTGTGTCTTTGCCCAGCAGGACGTTATTGATATCAGCGGGACGTGGACGGTGAGACTTGCCGACGGACAGAGCAGACAGGTGATGCTGCCCGGTACGACAGATACCAACCACCTTGGCAGCACACCGGCCGACACTACCGAGACCACACATCTGACAAGAGCCTATAGCTATAAGGGTGCGGCAAGCTACAGCCGTGGCATCGCTGTGCCGAAGACCTGGAAGCACCGCCGCGTCACGCTGTGCTTAGAACGCACCAAACCGTCGTGGCTCTACCTCGACGGCGTTCTCATCGACTCGTGCAACGACATCTCTACGCCACAGCGCTATGTGTTGCCCCGAAAGCTGAAGGCGGGGCCCCATCTGCTGACCATCGTGGTGGACAACAGCCGGGGTGTGCCCTCGCAGCTGTATGCCTCGTCGCACGCCTATACCGAGGACACGCAGACCAACTGGAACGGCATCATCGGCAGGATGGAGCTCTGGGCAGAGGATATGCGCCAAGAAAAGAATGGAGTGGGGCAGGGCAGTAGGACTGAACACCTAGACACGTGCACGGCGTCAGCGCGCGTCCGTCCCCGGCTGACGACCGACGGCCATCACTTTTTCGACAATGGCAAGATGGTGTTTCTGCGCGGCAAGCACGACGCCTGTGTATGGCCGCAGACGGGACATGTGCCGATGGACACAGCGTCGTGGTTCTCCTATCTGCGCCTGCTCACCTCCTACGGCATCAACCACGTGCGCTTCCATTCCTGGTGTCCGCCCGAGGCCGCTTTTGTCGCTGCGGACAGCCTGCATGTCTATCTGCAGCCTGAGTTGCCGTTCTGGGGCGACTTCAATGAGAAGGACTCGGTGCTGATGACGTTTCTGCACAAGGAGGGGATGAACATCCTGCGGGAATATGGCCGTCATCCGTCGTTCGCCATGATGGCCCTGGGCAATGAGCTGTGGGGATCCGTGCCGGCGATGCGGCGCTTTGCCGATGACTTCCGGCGCGTAGCCCCGCAGATTCTTTTCACCTTCGGCTCAAACTATTACCTCGGTTATCAGGGCATTCAGCCGGGCATGGACTACATCACCACCTGCCGCCTTGGCGGTGAGGCGTGGGGCGCATACAATACCCACACGCGCGGCTCGTTCAGCTTTGCCGATGCTGCCGACGGTGGCATGCTCAACCATTGGCGGCCGAACAGCTCGATGAACTTCGACGCAGCCTGCAACACGGCCACGGTACCGGTCATCAGCCATGAGACGGGACAGTTTCAGTCTTACCCCGATTTCGACCGTGAGATACCGGAGTACCTTGGCGTGTTGCGGCCTTACAATATGTCGGTATTCCGTCGGCGGCTGTCCCGTGCCGGTATGCTCGACCAGATGGCAGCCTTTCACCGGGCCAGCGGTGCGTGGTCGGTGGAACTCTACAAAGCCGACATAGAGATGGACCTGCGCACTCGCAACATGGCGGGATTTCAGTTGCTCGATCTCCAGGACTATCCCGGCCAGGGCAGTGCTTACGTGGGTGTGCTCGACGCCAACCTGCGCGACAAGGGACTGGTCACGCCCGAGCGGTGGCGGCAGTGGTGCGCACCCGTCGTGCCTCTGCTCATTGCCGACAGCCTGTGTTGGGCTGAAAACGACACGCTGAGGATGAGCATAGAGGTTGCCAACTATTCGGGTCAGTCATTAGCCGGAAAGACCTTGTGCTGGACGTTGGAGGCTCTTGGCCCCCAGACTGCCGCGACTCAGTCCATCGGCATGGAGGGTTCGCTGACGCTGCCGGGCGGTGAGGGTCTGATCAGTGTGGGAGCACTGCCACGGACGAGTGGGGCAGAGGTGCTGCGACGCCTACGTGCAGCGATAGGGGAGGGCTGGCGGCGCGCGAGCCTGCGGCTGACCTTAGCCATAGCGGGTACAGACTATCGCAACAGCTATCAGCTGTGGTGCTATCCTGAGGACGATTTGGCGCAAGCCAAAAAGAGCATTCTCATCACCCGGCAGATGACCGACGCCGTGGTCAAGCGCTTGCAACAAGGAGCGCGCGTGCTGTGGATGCCCGACACCACAGCCCTGAAAAACACCGTAGGGCCGCTGTTCATCACCGACTATTGGAACTATCGCATGTTCAAGACCATCTGCGAGAACAACCATAAGGCCGTGTCACCGGGTACGCTGGGCATCCTCACCGACCCCAGCCATCCGCTTTTCAACAGCTTTGCCACCGAGGGCCATACCAACTGGCAGTGGTTTCCCGTCGTCAAGTCCTCGCATCCGTTGGTGCTCGACAACCTGCCGAAGCACTACCGTCCCATCGTGCAGGTCATCGACAACATCGAGCGCAACCATCGTCTTGGTCTGGTCTTTGAGTTCCGCGTGGGCCGTGGCAGTCTGCTTGTGTGCATGAGCGACCTTGAGCAAGCCGCCGCTCATCCCGAGGGCCGTGCCTTCTATCTCTCATTGCTCCGCTATATGCATTCGTCGGCATTCGCTCCCGCCGCCACCTTCTCATGGAGCGAGCTGCACAGTCTGTTGACGGACAACGTGAAGGAAGGGAAACTCCATCAGCTGTTCAACACCACACAATACTAAAGCTCAGACAAGAGCCTTTACGGCCCTTCCCTAACTCTCCCCAAGGGGAGGGAATGGCGATACCCGAGAGAGAAGGGTATTGATGGTTTTGGCGTAGGGGTGTCCCACCCAAAGAAGACTCGGTTAGGAGTATCCTCGCCTATTCATTGCAAGGGTATTGTTTATCACTCATTTCACTCCCCTCTCCCTTTGGAGAGGGGTAAGGGGGGTGAGGCTCTTGGAGAGAGGAGTAAGGGGGGAGGCTGTTACTTCACGGCTTTGCGAGAGATCGCCCAACGATTTGTCTCTTCTTTGTTAACGCTCCATCTTCGATGGAATAAAGAAGATTTCCGAATATTTAGAAGATGACTTCCGGAGACTTTCTGACGTTTTTTGTATGTAAACGTTCCGTAATCCTTACTTTTTTTGTACTTTTGTAGCTGAAACTAAAAGATTCGGGACAGATTATCTTCTAATCGACATAAAGTAACGACGCAATGAAAAAGAACTTAAAGACGGCTACCCTTTGCGTGCAGGGCGGCTATCAACCCAAAAACGGGGAACCTATTGAGGTGCCTATCATCCAAAGCACTACCTTCAAGTACGACGACTCCAACGAGATGGCTCAGTTGTTCGACTTGAAGAAGGAGGGATATTTCTATACACGACTGCAAAACCCGACCAACGATGCGGTGGCGCGGAAAATCGCACAACTCGAAGGCGGCGTGGGCTGCGTGCTCACCTCAAGCGGTCAGGCAGCCAACTTCTATGCCGTGTTCAACATCTGTGAGGCCGGCGATCATATCGTGGCCTCCAACGAGATCTATGGTGGTACGTTCAACCTCTTTGGCGTGACGATGAAGAAACTCGGCATCGAGTGCACCTTTGTCAACCCCGATGCTTCGGAGGAAGAGCTGCAGGCTGCCTTCCGACCCAATACCAAGTTGCTCTTCGGTGAGACGATTTCCAACCCTGGTTGTGCCGTGCTCGACATCGAGAAGTTCGCCCGTGTGGCCCACCGCAATGGCGTGCCACTGATTGTCGACAACACCTTTGCCACACCCGTCAACTGCCGACCCTTTGAGTGGGGCGCTGACATCGTGACGCACTCCACAACGAAGTATATGGACGGAACGGCCTCGCAGGTCGGCGGCGCTGTGGTGGACAGCGGCAACTTCGACTGGATGGCACATGCCGGGAAGTTCCCGGGACTCTGCACGCCCGACGAGAGCTACCACGGACTCACCTATGTCAAGGCCTTCGGCAAGATGGGCTATACCACCAAACTTGTGGCCCAGCTCATGCGTGACCTGGGCAGCATACCGGCACCGATGAACTCCTTCATCCTCAACCTTGGCCTGCAGACACTCCACCTGCGTATGGCTCAGCACTGCAAAAACGCGCAGGCCGTGGCTGAGTTCCTGCATGACGACCCGCGTGTGGCCTGGGTGCACTACTCCGGACTGAAAGACGACCGCTATCACGAGCGTGCCATGAAATACATGCCCAACGGCAGTTGCGGCGTGATCGCCTTCGGCTTGAAGGGTGACCGCGACACCGCCGTGAAGTTCATGGACTCTTTGCAGATGATCAACATCGTCACCCATGTGGCCGACGCCCGCAGTTGCGTGCTCCACCCGGCCAGTCACACTCATCGCCAGCTGACCGACGAGCAGCTCAAGGCCGCCGGCATCGCGCCGGATCTCATCCGTCTGTCTGTGGGAATCGAGGATGTGGACGATATTCTCGACGACATCAAACAGGCACTGGATCAGATTTAGTTCACGATATAACGCCCTCTCCCGGCCATGATCGTTGATGGCCGGGAGAACTTAAAAAGAAATAATAAGTAATGAAAGATGAAATAAAAACGCTCTTGGAGGACATCCTGCCGTTAGTGAACTTCGATTCCGACTTCCTGTTCTCGGAACTCGACTCGCTCGGCATCACTGCCATCCTCATGACGCTGTCGCAGAAATACAATATTGTGCTGGAGGTGGAAGACGCCACCCCAAAGAACTTGAGAAACCTCGACAGCATTGTGGCGATGGTGGAAAGAAAGGTGGCGCAAAAGAATCAAGGGAAGTAACGCACACGTGACAAGTTCTGTCATCCTCTCATTCTTGATAATCATAAGTAACGGAGCTCTGAATCATAAGGTATACAGTAGAAATTGACGATGAACAATTTGCAAGACTATATCCGTCAGCACGCAATGAGGACTCCCGACAAGCCCGCTTTTGTCGTGGGGGATCAGCGGGTGAGCTACAAGCAACTTGCGCAGGCTCTCTCTGCGGGTCGGGGCGACAAGCAGGGAAGTGGGTTGCCGGGACTGCCCGGTACGCTTCCCATCCATCGGTTGTTTGGTGACATCACCCTTTCCACGACCGGCACGACCGGCAAGCCCAAGCAGGTGGTCTATACGTCGCAGATGGTCTTGGCCAATGCCGAGAACCTCGTTGAGGCGCAGGGCTTTACGGCCGACACCACCTTTGTCATCTGTGGGCCGCTCAACCACCTGGGCAGCCTGTCGAAGGTGTGGCCCGTGATGCTGGTGGGCGGTACCGTTGTGCTGCTCGACGGACTGAAGGACATGAATGCCTTCTTCCGTGCCATGCACACGGCACCCCGTGGAATGGCGACCTTCCTCGTGCCCACAGCCATCCATCAGCTCCTGCAGTGGGGTAGCGACCAGCTGGCTGCGCTTGCATCGGCTATCGACTTCATCGAGACCGGAGCCGCACCCATGCCGCATGACGACATGCTGCGGCTCTGCCAACTGCTGCCCCACACGCGGCTCTACAACACCTACGCCTCCACCGAGACCGGTATCGTCTGTACCTATAACTACAACGACGGGCTCTGCCTGCCCGGTTGTGTGGGCCGGCCGACACGTCATGCCCAGGTAAAGATCACCGGCGACGGACATATCGCCTGCCGTGGGCCGATGGCGATGAGCGGCTATCGCGATGATGAGGCGGCCACGGCACGGACGATGCAGGACGGTTGGGTCGTGACGGCGGACCTCGGAACACTCGACGACGAAGGACGCTTGCACTTCAAGGCACGCGAGGGAGACATCATAAACATAGGAGGCTTCAAGATCGACCCGCTAAAGGTCGAGGAGGCGGCACGGCAGATCAGCGGTGTCGACGACTGTATCTGTGTAGAGGCCGACAGCCCGCTCTTCGGCCCCTGCCTGGAGTTGCAGTATGTCTCCACGTCGGGACAGCCGCTTGCCAAACCGCTGCTCGCCCGCTCGTTGGCTGCGCGGCTGGAGCCTTACGAGGTGCCGCGGCTCTATGAGCATGTCGAGCAGCTGGCCACGACCTTCAACGGAAAGAAGCTCAGAACCAGAAGCACAAGTAAATAATCATCGGTCCGGGCCTTTGCTATAGGGCGGATTGCGAAACAATAAAAAGCTATTTTGCTATGTTGATCATCATCAGAAACAACCACGAATACGGACCTTACGAGGAGTCTGATATTGCAAGATACGTAGAAGAGGGCCGGTTGCTGCTCAACGACAGAGCGCGTGATGCCGCGTCCGGAGTGGAGGGAACCGTAGAGGAACTGCTTGCCGTGCACGGCATCCATCCTACTGTGCGCAACCGTGGCTCGCTCATGCAGCAGCTCAGATATATCGGTCATGCGTTTATCTTCCCCAAGGACGACATGGAGCGTCACCATATCATGGAGGACAAGCGACTGCTCATCCTCGCCATCGTAGGCCTGTCGCTGTCCATCATCATGTTGCTGCCCATCGGCGGCTATCTCGTCTTCTATGCCGTGAGTCTCTACTTCGCCACCATCTGGGGACTGTTCTTCGCCTATTTCTTCCGTACGCGGCAGATCAGCAGGGGCAAGGCCGTCTCCACGTTCTTCCTCACCCAGCTCGGCGTGTTCATCATCTTCTCGGGGCTCAACGAATTGAACTTCTTCTACGGTTTCACCTCGGCACCTTTCCCGCTGAGCATTCTCGGCTATATCCTTGGCATTGGCCTGACCGAGGAGTTTGCCAAGATGATCCCGCTGCTCGTCTTGGAGCGTCGGGCGCGCGAGCCGCAGCTGCCACAGACGATGGTGTTCTATGGTCTCATGGCAGGTATAGCCTTCGGCGTCTTCGAGGGTGTGCAGTATCAAACGTCGATCAACATCCGGGCCGACTACACCACCGCGTTTGTGCTGAACATCGCGCGACTGACCTCCCTGCCGTTCCTCCATGCTGTGTGGGCTGGCATCTGCGGCTACTTCGTAGGCATGGCCGGACTCTATCCCCAGTATCGCAAGTCGCTCTATGTGCTGGCGCTGTTCATCCCCGCCACGCTCCATGGCCTCTACGACCTGTTTGCCGGCGGCTTCTATCTCATCTCTTTGGTCATCGCCTTCCTGAGTGTCTTCCTCCTGATGGCCTATCTCAGAAGGAGCAATGCGCTGAGAGAGAAGTTGAGGAAGTAGCCCTCGCACACAATCTTTATCTTTTGAGAAAGTTTTGCAACTTCCTTCACTTCTATTACAAGTCCATCATCCCGTCGATGTCTTTGTTATACGAGGCACGGCCTATGTTGACGATGGTGCTGTTTGTAGTGAGTGTATCTGGCGTAATATAGTATGGTATCAGCGACCGCATCAGTCCGAGTTCTACCTCGTGGTTAGGGATGTCCAGTTGATAGCTGTCAAACATCTCGTCATAACCTTTAATGGTGATATAGCCGCTCTGATAGAGCAGCGGCGTGAACGAGGTCATCTTTTCCGCTGGCGCGTCAAAGTCCTGGCTTTGGGCTTCCATGGGACCTAACCTTCTGTGTACACTACAATTAGTCCCTTCTCTAAAGCAGGCCAAGCCTTACACCTTATATGAAGTTGACGCAGTAGAGCGGATAGTTGGTCATCCAATCTTGGACGTGGTAAGGCAACATGGAGAGGCGCACTCCTTTCAGTTGAGGGTATTTCTCGATGTAAGTTCTAAGCGATTTGGAGTGGACATTTTCTTCTGCCTTTACCTCTAACGGGATGACGGTACCTGCTTTCTGTATCAGGAAGTCGATTTCTATCCTTGAGTCGTTGGCACTATAATAATACGGTGTGATGCCGCGTGCTACCAATTGCGTCAACACAAACAGTTCGGTGAAGGCACCACGATATTCTGTCATGGCAGTTCCGCGGACCAGCACGTCCGCTGCTGTCGTTTCTGCCATAGCACCCATTAATCCCACATCCAATGAGAAGAGCTTAAAGACGTTCATATCCTCATAGAATTTAAGAGGCTTGCGGGGTTCTGACACGCGCGGCACTTTGTAGATGAGTCCTGCATCTATCAGCCATTCTACCGCTATCTCGAACTGGGTGGCGCGGGCTCCTTTCTTGAGAGCGCCATATACAAACTTCTTGTTCTCCTTGGCAAGTTGCGAGGGAATGGAGTTCCATACCATGTTGATGCGTGGCACTTCCGACAGAGGAGCGTGCTTGGAGAAGTCGCGCTGATAGTCAAACAGTATCTGATTTTGTATGTCACGCACCTCTGATAACTGATGCGAAGCAAAGAAAGCCTTCACCACAGCCGGCATTCCACCCACATAGTAGTATTGCCGCAGCATTTCAAGGAGCCGTGCTGACATGGGCGTGATCAGACTGTAGTCCTGCTGCCGCAGCAGGTCCACGAGCCTGTCCTCGCCAGCTGCCGTCAGAAACTCGTCGAAGGTCATGGGATACATCTTGATCATATCCACTTTTCCTACTGGAAAAGAACTGCCGGCATGCAATGATATGCCGAGCAACGAACCGGCAACGGCCACATGGTATTGGGGAGCATTCTCACAGAAATACTTCAGACTGTTGAGGGCCTTGGGGCATTCCTGTATCTCGTCGATGATGATAAGTGTTTTCCCGGGTTTGATGTCAACCCCCGTCAAGGCAGAGAGATGCAACAAAATGCGGTGCATGTCATAGTCCTGTGCAAAGATGTTGGCCACCTCTTCACTGCCGTCACAGTTGATGTACGCCACGCTTTCATAGGCTTCTCTGCCAAACGTCTTCAAACTGTAGGTCTTGCCTACCTGTCGTGCACCGTTGACAATCAGAGGCTTACGGTCAGCCTTTTCCTTCCATGCTTGCAGTTGCTGTGTGATATTGCGCTTCATGTCATCAAAGAGTTACAGTTGATACATAAGCAAAGTTACACTTTTTCAACCATATCTCCAAGTGATTCTTACACTTTTTCAACCATATCTTTTGGCTCTTACAACACTTTTTCAACCATATCTTTTGGCTCTTACAACACTTTTTCAACCATATTGCTGTGATGCAAGGGCTGCGCCCTTTGTTCCTTAGGCTTGCATCACGGCAAGGAAAACCTTGAAAACAGGCTGACGCGGTGCTTGGTATTCAGAGGTTGCAGGGTGCGGCCCTTGTGGCCGTCCGCACCCTATTTATGTTATTATGTTTTTATCGTCGGACGTTTGCAGGGTGCAATGATGTTTAATAATGTCTGTTGGGTGCGGACGGCCACAAGGGCCGCACCCTGCAAACGTCCGCCGCAGCATTAGGGAATCAGAGATAGTATTTGGAAGTTACATCGCGATAGTCTGTTTTTAAGGTTTTCCTTTGTGTCAGCGCCAAGATTCGACGAAGGAGAATCTGCCATTTGCGGTTTGGGGGCGGTGAGAGGCGAGCCTCTCATAAGCCCTCAAACCGCAAATGGCAAAGGGCCTTAGCCCTTGGCGCTGACGCAAAGAGGTTTTTCTGGTTTTGGTTCAAAAAAATAGTTTCCTTGAGTCACAGCCTCTCTAACCAACTACAGATCTGTAACCAGAGAGGAAACCAAAACATCCACTGCTCCGGATTGTCATTAGGTCTATAAACGTAGAAAGCCTGCTCCGGAGGGAGCAGGCTTCTATGTTTGTTTGGAATAAGTCTTTTGTTAATGTTTATGCTTCAGCCTTTTTTGTTTTAGCTGCGTAAGCTTCGGGTGAGAGCACAGACACGGTGCTCTTGTCGCGAGCGCCTTTGTGGAAGTACACCACACCGTCTGTCAATGCATAGAGTGTGTCGTCCTTACCCTGAGCTACATTCTCACCTGGGAAGTGCTTGTTGCCACGCTGGCGAACGATGATGTTGCCGGCAACGATGCTCTGTCCACCCCAAATCTTAACACCTAAACGCTTTGAAGCTGATTCACGTCCGTTCTTAGAACTACCTACACCTTTCTTGTGTGCCATAATGAATACCTCCTGCTTGTTAAGCGATTACTTGTTTAATTGATACCTCGGTGAACTGAGCGCGATGGCCGTTCTTGCGACGGCAGTCCTTGCGGCGCTTCATCTTGAACACGATGACCTTGTCACCCTTGACAAGCGGGTTCACCACTTCTACTACTACTTTTGCGCCCTCTACGGTGGGGGCACCGACAGTCACTGCACCGTCCTTGTCGACGAGCAGCACCTTGTCAAACTCAACAGTCTTGCCTTCTTCGGCGTCCTTGATGTGATGGACGAAGAGCTTCTTGCCCTCTTCGGCTTTGAACTGCTGACCGTTAATGTCTACGATTGCGTACATTGAATTGATTAATTAAACGGGTTTTTCCGCAAGGCGGGCGCAGCATCAGCACCTCTTGAACTGAGCCTCCACGGACTAAATAACCTTGCAAAGTTACGAAAAAACTCGCACACAATGCTTATCGTAGATAAGTGGCGTTTATCTTTTATAGCTATTTAACGTTTACACGACCTCGCAATGAAAATAAAGCGGTGATTTCTTGCCAGTTACGCAAAAAAGTTGTTACTTTGCACTCCGTTAGAAAAACAGGCAATGAAAGTATTCAAAAAGATTGTAGATCTTCAGAACGAGCTCTTCCTTGTGCGCAAGGAAGGAAAGGAAATTGGTCTCGTTCCTACTATGGGTGCATTACACGAGGGGCACGCCTCTCTCATCAAGCGTAGCGTGAAGGAAAACGGCGCTACCGTGGTGTCTATCTTCCTCAATCCCACACAGTTCAATGACAAGGGTGACCTCGATCGCTATCCCCGTACACTCGACGCCGACTGCAAGCTCTGCGAGGCCTGCGGTGCGCAGTATGTCTTTGCTCCCTCGGTGGAGGAGATGTATCCCACACCCGATACGCGTCACTTTGAATTCCCGCCGCAGTCAACGGTCATGGAGGGCGCCAAGCGTCCGGGCCACTTCAATGGTGTCTGCCAGGTGGTGAGCCGCCTCTTCTATATCGTCAAGCCCAACCATGCCTACTTCGGTGAGAAGGACTGGCAGCAGATCGCTGTGGTGAAGCGCTTGGTGAAGTATATCGGCTATGACAAGCTGGTGCACATCGTCGAGTGCCCGATCGTGCGGGACGAGGACGGACTGGCCAAGAGCTCGCGCAACACGCTGCTCACGCCGGAAGAGCGTGCCATCGCTCCGAATATCTACAAGGCACTGAAAGCCAGTGTAGATTATGCCAAGGACCACACCGTCAAGGAGACTCACGACAAGGTGGTGGCTGACATCAACGCCATCGACGGCCTCGATGTGGAGTATTTCGAGATCGTGGACGGCAACACGCTGCTCGACGTCAACAGCTGGGACGACAGCGACTATGTGGTGGGTTGCATCACCGTCTACTGTGGCCATACGCCGATCCGTCTGATCGACCACATCAAATACAAGGATCCCGAGACGAAATAATAGCCGAATCATAGCATATCATCAGCAAACAGCTCAATATCATACCCCATGCAGATAGAAGTATTAAAAAGCAAGTTGCACTGTGTGACCGTCACGGATGCTAACCTCCAGTATATGGGCAGCATCACCATTGACGAGGATCTTATGGACGCCGCCAACCTCATTGCCGGTGAGAAGGTTCAGATCGTGGACAACAACAATGGTGAGCGCTTCGAGACCTATATTATAAAAGGAGAGCGCGGCTCTGGTTGCATCTGTCTCAATGGTGCTGCGGCACGCAAGGTGCAGGTCGGTGACACGGTGATCATCATCGCCTATGCCATCATGGACTTTGAGGAGGCCAAGCACTACCAGCCAGTAGTGGTGTTCCCAAAAGAAGGGAATAAACTATAAAAGGATAGCCCTCACACCCTAACAGCCTCACCCCCTTAACCCCTCTCCGAGGGAGAGGGGAGTAGAATGTTCTGCGGGTGGTTTGGCGGTGCGGCATCAGAATTACATAGTTAGGCCGTTTCCGGGATGTGTTAGGCCGTTTCCGGGATGTCCGTTTCCGGGCTGTCCGTTTTTTGGCTGTCCGTTTCCGGGAGGTCCGCTGCCCTCAGCGGACACAACATAGTTCCTATAGTTTTTTGCCTCACCGCGTAAACCACTTGCTGTGATTTAGGTATCACATAGTTAGGCCGCTGAGGGCAGCGGCCCTCCCGGCAGCGGACACATTTTGCTTCAGCTTGATTTCAACGTTTATGGTCTTTTTTCTTTTAACGTGCCATCTACGATGTCATCAAGAATATTAACGAATATCGAGAATATATACAACCTCTCCGAGGAATCGGTTACAGAAGTTTGCAGGGTGCGGCCCTTGTGGCCGTCCGCAACCAACAGGCATTAATAAACATCATTGTGGCGCCCTGCAACAAATCGGCAATGACGGACAATCCATACCCTTCCCGCAAGATAGGTGTCAAGCCTGTCCAGGACCATTTCCCTTCCCCTACACAAACAAAATACTTGCAGTGATGCAAGGGCTGTGCCCTTTGTTCCTCAGGCTTGCATCACAGCAAGGAAAACCGGAAAAACAGGCTGGCGCGTTATAAGTAGAATCTTAAAAGCAGGAGAGAGAAAAACCATACCGATATTTTGGAAGTACGATTTTAAATTACTATTTTTGCAATTAGTTATTCCAAAACAAGTAATTTTAAAAAGCTACAGATGGAATTCATCGACAGGGAACAAGAACAGAGCAGACTCATCGCGGCATTGTCATCCAATGCCCCTGCTTTTATCGTGCTTTATGGTCGGAGACGATTGGGTAAGTCAACACTCATACGCAAGGTGCTGAGTTCAAAGGATGTGTATTTCGAGGCAAGTCAGAGCGAGACAGCAACGCAAATAGACATGTTATCGAAAGCCATAGCCATGGTCTATGAGGGCTTTGATGGCCCCATCTACCCCAGTTGGGAACAGATTATACTGGCTTTCAACCATAGATGTGAAGAGAATGCCACCCTTGTTCTTGATGAGTTTCCATATATGGTATATGAAGATACCTCGCTGCCATCCACCTTACAGCGTATTGTTGACCGACGTGTGATTGGTGGCGAGGGCCTTCGTTGCAACATTGTCATTTGTGGTTCGTCACAGCGTATGATGCAAGGTCTTATCCAAGGTTCAGAACCTCTTTATGGCAGGGCGGATGAGGAATTCTGCCTCCGACCTATCAGGCTACCACATTGGTGCAAGGCAATGCAAATGGATGCAAAGGCAGCGGTAGAGGAATATAGTGTATGGGGTGGCGTACCGCAATATTGGAACCAAAGGGAGAAGTACGACTCCTTCGAGGATGCTGTGGAAGGACTGGTCTTGAATGAGCACGGGCTGCTGTACCATGAGCCATCGCGTCTCTTTCGCGATGACGCCCAGGACATAGCTCCCTATTCTTCTATCATGACGGCCATAGGCAGTGGATGTCACAGATACTCTGATATTGCCAGTGCTGTTGGTAAGAGTACGGCCGAATTGTCCAAGCCCATCAAGAATCTCACAGAAATGGCGTTCATCCGCAAAGAAGTGCCCTTTGGTGAGAGTGAGAAGAAGACGAAGAAAACCCTCTATCAGATTGATGACCCGTTTATGGCATTCTATTATAAGTTTGTGGAACCTTATAAGTCTACGATTGCCATGGGTCGGACCAATATTGTAAAGCAAATGCTTGAACGGTCTTTCCATGACCATGTGGGCGGAATATGGGAGCGCATCTGCCAGATAGCTGTATCGGGAAATATTCTTTTCGGCCATACTTGGAAAGTAGCGGGTCGCTGGTGGGGTAAGGCACCTGTGTATGAGGAAGGCAAGAAAACGCCTGTCAGGTATGAGGACTTGGAGTTTGATGTCGTGGCGGAAGACCAAAACGACAAGAACACCATTCTCGTAGGTGAATGTAAATGGAAGGGGGCCGACTATGCCGACCGGCTTCTTGACAAGTTAAAGAAGAAAGTGAATGTGGCTCCTTTTGCACAAGGCAAGAAGGTGGTGTACGCCTTGTTCCTTCGTGAGCAGCCATTGTCTGATGCTGATTGTGACATTCTTCTTCCTGACGATGTCATTCTCCAGCTTCCTGAATGAACAAAATGGGGTTGGGGATGAGGCTGTTGCTTTTTGAATGTCGCTCCGCTCCGCGGACACAACTTAGTTCCAACGTTTACGGTCTTTCTTCTTTTAACGCGCCATCTACGATGTCATTAAGAATATTAACGAATATCGAGAATATATACAACCTCACCGAGGCACGGATCAGGTCCCTGCCTTCCATGATAAAACCCCAGACTGCGGGCTTACGCCTTTAGTCTGGGGTTATTGATAATTCAGCCCCTTCGAGGCTGTGGCCCCGGGAGGTCCGCCCCAGGAGGTCCGCTGCCGGGAGGTCCGCTGCCCTCAGCAGACAATCGACCTACTATTTGAGCGACTTTACATTATATAGGGTGTGGCCGCTGAGGGCAGCGGCCCTCCCGGAAAAGTCACTTTACCAGGACCTTGAGGCTCGTCGTACCCACCTTGCAGATCACGACGGACTCGGAGGTCGAGAGGGAGGCCGTGCCGTTGACAGCCTTCTGACTGCCGAGCATCTTACCGTCCGTGGCGTAGAACAGCACCTGCTCACCGTCGTTCAGTCCGCTCACGCTGACGAAGCCGTTGTCTGCCGTCACCACCACGCCCCGCATCTTAGCGGCGTTGATGTTGTCGGTCAGGCTACCGGTGTCGAAGGTGTCTCCCCGCTCAGTGTCTTCACCGTTCCGAACTTTGACCAAGGCTCCGTGGTCTGATAATACGTGACCTTGTCTGCCGGAGCATAGAGCGGTGCAAAGTTAGCCTTAGATGTTAAATTTATCTATACCATTTCATTCTCCGGTTGTGCCATTTTGATAAATCATCTAAAAGATGCACCTTTGCATAAAAAAGCATATTAAGATTATGACAAAGCAAAGACAACGTCTGGTAGAAGTGCCGTTCAGCAAGACGGATTGCGGCGTAGATTTCTACATCAACACAGCTTATGGAGGCGAGTGCCCTGGGGTGCTCACGGAGCATGAAGTGTTCAAGACCGACTTCTTCGAAATGTTTTTCATCAAGAAAGCTAATGGCTACGTGCTGATAGACTACAGGAAGATAAACCTGAAAGACGGCATGGTGCTCATCGTGAAGCCACACCAGCAGCAGGAGTGGCACATCGATGAGGCGGCTCTCGACTACGAATTTCTGATATTCCGTGAGGATTTTATGCGAACCTTCATTGCCGACAAATTCTTTGTCTATCGACTGCAATACTGCCAGCAGACCGAAACACCACCCTATTTGATGTGTTCGGGAAATGAATGCGAAGAATATCAGCGGCTGCTCAAGAAAATACGGACAGAACTTCGGCAGCCTCAATCCGACAGCTACAACATCATCGTCAGCGTGCTCTACTATCTGCTGGCAATTATGAATCGCCATTATGTCCGTGAGCATCAATTGCCTCTGGCTGCTCCTAAGAATTATTATGCCTTTCAGTTTGTGGAATTGATGGAAACTCACATCCGGAAGTTGCAGCGTGTGCAGGACTACGCCTCGCTGCTCAAGATTAGCCGCATCACCTTGAACCATAGCGTGATGGCGCAGTATGGAGTGTCGGCTACCTATCTGCTGAAACAGCGACTGCTGGCAGAAATCAAAAACGAACTTCTATTCACCAGTAAGTCTATAAGTGAGATAGCCTATGCTTTCAGTTTCGCCGAACCATCCCACCTGATGCGTTTTTTCAAGCAGCAGACGGGCAAGACATGTAGAGAATTCCAAGAGGACTATAAGAATGGTGTGTATGAATGAGAATGACTTATATTCATAAAATAATAAATCCCGGCAGGAGATAGCATTCAGCTATTCTCTTGCTGGGATTTTTAGCAATATAGCTTAGTCCCTACCTGTTGGCGGAATTAATTTAATGATGATGCTCTTCTCCGTAGCCACCGGTGTCGATGTGGTTGTGGCGATTATGCTCACGACTGTCGGATTTGCCGAAGGTATAGGTGACTGCCAGACGTAATGTGCGACCTCCCGCCCATTTGCGGATAGACTGCGTATAGCCGTTCCCATAAAGGACATTGTTCGTCTCTTTTGAGTCGAAAATATCCTTGCAAAGAAGCGATATGCCCCAAGAACCGATATTTTTGCGTACCCCGGCTTCTACATCCCAATCGGGTTCCAGCGTGCCCTGCGCGGTGATACGGCGCGAGTTATACCGGCCTGTGGCTTGGAAAGTCATATCCCACGGCAGACGTACTGATGCCATACAGCGCACATCCCACACAAAACGGTTCTGTTTGTCACCATGTACGGCATAGAAGCTGTCGTGCAACGGATAGTCTGCACTCCAAGCCTTGAGATGACTATTGTAAAGGTTCAATGTCGTGGTGAGTGTCAGCCGTCTGAACAGCAGGTTGCGGGATATAATCTCCACCCCAGTGTTTACCATGTTGCCCACGTTGGCGTGACCGTAATACATCGTGTTTACATTGGGGTCTGAAGCCATAGGCGCGAGAAAGCTGACATGGCTTATCATGTCGTTGTTGGTACGTAGATAGCCTGACACGGAAAGCATGTGGCCAGTCCAATTCTTGATGTACGACAATTCCACGGCATTACTATACTCGGGCAGGATAAGCGGGTTTCCAAGATGTACTTCCGAAGGGTCGGAAATATTCTCAAAAGTATTGAGTTGGGGGCCGAAAGGACGGCGTATGCGGCGGGAATAGTTCAACTTCAGCTCATTGTTGCCAAGAAAAGACCAGCCTATTGAAGCCGATGGGAATAGCGCGAAATCATTTTTCTTGAAGAGTGCAACGTCCGCATCTGTCTGGCCGTAGCCCAATGAACGTGTCCGTATCTGCCACATTTCTCCACGAAGTCCGGCAGAGAAGGTCAGGTGTTCATGGCTACCGGAAAAGTTTACATACAGGGCGGAAATGTCCGTGTCGTATTTGAAACGATTATAGAGCTCGTCAAGAGGTAAAAGGTCGTTCTCGTCAGAACCTCCTGCATACGATGCCGGACTGTTCTCGTGGTTGTAATTGCCTTTATATCCAGTTTCGAAGCGCAGCCACGGCAATGCCTGTAATGAATAATCAAGCGCAGCTTCCCAGTTGCTGATTTTTACATCCTGATGCTGGCTTTGCCAGATGGATTCCTCCGTGCCGTCGACCCAAGTCTCATTTTCATGAAACCGGTTGTCGTTGGGACCCCTCCATATATTATAGCTCACGTTCATGTCGATAAAATGGTTGAGATTGAACGTGTGCTTGTAACCAAGCATGACGTTTGCGCCACGGGTATCGCCACTTTCACGCATATTATTAACATTTCCAATCCATTGCCCCGGCACATTGCTAAGGTGAGTGGTTGTCGTACGTCCCCATTTGTGTCCAAGCGTTCCGATTGCACTCAGGTAAACATCATTCCTGTCATCAGGTCTGAAATTTGTACCCAGACGAAGGAATATGCTGTTTTCATGCTTCTTGCTATCGCCGTCAGAGTTGAGATATGTTCCATTGTCATAACTGCGGCGCGATGCCGAGCCTCCGGGTACATGTTGGGTTTTAAGTCCGATTCCGGCGAATGATTCAAACTTGCCTTCGTTGTAATTGAAATTAATATTCACGTTTGCCGTCCCGCGTGTATCCACATTAGTCTCGGCGTTGCCAAAGTAACCGTGACGGTGATCTTCCTTCAACCGTATATTGATGATTCCGGCAGTTCCCTCCGTGCTATGCTTGGAAGACGGATTCGTCATGACCTCAATGCTCTCAATGGCTTCAGCAGGAAGCTGACGAAGTATCTGGGCACGGTTGTCATCGTTCATCCCCATCTTTTTGCCATTTATCCACACAAGGACATCGGCATTGCCACGCAATGATATTTCTCCCTCGCTGTTTACACCAACCGACGGGACAGCAGCAAGAAGTTCATCGGCAGATGCACCGGTGGCGGCTATGTTTGAGCTTACATTGAAAATCCTGCGCTCCGCATTGACCGACAACTGGCTTCTCTGTCCGGTGACGACCACTTCCTGAAGCAACTTGGAATCCTCTGCAAGTTCTATTTTTCCAAGATTTATCTCCGAATCCCTTATTGTGATTTCACGTTCCTGTGTGACATTACCAATCATGCTGACACGGACAATATATTTGCCCGAAGGTGCATTGGGGATAATAAATTCTCCGTTCTCATCGGTTGTGGTGCCAATAGGCTGCAGCGCACCCTTTCCCGAGTTCACAAGAACGACCGTAGCGAAGTCAAGAGGTTCGGATGTTGTCTTATTAAAGACTGTACCTGTGATGTTGCCATCGGCATACGCACTTCCTGAAATCATCAAGAAAGCTGTCGATAAGGAGATCGATAATTTTTTTCTCATATTCTTTTTCTTTTATGATTTTGTTTTCTGCGTGCAAAATTACGCAATCTCCAATGCAACCAATTTACAAAGATGAAGCAGAGACTTCATCCTTAAAAAAAGAATACTTCCGCAAATATCGCCTTGACAACACCCATGCAGGTTATCTTGAACATTTCGGGCAAATACCCTTTATCATATAATTGATGGCGTGCGGATAAAAACCTTCAGGTATGTTTACCAGAGGGATATGCTCCGATTCAAAACAATATGTTTCCTTGCACCGCTCGCAATAAAAGTGAACATGCTGGTCGGAAATGGTGTGATGTGTTTTGCTATAACACAACTCATATTTGAAAGAGCGGCTGCCATCCTCTATCACATGGACTATTTCCTTTTCAGAAAAAAGTTCAAGCACTCTGAAAATGCTCGCCTTATCCATTGAAAACCCCAATAATATTTCCAAATCGGCAAGGCTGACTGGATGCGATGCCTTCATCAACTCTTTAGCGACAAGGATACGGTTGGAAGTGGGCTTAATCCCTTTCCCGTTTAAGAAATTTTCTATGTCTATACTATTCATTTATTACGATTTATCACAATATTTTTTTGAGCACAAAGGTAAACGGTTCTGCTCACTTATCCTCTACCAATATTCCATATAATACTACCATTTTGATTGCTGGAATATTTATTAGGCATAAATAATACGAAAACTTCGGCTATATTTCAGATAAATACGCTAATTTTGCAACCAGTGAAATATCAATAATAACAAAACCGCAATGACATACAAGAACCTGATGGGGATTTCCCCTTACAAGACAGCAAGCCAAATTTCGCTATTGAAATATACCAAAAGCGCATGCGGTGTGGACTTCATGCTCAATACCGCCGACAGCAATGAAAGACAAGGGTGGTTTAACCTGCATGAGAGATATAAGACCGACTTCTTTGAGTTTTATTTTTTCCGCAAGGCATCGGGATTTATGTTCCTTGACGGAGACAAAATCGTACTGCACGACAACTGCGTTCTGATTATCCCTCCGTTCAAGCGGCAGGAATGGCACGTGCAGATGGAAGAGCTTGATTACACCTTTCTTATATTCCAAGAAGAGTTTATCTATAACTTTATCTCCGACAAATATTTTATGTACAGGTTGCTGTATTGCTATCAAAGCGACAACCCGCCCTGCTTCGGTATGGATGCGGAGCAAATGGGGTTCTTCCTTACGCTGCTCCGAAAGATGAAGTCGGAACTATTGTCGCCTGTCGCTGACAGTTACCACATGATTGTGGCTTATTTGTATGAGTTCTTGTTGCTGCTGAACCGCTATTACGCCAAGATGTTCAACCTGCCCTTGCGCCTTCCGCTGAACAATTACGCTTTCAGGTACAAGGAACTGTTGGAGAAAAATATCCGTCAACACATTCGGGTAAACGATTATGCCTCGATGATGGGCATCAGCAGGATTGCCCTTAACAAAGCCGTGGAAAACGAATTCGGAGTGACTGCCGTGCATCTTTTGAAACAAAGGCTGCTGCAGGAAATAAAGAACGATTTGCTCTTTTCCGATTTATCCGTAAAGGAAATAGCCTATAAACTGCAATTCTCAGCTCCCAATCACCTGATGCGGTTCTTCAAGCAACAGACGGGAACGACTGTCGGGGAGTTTATGGAAGAGGTCAAGAATAATGGGGTTTCATAGCCCGATTATCAATATGGTAGTAGTTGGTTCTGTTTTGGTATCTGCCAAAAGGTTAAAACGCACTACCTTTGCACCATAATCAAAACAAATAGAAATATGACAGAAATACTCATTGAAACAAAAGAGGTTAGTGGCATCATGACCAAATCTAACCTCCCTGTTGGTGGCTATTCGGTGAATCCATACGTGGGTTGCACACATGCTTGCAAGTATTGTTACGCCTCATTCATGAAGCGTTTCACAGGACATAAAGAAGAATGGGGCACTTTCTTGGACGTGAAGCATTGGCCTGCAATCAAGAATCCGAAGAAATATGCCGGACAACGGGTGGTTATCGGTTCTGTGACCGATGGGTATAATCCCGAAGAAGCAACGTTCCGCAGGACACGTAAACTGCTTGAAGAACTCAAAGACAGCGATGCAGAAATACTCATTTGTACTAAAAGCGACCTCGTGTTGCGCGATCTTGACCTGCTCCGGCAAATGAAGAAAGTCACCGTATCGTGGTCAATCAACACGCTTGATGAGACTTTTCGTGCCGACATGGATAAGGCCGTGAGCATAGAGCGGCGCATCGCAGCCATGCGAAAGTTCTACGAGGCGGGCATCAGAACCATTTGTTTTGTGTCGCCCATCTTCCCTGGCATTACCGATTTCAAGGCTATTTTTCATGAAGTGAAAGACATTTGCGACCTCTTTTGGCTTGAGAACCTCAATCTGCGGGGTGGTTTTAAGGCCAACATTATGGATTATATCAAATCGCACTATCCTCATTTGTTCCCACTTTATGAAGAAATATATTTGCATAAAGACCGAACATATTGGAAGCAATTGGAGCAAGAGGCCGCGAAAATGGCGCAGGAGGCTCAATGCAAGTATGTGGATAATGAATTGCCTTACGAGCGAAGTCCCAAAGGGCATCCCTCAATAGTGAATTATCTTTATCACGAAGAAATCAGAGGGTCGGGAAATACGGGTAAAAGGAATGTTATACAATAAAACAGATGCGTATCTCTACTATTGAAAGATTACTTGGAGAATAACTTTTATAAGGCTTTCGGTATACTTGAAGGAGTAAAAAAACGTATGAAAGTACCACAAATATTGCTAAGTGTGGTACTTTTCTTATTATTATTTAATCTTGTTGTACTCCTCATCGCTCACAGCCTCCAGCCACTTGTCAAGTTCATCTTGATAAAGGCAGTAACGCTTGCCCGGCTTGGTGGCAGGAATGCTGCCGTTTCCAAGTTTCATGTAGAGAGTTACCATCGGCATTTTCAGGTATGCCGATGCTTCCTCCACACTCATAGGTATGTGCGTATTAGCCTTGTGTGGCTTGTTCTGTGATTGCAGACTGATGATCATCTGCTTCATGCCCACCACTTCGTCCCGAAGCTGGGCAACGACCATTGGAAGGTCGTTGAAAGTTAATTCCTTTGTCATATACAAGTTGTTCTAAAAAACTGGGACAAAGGAACAGAATGATGCTTCCGTTACTGAGGTTCGTGACAGTCATTTGTCATTCACGAAGGAATAACTCTAACAATGGGGATTATTCGGGATTTTCCTCCGTCACATCATGAAAATCATATCTACCATTGGCAGGTTCGTCAATAGGAATGACATCATTGGAGCATGGTGCTTTCAGGTTCTTCAATGTGCTACGATATCATCAAGAATATTAACGAATATCGAGAATATATACAGCCTCTCCGAGGCACGGAGTCAGGTCCCTGCCTTCCATGATAAAACCCCAGACTGCGGGCTTACGCCCTTAGTCTGGGGTTATGGATAATTCAGCCTCTTCAAGGCTGTGGCCCCGGAAGATCCGCCCCGGGAGGTCCGCTGCCCTCAGCGGACAATCGACCTACTATTTGAGCGACTTTACATTATATAGGGTGTGGCCGCTGAGGGCAGCGGCCCTCCCGGAAAAAGTCACTTTACCAGGATCTTGAGGCTCGTCGTACCCACCTTGCAGATCACGACGGACTCGGAGGTCGAAAGGGAAGCCGTGCCGTTGACAGCCTTCTGACTGCCGAGCATCTTACCGTCCATGGCGTAGAACAGCACCTGCTCACCGTCATTCAGTCCGCTCACGCTTACAAAGCCGTTGTCTGCCGTGACCACCACGCCCCGCATCTTGGCGGCGTTGATGTTGTCGGTCAGGCTGCCGTCAGCCTTCACCCAGTAGAGTGTTGCCGTGGCAGTCTCGCTCTGTGTGAAGCCTTCCGCCGTGGCATAGACAACGATGTCGTAGCGCGCATCCAAGTTCATCGTCCCGCTCTCGTTGAGCACATCCGACTTCATGTCGGGTGAGGTGATCGTGCAATGGTACTTGGCACCGGTGGTAGCGGAGTTGAACATCAACTGACCATTCTCGTAGGCGATGGTCGGCTTGGCGCAGGCCGTCGGTGTCGAAGGCGTCTCTCCGCTCAGTGTCTTCACCGTTCCGAACTTCGACCAAGGCTCCGTGGTCTGATAATACGTGACCTTGTCTGCCGGAACATAGAGCGTAGCCTTGCTGAGATCTACATTCTTAAAGATGTCGGAGCCGCATTGAGGCGGATTCTCTCCGGTAATTGAAAAAATTTGGATTCCGCTACAGCCATAGAAAGCATCCCACCCAATGCTAGTCACAGAATTAGGAATTGAAACGGAGGTCAACCCGCTACAGCCTAAGAAAGCAAAGTTACCGATGCTTGTAACGGAATTGGGGATAGAAACGGAGGTAAGACTGCTACAGCCATTGTATCTATTATTGGTTGATTATCAATACTATACGCTCTAAACGGTAGAAAAGTGACCGTATGGATTCTGTTTAGATACGAGAAGGTGAAGATTTAACGTATTTAACTTTCAATTACATAAATCACATAGGTATGTATTGGTTTGGGGCGCTTGAACCGACCCCGTAATATGATAAAAAGGAAACAAAGAAGACCATGTAAGGGAATGAATGATCAGTAGCTATTTCACATGTTATTACCTCCATAATGGTTCCGTTTCCCATCCCTGCGAAAAGCCGAGAGCTTTTAAATCAATTTCAGGAAACCGAATGAACAACCATATTAGTTTGGATTGCATATCATTATTTGGAGATATAACATTAAGAAAGTACTTGATGATACAAAGATCAAAGTAAGCACGCATGGAATCTGTTGGCAGCGTTATCCATTCTCCTGCGGGACTATTGGGAATTGCTGGCTGAATAGCATTCTGCTTGTTCCAAACTCTTGAATGATGACCACAGGCATTTCGAGTAACAGCAATAACCGTGAGCCATGACTCAAACACATTGATAGGCAACCCAAAACGTTTGGCAATACGCTTGCGTATGCGATTTTGTTTAATGTTGCGATAAATGGCATTGACGTTTCCAATAGTAAGCAGTTCTCCTAAAATCCACGATGGTGGGTAAGGCTCTGAGTAGGTTCGTTTGAAATGGAGAATGAACTCCTCTTTTGATTTGCTGTATTCCTTGGATATAGCTCGCATTGTTTCATTAAACCTGGAACTATCCAAGAAGTAAGAAGAGTTAGTAAGCCAGAAAGGATTGCCTGTCATATCTGCTGTTATTTGCATCACCGCACGTCTGATAGCAATTTCAATCTTTTCTATTTCATTGAACATGAGTAGTCTCAGTTTCTTGTCAAAGCGATAAAGCATCATCACCTTTTTGAATGTTGAACCTTCCTTATACAAATGTGCTGTTTTGGGCATCTTTAACAAAGGATACATATAAGCAGACAATCTGTAATAACCAATATTGTCAAGGTACTGTATGGCTTTGTTTCTGTCACAAATCTGTAAACCTCGTGATTCAAGCAAATTAACGAGATTTTCCGAAGATTCAAACCGTTTTGTAAAGGGAATAAGGTTCGCCATATTCAAATGTGTATAAACAAAAAACGCCTCGCACGATTTGAGCATTGTTAAGAGGCTTGGCGAGGACTGACGCTGCAAAGATACGAATAATCATTGATAATACAAACTTTTTAGCGAGAAAAATCACGCAAAAGTGGAATTCTCTGACATATTTATATTTAATAATGTTAAACCAGACCTTGAAATCATACTTTGCCAGCCAAACCAAGTGGTTTCCAAGATAAAAGTGTTATCTTTATAACGTCTATACCCATACCGAAAGCCCCAATGGGCAGAGGTTTGGGCAGACATATATACATATAAGGCGTAACTGTACGCTTTGGTTTTGACAGTGTAAGAATCTGGCAGTTCGAGCAAAAGTTGTCAAGAACAAAGCAACGGGAACGCCTCATGAGGTGTATTGTATACAGCCCTTATTGGCGTAAGTGTTATATGTTTTTCGCAAAGTTATATAAGATTAATGATATTGGCGCACGGGTTGGGGGAAAAGTTGGGCTTGTGGGGGTACATTTAGTCTTATTCGGGCGAAAACAAGCAAAAGGGCAGGCTACGATGAACGTTTTGCAGGCTCGGCGCAATACCTTTTTCCAGGCTTGAAGCTTTTTCCAGCCTCGGTGCGATACTCTATTCCAGCCTCGAGGCCATACCTTTCCCCAGCCTCGGCACAATACTTTTTTGCAGCCTCGAAGAGGCTGAATTATCGATAACCCCAGACTAAGGGCGGATGCCCGCAGTCTGGGGGTTTATCATGGGTGAAAGGGACTGACGCCGTGCCTCGAAGAGGCACAATGTGCGAAGCGCGCAACAAGGCGAGTTAGGAGTTACGAGTTGATTTTATACGCTCGTAATGTTGCGCATCGAAGATGCATTCAGCCTCTCCGAGGAATCGGTTACAGGCGTTTGCAGGGTGCGGCCCTTGTGGCCGTCCGCAACCATCAGACATTATTAAACATCCGCCGATAAACAATTATAACGTACATTGGGTGCGGACGGCCACAAGGGCCGCACCCTGCAACAAATCGGAAATGACGGACAATCCATACCCTTCCCGCACCTTTGGTGCCAAGCCTGTTAAGGACAATTTCCTTTCCTTCTCGGTGATGTTGTTGATGACAAGCAGAGTTCTCATGGCATCAAAGCAACGTTCTTATTGCATCAAAACATTGTTTTCACGGATTCGGAGCTGTGTTCTCATGGGGGCGAAACCATGTTTTCATGGGGCAGAAGCAATGCTTTTTTGAGGTTGAAACAAGATTCCCAACATTGTAATCCTATAGAAAAAGATCGTTCGCTACGTAAGGAAAGATCTTTTTCTACGCAGCGAACGATTGTTTGTCAGGCAGCAAAATGCACCCTGCAAACGTCTGCTGAAACACAAGAATAACATACATAGGTTGCGGACGGCCACAAGGGCCGCGCCCTGCAACCATTTATTATCTTTGAACATCATGCACCGCGCCAGCCTGTTTTCTGGTTTTTGTAAAAGGTATCATGTTCATGAGCTCTCTTTTCCAAACACAGACTTATCCGGCGCGGCTGTCAGTTTCATGAAGATTGTGCGCAAAAGTTAGCATTTCTTTAGGCAAATCATCGTTTTTGCTGTTTTTTTTATCTTTTGGGGTGTACCTTTTCTTTCTTTAACGTCTTAGACATGTAGGAGAACAATTAACAATCACTAAGCATGAGTAAGAAAAAACGGTATTTCACGCTTCTGTTGCTATCTGCGTCGCTGTTTGGCCCTTCGCCGACGGTGGTCTTCGCACAGCACCAGGTGGTCATAGAAGCCAAGAGTGAGACGCTCACCTCTGTGTTGAAGCGGCTGGAACGTCTCTCAGGTTACAAGATGATGTATGCTAACGACGATGTTGCCGGGGTGAAAGTAAGCACCTCGGTGAAGACCACCGATGTCAGCAAGGCACTTGACCAAATTTTGAAAGGCACGGGATTGACTTATACCATCGACAAGCA
The DNA here is from genome assembly GCA_900317685.1 of uncultured Prevotella sp. Classification (GTDB taxonomy): domain Bacteria; phylum Bacteroidota; class Bacteroidia; order Bacteroidales; family Bacteroidaceae; genus Prevotella. The sequence continues at coordinate 47,581 of ONHQ01000009.1, forward strand.
ATTCGTCACCATCAAGAAAGTCCCTTTCGTCGCAGCCTCGGCACCAAAAGGCGAGGCGTTCATCATGCAGGGACACGTCTACGACGAGAGCGGCCTCGACGTGCCGGGAGTCACCGTCATGATCGTGGGCACCGACAAGGGTACCGCCACTGATGTCGATGGACGTTTTTCTTTAAAGGTACGGGCTGGAGACAAGTTGAAGTTTTCGTACATCGGTTATACCAATGTCATTGAGGAGGTACGGCCCGTGAACAACCGCAAGGTGATGAAGGTGTTCATCAAGCCCGACTCGAAGAGTATCGACGAGGTGCAGGTCGTCGCCTTCGGTACGCAGAAGAAGGAGAGCGTCGTCTCGGCTATCACCACCGTGAAACCCGGTGACCTGAAGACGTCGAGCTCCGACCTGACCACCGCCTTCGCCGGTAAGATTCCGGGCATGATAGCCTGGCAGACGGGCGGTATGCCCGGTGCGCTGAACGAGAGCGACATGAACACGAAGTTCTACGTGCGTGGTATCACCTCGTTCCAGAGCGGTGCCAATACTGACCCGCTGATCCTCCTCGATGGCGTGGAGAGCTCAAAGCTCGACCTGGCGCGTATCGCCGTGGAGGACATCGAGAGTTTCTCCGTGCTGAAGGATGCCTCCGCCACCGCCATGTATGGCGCGCGCGGTGCCAACGGTGTGATCATCGTCACCACCAAGAAAGGTACCGAGGGCAGCGTCTACACCACCATGCACTATGAGTGTGTCGTCAGCGAGCCTACACGTAAGATAGAGGTCGAGGATCCTATCAACTACATGAAATATTACAATCAGGCACTCCTGGGCCGTTCCAATACCAGTTCACCGAAGTATACCCAGGAGCGTATCGCCCGTACCGGCTCGCCCAACTATCCTTCCTGGCTTTATCCTGCCAACGACTGGTACAACATTCTTTTCAAGGACCGCACCATCAACCACCGTGCCAACCTGAGCATCCGTGGTGGTTCCGCCAAGGTGCAGTATTACTCCTCTTTCAATTACAACCGCGATGAGGGTATGCTCAAGAGCGACAAGCTCAACGACTTCAAGGTGAACATCATCGACAACCAGTTCAACTTCCGTACCAACCTCACCATCGAGCTCAATGCCGGTATCCAGTTGCAGATCAACTCGGCTACCAACATCGACCGTTACCATGGTCCTATGGTTGACCAGAAGAGTGCGTATTACTATGCCTTCAAAGCTTCACCTGTCGATTTCGCGCCGGTCTATCCTGCCGATGACACCTACAACTGGCCCCATATCCATTTTGGAACCACGGCGGCTTCGGCCGTGAATCCCTATATGCTCAATCAGCAAGGTTACATTGAGCGCACGCGTTACAGCTCTACCAACCGTGCCGAGTTTATCCACAAGCTCAACCGCTGGGTGCCGGGACTGGAATACCGACTGATCGCGTCGATCGTCCAGAGCGGTTATTATGACAACCAGTTCACTACAAGACCCTATAAATACTATCTCGGCAGTTATGATTTTGAGACGGGTAAGCACACCCTCAACCCGGATCAGTACAATGACTACTCTTCAAAGACGCTGGTCAAGGGCAAAGACAATCACAGCACTGACACCCGTACCACTTTTGAGGGCCGTATCTACCACACTGCTGCTTGGGGCGGCAAGGACAAGAACATGCACCAGACCGCTTTCACCGGTGTGGCACAGATCTATGAGCGCACCTTCACGCCGATCGAGAATGTCCTCAACGGTCTGCCACAGCGCAACGCCACTTTCTCCGGCCGTTTCTCTTATGGTTTCAAAGACCGCTATTTCGTGGAGGCCAATGCGGCCTACAATGGCTCGGAGCGTTTCTCCAAAGAGCACCGATGGGGCTTCTTCCCCTCTGTGGGTGGTGCCTGGGTGGCATCGTCAGAGCCGTGGATGAAGAAGCTCAACAAGATCATCCCCTATCTGAAGTTCCGCTATTCGTGGGGTAAGGTCGGCAACGACGGCATCATCACCACGCCGAGATATGTGTACATGCAGGACATAGGTATCAAAAATGTCGGAATGTTTAATAATGGCGTGAAGGCCAACGACCCGGATCCTTATAGCAGAAACCAGGTGAAATTCTATGGCAACCCGGATATCAAGTGGGAGATTGCCGAGCAGAACAACTTGGGTATTGAGGCAAAGTTCTTGGGTGGATTGCTCGAGACGCAGGTGGATGTCTACCGAGAAATCCGTCACAATATCCTTTCCCAGCGCTATGTCATCCCCGCCAACGTGGGTATTGAGTTGGCACCGCTCGACAACATCGGTGAGACCGACTCACGCGGTGTGGACCTCTCGGCCAAGATCCAGCACATGTTCGCTAATGACTTCTGGTTTATCCTCAATGGCACGCTGACCTACAACCGCGTGAAATATAAATATATCGAGGAAGCCACCGACAAGCCTGCCTGGCAGCGCAAGCAAGGCCATGAGATCAGTCAGGCCATGGGCTACATTGCCGAAGGGCTCTTCCGCGACCAGAACGACATCGACAACTCGCCCCGTCAGGACGGCGACGTGATGCCCGGTGACATCAAGTACCGCGACATCAACGGCGACAACAAGATCGATGTCAACGATGCCGTGTTTATCGGATTCCCCGAGACCCCGCGGCTGATCTATGGTACAAGCCTCTTTGTCAATTACAAGCAATTTGAGTTCAGCACATCGTTCCAAGGTTCCGGCAAGCGTTCCTTCTTCATCAATGCGCAGGCCATCTCGCCTTTCTACGGTGATCATGCCATGCTCAAGGCCATTGCTGACAGCCACTGGAGCGAGGACAACCAAGCTGAGCGACCCTTCTGGCCGCGCCTGTCGGTGGACAATATCGTAGATCACAACCCGCAGGAGGACTGGACTGCCAATGCCGAGGTGCGTAAGAGTACTTACTTCATGCGTTCGTGCAGTTTCCTCCGCTGTACCTCTTTGGCACTGGCTTACAACCTGCCGCTGAAGTTTGTCAAGCGGCTTGGATTTAAGAATGTCAAGTTCCAGCTTACCGCCAACAATCCCTTCTGCTTCACCAACTTCAAGTTGTGGGATGTGGAGCTTGGCTCCGATGGCTTCAACTATCCTATTCAGAAGACCTATTCTGCCAGCATCAATGTTAATTTCTAAAGCATACAGACGGATATGAAAATATATAAGAAGATAACAAAAAGCCTGCTTGCAGCCCTTGCCCTGCCGGCATTAGCTGCCTGCAACGGCTACTTGGATGAGGTGCCCAAGAGCGACATCACCACGATAGAGACCACTTTTGAAAAGCGTGAGGATGCCGAGCAGTGGCTTATGACGTGTATGTCGTTTCGTGACTACGCCTTGGCAGACGTGTCGGTCAATCCTGCCTTTTGGGGTTCAGACGAGGTCGTGGCCGATGAATACACCCATACCGAAGGATTGGGAAAAGAAAAAGACAATATTCCGGGCGTGATGATTGCCGAAGGAAACCAGAAGACCCAGAACCCTTATGGCAACATCTGGTCGCAGACCTCCTTCTATGCCGGCATCGGCTATTGCAATATGTTCCTCAACAAAATCAAGGGGACCTATAACATTCAGGACGAAGAGCGTCAGATGTGGCGCGGACAGGCCATGGCTTGCAAAGCGCAGCTCTATTTCGAGCTGATCCGCCGGTATGGTCCTATTGTCCTCGTGCCGCAGAACATCGATGCCAATGCCGCCATCTCCACGATGCAGGTGCCGCGCTCACCGATAGACACCTGCTTCAAGGCTACCGTGGATTTGCTGGACAGCGCCATCAACCTGCTGCCACCGCAAACGGGTCTGGGCTCTGACTATTACTGCTTCTACAGCAAAGAAGGTGCCGCCACGCTCAAGGCCATGGTATTGCTCTATGCTGCCTCACCCCTCTTCAACGGCAACGCGCAGTTTGCCAACTTCACCAACAAAAATGGTGAGAAGCTATTCCCCGAGAAATACGATAAGGAGAAATGGCATAAGGCTGCCGTTGCTGCTGACGAGGCCATTGAGCTGGCTGAGCAAGCCGGGCATAAACTCATGACGGGAAGAACGGACCGGCCTACAGCACTGCTTGATATCATGCATGACATCGAGGATAGTTACAATGACTTCAACTATTATAATAAGGAGGCATTGGTATTGATCCACAATCATGGTATAAGCCCGGAATTTTTCTATCATCCTAAGACAGAAAGTTCCTATAAGAAGTATTATGACGGGTCGATTCAAGCCGGCTTCTCTGCCAGCTTGAAGATGGTGGAGATGTTCTACACCGAGCATGGAGTGCCCATCAGCGAGGATAAGCAGTGGATGCCGAGCAAGTATCAGATGTCGAAGGAGACCGATGACAACTATAAAGATGTCGTGAAGATGGGTACCGATGTGCTCAACCTTCATCGTCGCCGTGAGCCCCGCTTCTATGCAGACATCATGGCACACGGCACCTTGTGGTATCACAAGTTGAATTCCTCTTCTACTACTTACGAGGCCATCGACTGCAACATGCTTCAAGGACAGATGTATGGTACGAGTGAGAAGCGATACACTTCCTCGGTGCCACAGTGTCTGACCGGCTACTATGTGAAGAAATTCGACAATACCAGTGTCGGAACTTATAACTATTACCAAAACTTGAGATATGTTGGTGATCGCGCTGATATTCTCTGGCGTCTGCCCGACTTGCTGCTTGCCAGCTCAGAGGCATGGAACGAGTATCTCGACCAGCCCGACGAGCGGGTCTACAAAGGGATTGACCAGGTCAGGGCCCGTGCCGGCATTCCCAGTGTGCGTGATGCCTGGACTACCTATGCGCGCAACCCTAAGAATGCCACTACGAAGGCCGGGATGCGTGAGATCATCCACCAAGAGGAAAACATTGAGTTCTGCTTCGAAGGAAAACGTTTCTGGAACCTCCGCCGCTGGATGACAGCACCGGAAGAGCTCAACCAGCCTATCATGGGATGGAACATCTTGGGCAATACCAATCAAAAATTCTATAACAATTACAAGGGTCCTATCGTGGTGTGGAAAAAGCGTGTCTTCACTGCGCCCCGCGATTATTTCTTCCCCATCAATGCTGAGGAGATTCTCATCTCGGGTGTCAAGCAGAATATGGGATGGTAAAAAGGACCTTCAAGTTTTTTATTCTTAACATCAGATCATGAAACACACCTTATTATATATATTGGCTTTCGCCGGTCTGCTTCTCTCTTCCTGCAAGAGCGACGAGACGTTGCCGACCTTTGCGTTTGACGACAATGCGTTGACGCTCACGCCGGCTGCCGGAGGCGCGGTCCTCCACTATAAACTGCCCGACGACCCCGATGTCGTGGGCATCCACTGCCGTTACAACGACTGCTACGGACAGCCCATCCTGCGTACGGGCAGCGCCCTGTCCGACTCTATGAAGTTGGTAGGCTTCAACGAGGCGGTGAGCAACGTCCCCTGCCAGATCAGCCTGCAGCTGCGCGATGGCGGTGAGAGTGCGCCCATCAGCCGCACGTTCTCTACGTTGGACTCTGATCCGATCACCTTTATCAACTCCATGAAGGTGGAGTCGGGATGGAATGGATTCTCTATCAATTACAAGGCTCCGGAGAGCGTCCAGGGACTCTATCACGTGTTCTACCTTGGTGAGAACCCTTATACCCATCAGCAGGACACCATCTTGCTTGATACCAAGACCATCACGCCGGGCGGTGATACCATCATCTATCAGCCCAAGCAGCTCAAGGAGCAGAACACCATCGTCGTCAAAGTGGAAGACTATCGCGGACACGTCGTACGGCAGCGCCAGTGGGATGTTGAAAGCATGCAGACGATGAAACACGATGGCATCAAGATTTACTACTCCAACTCTGTGGAAGACGATAAAGAGAAGTTGGGGATACAATATCTCACCGATGGTGACCTCAACGGCTGGAGATGGTTTGAGTCGCAGGATGATCATAAGACTTATACCTTTATCTCTAAGAAGAATGGCGTGGGCGAGGGCTCGGCACCGATGTATGTCGATATCGGGGAGCAGACACCTACCGCTGAAGTCAGACTCTATGCTTACCTCTTCAAGGGCGTTGGTATCGGAATATGTAGAGGAGGTGTCCCCTGCTGGAGTAGTACGCAATGCCAATTTATTGATACCAACATCATTGCACAGGAGCTGAACAATTATTATTACAATCGTTTGCCGTGTGACATTGATGTCTATGGTTGCCGTGAGACAGATGCCTCTACTGATTTTGAGCACATGAAGTGGGAGAAAATAGGCTCCTTTAAAGAGTCAAATACAAAACCTCAGGAAGATGGCGTTAATAATTGCTGGTTCTATGGCTGTTCCGATACCAGATGGAGAGATGGCGGTGACCGCTCCGCTGAGGATGTCAAAGCCCTGACGCCAAAGTATCTCTCTATCAAATTTATGGCAGCCGGCCAGGGACAAGGCTACAGATATCTGAAGCTCGTGTTCAACGACTGCTACAGATATAGTTATGAATACGCCAACGACACCAATACAAAGATGAAAGTGTTGACCTTCAACGAACTGGAAGTCTACACCAAGAAACATTCCAAATAAAGATGAAGAGTATGAAAAGATATTTGCTATTATTGTTGCCCCTGCTGTTGATGACCTCTTGCGGTGAGAGTCTCTTCGACACCTACAAGAATTTTGCCGGGGATGGTGAGATACGCTATGTGGGCAAAGTCTCCGACCTGACGGTCTCTCCGGGCTGGCAGCGGATACTGTTGGACTGGAAGAACAGCGACGACCCCATCATTGATAAGATGGAGGTGAAGTGGGTCGTCGACGACAAACGTGACTCGGTGTTCCTGCCGGTCGGTACTACCTCTTATGTCATCGGCAATCTGACGCAAGGCAACAACTATGAGGTGACGGTGTGCTCGGTCGACAAGGAGGGACGAGAGTCGCTGCCTACTACGACGTATGTGCGCCCGTATAACCAGGACCATGAGGCGGTATTGGCGTTCAATCGTGTCGTGGCGCGCAGTTTCTTCCTGCACAATCATCTGTTGCTGACCTTCAATGGCTGGGATAGCAACATCAAGGATGCTTATCTCACCTATCGGACGAAGAGCAATGGGGAGGAGAAGAAAGTACAACTGACCGAAGAGGTGGTAGATGGCTTGCACTTGGATCTTCCGGATGTGGATGCCACCAAGCCTGTCTCTGTTTATCGAGAGGGATATATCGAAGGCTGTGAGGACCTCATCACATTTGCGCCGATCAACTTGGAGACGGAGCCTTTGTTCAACTCTGAGTTCAAGCAGGAGATGAAGCGTCAGTTTGGTTATGACGTGACCATCCCGGAGAGCTTCTATAGTCAGTGCGAGCAGTTGGATCTGGATTGGAAGATCAACGACTTCGCTGATTTGCTCTATTTCCCCAAGCTGAAAAAGCTCTATTTGGGCAAGAACCGCCACGTGCGTCCTGAGATGGTTGACGACAAGGAAGTCGGTCAGTCGCAGGTCACCGATGTGGAGTTGTCCGACTGGGTACTCGCTAAGCTCCACGAGCTCAATGGCCTGGAGGTGTATCGCTACGACAAGCACTTCTCCACCTTGACCAAGGAGAGCTATGTGAAGGATATGGGCCATTCGCCCGAGCCTGATGTCACGCTTATCAGCATGAAGGGCGCTAAAGTAACGGTGATGCCCGAAGAGAGCCAAGAACTGATCCAGCTGGGCTGGAGCTCCCATCCCGAATATTTGGTCGATGGCAACGAGAACACATCGTGGAAGCCTTATGTGCAGAACGCAAGCACCACATACACCATCGACGTGGAGCTCCCCGCTGACCATACGGTCAAAGGTATGCGGCTGGTGCAGAGCTATTACGGTGCCAGCGAGGCTGCCATGCGTGCGCTCTGCCCCGCTCAGATCAGGGTGTACAAGAGTGTCGACGGCGGCTACTTCCCTGTTGCCACCAACTTGGAAGATACCAATATCGGCAACAGCACCGGTGAGGTGAACTACATCTCTTTTGCCAAGGCCGAGCGCATCAAATATGTCCGCATTGTGGTCACCACACCGATGTATTTCAAAAACTTCCAAGTGTCGTTGGCTGAAATCGGACTCTATTAATATTCCAATTTATAACCATATTCTCATGAATACAATGAAAATGAATCGGTATGTCTGTTGTGCTTTGTTGCTCTGCGCCCTGGTGATTCCTTGCCAGGCTCAGCAGAGCGACAAGCTCCTGTCGATATTGAAACAGGAGCTGAAGAGCAACTTTGCGCAGCTGCAAAAACAGACTGTCAAGCCCTATTATATGAGTTATAGGGCAGAGGACAAATACAAGAAGGTGATCAGCAGCAGCTTTGGTACGCTGTCTTCCAATCAGGATTTACGCTCTCGCAATATCACCCCGCAGATCCGCCTGGGCAGTAAGCAGTTGGACAACTTCAAATATTACTCTCAGGGGTATCCTTCTTACGATGGCCGCTCTGCCGCTGAGGTGACCATTCCCTATGAAGATGATGCCACAGCCGGCATCACGACCAATATCTGGAATGCCACGCTCGCTCGCTATAAGTATGCCCTGGCTTTTTATGAGCAGGCCAAGAGCAAGGCGGCAACCAGCACGGCGGATGAGGACAAGGCTCCGTGCTTCTCCGAGGCTCCCGTGGAGCACTACTACGAGCAGCCTCTGAACCTTGACAGCCTCAAACTCAACGACAAGGTGTGGGAGGCACGTCTCAACGCAATCAGCGCCGTATTCAAAGCGGATCCCAACTTAAAAGAAGGCTCGGCATCGCTGGACTATGGTGTGTCACGGACTTATTTCGTCAATACCGATGGCACTGATGTCGTGCAGAACCGTGTCTCTGCCCGCCTCATGCTCAGCGTGGAGGCTGTCGCCGAGGACGGCATGAGCCTGCCGCTGTATCAGGACTTCTTTACCTTCTCTCCCGACTCGCTGCCCTCGCAGGAGACGGTCGTGGCTGCCGCCAAGGATCTGCTCCGGCGTGTCGAGGCACTGCGCAAAGCTCCTGTGGCCAATCCCTATACGGGACCTGCCGTGTTGTCGGGATCTGCCAGCGGCGTCTTCTTCCATGAGATCTTCGGGCACCGCTTGGAGGGTCACCGGCTGAAAGAAGGTGGTGAGACCTTTAAGAACATGGTGGGCAAGCAGGTGCTGCCCACGCCTTTCCAGGTGTATTGCGACCCGACGTTGCGTCACTATGCCGGGACTGATATGAACGGCTACTACCTCTATGACAGCGAGGGCGTGAAGGCGCGCCGCGTCGACAATGTGGTCAACGGCACGCTCAAGGAGTTTCTGATGAGCCGTGTGCCGCTCGACGGCTTCCCGCAGAGCAACGGCCACGGACGCGCCAGCGGTGCCAACGACCCTGTCAGCCGACAGTCGAACCTCGTCGTGGAGACCAAGCAGCCCTATACCGACGCACAGCTCCGGCAGATGCTCATCCGGGAAGCAAAGAAGCAAGGCAAGGACTATGGTTACTTCTTCAAGACCGTGACCAATGGCTATACCATGACGGGAGAGGGCGGTACCATCAATTCGTTCAATGTCACGCCGGTGGAGGTCTACCGCGTCTTTGTCAACGGCAAGCCCGATGAGCTCGTGCGTGGCGTGAGTCTGATAGGTACCCCGCTGTCAATGTTCTCACACATCCAGGCCGGAGGCAATACGCCCGCTACTTTTACGGGCGTGTGCGGTGCCGAGTCGGGTTGGGTGCCTGTGACAGCCACGTCACCGGCCATCTTCGTGAGCCAAATAGAGACGCAGCGCATCCAGAAGACGGGGGCCATGCCACCGGTGCTGTCTGCTCCTGCCTTTACTTCCAAAGACGCTGGCGATACCGACAAGATGGTCTTCGATGCCATGAAAGACGAGATGCACCGCACCACCGACAGCCTGCGTGTGGCTGAGGCCAAGGCTCCTTTCTGGGTAGGCTATGGAGTGACACGTTATCGCTCGTTCGACATCACGGGAGAATATGGAGGAATCTCGCTCAGCAATCAGACACCGTGGCAGACGAATATTATCACGCATGTGCTGTTGGGCAACTTCAAACGTTGCAGCGACATCCCCGGACAGCCGCTGCTCATTGGCAGCCGCGGCTCCGATGACATGAATTACGCCATGCTCCGCCGCGCCTTGTGGTCGTCTTCCGATCAGGCTTATAAGTCGTCGGTGATGATGCAGGCTCAGAAGGAGAGCTATCTCAACCAGAATCCCCTGCCATCTGCCTTGGAGAAACTGCCCGACATGCAGCACTCCGCACCGTGCACGTATATCGTCAACGACAGTGTGCCTTTTGACATCGATATGGCCCGGCTGAACGGCTATGCCAAGGAGCTCTCTGCCATCTTCAACGACTATCCTTACCTGTTCAATGGCGTGGTGAAGATCTCCGGTGATGAGGTCACCTCGTACAGAGCTACCTCGGAGAATGTCAATATCAAGCAGCCCCACAACCGTGTCACCATCAAGGTGTCGGCACAGTTTGAGGATGATCAGCATCTCCGTTTGTCCGATGAGCTGAAGCTCAGCTATGAGCGTCCTTCAGAGATTCCCGCTCTCGACACGCTGAAAGCACGCGTGCGGAAGTTTGCCGACGACTGTATGGCTTTGCGCAATGCCGAACTGATGACAGAAGCGTACAAGGGTCCGGTGATGTTTGAGAACGACGCCGTCAAGGAAGCCTTTGTGACGAGCTACCTTTCTGCCGGTGATTTCTACGCTCAGCCTTCGCTGCAGGAGAACAACAAAGGCCTGGGTCCGAAGATCGGTAAGAAGATCATGGATGAGCGCATCACCATTACCAACGAGACGGGGCTGACAACGTATCAGGGTCAGCCGCTCTATGGCCACTACGCTGTCGACGCTGACGGCTTCACGCCCACCACGCCGATGACACTTGTTGACAAGGGCGTGTTCATGATGATGCTCAACAGAGCCACACCGGCACAGTATGCGCCGAAGAGCACAGCCAGTGCCCGCTTCTGCAATGAACCCGGTCAGGCGGTGCCCATGGTCGGTGTCGGTACGCTGCACGTGCAGGCTACCGGTACGACGGCTGACGAGAAGATGGAGAAAGAGCTCATCAAGCGCGCTAAGAAGGAAAAGCTGTCCTTCGCTTACATCATCACCCTGCCGAACAACTGCACGTGCCTGAGGTTGGAGAAGATAGATGTGAAGACCGGTCAGCGTACCCTGGTGAAGTCGAACATGATGGCGCTGCCTTCCTCTGAGCAGATGAAGAAGTTGGTGGCAATCTCCAATAAGGAGATAGTCCGCAACAGCGTGGAGCCTTATACCTATTCCACCATTGTCCCGGCAAGCATCATTGTCGACGACATGGAATTGGGCAAAGCAACGATGAAGCCCGAAAAGGCACCTGCACTCATCTTCCCCTTGCAACGTAAGTAATCTACATTATAGTTATTTAATAATTCTCTCTCGCATATCCGGCATGTCTCTTCCCCTCCGTGAGGACAGGAAATGGGATGCCGGATATTTGCAGTCTCATCTTATTTGCATCATCTTATTTGCATCATCTTATTTGAATCTTAATATTATTCACGTATGAAACAAATTAGTCTTTTGGTGGTCTTATTCTTGGTGACTGCCACATCCTTCGCACAAGAAAGTGCACGTAGCCTCTTGCCTCAGTCGTGGCTGGAAGGTGTGAACGTCACTACAGGTAAACCCGTCGGCAATATGGTGGGGAAGGGATCCATCGTGTGCGTAGCACCGTTGTCTGTTACGTATGGTGGCGGAACAAGTCCGACCACCATTACCTTCCGGCAGAGTCCCGAGAATATGCGGGCAAACTATTCTTATGGATGGTTTGCCAATGGCGAGGTACAGAATCTGCTTCATGAGGCCGTTGCCCATCATTGGTGGTTGCAGTTTGTATGTAAAAAGACAGGGGAGTCCATCAATCCGTTGGATTCTGCTATCTCCGTTTCGTTGCTTCCCTACCAGTTCGAGTCCACCAATCTGAAACAGAAATTAGAGAAGGAGGATAGGGCATGGAGCCAGAAGGGCTTTACCTTTACTCCCGTGGAGGGGAAAGATACGGTGACGCAGCTCAACTGGGTGATGATGTTGGCATTTGACGAAGGTAAAGCCATTATCGTCACTACGGACAATTATACTTTCCCGAAGAAGAGTGGACAATTTGATTATCTTTATATTAAAGATGTGCCTCTTCGCAGTGTAGGCTTCCTAAGATTTATCACGGCACAACAGGCCGCCACATATATTACCTATGACAAGCGGACTGGCGAAATACTCAAGATGAGATTGGATCCTGAGTGGAATAAGACCGTAATCCTTAAATAAAGAATGGGCTTAGCCCCAAACGCTGATGCGTTTGGGGCTAAACGGTATTGTATCACATAGTCAGGCTGCTTCCGGGAGGTTCGTTTTCCGGGAGGTCTGCTGCCGGGAGGTCCGCTGCCCTCAGCGGACATAGCGTTGACTTCAACGCTTATGGTCTTTTTTCTTTTAACGCGCCATCTACGATGTCATCGAGAATATTAACGAATATCGAGAATATATACAGCCTCACCAAAAACTCTCCGAGGAATCGGTTACAGGCGTTTGCAGGGTGCGGCTCTGCAACAAATCGGCAATGACGGACAATCCATACTCTTCCCGAAAGATTGGTGTCAGCCCGTACGTCGCCATTTTCCTTTCTTTCTTGGTGATGGATGACCACACATTGGATAGGATGACTCTTTCTCAAACAACCTACAGAGTCACCATGAGCCTACGGAGAATATCCGCTATGCCCTTCTACCTCCTTCTTTATTCATCATTATTTCGACAATATTACAGATTTTTTGGCTATTTACCGATAATTTCGTAATTTTGTCTTCATTATGAGTCGCGAGGGAGAATTTGAACGTTTGTTCCGTGAGTGCTATGCACAGCTGTATGCTTTCGCCATGGGTATGGTGAGAGACGACGAGCTATGCCGCGACATACTCAGCGACTCGTTTGAGATGCTCTGGAACCACATCGGAGAGGTGGACGAGGCGGGTGAGAAAAGCTACCTCTTCCGAACGGTCCGAAACAAATGCACCGACTGGGCACGCAGCCGGCTCTCCCGACAACGCTATGAGATGTTCTTCAAGACCCTCTACGGTGACGGTAGCGACGACGACGGCTCCGATCTGAAAGAGGCCGAGGACAACATCAACAAGATTTACCATCTCATCGACATACTCACGCCGCAGACGCGCCGCATACTCGATGAATGCTATTTCAAAGGGCGGCGGCAGGCCGAGGTGGCTGAGGAATTGGGCATCAGCGTCAGTGCAGTGAAGAAGCACATCGCACAGGCGATGAAGGTGTTCAAAAGCAATATGAACTTAAAGAATGCTAAATAGGGGTATACGCCTGGTGACCCTTCTCGTCATAAGTTAAGGCAAGCGTAAACAGGCAATGTATAAATAAAAAGGGATTTAACGTTATGGCATCTGATAAGGACAGACTGGAAAACATCCGGCAGTGGCTTGAGGGCAACGGCCAGGGTGAGGAGGAACAGCTCGATGGGCTGCTCCAGGACGGCGATGCCATGGACGATGTTCGTGTCAGTGCTTACCTGCGTCAGGCTCTCAACCGCCGCCATGCCGACGAGATGATGCCCGCCGACGAGGTGGGCAAAGAACTCAGCCGGTTCAAGGCGCGTATGGCCAGTAAGCAGATGGCCGATGCTGCGCCACAAGTCTCTGACGAAGAGACCTCGTCGCCCTCTGTTCGCCTTTCCAAACCGCTATACGTCCGTCCTCTCTTCTGGACGCTCATTGGCGTGGCGGCCTGCCTACTCTTGCTCTTCGGTGCAACGTGGTGGTTCCGTGCCAACCAGCCTGCCGAGAATCCCGACATCGCCTACGATGTACCGCGCAGTAAGCTCACCGTGCCGTCCATCGTCACCAGCACGGGCAAGGTAATACCCTTGACGGGTCAGAGCCAGAACCTGTCGATGGCGGGAGGCAACCTCTCTGCTCGCAACCGACTGCTGCGGGCCTTGGGCTTCGATGCCGATGAGGTGACGACGGAGAAATGCTCCATCGCCGTACCGCCTGGCAAGAGCTACGACATCGTGCTCCCCGACGGTACGAAGGTGTGGCTCTATGCTGATTCGAAGCTGACCTATCCCTTGACGTTCAGCGGTAAGGAGCGGGCAGTATATCTGCAGGGTCAGGCTGAGTTTGATGTCACCCACGATGCCAGCCATCCCTTTGTGGTCATCACCGACAAGCTCGATGCGCGCGTACTCGGCACAGAAATCAATGTGAGCTGTTATCCCGATGAGGCTGCCCATGTGGCGCTCCTTCGCGGCATTGTCGCCGTGAGCGTTAACAAGAGCGACCAAAGCGTGACGCTGAGGCCGGGACAGGGCGTGACGTTGCAAGGCAATGGCTCGCTCGCCGTTGCGGAGGAGAACATGGACACCTATGAATATTGGAAGAACGGATACCTCTATTTCGACGACCAGACCTTGACAATCATTGCCAAGAACCTGGAGCGTTGGTACCGTGTGCCCTTTGTCATCGACAACCCGCTGCTGGCCCAGAAACGTCTCCGCTTCTTCTGTCTGCGCAGCGAGAGCATCGACCGCGCCCTTGAGTTGCTGAACCACTTCAGCGGCATCGAGGCTAAGCGAAGCGGCGACGCAGTGCATATCAAGTAGCGTCCAAAAAATCTTTTAGTTCTTTCTTCCTTGCATTGCATTGCGCTCGTCGTTATACACCTTCTGCATGACGAGGGGTTCGTGTGTGAAGTGCTTATTGGCAATACCTCTTTGGGAGAGATGACAAAGACGGTGTTGGTCTGCTCACACTGCTCAGACGTAGGTCTTTATACATGTGAAACCTAATGGCAGTTGAACAGAGGAAACTATGGTAACGGTACAACTGCAAGCTGAACTGTGGTAACAAGAAATAGACTTTTGATTGATTGCTATGATCAAAATTCTGCTAACGCATGTTTGCCACTTTACACAAGTCAGGAAGACATCACAGATTAGCGTGCCTTCTTGACTTTTTCCGTTCAGACAGTATAGTGGAAGAAGGCACTTACTTTCTGCTGTTTGTCATATCCACTACTACACGGAAAACCTTGCCCGGATTCTCGTCCCACCACTTCATAGCATCTGGTGCTTCTTCCAAAGTTACGTCTTTTGAAATGAGTAGGTCGACAGGACAGGTGCCACGTCTGAGATAACGTATCACTGCCTGAAAGTCTTTCGGCGTGGCATTACGTGAACCACGAACATCCAGCTCTTTTTTTACGAAGAGTCCGGTAGGCAGCAATACATCGCCTTTTGCGTAGCCGATACAGACCACACGTCCCGTGAAGGCCACCTCGTTGACAGCGATCTGATAGGTCACGCTACTCCCCACCGCCTCAATGACAACATCGGGGCCATCGCCGTGAGTGATCTGCTGCAGCTTGGCATGAACGTCCTCGCTGATGGTGTTCACGGTGTAGGATGCCCCCATCGTCTTGGCCAGTTCGAGTTTGTCGTCGTCGATGTCAGCAGCAATCACCGTGGCACCACGTAGTGAGGCACGCACGATGGCACCCATTCCCACCATGCCGCAACCGATCACCATCACCGTGTCAGCATCGGTTACCTGACCACGGTTGACGGCGTGGAAGCCCACGCTCATGGGTTCTATCAGCGCACATGTACGGGGCTCGAGGTCGTTGGCCGGTATCACTTTTTCCCAGGGCAAGGTGATGTATTCCCTCATCGCGCCATCTCGCTGCACGCCAAGCGTCTCGTTGTGCTCACAGGCATTGTAGCGTCCGTTGCGGCACGCCGCGCAGTGTCCGCAGTTGGTATAGGGATTGCAGGTCACCACCATTCCTTTTCTCAGCTCATCCGGCACGTTTGCACCAACGCACTCGATGACAGCTCCGATCTCATGTCCTGGAATAACCGGATTTAGCGCCATGAGGTTTCGGCCCCGATAAGTGTTGAGGTCAGAGCCGCAAAAGCCGACATAGAGTACCTTCAACAGCACCTCACCGGCTTTCGGGTCCGCAGGAGCCTCTACATCACAAACACGAATCTTTTGATCTTTGATTTGAATAGCTTTCATATTTTTTTGATCTTTCAGTCTTTCAGTCTTTTATTCTCGCATATTTCCAGATCATCCCGCTTATATCCTTTCCATCCGTAATAGGCACAAAAGAGGAAGCAGACGAGGGGAACGAGGTAAGCGATATGATATGTCTCTGGAAACTTGTGCATGATGAATGCAGTGAGCTGTGGAATCATCGCATTGCCCACGATGGCCATCACGAGAAAAGCAGAGCCACTTTTGGTCTGCTCGTCCAGTCCTGCCAGTGCCAGGGAGAACTGTGTCGGATAGATGATGGACATGAAGAAAGACACACCCATCATGCACACCACACCTGCCAGCCCGCCAAACACCGCAATCACCAGGCAGAGCAGCACATTGGCGAGGGCATAGACCAACAGCATGTTGTGAGGCAGAAACCGCCCCATGAGTGCCGTGCCGATCCATCTGCCCAAAAGGAAGAAGAGCATATAGATGCCGAACAGCGTAGTCGCCGTAGCCTCGTCGATGCCGGCACAGGAACAGCAATATACCAGGAAGAGACTGTTAATAGCCGTCTGTCCGCCATTGTAGAAGAACTGTGCGATCACTCCCCAGCGCAGATGATGGATGCGCAAAACCGAGAAGTCAATGAGCTTGGTATGTGGGACTTTCGTCTCGGATGTCCGGGCCGCCTGCCTCCGCCTCATGGTCTCCATCTCATCGGCAGTCTTGGGCAGACGCGTGAAGACGAAGATACCCGCCGTCAAGACAAGGACACCGCCTAAGGTGAGGTAGACATGGGAAAAACGCCCGCTGCCCAGGACGGCCTTACTGAGAAACATTGCTGCGATGAAAGCTCCCAGTCCGTTGATGGCTTGAGCAAGGTTCAGCCGCCGTGGTGCTGTCTCAGGATTGCCGAGCTCCGTGACATAGGGATTGGCGGCCGTCTCAAGGAAACACATGCCCGTAGCGATGACAAAGAAGATGGCAAGATAGACACCATATATATTGATCTCTGAGGCAGGGAAGAAGAGAAAAGCACCCGTTGCGGCCAGACACAGTCCGAAAATGATGCCCGCCTTGTAGCTGAACCGCTTCAGAAACATCGCAATGGGGATAGGACAGACAAAATAGGCCAGCCAGTAAGCACTCTTAGTAAAGGAGGCTTCAAAGGTGTTGAGATGGCATTGGTTCATGAGTTGCCGGATCATCGTGGGAAGCAGGTTGCTGCTCAAAGCCCACAGGAAGAAGAGGACGAAGACAAGTGCCAATGCCAATCGACGGTTGTTGTTCTTAGGTTTCATTCTAACATGGTCTTTATATGTTTCATTCTGACATATTCTTTATATATGGTAAGTCCGGCAGTCTTCCGAATCCGTAGAAGTCGTGCGCATTCTTTCCGAGGAAGGCTTCTTTCTCCGTTTCGGACATCTCCGGGGATTTGGTGATGAAGTCATACGACATCTTGTAAGTGATGGCCGTGATCGTGCGAGGATAATCACTGCCCCACATCAGCTTGTCCCAACCTACCCAGTCGGCAGCCTGGCGGATGCGTCTGACTGCGGTAGGGAAAGGATAAAACTCTGAATGATAAAGCCAGGTGATGCCGCCGGACTCTATCCTGACATTGTCACCGAGACGGGCAAGCATGACTTGCTGACGGAAAGATGGTGTCGTAGGCATTCCGAAATGTCCAATAGCTATTTTCAGCCGTGGGCATTCCTGAATGATCTCTCCCATCTCGCCAATCTGCTGCTCGTTGTCGGCAAGACACATCGAGAGGACGAGCTGTTGCGTCTCCATGTATTTGAACATGGACATCATGCTGAAGAGCGATTTGCCATGGAGTCTGTGCCCGGGGACGGCAATACCCCGCAGCCCCAAAGCCTTCACCTCCTCGGCCTCGCTGAGACGGAAAGCCATTCCCATCCCAAAGAATCGGGTGGGATACTGCTTCTGTACTTCGGAGATATACTCGTTTTGGTTGCCGTCGATGACTTCCTGCACCACCACAGCACCGCCTACCTGGGCGTAATCCATATTGGACAGGAATACCTCGGCAGTGTTTCGCCCGTCGATCATGAAAGGTGGAAGCATCTGCACCTCTTCCCCGAAGAACGCTGAGCGGGAGCCGTTGGGCGAGAGTGTGCGGATGCGTTGTCCATCCACGACCGTGTCTTGCTTGAGCCAAAGATGACTATGTGCGTCGATGATCACGTTATTAAAAGTATTAAATGTGTTAATAATTATTCTACTTTTTACATACTTCCTGCAACCGTTTGAAACGGATTGCGGTATCGTATCGGACATAACGAGTGCCCGCTACCGACTATCCGAGAGAACTCGGAATCGCCGACTACTTTTCTAAGGATGTTCAAGGCTCCGTTTTGATCAGCATTAATCATCTTCCCGGTCGAGGAATGGAATAGTCCGCGCTTTACCCTACGTCCAAGATATGTTTCATGCTTCCCAATAGGTTCAAGAGCAAGAGCATCACACTTGCTTGTATAACTTTCCTCGTGCACAATGAACTTAATTCCAATCATCTCGCACTTATAGCGGAGATAGTCTGCCAGTCTCGCAAAAGGCATCTGAACAAACTTTTGATTGTTCTTTTTGCCCATGTCGGAGTTTTGTTTCCATCCGGCATTGTAGCCTACAACCAGCGTTCCTATACGGTTCCGCACAAGTGTATCGACAATCTGACGGCTAACCTTCTGAAAGGCATCCTCGAAATAGCGGTCTCGCTTGTCGTACATACGAGTGATTCTTCTTGTCGTTCGCTTTATGCCTTGCAGATCCTTGATAGACTGCAAGTGAGAGAGTGTTTTGTTAAAGCGGTTATTGTAAGATTTGAGATATTTGCCGCTATAAATCGTGCAGCCTTCAGAAGTAACCATCGTAGCGAGATTATCAAGTCCAAGGTCGATAGAAGCGTATTTTGCCTTATCAACATCAGCTTGCTCTATTTCCTTTTCATAGACAATTTCGACCTTGATGTTACGGCTGTTGGGTATTAAGCGCACCTGGTGTACCGACTTTAGATTCCCGCCATATTTCTCCCATTGGGGTACAGAGACAAACAAATCCTTAGCAAGTCGGATTCTCCCATCCTTAATACTGCACGCATAATTGGTATAATACATATTAAACATACCACCACGCTTCCGGTAATTAGGCATCTTAGGCGCTCCCTTGTATTTTTCGGGGTGTTTCTTCCAATCCTTAATACTTTTACAGTAAGCCTTAATATTCTTGTCGAGAACACGCAGCACCTGCTGGGAACATTGTGATTTCAATAATCTGTAGTTACACTGGCCTTCGAGGTTGAGGGTCTTTTTCATGAGCTTATCCATGTCGTTATACCATATCCACGTACCGTCGGCATCCAGTTGCTGACGGAACAGATACAGCGCCTGATTGTACAGACTGTTTGAAATTCTAAACAACCTGTCAAGTTCTTCCGTGTGGCGTATGTAAAACTTATAGACTAATCTCATTTTTCAAATCTTCTTCCATTATTTCGAGTTTCTTTTTTCTCCTGCGTGAATACATCCGCATAGCGAAGCAATGAAGCATCGAGATGATTTCCTCGAATATCTCTGTCTCGTTTGCCTTATCGTCCGTATCATTGATGACTATTATCTCGCATCCAAACTCGCTGAACAGTCTCTTGAACATATCGAATGATATGCGAGAAAGTCTATCTTTGTACGTAATGTACAACCTGCTAACTTTGAAATTAAGTATCTCGTCAAGAAGTTGTCTGAACTGCTTGCGGTCAAAATTCATTCCGCTCGCAATGTCCTTATAAGACTTGCTGACCTTAATGCCATTCTTGTTACAATAGTCAATCAAAGTCTTTTCTTGATTATCAAGGTCGGTTTTTTGTTTTGCCGTTGATACACGCGAATAGACCACGTTCATTCTTTCGGCAGCAAGTCCGGCCTTGCGATATACGTCATCATCGTTGTAGTCATACGTTCCGTTTGGCAACTTAACGACTCTTATATCTTTTTTCTTCACGTACTGCACGAGCGTCTGGCGCGATACATGCAATATCTTTAATACCTTAGCACTCTTCATATCGCAAAGATAAGAAGAATTCAAATATTTCTACATAGTTTTAATGGTTTTTATTATTATATCTTTATCGTCAGTCTTCCATCAATTAAGTATTTTCCCAAGTCACGCGTCTCTGGTCACCGATCAGGTCCTGTACGGCTTTTGCCAGTTTCGAGTCAGGCTCTGCATTTGCCCATTCGATGTTGCGCTTCACATTGTCTGGGTTGGCAGAGGAGAAAAGAGTACTTGCAATACGAGGGTTGCTGATGCTGTATTGCAAGGCCACTCTCTCTATGGGCTCATGGTGCTCCGCGCAGTATTGCGCCGCCTTGGCGCAGGCGGCAACAAGCGGCTTGGGAGCAGGGTGCCAGTCGGGAACGCCACGCGAGGTGAGAAGTCCCATGGCAAACGGCGAGGCATTGATGACACCGATGCCGTGCTTCTCAAAGAAGTTGAGCTCATCGGCGAGTGCGTCATCGCTCAGACAGTAGTGGCAGAAGTTGAGCACTGTTTCCACAGTACCATCTTCCACATGTTCGACCACCCATCGCAAGTTGGTCAGTTGCAGGTCTGTTATGCCAACATGTCTGACCACACCTTCTTCTTTCAGCTCGTGCAGAGTTGGCAAGGTCTCGTCGACGACTTTCTGCAGACCGCCCGGCAGATGGCTTTGGAACTCAATGTCGTGAACCTGTATCACGTCGATATAGTCTACGTGCAGTCGTTCCAGACTCTCATACACGCTTTCTTTCGCCCGTTTTGCGCTATAGTCCCACGTGTTGTGTCCGTCGACGCCATAGCGTCCTACCTTGGTAGTGAGGAAATACTTGTTGCGGGGGATGAGAGGCAGAGCCTTGCCCAGTACGGTTTCTGCCTTGTAATATCCGTAATAGGGACTGACATCGATGAGGTTGATGCCCCCTTCTACAGCAGTCAGCACAGCCTCTATGCTCTGCTGCTCTTTTGTCTCATGGAACACGCTGCCCAACGAGGAAGCACCGAATCCGAGAGCTGACACTTTCATGCCGGTTTTGCCTAATTCTCTGTATTGCATATAGGTTGATGAGCTTTTTGTTGTTAGTGTTCAATAGGTTTTGTTATCTGGGTTGACGGGCTGTGCAGTCGTGTCTTTATCGTCGTAAAGATGGAAGATTCTTTCCATCATTGTCCACTTTTCATTGCTGGTGGCACCGGGTCTGCTGCGCTGGTACTTGCCTACCGTCTCTTCCCACTCTGCCTGCCGGGGCATGGTGGCGAGACGTGCCATGGCCGTGTCCCAGTCGAAGTCAGCCGGTGCGTCGACGATCATGACGAGTCTGTCACCGACGATGTACACCTCCATCTCCAAGATTCCGACGGCACGTATGCCGTCGCGTATCTCTTTCCAGTGCACACTCTCGGAGTGAAGCCATCTGTAGGTACGGATGGCCTCCGGGTCGTTGACCAGGTCAAGTGTCTGAACGTAGCGCTTGACGGACTGACCATATTGTTGTTGATGATAACCTTCCATGTAGCTTTGCTTTGATAAACTGCTGCAAATTTACATGAAATACGGTAAGCGGGGCTCATACAATTTTGCCACACAATAGGACAAAATTGTTATTCTTAGGTCAGTTCCTCCGTCAGCTCATCGTTTGTCGATAGGCCATTGGGGTCATGCCGGTGATCTTTTTGAAAAGTCGGATGAAATAAGAATGATCGTTGTACCCCACGCTATAGGCGATTTCCTTAACCGGTTTTTCCTCGGTGAGTAGCAGCAACTGTGCGCGCTCCACTTTTTTCCGGTTGATATATTGCAATGGAGGCATTCCGAATGTCTTGGCAAAGTAACGGATGAAATAGGTTTTTGACATGCAGGCAATGGAGGCAAGGTCATCGATGTTGATCTCTGTGTATATATTCTCGTGGATATACTTTAGTGAAGCTTCCAGTCGCTTGTCCTCTGTCCACATTTTCGGTTTGGCGTGTTTGACGAAATGTGAGAACAGGATGAGTATGCTGCCCCTTAGTTCCAGCTTCTGGTAGAGTGGCATTTGGTTGTAACGGTGCACATATCCAATGAACTTCGTCATGTTGTCATACGCCGTCGGATTGCTTGCGGGCAGCTTGGCATCAGGATGCGTTTTACAGATGTTGGCAAAGATATGGCTTTCATAGCCTTCAGCCTTCACTTCTATCGGAAAGTCGTAGAGGTCGAAGATGTCGGATTCCTTCTTGAAGCCTTCGTAAAGATGAAGGTAGTAATGTGTGAATTTTCCGTGGCATTCGTAGCTGTGTCTCGTGTATGCCGGCACAAGATAGAGATAGCCAGGGCGCAGGTCTACACACTCGCCGGGCATGTGCAACCGTGCGGCACCTTCCGTACAGAGGTAGATGCGGGTAAAGGGCGACGACACGTTTTGCCAGTTCCAGTCGCCATTGTGACGTGCCAGACCGACATTGAGCATTTGTAAGTTCAGAGACTCGATAGGAAGCATGTGATGATCATAGATAAAAGGTAGAACGCTGCAAAGATAAGAAAATAAATCGTAAGTGATCCTACTCTTGTTCAGAAATGTCATTTTTGTGCTATTCTAAAACAACATATTCCTATTCGTTCATCAGAGTAATCCCGTAACTTTGCCAAATATTACCAAATAATCATTATTACCTATCATATTCTTAAAAACTATATGAAGAACAAAATCTATTTACTCTCAATTGCAACGCTGTTGTGTGCCTGTAATGGAAAAGAAGACATTGCGCTGTTTCCACAGGTCAACAACGAGTACGATCCGGGGAAGCCAATACTTCTGACGGACATTGAACCCAAGTATGGCGGCATCAACACGCCATTTATCGTTAAAGGCAACTTTGGTGACAGTCTCAGTCACATGAAAGTGTACTTCGGGAAGAAATATGCTGTACTGACCAGAACCAATGGCAGCACGATACTGGGTTTGGTTCCAAAGTTGAATGCCGGGCGACACCCTATCTCTGTTGTCTGTGGTAATGACAGCGTGACACAGGACAGTGTCATCTTCAAGTATGAGCAGACCAAGTCGGTGAAAACCGTTGCCGGAGCTTTTGGCGACGACAAATACCAAGACGGCGACTTGAACACGGCTCGTTTTAAGGAAGTGTCGAACATCGCTACGGTCAAAGGCACAAATTCCGACAACGTCATCGCCGTGGAATCGTGGTGGAACGCACGCGTGAGCCTCATCTCGCCCGAGGACAACAGTGTAGTAACGCTCTCCACGTCACACAGTTTCGGCACGCCCGCCGTGGACAACACACGCGAGAAATTCTATCTGCTCTCGCACTGGTCCGAGGACCGCACCATCTATTCCTATTCACGTGCGGAGAACTATGCAGAGAAGAACACGGGTATCACGATCACGAGGAACGATATGCCCGGGCAGATTTGGTCGGGAGCTTTCCGGGAGAACGACGATCGGCACCTCTTTCTCTTAGACACAGAATGTAATTTCTGCGAAGTGGATTTGGAAAACCGTACTTACAAAAAGATTCCTTTGACCGGTGACAAGCCCAATGATTTCCGCGACCGATCACAATTTATCTACAGCAAATACCACCATAGCTTCTTTGCTTCCTTTTATCAGATGGCGGGCATTTACCGCATCTATGAAGACAACAACGCACAATGGCATATCGAGAAATACGCAGGATTTAATGGTGCAGGAACGGCAACAGGACACAGATTGAAAGACGCTCAGTTTATTGAGCCCTACGGAATGACGGTCACCTCCGACGGTGACATCTATGTGATCAACCGTGCCGGAGCCTTCATCAGCCGCATATCGGGCGACTATGTCGAGACCGTAGCCGGAAAACCGGGAAGTGGCGGACAGGTCAACTCTGACACAGAACCGCTCGACGCACAGTTCAACTCTCCACAAGATATAGCCGCTGACAGTGAGGACAACTTCTATATAGCCGGCGGATGGGACAGAACAGTGAGAAAACTGAGCATTGAATAACCCTAAAGAACAAACGACATGAAACAACATATCCTTATGACCTTGATGGTGCTCTGTCTCTCTTGGCTCAGCGTCGCCGCACAAGGCAATCTCACCGTTTCCGGACTCGTCATGACGGAGAAAGGTGAACCCATTATCGGTGCAACCATCAGTGTGAAAGAAGTACCCGGAAAAGGTGTCGTCTCAGACTTGGACGGACACTTCAAACTGACAGATGTCGAACCCGGACAAACACTCAGCATCACCTATATAGGCTTCAAGCCTTATACGCAAAAAATAGAAAAGAGCGACGAGCGCTTGCGCATCGTGCTGAAAGAAGACTTGGGCGATCTCAACGAGGTGGTCGTCGTCGGACAAGGCACACAGCGAAAAATCTCAGTCACCGGCGCTATCACCAATGTAGACGCAAAGGATCTGCATGTGCCGGCAACATCGGTGAGCAACATGCTGGGATCGCGCGTGCCGGGTATCATCAGCGTCACACGAAGCGGCGAGCCGGGAAACGACTACTCTCAATTCTGGATTCGCGGTATCAGCACGTTCGGTGCCAATTCCAGTGCGCTGGTGCTCATCGACGGTATCGAAGGTGACCTCAACAGCCTTGACCCGGAAGACATAGAAAGCTTCTCGATCCTGAAAGACGCTTCCGCCACAGCCGTATATGGTACGCGCGGTGCTAACGGCGTGGTGCTTGTCACCACACGAAGAGGTAAGGCTGGAAAACTGAGAATCGACGGAAAGATCAACGTCAACTACTCTTACTCGCCCCGTATGCCGGAGTTTGTCAACGCTTATGAATATGCCAGCCTTGCCAACGAGGCAGCTGTGTCACGTGGCATGGATCCTATCTTCAACGCAGTGGACATGACGCTCTTCAAGAACGGCATGGATCCAGACCTGCATCCCGACGTCGACTGGCACGATGTCATCTTGAAGGATCATACCTGGTATCAGCAGGCTCACTTCAGCGCTTCCGGCGGTGGTCAGGTAGCCCGCTATTACCTCAGCTTGGGAATGCTCAACAAGGACGGTATCTTCAAGCAGGACTCTAAATACAAAGACAAGGACTCAAACGTCAAATTCCGGCAGTATAACTTCCGCGCCAACGTCGACGTGAACCTCACACGCACGTCTGTCCTCACGCTCGGACTGGAGACGACCATCCACGACAAGAACTATCCGGGATATGGCGACAGCAGCAATGACCTGTGGAATGCCTGCTCTACACTGACGCCGATCACTGTGCCGCTGATCTACTCCAACGGCGATTTCCCGGCATACGGTTCAAACAACAATCAGATCAGCCCTTACGTATTGCTCAACCGCACCGGCTACCGACAGTTCTACGGCAACAACACCAAGCTGAACCTCTCGTTCCAGAAGGATCTGAGTATCATCACCAAAGGACTCTCCACAACACTGCTCTTCAACTTCGACTCTAACTCCAATCTCTCTGAACGACGCACGAAATGGCCGGCTCTTTACTATGCTACTCAGCGAAAGCGCAGCGGCGAGCTGGATCTGAATAAGGTGCGTGACTATCAGTCACAGCAATACAGCAACGACAAGTATGTCGACCGCAAGTTCTACTTCGAGGCACATCTCAACTACGATCGTCTTTTTGGCAAAGACCATCGCGTAGGAGGACTGATTCATTATTATATGTCGGACTATAAGTCATCTGGCAACACCACCTTGCTCGATGCCATCCCCAAACGCTATATTGGCCTGTCCAGCCGTGCCACCTATTCTTATAAGGACACCTATTTCATTGAAGGCAACTTAGGCTATACAGGATCAGAGGCCTTTGAGAAAGGACATAAGTTCGGACTTTTCCCAGCCATTTCCGGAGGATGGATTCCCACACAGTATGCCGCTGTGCGCAAACTCGTACCCTGGCTTAGCTATCTGAAATTCCGTCTCTCCTATGGTGAGGTGGGCAACGACCGCATCTCGGGCTCTCGTTTCCCCTACCTCTCACTGATGGGCTCCGGCGATTCCGGGCCTTGGCAGTCAGGCACAGGTATCACGGAATCACAAGTAGGATCAAACAATCTGAGATGGGAGAAGGCTGTCAAGCGCAACTTGGGTATTGACATGAAGCTCTTTAATGAGCGTATCGACCTGACCGTCGACTTCTACCGTGATGTCCGTTCCGGCATCTACCAGCAACGCGCCAGCATTCCGGCAGAAATGGGACTGGCTTCCCTGCCCTATGCCAATGTGGGAAAGATGAAGAGCTGGGGCGTTGACGGACATATTACCTATACCCAGCCGTTCTCACCCGATGCAGGTATGACGCTGAGAGCCAACTTCACACAATCGAAAAACAAAGTGCTCCAATATGAGGAGACTGTAAAAAGCTATCCCTATCAATACACGGCGGGATATACCTGGGGCATTCAGCGCGGCTTGATCGCCTTGGGACTCTTCAAGGATGAAGAAGAAATCAAGAACAGTCCACGACAGACCTTTGCCAGTGATGTGCTGCCGGGCGACATCAAATACAAGGATGTCAATGGCGACGGCGTGATCAACTACGACGATCAGATACCACTGAAATACAGCAATGTGCCACAAATCCAGTATGGCTTTGCTACCGAGTTCTATTGGAAGAACTGGACGCTGAGTGTGCTCTTCGGCGGTGTCTCGCGTGTGCAATACTATGCAGGCGGCACGGGTTTTGTTCCCTTCGAGCAGAAAGAGACCGGCAATATCCTGAAGATCGTTGCAGATCAGAAAAACCGCTGGACGGCTGCCAGCTTCTCGGGCGATCCCACTACAGAGAATGTCAACGCACGTTTCCCAAGACTCTCCTACGGATCAAACGCCAACTCCACCATATGGTCTACCTTCTGGCTGCGTGACGGCAGCTATCTCAGACTGAAAAACGTACAACTCACCTACACGTTCAACAAATCGTGGTTGCGTAAACTCTACATGACAGGTGCCTCGATCAGTCTCATTGGCGAGAATCTCCACTTGTGGGACCACGGCGACAAGATCTTCGACCCGACACAGGCCAGTGGCAACGGTGCTGCCTATCCATTGCAGCGAGTCTACACACTGCAACTCAACGTATCCTTCTGATCTATTATCAACTGAAAACAAACAACTATGAATATTCGTAATAAAACGCTCACACGAAAGACGGTGGGATGGGCACTGGCTCTTCTGCCCTGCGCAGGAATTTCTGCCTTGAGCTCCTGCGAGTCTTTCCTTGACATCGACAGCTATATCAACGACCAGGTCACTATCGACTCGGTCTTCACGTCTAAAACACGTGTACTGCAATACATCAACGGTGCTGCGTCATTTCTCCCCGACGAGTCCAAGATCTTCTCCGTAGGCTCGTACTCGCCCAGCGGACTGGCCGCCGATGAGGCTATCGTGCCTTGGGCAGACTGGAATCATCGCGGCTCTTATCTCATGGTCGACGAGGTGACGGTCAACGATGTCAAGGGCTACGACCCTTGGGAAAATTACTACAAGGGCATCCGTAAAGCCAACATCCTCATCAAGCGCATACCAGAATGTAAGGAACTCACCGACTTGGAACGACGAGACTACATGGGACGGGCTTACTTCCTCCGTGCCTATTTCTACTATAGTCTCATGCGACTCTATGGCCCTGTGCCCATCGAGCCCGACGAGCCATACGCCAGTGACACAGAGGCGTCTACAGCGTCAGTAGAGCGGGCAAGCTATGATGATTGCGTGGAATATGTCTGCAATAACTTTGAGAAAGCAGCCGAATACCTGCCCGTCAGCCGTGAGAAAGCTTATCAATATGTTCCCACACGGGGAGCCGCACTGGCCTTTGAGGCCCGGCAACGCCTCTACTGGGCAAGTCCGCTCTTCAACGGCAATACATATTATGCTGACTGGAAACGCTCCGATGGCACCAACTTCATCTCACAACAGGAAGACAAGAGCCGATGGGGAAAGGTCGCCGCACTCTACAAGCGGATCATCGACATGAACAAATACGCCTTGAATACAGTCGAGAAAATCGCTACTACCGACCATGTAGCCGGCACGCTGCCCCTGCCTTCGACGGTGTCGAAAGAGCCGTTCCCCAATGGCGCAGGAGACATTGACCCGTACAAGAGCTACAAAAGTATCTTCGACGGAAGCATCGAACCGGAGCATAACAAGGAGCTTATCTATTTCTGCCCACGCAGCGATGCGGACGACTGGACTTTCTATCCCAACCCTTTAGGCGGTATCAACGGATTCAGTGTCACACAGGACATGGTCGACTCTTATCGCATGGCAGACGGACGGCAATATAGTGAGGCTACTGATGAAGAAAAATCATGGAGAGCCGTGGGACAAGGAAAGACTTTCTCGGAGGATTATGTGCTTGCACCGGAACGGGCTCACCGCGACGACAACCGTGAGCCTCGCTACTATGCCAGCATCGGATTTAACTATTGCGTCTGGCCTTGCACGTCCTATACGGGTACGGAGGCCAAGAAGAACTTCGTGGCCACATATTATAAAGACGGCAACAGCCAACCTACCGGAACGGTCAAGGTGGATTACAACCGACTGGGCTATACCTGCAAGAAATATGTCAACCAGGAGGACATCATGAATTGGCAGGGCTCACGCAAGCCCAAGACCTATCCCATCATGCGCTATGCGGAAGTGCTGCTCGGCTATGTGGAAGCCATGAACGAGATGACGGAACCCTATACTGACCCTGTAAACAAGATCACTGTCAGCCGTGATGTACAGCAGATGATGTTCTACTTCAATCAGATCAGATATCGTGCAGGCCTGCCCGGCATCACCACGGCAGAGGCTTCGGACTACGAGACCATGAAGAAACTCATCAAACAGGAGTGGAAAGTGGAGTTTGCCTTTGAAGATCATCGCTACTACGATCTTCGACGCTGGAAAGACGCCCCCGATGCCATGAACAAGCCGGTCACCGGTCTCGATGTCAGCGCAAAGATGGCGGAGAGAGAGCAGTTCTATACCGTACGCGTGTGGAATACGGAAAAGACGATGAAGCGCGTGTTTAAGAATAAAATGTATTTCTATCCTATTTCCAAAACGATTCTGCAACGCAATGGAAAACTGGTACAGAACCCAGGATGGACCGATTAACCTATAAAAGACAAAAGCATGAAAAACTATATTTTTGCAACAATCAGCCTGGCTGCCGCACTGCTCTTCACCGCTTGCGATCAGGAAGCGCCCATGGACACGGACCTGTATCCGCAAACCGCCTACATCGTGGGTGCTCATTATCGGATCATTGACGAGTATCTCGACTTGAGCTATGAGCAAGACACGGTCAATATCTCTGTGGCCATCAGCGGCAACCGCTCCTTGGGGAGTGACGTAAAGGTGACTTTGGAAGAGTGCCCGGAAGCCATCGACACCTACAACCAGCGTGAGGTTTCGGCACGAGCCAGACAATATCGTCCTCTAAGCACAGACATCTATCAGATTCCATCGTATGATGTCACGGTACGGAAGGGGGAGGTGTTCCACACCTTGCCCGTCTATGTCAACCCGTCGTCGCTTCACTGCGACTCGCTCTATATGCTGGCCTTCAAGATTGCAGCAACATCCATGTACGAGGCTACCAAGATCGACACCGTCGCCCTGTTGCGGATGAATCTTGTCAACAAGTATTCGGGACAGTACTACATGAATGGTGTCATCAAGAACGTGGACAATCCCAACGACTCGCTGGTCTATGTCATGCCGAGACAGCTCACGGCTACGAAGGACGGCAGGACGGTGAGAATGTTCCATTATAATAACTCAACTTTCGCAAGTGAATAATCCGAGATATATAGGTGCATAAAAATAGCTAAAGGCTTCCGTAAATCGCGGAAAATCAGTATCTTTGTAGTGT
>ONHQ01000015.1 GCA_900317685.1 uncultured Prevotella sp.
TCCCTTGAACAACTCCTGGAAGTTGTCCTTCTCGTTGATGTCGTAGTAGGCTTCGAGCATGTTCAGGAACAGACTCTTGCCGAACCGGCGCGGGCGTACAAGGAAAAGGAAGTTGCCTGCCCGTTCCATCCGCTCGAAGAACATACTCTTGTCCACCAGATATTTGTTTTCCCTCCGTACCTGCTTAAAGTCACAGATGCCATAGGGAATGCGCTTGAAATCGTTGTTCATCGTCTTGTTGCTTATCGTTGTTGCAAATATAACCTTTTCCTTTCAGATAAGCAAAACTTGGAGGAAGAAAATAGAAATAACCACGACGACTTTCCCACGGCAACATTGTCAGACTGCCAACAGAAGCGCTTGTCACGCTCTGAATTGTCTTGCTTTCTGACAATTTTCGGCCTCTGAGAATGCGATTTTCTGAAACAAGTGGGTATTTGACGGAAAAGACGTGAATTTCAGCACATTTCTACAACTCACTGAAAGCCAATCACTTGTAATTTGCCAACACACTTTCTTCCTTTGATACTACTGATTTGCTCTTGTCAGAAAGCCTTTCTGACCCTATCAGCACGCTTTACTGACCACCTCAGAAACGGTTTCTGACCACTACAGAAACCGTTTCTGATCACTACAGAAAGCCTTTCTGATAAGAAGACAATGATTTTTGCTGGATTTCACAAGCCTTTTCTGCTCAAAAGCCGCCATTATTCTCTCTAGAATACAAGAGAAAGTTGACAGACTTTTGTAAAGCTAATTCTACAGCTGTCCCGCCTCCACGAGGAGCACGACACGCTCTGTGAGGCGGTCGACGCCCTTGGGCTCATAGTCCTTTTTCAGGCTGGCGCCAAACACCCAGGCGAAGGCTTGGTAGAAGCCGGCACGCACGGGACCGAGAAAAGCTTTGATGAGGTCGTAGCTGGAGCTGTTGCATTCGCGATAGACGAGCTTGATGAGCAGCTTACCCTGGCTGTAGGTGAGCTTCTTCATGCGTGGCGTGTATTCCTTCTTGATGTCGGCCTCCACGCGCTTCATGTGCTCGTCCTTGGCCTTCTTGTTGGGCAGTGTCTCGAGGTAATCGCCGGTCTCGATGATGATGCGGTTGACTTCCTTGGCAATGGGGAGCACTTTCTTCACATTGTAGACCAGGCGGTTGAAGGCAGCACGCTCCTGCGCGTTCTTGAAAACAGGCTGAGTGAACACCCACACATTATTGAGTTCTACATACTGGATGGAGTCACGCCCCATGAGCACCTTGCCTACCTTCACCATCGGCACGAAGGTGGGGTTGTCCATATCCACCTGCATATCCTCGGGATTGACATGGCCCGGATGGTCGATGTCGCCCTGTGCATGGGCGGCAACCACCATGCAGAGACACACGGCAACCAGCGCGACATGCTTCCACATTCTGATGATGTAATCTGCAACCTTCATAACAGCCGCAAAATTACACAGATTTGGGCTGATACGGAAATAAATTAAGTTATATTTTGATGACTTTCGCTCTCTCAGCGCAAAATCGTCTGATACGACCATCCTTCCTTTCTGCTTCAACAATAAAAGGAAAGAGACAGAAAGCAAGCCCAAAGAAGAAAGTATGACAGAATTGAGAATTTGCGAAGAGAGAATTGAGAATTTGCGAAGAGAGAATTGAGAACTTTTCGTTGGAGAATTGAGAACTTTTCGTTGGAGAATTGAGAATTTATAGCGTCAGAATTGAGATATATTCCTGATTCCATTGCAATGGAATCAAGAATACTACCCAATATAAAGAGTGGATAACGCCTCTCGCCTATTCTCCCAGCGAGGTCGTTGGGCGGCAAGTCCGTGAGGCGGTTCCAATCTGTCTATTTCTTGAAATAGCGGTTCAGGCAATCCATTGCCTGATTGAACTGCTTCACGTTGACATGATAGCCGGGAAGCGGACGCAGATGCTTGTCGGTAATTGTCAGCGAGCCGTCGCCCTCCTTCTTCAGAATCACGTCACCCGGAGCGATAAAAGCATATTGCAGATCACCGCCCACCACCTGCCAGGCACGGGAAGCGTGGCTGGCAGAAAGCAGATGACCGACGCTGTAGTCCGAGATTGGGTTGGTCACGCCCAGATAGTCGTGCATCATCGTGGGCACGATGTCGTAGTGTGTCGTGCGGTAGGCATATTGATGGGGCTTCTGTCCGGGGATATGCAGGATCAGCGGCACGCAGACCTGCCAGCGCGAGAAGTTACCGTTGTGCGTCCAATAGTTCATATGGTTCTCATTGAACTCCTGTCCGTGGTCACCGGTGAGCATGATGATCGTGTTCTTGTCGAGTCCCTCACGCTTCAGCGCCGTGAACACCTGGGCCAGGAAGAGGTCGATGTTGTAGCAACAGTTGCGATAGAGGTTGAAAAACGGCGTGGGGTCCATGTCGTTGGTCAGTTTGGAATAGTCAGCCTCTGACCATGCCGGACGGAAAGGCTTGTTTTTGTCAGCCGGCAAACCGATGGCATGGGCGAGATCATAGAAGAGCATGGAATAGAAAGGCTTGCCCGATTTCTTCAGTTCGGGCAGCTCACGGATGAAGTCATCCGTGATCCGCTTGTCACGGTCGTAGGTGGTTGCTCCCGGAGTATCTGTTTGCAGATGGGGCACGCGCTGGAAGACGATGCGGGAGAATGGCGGATTCTTCAGCGTGGCACTGGCGTGGATGCGTATGTTGTAGCCTTCGTCCAAGAGCGTGTTGATGAAGGGCGGACTGACATGGCCGCTCTCCATGCTGTTCCAATAGATCGACGGCACACTGAAGAACATGCCGAAGATGGAATAGCGCGTACCGTTGGAACTGCTGAAATGGTTGTGGTACCACTGATTGTCCATAGCAAACTGCCAGGCCGCTGGCATCGTTTCCTTGGTCAGCGTACGCATGTTCCACGAGTCAATGAGTATGAAGATAATATTCGGTCGCTTGGCGTTGGCGACCTTCAATGGATGCAACGGGAAGTTGACATTGCCTTTTCCCACATTTGCGTTCAGCACATTGGGAGAATGCTTCACTCCCCAGCTCTCCAGCGTACGGGTAGCTTCCAATGGAAAATAATAGGGAATCACACGCGTGGAACTGATGATGGAGCCACGCTGCACGAAGGCGCCGTAGGTGTGCAGACCGTTGGCTACCAGCAGACAGCCCACCAGCCCCCAGGCCAGACCACGGGAAAGGCGACGGCTGAAGCTCCATTTGCCCGCCAGCCACCAGAGTCCGAGGACCACGAGCACAAGGAAGGCGATGATTAGCGCCGACTTGAAGTAGACGACACCTCCAATATTGAAGATCTCGCCCGCACCGGGTCCGGTGAGCATATTGAGGATGATGCCGTTGAAATGGAAGCGATAGATGCGGAATATCTCCAGATTAGCCACGATCAGCACCAGCAGAAGACACTCTGCAACAATGGTCAGCGTGCGGCCGATCTTCTCATGATGGGTCAGTGCACAAGGCAGACAGAACACCAAGAACACGGCGAGGTTGATCAGCGCCGCATGGGACAGACACGAGGTGACAAAATAGCACATGCCCACAAAGTCCATCATCTCTGCCGTGGTATCAGCAAAGAGATAACAGAAGAACAACAGCCCCATGAGCAAGGTCGTCAGGAAATAGAAACTTATAAATTTTGCTTTCATGCTGCAAAGTTAGCTATTTTTTCTGATTCCCTATCCTCCCGGTGGCTTTTCATGCGCTGTCGGGCTTGTCTTTTCTTGCTATTTCTGCCTCTCAGCGCCCCAGCACCCTTCTGTACTCTTCCAACATCTGCTCTGCCACACGGTTGCCCTCGAAGCGACGGACATATTCGCTGCCACACTGAGCTACGCGCCGGCGCTCTTCGTCATCGGCGAGCAGTCGGTTGAGAGCCGCCGCCATGGCATCGCTGTCGTCGGGATCGACATAGCTGTTGTCCGGTCCGCCGGCCTCTTCCAGACAGGAGCCGGTGGCCGCCACCACAGGCAGCCCGCTCTGAGCTGCCTCAATAACGGGCACGCCAAAACCCTCGTAGCGCGAAGGATAGACAAACACGTCGGCCATCTGATAGAGCGCGGGCAGGTCGGCATTAGGCACGCCATGGAGCAGCACGATGCGGTCGTCGACACCATGGTGGGCGGCATACTCCATTACCTCATTGGTGTAGGACGTCTTGCGCCCGACGATGACCAGACATTCCCGGCGGGGCAGCTGGGGCAGGGCTTTCACGGCGAGCATCACATTCTTGCGCTCCTCGATGGTGCCGACGTTGAGGATATAGTGGTCGGGCAGCGCATAGCGGCGCCGCACTGCCGCCCGCTCGTCGTCGCCGGCGGTGCGCCGGAAGTCGCTGCTGCAATTCTGATAGATGACATCAATGCGGTCGGCAGGGTAATCGGAGTAGTAGAGGATGTCGCGCTTGGTGCACTCGCTGATGGCGATGATGCGGTCGGCCTCGCGCAGCGTGCGGTAGAACTTGCGGCGATAGAGCATCACGTCGAGCCGATGATAGTATTCGGGATGGCGCAGAAAGATGAGATCGTGGATCGTCACTACGGTCTTGATGCCCGCACGGCGCACGCCCTGGGGCAGTTCACCGGTGAGTCCATGATACAGGTCGATGCCGTCGCGCCGCAGATCCGTCACGATGCCCTTGCCGCGCCACAGGTCCTGGGCCAGCCGCCAGTGCTTGCCCGAATAGGCAAACCGCAACCGCTCTGACGCGTGAACCTGACCACGCAGGTCGGCGCGCCCCTCGTCGGGGGCATAGAGCACGAGTTCGGGACAGTCACTGCTGCCGGTCAGCGCATTGACCAGATTGCGTCCATAGCTTCCTAAGCCCGACGCGTTGCGCACGATGCGCTTCGCGTCCATTCCTATTTTGATGTTCATGCTACAAAGATATGGATTCTTTCTAATACAACTCACGATTTTCCCACAAAAAAATAGATGGAAACACCAAAAAGCATCATTTCTCTGTGTTTTCATCCGTTACTTTTGCTGCTGCCAACCATCACATGATGCGAATAAGACTAAATACGAGATACGGAGGAGAAGACTCTGTCCTTTTCTCTACTTTTCCAAAGGTAGTCATTCATAATTCACTAAAAAGTAGTACCTTTGCAACGATAAAGAATCGAGTAAGTCTATTATCAAGAATGAGAAGAAACGCATTGGCAATTCTAAAGTACATTGCCAATGATAGATTAAAGAGTATATGGAACTGGTCAACTTGAAACAAGAGACGCGTGACGGCTACACGATAGACGCAAATATGAAAGCCGTGTGGAACATACAGCTCACGATGTTTCAGCGCCTCATCGACGTGTGCAAAGCCCATGGCCTCAGGCTGTGGTGCGACGGCGGAACACTCTTAGGAGCCATCCGCCACCATGGCTACATCCCTTGGGACGACGACATCGACATCGTCATGCCACGCCCCGACTATGACCAACTCGTCAAGTTGGCCGACGAATTCCGGCCCAAATTCTTCCTGCAGTCGGTCTACACCGATCCCTACTACATCCGCGGCCATGCCCAACTGCGCTGCGAGGGCACCACGTGTGTACGTCCCAGCGAGTCTTACCGCAAGTTCCATCAGGGCATCTTCATCGACATCTTCCCCATCGACGGCGTACCCGAGGACGTCGCCGCGCGCAAGGCTCTTGTCAAGATCACACGCCACGACATTCGCCGTCTCAAGGCTGCCGAACTCAACATTCTCTATTCCGGACGCTGGGGACAGGTATTCCGCAAAATCAGCATCCGCCATACGCTCGCTAAATGCGGACGTCAGAACTATTTCAAACACATCGAGGACCGCCTGCGCGCCAACCGTGTGGAAGACTCCGCTCACTGGGCTGAGATAACAATCGACGGCGACCAGTTTGTCTTCGACCGCCATATCTTCGACAAAACGCTGTGGGTGCCCTTCGAGAACATGCAAGTACCGGTGCCGGCCGGATATGACGAGTTCCTGCGTACACAGTACGGTCCGAACTATATGACGCCCATCCACGCCGCCAACAACCATGGTACGGTGATGACCAGCACTACAGAAGACTACCGCGAACTGGCGCCGAAGGTCTTCAAGGAATATAAGCGCTCAGCCCTAAGCAGACTGTTGAAGAAACTAAAACACTAAAGACTTGCCAAAACACAAAGCAAGCACACCTTATTATATATAGCACGCGCAGGACAAAGATCCGGCGCGTGCTATATGCTTTTATGACGTTAGTGCAACCAATGATAGACGGTCACGCCTAAGCGATAACGCCAGTCGTTGGGATTGCGACGCCACAGCTTGATATAGTGCATGGGCAGGAGCGGCGTACTGAGCCGCATCCGTTCGAGATAATGACTCAGAGCGGGTGTGAGAGTCTGTACTTGCTTGTCGAGCAGGGCGAGCGCGGGCTCGGTTGTGTCGGCTAAGCGCAACAGACAGTGGCGATAGACAAACTTTGCACGGCGCGCGAGCAGACGCTCGGTGAGCCACTCGATATGAGCCGGTATATCGCCGCGACGCACATAGTGCTCAACCATGGATTTCATCACCGTCACATTATCGCGGAAATGCCGGTCCTCCATGCCGTCGGCTACCGTCTGTCCCGGCCTGCCCAACGTGTAACGATAGAGCGGAACGGCCACATACCTCATCGTGCGCACAGCCACCAACGGCGTGAAGTTCCACTCCACATCGGAATAGGAGACTCCCTCGGTCTGTTTATAACCGATACTCCGCACCAATTCGGTCTTGTAAGCCACGTCGTGCATAGTGATCTTGAGGAAGCCATCGTCCTGATAGACGTCTGCGAGATCCAGATCCTTGTCGGTTTCCCACTTGAAGGTACGCACTTCCTCATGGTCAGTCCATACCTTCACCATGTCGTTCACAATATAGTCTGCATCCGAGTGCTCAAGGCTGCCGAGATACTTTTCCAACGAGGGCGTATCGAAACAGTCATCGGCATCGAGCACCTTCACGTATTTACCAGTAGCCAACGGCAGGGCCGCATTGATGCAAGAGCCGTAGTTGCCATTGCTCTTGTCGATGACACGCACCATGTCGGGCCGTTCCGCTTCGAGCGCGCGCGCCAGTTTCAGTGTACCGTCATGGCTTCCGTCATTGACAATGATCGCCTCGATGCGCTGGTAGCCAGGACAGAGCAGCGAGCGGACACAGCGTTCGAGATAAGCCTCCATGTTGTAGGAGGGGATGATCACAGTGATGAGCTTGTCCATATCCTTCTATGCGAGCGTGACCAGTCCATAGGGACAGAAAGTACGGTTGCGGTTGTCAAAGGCTATGTGGCGGTTGCGGTCCACCACAGTGCCGCGGCGATGATAGAGATGATAACAGTTTGCCGCGAACTGCGCATACTTCTTTTTCACGCCGAGGTTGAGAAGACGGTTAAACAGGTCGATGTCCTCTACCCCGTATCCCGTCAGTTGCTCGTCAAAGCCGTTGGTCTTTTTCAGGTCCTCGGCCCATACCGCCATATTGGCACTGCGACCATAAAGAGGTTTCCAACAATAGAGATAGCGCATGACAGGCTCAAGCCAGGGAGCATGAATGAGATTGGCGCGACGTGTGAGACCATGGGTAAAGAAGCCCAAATGAACGGGCTCACCGCTCGTGAGCCTGCGGGTAAGCTCCGGCAGCAACTTAGCACGGCCACCGGCTACAAAGTAGCCCGGCTCTGCCCAAGCCTCATGGTCGGCGACAAAATGCGAGTCGAGGATGATGTCCTGGTCGATGAAGATGATGTAGTCGCCCGTGCAGTAGCGTCGTAAAGCCTCATTGCGCGACATGGCAGCACGGAAGCCCATGTCGGGAATCCACGAATGATAAAGCGGACAAGGAAAGTCGGACTGATACCGTTCGATGAGCTGGCGTGTCGCGTCCCCGGAACCATCATCCGCTATGATGACTTCATCGGGCATCCGCGTTTGCCGTTTAATACTATCCAAACTAAGCTTTAAGGCCTCCGGCCAATTGTAAGTTGTGACGATCAAAGAGATTTTCATGATGTCGATAAATAATTCTTAGTAACAATTGCCCATACCATAGCGATGACTCTGCACCACTCTTGGAAGGCTAGCCAATCATTATATACTCTTAAATTCTTTTTTCTTATGACGTAAGACAGGCTGAAATCCCCTACTCCTCCCACCATCTTTTTTTCGCGATTTCGGTTTTCTGATGGTGAATTGTCTGGGGAAACCACAGTTATCCCTTCTTTCCTGATAAATGCAGATACTCAGGCCTACCTTGCACGAAGGAAGACACAAAATGAGCACTGCATGGTGATTATCGTTCTTTTTATACATGTAGGACGCAAGCATTCACCCTTGCTCCCGTACTATTTCCGCCGCAAGATGTCGACATAATAGTCGAGATAGGCATCAGCCGCCTTGTCCCAGTCGAATTGTGCCACCTGCCTCAAAACGGCATCGCGGCACGCTGCCTCATGGCTTTTCCATTGCCGGAGCCCATCGCTCACTGTGGCAGCCATCGTCTGAGGCGAGAGATCTGTGAAGTAGCAGGCTGCCTCCCCTCCCACCTCAGGCAGAGATGTACAACGGGACAGAAAAACGGGCTTGCCACAGGTCATTGCTTCAGCAGGAGGAAGACCGAAGCCTTCACTACGCGATGTGAAGAGAAACGCCTCGCAATGCTGGTAGAGCCACGTCTTCTCGGCCTCATCGACCATGCCGAGCAACGTGACGTTGGTCAGATGATACCGGTCTATGACAGTCTGGAGACGCTGCCGGTCGCTGTCACTGCCTTTGCCGGCTACCACGAGTTGCTTGTCGGGCAGGAATGCCATCATGGACACGACCTCGTCAACATTCTTTTTTCTGTCCCAGCCAGAGAGCATCAGCAGGTAGGAATCTGAGGACAAGCCCTCAGGCCGGCGGCCTGCCAGCGTGTCGTGGCGCGTCACACCATTGTGTACCACACGCTCGGGCAGCGATACCGTGAAGTGATCATGCACATCTTGCTGCGTGAACTGCGAGATAAAGGACAGATGAGTGGCAACACGCAACATGTGTTCGATGCGAGCAACTTTGCGGCGCTCTTTCTCCGGACTGATGTCGTTGTGGAAGAAATTGACGTCGTGGATGGTAAGCAGCGTGCTTGGTGCAAGGCGGCGTCTGACCACAGGCTGCTGCTGAGTGAGGTGCAGCAAATCGAAGTGAGGAAGAGCGACAAGGGACGGCACATGGTTGAGCAGCAGCGCCCGGAAGTGGTTGAGCACATAGTACCCGACATCCTCACCATATCGTCCCACATAGTTTTGCGGCACGATGAAGGTAAAGCGAATGTCATCTTGCTCTTTCACCGCCTTGGCCTTGGCGGCCAATCTGCGCGCTATGTTATCGTCAAACTCACTCAATCCCACAAAGGGATGCCTGAGATCATAGAGATATATACCAACGTTTTTTGTCATTATCTGATAAGAGAGATTGATCACAGCTCCAAGGGAAAGCTGATGTCATGATGTTTGGCGTAATGTGTCCAAAACTTTCGGCGGCTTTCCATCACCTTGCGTTCACAGTCGTCGGGGCTGAAGCCCCTCAATCTCGCATACTCGCGGGCAAGAATTCTGAAAAACGCTTTCGGCCCCCATAACCGCCGGAAGCACTCGCAGCCCAGTTGCTCACTGACCGCTCCGAAGCGCATACGATTGATGTCGACGATAGAGAAGCGGAAAGTTCCGTCGTCATCCCGGTCCCAAAGGATGTTGCCGGGCGAATAGTCGCAGTGATACACTTCCTGCTGGTGCATGTGAGCCGTGAAGTGGGCCAAGGCCAGAGCCAATGGCTCATAAAGCTCAGGCTGCGCCTCAGAGACCTCGTAGAGGCGGTGGCGGTAGGGACATTGCAGGCTGATGAAATAGCTGAGTCCGATCAGTCCACAATGACGGTACTCGATATAGGCCACAGCCTGCGGCGTTTCGATACCTTTCGCCTTGAGGATAGAGGGATAGGTCCATGCGCGCAAGCCCTTGGGCTGACGGAGTCCGAGCGAGTAGGCCAGGCTGTTGATGCCGTGTGGCGCATGATAGCGCTTCACGTTGAGCACCGTGCCGTCAGGAGCCACAAAGCTCTTGATGAGATTGCGCCGGCCACCATAGATATACGTTCCCTCGCTGTCCATACGATTGGGCAACTGTAGCAGGAAATCCCTCAGCGCTTCATAGTCGGGATGGATAAGTACTTTCATGGAAATCTCTTTAACGAACTACCAAAACGGAAACGGATGACGGGGATGCACACCGCCGGGAAACGACATCTGTCGTGCCCCATGGCTTAGGCATCTTTCTCCAACGTTTGTAAAGCCTTGGTGACTGCCTCTTGGAGATGGCAACCCTCGGAGAGCCTGCGGGCAACAGCGAGCGCATTTGTCCGCATGGTGGTCATCTCCTCAGGCGTGATGCGCCGCAGGATGTCATCGAGGTCTCGGAGCGAGTCGATGCAGATGCCAATATGATGCTGTCTGACCAGTGGTGCCAAGGCAGCCTTGCTCCAGATGATCACAGGAAGCCCGGCACGGAGATAGAACGACATCTTGTGCGGACTGTTGTACTGCAAATAGGTTCCGAAGTTACCGGTACAGCCATCCACACTGTCGCCATCCCATATCAGGCCAAAGTCGGCGTCGACATGCGCAATAAATTCGTCGGCGGGCGAAAAGCCGTGGAAGGAGATGTGCGGAGAGTCTTCGAGTTGACCGAGTCCGTCCTTGTTTCCGTAGACCACAAGACTGTAGCTCTTGACGATGACGGGCATCTGCAGGAAGAAGCTGTTCTTGCGCGAATTGAGCGATCCGGCATAGACGACCTTCAGCGGGCCATGGATTCCATCGGCATAGCTCCGCTGCTGCGGCATGTTTGGCGAGAGATAGTCAAACAATCCGAGAGCTCCCGTGGGACGTTTGAGCCCGTTGTCGTGCAGCCACTGCTCCATAGCCTCGTTCGACGCGATGACATAGTCGGCATGGGACAGCCGGCTTATCTCATGACGCACGCTGAGCTTGCGGCGACGGAAAGAACCAAGATCGTGGATCAACGCCACCACACGAGAGCCTTTGAGATGAGCCACATTACAGATAAACGAGAAGTATTTCTTCAAGGGATATTGCAGCAATATGATGTCGTGACGGCCCGTAAACAAACAGAGGCGCGCCACTCCCATGAGGTCAAGAAAGAAGGCAGCCACCTTGTTGTCGATAAACGAGCGGTGGAGACCGATATTCTCAAACCCCATTCTCTGCATGATGTCCTCATTGTCGGTCTTCGCTTT
This sequence comes from uncultured Prevotella sp., assembly GCA_900317685.1. Taxonomy (GTDB): domain Bacteria; phylum Bacteroidota; class Bacteroidia; order Bacteroidales; family Bacteroidaceae; genus Prevotella. The sequence goes on from ONHQ01000015.1 coordinate 11,311, forward strand.
GTTGCCGGCACTCGTGCGATTGTAATAGTTACGCGTTATGAAATAATGATGCTGTGACACGTTGTGATTTTGCTTTATAGGTTATCTACCATCCTCTACTCTTTCTCGTCCATCTCTTCTTTCCGTTCTATCACCTTGCCGTTGACGACCATGAATCGGCGGTCAAACTCTTCATGAGTACGTTTCCAGTGGTTGTGAGTCCAGAGATAGTATTCGGGCTGGCGGTTGATGGTTTTCTCCAACATGGCAAAGAACTCGCGCGTGATACCAAATTCAGGCAGTGAGTTCGGCTCGCGGGTGATGAGATGGTAGGTACACGTATAGTAGCCACGACGCGGACGTGCCATCTCCACGTAGAAGACTGCATTGTTCATCTTGCGCATGATGCGCTCGGCTCCCGTGAACACCGGCGTGTCGTGGTTGAGGAAGGGCAGCCAGCAATGGATATTTTCCCATTTGGGTGCCTGGTCGGCGATATATCCGAATATAGATCTACGCCCTTCCTGCCGGAGTTGGATGAGCTGTCTGAGAATGTCTTTCTTGGGTATGGTGATCGCATTGGGCTGAGACGAACGGATGCGGCGGAAGAGATAGTCAAAGGCATCGCTGTGCAGCGGATCATAGATAAGCCCCATGACACGCTCAGGCGGCAAGCCGATGCCTACACAGGAAAGCCATTCCCAATTGCAGTAGTGGCCGAGGATGGCGGCCACGTCCTGTCCCTCTTTGAAGCATTGCTCCACTTGCTCGGAGTTATAGGTGGTGAACCGGCGGCGCAACTCCTTGTCGCTGATGCTCAGAAGTTTCAATGCTTCGAAGAAATAGTCGCAGAACCAATGGTAGAAGCGACGCTCCAGATGCACGATCTCTGAGTGGCCTTTCTGTGGAAAAGCCGTGGAGAGGTTGCGCCGCACGATCTTGCGGCGGTAGCGCACCACATAGTATACGAGCACAAACTCCATGTCAGAGAGCACGTAAAGCACCCGGAACGGCAGGAGCGACAGTGCGTAGAAAAGCCAATATACGATTTTCGTCATCATTGTCTATCGTTTCGATGGATCAGCTCTGCATGTCGTGCAGACGCTTGTAATATCCTTGCAGAGCCATCAGCTCGTCGTGGGTGCCCCGCTCCACAATCTTTCCCTCATGGAGCACACAGATCTCGTCGGCATTCTTGATCGTCGAGAGACGGTGAGCGATCGCCACCGTGGTGCGTGTCTTCATCAGTCGCTCCAGCGCATCCTGCACGAGTCGCTCGCTCTCGGTGTCGAGCGCAGAGGTAGCCTCGTCAAGGATGAGGATGGGCGGATTCTTGAGGATGGCGCGCGCAATGCTGACACGCTGACGCTGTCCGCCTGAGAGACGTCCGCCGCGGTCGCCGATGTTGGTGTCGAAACCATGCTCCGAAGCCATGATGAAGTCATAGGCATTGGCGATCTTTGCCGCGCGGATGACCTCTTCCTTGCTGGCGTTGTCCACGCCGAAGGTGATATTATTATAAAAGGTGTCGTTGAAGAGGATTGCCTCCTGATTGACATTGCCGATGAGCTGACGCAGATCGTGGATACCGAGGTCCTTGACGTTGATGCCGTCGATGAGCACCTCACCCTCCTGCACGTCGTAATAACGCGGTATCAAGTCCACCATCGTGGATTTACCCGACCCGCTCTGTCCTACGAGCGCAACGGTTTTGCCCTTGGGAATGACAAGGTTGATGTCATGAAGCACCCACTGGTTGTCATACTTAAACGAGACGTGGCGGAACTCTATCTGGTGTTCAAAGCTGCTGATAGTCTTTGGATGAGCCGCTTCCTTGATATGGGATTCGGCCTTGAGAATCTTGTCGACACGCTCCATAGATGCCAGTCCTTTCGGAATATTATAGCTGGCTTTGGAGAATTCTTTCAGAGGATTGATGATGCTGTAGAGAATCACCATGTAGTAAATAAAGGTAGGACCACTGAGCACTTGCTTGTTGAGCACCAGAATGCCGCCAAACCAAAGCACGATGACGATCATCACTGTGCCTAAGAACTCGCTCATGGGGTGGGCCAGCTGCTGGCGCGTATTCACCTTCATGATGTTGTCGCGGTAAGCAGAGTTGATGCTGTCGAAACGCCTGTTCATCTTCTCTTCAGCACAGAAGGCCTTGATGATGCGCAGTCCGCCCAAAGTTTCCTCCACCTGACTCATGGTGTCGCTCCACAAGCCCTGTGCCTTGATACTCCGCTGCTTGAGCTTTCGGCCCACCTGTCCCATGAACCATCCGAAGATAGGCACAAAGACTATGGTGAACAGTGTCAGTTGCCAACTGATCAACAGCATGGCCACGAAGTAAGAGATGATCAGCACCGGATTCTTGAACAGCATGTCGATGCTCGACATGATGGAGTTTTCTATCTCCTGCACATCGCCCGTCATGCGGGCAATGATGTCGCCTTTGCGCTCGTCGCTGAAGAAGCCGAGGTCAAGCGATGTGATCTTGCGGTAGAGCTGATTGCGGATGTCACGCACCACACCGGTGCGGATAGGGATGATCGTTGCCGAGGAGAGGAAGTAAGCCAGCGTTTTCAAGCCCGTCATCACGACCAACAGAAGACCAATGAGAAGCAGTGTCGTGGAAGAACCGAACTCCGCGATGACCTGCTGCACCAAATAGTCGGCATTGTTGCTCAACACTTCTTTGTTCCATGCCCAAGGCAACATCGTGGTTGCCGTATGGGCATCCTCCGTCTTAAACAGGATTTGCAACAAAGGAATGAGCGTCATAAACGAGAAGATGTTCAGTATCGCTGAAAGGATATTGAACAGGATGGACAGTGCCAAATATTTCTTGTAGGGCGGCAGAAACCGTCGGAGTACTTGCAGAAACTCTTTCATGTCATTTCGATTTTCTTATTCTTCCCCAACGACTTCTCCCATGAGTGTGGCTGACGATGAGTCTGTGATGCGCACCATGACGCGCTCGCCGGGACGGTGGTTGCCGCGCGTGATGACGACAGCCTTGTTTTGTGGCGTGCGGCCCATGAGCTGATCGTGGGAACGTTTGGCATAGCGCTCAAGGAGCACCTCAAAGGTCTTGCCCTCGTCGAGCTTGTTGCGCTCGGCCGAGATCTCGGTCTGCAGACGGATGAGCTCATTGAGACGGCGAATCTTCTCTTCCTCGGGCACATTGTCGGGCAGGTGCTTGGCAGCGTAGGTGCCGGGACGCTCGCTGTATTTAAACATGAAGGCGGCGTCAAAACCAACCTCACGCACGAGACTCATCGTCTCTTGGAAGTCCTCCTCGCTCTCGTCGTGATAACCCACAAAGATGTCTGTCGTCAGTCCGCAGTCGGGGATGATACGGCGGATGGCAGCCACCTTGTCGAGATACTGCTGGCGCGTGTACTTTCGGTTCATCAAGTGCAGCACCTTGTCGCTGCCGCTCTGTGCCGGGAAATGAATATGGTTGCAGAGGTTGGGCTCATCAGCAATGGCGTGCAGGATGTCCTCGGTCATATCCTCAGGATTGGACGTGGTGAAGCGCACACGCATGTCGGGTACGCTCTCGGCCACACGCCGCAGGAGTTCGGCAAAGGAACATACGTGGAGCTCCGTGCCGTCAGCCTCGTTGATGATGATGCCGTTTTCGGGCCGCTGACCGTTGGGCAGCAGGCCATAGCTGTTGACATTCTGTCCCAGGAGAGTGACTTCCTTGAATCCTTTGTCGTGAAGATCACGCACCTCGCGCAAGATGCTCTCCACGTCGCGCGACCGCTCGCGGCCACGGGTATAGGGTACGATGCAATAATGGCAGAAGTTGTTGCAGCCGCGCATGATGCTCACAAAGCCGCTCACATGGGCCGGGCCCACACGCAGAGGCATGACGTCGCGATAGGTTTCCGTAGTGGACAACTGAACGTCCACGGCAGGCTGCCCTACCTCTACGGCTGCCACCATCTCGGGCAAATGGAGATAGCTGTCAGGACCACACACGAGATTGGCGTGATGGTTCTCGATCAGGTCGTTCTTCACGCGCTCGGCCATACAGCCCAGCACGCCGAGAATCGGCTTGGGGTGCTTGGCTTCGGGATTGTCGTGGGCATGGCGGCGCTGCTGGGCGAAAAGCGTGTCGAGACGATGATAGATCTTGTTCTCGGCATTCTCGCGCACCGAACAGGTATTGAGAAACACCGCGTCGGCATCTTCTTCGGTGTCAGTGGGTTCATAACCGGCCATCTGCATGACGGAGGCAACGACTTCGGAGTCGGCTACATTCATCTGGCAGCCATAAGTCTCGATATAGAGTTTCTTGCTCATTCTGTATATGCGTATGTAATAAGACTGCAAAGTTACGAATAATTCCGCTGATATACAAAACTTTAGTAGTTCTTAGGAGGGCTTTATCAAGAAATGTCAGCGAAAAGATGTACCTTTGTAATGACTTTCTTTCGTTGAAAAGCAAAAATAGCAGTCAAGAAGTTAACATTCTCTTCACCGAAGGGTATTGATAATAAAAAACAGACGATGGACAGACAGCATGTTGAACAGCTTTTCCGCCAGCACTACCGCCGCATGTACAGTGTGGCCTGCTCCCTGCTCTATGATGAGCAGGAGAGCAAGGACGTGGTGAGCGAGGTCTTCGCCTATCTGTTAGAGAGCTACACAGAGTTGCTGCCCGCCTCAGCCGAAGGCTACCTGATAGTGGCTGTACGCAACCGCTGTCTGAAACGGTTGCGCGACAAGAGCAACCGCGAGCGCATTCTCCGCCTCTACGCCACCGAGCCTCAGCCCGATGACAGCTGGCAGGACGACGAGCAACGACTCTGCCGCCTGCGCACTCAAGCTCACAAGTTGCTCTCGGCCGACGACCTGCGCATCTTCACCCTGCGCTTTCTCGACGGCAAAGACTATAAGGCCATCTGCGCCGAGACCGGCACGAGCCGTATCGCCGTGTGGAAACATCTGTCGCACATCGTCAAAGTGTTGAAAGAAAACTTCAAACTCCCAGAGCCATGAACTATTCCGATGAAGAGAAAATCAAGCGTTTCCTCGACGCACAAGAGCATCCCGAGCACTACACCGACGAGGAACTCCAAGAGATCATAAACGAGGCCCAACCAATCGTACAGCTGAAACGGGCGCTCACAGAGGAGCGGGCCGAAAACGAAGACATCGACGTGGACAGCGCGTGGCAGGCTTTCTGCCAGGCCCACGAAGCCCAACCGCATTCCAAGGCTGAGCCGCACGCTGATACGACTCCGCAATCCGACCATACAGCTCAGCCAGATGCAGACTCTGTCACAGTGCTTTCTCACCACCGCCTTCCCCGTTGGCTGCGCGTGGCCGCTGTCTTTCTCGGTTGCGTGTTGCTTACCGGTGTGGCGCTTGCTGCCATGACCGGATTGGGCTGGCTCCGCAATCCTTTTGCCAAAGAGAAACCTGAGGTGGCACAGCGCACATCGGTCACAGCCTCATCGCAAGATACCGCCGCAACCGCCGACAGCATCTCGCCGAGACAGAAAGTAAGCAAACCAGCCCCCGTGGTCAAAGTCTTCGACAATGCTACCCTTGCTGATATCCTTGATGAGATGGGCCGCTACTATGGACTAAAGGTAATTTACCGCAACGCTTCCGCCAAAGCTATCCGTCTGCACTTCCAGTGGGATCAGGCCAAAGGCATAGATGCTGCCCTGTCCGTTCTCAACGGCTTCCAGCAGATTGCCGTCACACACAATGGCAATGAGATTGTGGTAGAGTAGCTTATTGGATGCCTGATATAGTATTGACATGGAGAATGATACGACAGAATGTTAAATACATAATAAGTTACCATAATATGGTAATTTATTGCTATCTTTGCAACATTAGAGTTAGACTATGAAAATAGACTTCGATGATCAAGACTTAAAGGAACTGATAGAGACTGGACATAACAAAAAGTACAAGAAGTTCTCTAAAGTCAAAGTCCTTATGGAAGGTCTGCTGAGAGCTTATCGCGTTATGGACGTAGCTCCAAGCACCTCAGCCTTGGCTCGGTTCAGTTTTCTCAAATATGAGAAGTTGAAATATGACTACTCAGGCTACAGCTCTGTGAGAATAGCGAACGGACATGTGGAACGCCTAATTTTCACAGAGCATGACAATGGAATAAGAATAAAGTTGGTAGAATTAGATGAAACACATTATGGCAACAAATCATAAGAATGCAGTACCTTTCGAGCCCGTACATCCTGGTGGAATATTGAAAGAGGAACTGAGAAGCCGCGGCATCCGACAGAAAGACTTTGCCGGGAAGATAGGCTTACAACCCACGCATCTCAGTGCACTGCTCAACGGTAAGCGCAACATATCCGCCACTATAGCTGCCAAGCTGGAACAAGAACTGGGTATCCCCGCCACCTTCTGGATGTCATTGCAAAACAGCTATGAACTCGACAAGAAAGAGATCACTCGAAAAGAAAGTCAACCGGAGACCTTTACCGTCACCATTCCCGCACAAGACCATAATCTCTTCCGCGACCTCATACGCCGGATGGGATGGGCTTGTGTATTCTAATTAGTACCTTCCTTATATCTATCAATATTTATATTGCGAAGATAAGCAAGAAAAAGTCTACTTTACGGGTTAACATCCTCGCCTCTCATGGGTACTTGATATAAAAAGGAAATCCTATGATGAAGAAGACACTCCTATTATTATATATGCTCCTGCTGTGCACTGCCATCGGCCGCGCCCAGCGCGTGAGCCGCGACTTCCACAACGTGACCATGCCCATGGCCTTGCAGCAACTGGGTGGCATGACCCATCGCTATACCATCAACTTCATCTACAACGATCTTGAAGACTTTCGCGTGACTGCCGACATCAAGGGTGCGACCATCCCCGAGGCCATCCGACAGCTCATCGGCTTCTATCCTATCACCATGACGATGGTCAGCGACAGCATCATCAACGTGGAGTGCTCGCAGAAATCTACGCTACGCTACAAGGGACGCATCGTCGACGAGAAAGGCGAGGCCGCCGAATACGCCAACATAGTGTTGCTCTCAACCGCCGACTCCTCGTTTATCGCCGGCGGCGTGAGCAACGAGAGCGGATACTTCGTCATTCCCTGCAACGCCCGCCACGTCATCGCACGGGTGAGCTACGTGGGCTATAAAACGCGGCAATGGACTGCTACCTCGCCCGACCTTGGTACCATCAGACTGCAGGCCGACCGCTATACGCTGAAAGGTGTGACGGTGAAGACGCAACGGCCACAGTATCGCGCCGCGAAGGGTGGCATGACCATCGACGTGGAGCACTCGGTACTGAGCAAGATGGGTACCGCCGTCGATGTGCTCGGGCAGCTGCCGCGTGTCACGGCATCGGGCTCCGACATCAAGGTGTTTTCCAAGGGCACGCCGCTCATCTATATCAACAACAAGAAGGTGACCGACAACCGTGAACTGACGGAACTGAAGTCAGAGAACATCAAGAACGTGGATGTCATCACCGCACCCGGCTCGCAGTACGATGCCACGGTAAAGAGCGTCATCCGCATCCGCACCCGTAAGCCAGCGGGCGAGGGATGGAGCGTGAGGAACGATGCCAACGCAAAATACAACACGATGTGGGCAGGATATGACCAAGCTACCGTCAAATACCGTATCAAAGGACTGGAACTGTCTAACACCACGGCTCTCTATAGCCAAGTATTCAAAGAGGACATCAACACGGGCTACACACTCATGCCCAAGGACAACACCATCAACATCGACCAGCATTTCAACGACGCTTTCCGGCAGAACGTGCTGTCACAGACCTTCCGCTTGAGCTACGACTTCAATGCTGACAATTCCATCGGTGGCAGTTATTGGTACTACAAGACCTTGTCAAGCAACATGGATGCGAACAGCAGCCAAAATGTCACGCGCAATGGTGTCTATGAGGGCTCCATCCTGCAAAGCCAGCGCCAGCACAGGGACGTGGGGCCACGCAACGAGGCCAACCTCTACTATACGGGCAAGCTCGGCAACTGGAGCATCGACTTCAATGCCTCTTACCTCCACATGAAATACATGCTGAGCCAGCAGAGCACGGAAGCCAGCACGGAATTAGGTGACCGCGACGTGGCGAGCAACGGCGGACAGCGCAGCGACCTGTGGGCTGGGAAACTCGTCGTGACGCACCCGGTAGGGAAGGGCACGCTCTCGTTCGGCTCGGAATATACGCATACAAAGAGTGTGGGCTTTTATGTCAACAGCGAGAACTATGTGCCTGCCTCCAGCACCAAGCTCTACGAGGCAAACATTGCGGGCTTCGCCGACTTCTCTCTGCCTTTCGGCCACTATGAGCTCGACGCTGGACTACGATACGAGCATGTCACGACCGACTACTACAGCTTTGGCAAGCGTGAGCAGGAGCCAAGCCGACGCTATGGCAACCTCTTTCCCAACCTCTCGCTGTCGTGGAATAAGGATTTGTGGTCATGGCAACTGTCCTACACCATGAAGACAACCCGGCCGGGATACAACAACCTGCGCAACTTCATGCAGTACGATAGCCGCTATCTCTATGAGGGTGGCAATCCCTACTTGCGCCCGGAATATACCCATAACGTGGAGCTGTCGTTTGTGCATAAATGGCTGAGTGCCTCCGCCGATTACGACTATGTCCACAAACCTATGCTTCATGCCTTTGGCTTGTACGACAACCAGGAGATAGCCTATTTCTCGGTTCGCAACATGGGACACTATCAGATGCTTAGTGCCTCCGTGACGGCCTCACCGACATTCAGTTGGTATCATCCCTCTTGGGAGATAGACTATTCGCAGCTGTTCTTTCATGAGCCCACCAGTCTTTGCTCCAACCATCCCTCGTTTTCCTTCATACTCCGCAACAGCCTTGTCTTTTCGCACGGGTGGCTGGCGGGCCTCGACCTCTATGGCTACACCGACAGCTATGAACCGATGCGGCAGTCAGCAGGTTTTGTGACCGTGTACGCGCGGTTGCGCAAGTCGTTCTTCAAAAACCGCCTCGTCTTCCTCCTCCAAGCCTCAGACCTGACCAAGAGCAATCGTGAGCGGTGGACGTATTATGGTACTGATGTCATCAGCCGAAAGGATGCCAACAATTTCACGCGCAGCATCTCGCTCACCGTGACCTATAACCTCAATGCCACACGCAGCCGCTATAAAGGTACCGGTGCAGGAAACGAAGAGAAGAAGAGACTGTGATGCTTCTGGTGGTGCTTCCACGACAAATGGCAGTCTCCGCAAGGATCATCGCTACGCGAGATGCTCCGTCGATTAAGGCGTCGCATTTATCGGCACAGCGGCTATTTTCCTTTTCTTCTCGGTGATGTCGTTGATGACAAGCACTGTTCTAATGGCATCAAAGCAGTGTTCTTATGACATCAAAGCACTGTTCTCGCGGCATCAAAGCACTGTTCTCACGGGGTCAAAGCACTGTTCTCACGGGATCAAAACTGGGTTCGTATGAGGTTGAAACAATGTTCCCAATATGGTAATGCTATAGAAAAAGATCGTTCGCTGCGTAGGGAATGATCTTTTCCTACGCAGCGAACGCTTGTTTGTCAGGCTGCAAAACCAAGTTCCACGCATTGACCAACTCGCCGGCATCAACAGCTTTCAGAACTTGATGGACATTTCCTTGTCCAATTCCAAATGACTATCTCTTCACGCCAAAACGCCACGCCAGCCTGTTTTCAAAGTTTTCCCTGCTGTGATGCAAGCCTGAGAAACAAAGGGTGCCACACTTGCATCACAGCAAGGATTTTATTTGTTTTTGTAAAAGGTATCGTGTTCATGAGCTCTCTCCTCCAACACAGTGTTGATCCGGTGCACCTGTCCGTGCCACGACAAATATCCATTGCGCCGAAGATATTTGGTTAGGTCTTCGTGGCATCCAGCCACGGACTTCTGCCCCTAAGCCCATTTATCTTTCAATTTGATGACGCGCCATACATAATAATAAGGAGTTGCAGGCGTTTTAATAAGGCTATGTCCAAGAAAGAACGTTTCGACAGTTATTCCCATATCCTTAAGTACATCGGCCTCTTTGGCGGTGTACAGGCATTAAGTATTGGCGTAGCGTTGGTACGCAACAAGTTGGTGGCACTCATTCTCGGCCCAGGCGGTATGGGACTTGTCTCGTTGTTCAATTCCACAGTGAGCCTTGTTGCCGACCTCTCCAGCTTTGGCATCGGGCTCAGCGCCGTGCAGGAGATTTCAAAGGCTTACGACCAAGGCGACACAGAGCGCATATCGCGGTCGGTCAACGTCGTGCGCTATTGGAGTGCCGTGCTGGCATTGCTGGGAACCCTGCTCTGTATCGTGCTCAGTCCGTTTCTCAGTTGGTTCACCTTTTCCTGGAATGGCCACACCCTTCACTTCATCTGTCTCTCTCCCATCGTGGGGCTCTCGGTCCTCACCCTTGGCGAGACAGCCATCATCAAAGCCGTACGTGTGCTGCGCCGCTTGGCCTTGGTGACCTTCTACAACATTGTGGGCGCGCTCATCGTCTCGGTTCCCATCTATTATTTCTGGGGAATGAAAGGCATCGTGCCCTCATTGGTGCTCATGGCCCTTATCCAGTTTCTGCTTACCATCCATGTTTCTTACCATCTCTATCCCCTTCACCTGCATTTCTCCAAGGCACTCTTCCACGACGGACTGGGGATGATCAGACTCGGAACAGCCTTTGTCGTCGCCGGACTGTTCACGTCCGGTACCGACTTCTTCATTCGCAGTTACCTCAACAATGTGGCCGGACTGGATATCGTAGGCCTCTACAATGCCGGTATCATGATGACCTTGACCTACGTGGGCATGGTTTTCTCAGCCATGGATACCGACTATTTTCCCCGGCTGTCGGGCATCAAAAACTTAGGAGTGACCTTCAACACCACCGTCAACCGTCAGATAGAGATGATCTTCCTGATGGTCGCGCCCCTGTTGGTGGCCTTTATCATCTTTCTGCCCATCATCGTCCCACTCCTCTACAGCGGTAAGTTCCTGCCTGTACTCGGCATGGCGCAGGTTGTGGTCCTGGCGATGTATTTCCGCGCCGTGGAAGTTCCGATAGAATATATCACCCTTGCTCGTGGCGACTCACTGTCTTATCTTCTCATCCAAGCCGTCTATGCCGTTCTCTTTGTCGGTCTCGTCATCGTGGGCCATAGCTATTTCGGACTGGTCGGCACTGGTATTGGCGTCACGCTGACCACCCTTATCTATCTCGCCTTCATCCTTTCTTTCTCCAAGTCAAGGTATGGCTTCCATCTCTCTCCCAGCGTCATCGGGTATGTCGCAGCCCAGTTGCCGATTGGTCTTTTGGCCTACGCCGTGACCTTCGTCGACCGTCCTCTCGTCTACTGGCCGTCGGGCATTGTGCTCTGCGCGGTCAGCACACTCATCAGCCTGCATTTCATCCGCAAGAAAACCCACCTGTGGGAGAAGGTTTCTGGAAAATTTAAGATGAAGTGGAGAAGACATCAGCAGACAGTATGAGGCCATGAAGAAACAAACAGTGAACAAAGACTGAACCACGAATAAAGATTGTTGTCTATGAAACATTCCCTTGAGTATACTATCATTCGGCTAATGCTCTTGGTCCGTCGTGTGGGCGCGAAGATGGGGGGCAGCCTCTGGTTGTTGCAGCGCATACTCTCGTCGCTGTTGCCCGCCGACGATATTGATGTCGCTGACGAGCCTGTGCACCTCTCCGATGACGACAACGATACAGACCTGGTGCCTCTCGTGGCGATGCTTCCGGCCAAGAAGCGAAATGGCTCCTGCCTTCGCGACAACGACCTCAGCCACAAGGACGATTACGACTTGGAGATCATCATCCCGGCATACAATGTCGAGCAGTATATCGACCAGTGCTTGCAGTCGGTGATCAATCAACGATCTAAATACAAATGCCTCGTCGTAGTCATCAACGACGGCTCCACAGACGGCACCCGACAACACCTTGCCAACTATGAGAATTGCCCCGATATAGAAATCATCGACCAGAAGAATGCCGGGCTGGCGGCTGCACGCAATGCGGCACTCCGGCATATCCGTGGACGGTATGTCACGTTTGTAGACTCCGACGACTGGCTATTGCCCGGTGCCGTCGACGTGCTGATGGATACGGCAACACAACACGACGCTGACATCGTAGAGGGCTGTTTCCGGCTGTTTATCGGTGCCCGCTTCTATCCCGGCTACTCCCATCCCTTCGAGGTCTACGATTGTTGGACCGGCCAGCTGCAAGGCTACGCTTGTGGCAAAGTGCTGCGCGCAGAGTTGTTCGCGCACGTCTGCTTCCCCGAAGGCTATCTCTTTGAGGACACGCTGATGACATTGATTCTCTTTCCACGCTGCCACCGCATCGTCACCATTCCCGACGACATCTATGTATACCGGTTCAATCCCGTGGGCATTACAGCCACCGCTGGTCTGTCGCCAAGGGCTGTCGAGAGTCTGTTAGTGACCATTCAACTAATGGAAGATGGCGCAACGAGCGGGCAGCAGACGAGCCAGCAGACTTACGAAAACTTTCTGCTGAACGAGGTTCCCAACACGTTCTGCACCATCTATTCCTTGCACTCCCCTTCCGTCAACCATCATGTCTTCGCCATCTTCTGCCGTCTGCTACGTCAGTACTACGAAGGCTACACGACGTCAGACCCACACTTGCAACCTTTGGAACACGCACTCCTCACCAAAAACTACCGTGCCTGCATGCTTGCGGTGATGACAAGACATTAACGATGACCAAACTTTGGTAATCATCAAAAAACAGCAACGGCCCATCCTCACGCAGGATGGGCCGCTTTTTATTTTTAGTTATAGCCATTTACTCACTCATCCGTCAGAACGTCACGCCGACATTGAGGTTAAAACAACCCGTGCGCGTGTCCTCGAAATCGTAGTGGCCAATGTTTGCCAGACCGATATCATAGCTCATGCCGAGGTAGAGCATTTGGAAACTCACGCCACAGCCCAGGCGCAGACCACCATCGAAACGTTTGAAGCTCGCTTGGTCGTCACTGAAACTGGAGTAAGCCTCGCGGTGACCATAGTCCTTGATCTTGCCGCCTACGCCTACCGCCAGATAGCCTCCGGCAAACGGCTCCACCGAGATGTCGGGGGTAGCCTGATACTTATATTTCAGCAACAGCGGCAGTTCAAGGTATTCCAATCGGTAGGTGAACTTATTGCCGTCGTAGTTGCCTTTACCTCCTTTCTCCACATAGGAGAGTCCAGTCTCGAAGAACAGCGGGGCAGCACTGGTCAACTGTGTGCCGACCACGGCGCCTATGTCCAGTCCCGTGCGTGCGTCACTACCGTCAAGTACGGCTGCATCAGAGTTGACAGTAGCCACCGCCATGCCTAAGCGGAAGCCGAAGTAGACATTGTTGCCATAGCCGTAGACCGTACGGCCATTGTTGTAACGCCCATGCTGACGGTAGTACTCGGCACGCTTACTGGGCGGAATCGGACGCCCGTCGGGATAGTATTGTGCTGCGGCAGGCAGCGTCAGCAACACGGCAAAGGCCAGAAACAGAATCTTTTTCATCTTTTCCATATTACAATACGATTGATACTGACCAACCTTAAGGCGGTCTATGTGATAAACATCACAAAGTTAGCCCTTTTCCGACATTGCCTCCGCGGGGAAAAGCCTATTTACCGATAGGCTTTTCCCTCTTTTTCTCTCTTGAGCAACCTTATTTCTTGAAGTCCGCTTCATTATTTCTTGAAGCCCACTTCATTATTACTTCAAGCCCGCTTCATTATTTCTTGAAGCAATCAGCTGCTTATATTGAAGTCCTGCTTCCTTATTTCTTGAAACCCAGTATCTCGCAGAGCTCCTTCATTCCCTCTGACGCACCTTTCTGAATGTGCGTGAATTTGCCATTAGGCGCATTGAACACCGGGTCTGGATCGATCAGATAGACCGGACATCCCTGCGGGGCGTACTGTACGAGTCCGGCAGCGGGATAGACATTGAGCGACGTGCCGATGATGACAAAGATGTCGGCTTTCATCGCCTCGCGCGCCGCAGGCTCAAGCATGGGCACGCTCTCGCCAAAGAAAACGATGAACGGACGGAGCAGCGAACCGTCGCCGGCTTTGGTACCTGGCACCACATCGCTGTGCTCAGGCGTGAGCTGCTGGATATAGCGCTCGTCGTAAGGATCGATACTCGAACACACTTTGGTCAGCTCGCCGTGCAGGTGTATGACATGCGTGGAGCCTGCCTTCTCATGGAGATTGTCCACGTTTTGCGTCAGCACGCTCACGTCGTAGTCTCTCTCCAAGGCGGCGACAAGCCGGTGACCCTCGTTGGGCTCAGCCTGCCAAAGCTTGTGCCGAAGCATGTTATAGAAGTTTGTCACCAACGTGGGATCGGCCTCCCACCCCTCGTGCGAGGCTACCTGCTCCACCGGATAGTTCTCCCACAGTCCGTCATTACCACGGAACGTCTTGAAACCACTCTCTACCGACATACCGGCACCCGTAAGGAAAACAATTTTCTTCTTCATCTTCTTATTGCCTTTAGAACTGTTATTATACCACAAAAATAATATTTTTTTCGCAATATGCCGCTTGTTCACAATTAAAAATAGTATCTTTGCACATTATTTATAATTAGCTTCAAACAATAGAAATGGACAAGACAAGTTACGCGCTGGGCATGAGCATTGGTCATCAGCTCCAGCAGATGAACGCAACCGAACTGAATATCGACGATTTTGCAAAGGCCATCCGCGACATCTTTGCCGGAGAAGCTGCCATGACCGACATGGACGCTCAGGCTGCCGTACAGGCTTTCTTCCAGCAGAAAGAGGAAGAGCAGGCCAAGGCTGCACAGGCCGAGGGACAGAAGTTCCTTGAGGAAAACGCCAAGAAACCGGGCGTGGTCACCCTGCCCAGCGGACTGCAGTATGAAGTGCTGCGCGAGGGCGACGGCAAAAAGCCCAAGGCTACCGATCAGGTAGAGTGCCACTACGAGGGTACACTCATCAACGGACAGGTCTTTGACAGCAGTTATCGCCGCGGCGAGACAGCCACCTTCCCCCTCAACCAGGTCATCAAAGGATGGACAGAAGGCTTGCAGCTCATGCAGGAGGGTGCCAAATACCGCTTCTATATCCCTTACACTCTCGGTTATGGAGCCAACGGTGCCGGCCAGACCATCCCACCTTACGCTACACTGATCTTCGATGTCGAACTCATCAAAGTGAAATAACAAAAGATACAGAATAAAACATCAACTAATGAAAAGTTTGAAAGTATTGGCTGCTTTAGCCATCGCCGCTGCCACATTCTCCGCTTGCGGCAATTCCACTCCAAAAGCTAATCTCAAGACCGACGTCGACTCACTGAGCTATGCCATCGGTCTCGCACAGTCGCAGTACGTGCGTCAGGCCATCCAGCAGGGCCAGGTCATCGACACAACCTACATGGATGAGTTTGTAAAAGGTATCAACGAAGGTGCCAATGCAGGCGACGACAAAAAGCGCGCTGCCTACATCATGGGTCTGCAGATCGGTCAGCAGATCGCCACACAGCTCGTCAAGGGCGTCAACCATGAAGTCTATGGCAACGACTCCACCAAGACCATCTCTCTGAAGAACCTCCTCGCAGGTTTCGTCACAGGTGCCACTGGCAAGAAGGGCCTCATGACTCCTGAGATGGCCAACCAGGTTGCTCAGACCAAGATGGAGATCATCAAGAGCAAGACCATGATGAAGGAATACGGTGCCAACAAGGTTGCCGGTGAGAAGTTCCTCGCTGCCAACAAGAAGAAACCGGGAGTTGTCACGCTGCCCTCCGGCCTGCAGTACAAGGTCATCAAGGAAGGACACGGCGCTATCCCCACAGACACCACTACCGTTACGGTCAACTACGAAGGCCGCACCATCGACGGCAAGATCTTCGAAAGCTCATATACCAACGGCCAAGGCCCTGTCACCATCCAGCCCAAGCAGTTTATCCCCGGTTGGACACAGGCTCTGACCCGTATGCCCGCTGGTTCTGTTTGGGAGGTTTACATTCCTCAGAGCTTAGCCTACGGTGCTCGTGAGGCCGGACAGATCAAGCCTTTCTCTACCCTCATCTTCAAGATTGAGCTGATCAAGGTAGGCGGCAAGTAATCATCTCGCCGTTCCTGTCACGACAAAATATTCACCCCCTCCAGGCTGCACTCCTCAAGGAGACAGTCAGAAGGGGGATTTTTAAAATCCAACACTCTACAATGAAAAAGATTCTAACCATAGCCACGCTGATCGTCTCAGCACTTGCCATCCTCCCCGCTCAGGCCGGCAACAACAAGAAAAACAAAAACAAAGACAAGAAGGCCGAGGCCTGCACCGAAGCTTGCTGCGCTCCCGTGAAACTCACCTCCACGTCCGACTCCGTCAGCTACGCCGCCGGCTATGCAGCCACACGCGGTCTGCTGCCTTATCTGCAGCAGCGCCTGCATGTCGACACAGCCTATATCAACGAGTTTGTACGCGGCTTCCGTGAGGCCGTCGCCAAAGCCAAGGATCCGGCCTACGGTGCTTACCAGGCCGGAACGACCATCGCCCAGCAAGCCACAGAGAGCATTCTCCCAGGCATGGGACGCGAGTTCAAGGACAGCAAAGACTCTCTGCAGAGCAAACTCTTCTATGAAGGCTTCATCGCTGGCGTCAAGGGTGACACCACTATATATAAGGAGGCTACAGCCGCTAAGTATTTCGAGCAGAAAGCCGAGGCTGTCCGCAACGCCAAGAACGCCGCTTGGAAAGCCGAGAACGAGAAGTGGCTCGCCGACAACGCCACAAAGCCGGGCGTAGTAACCATGCCCGACGGACTGCAGTATAAGGTGCTCAAGGCCGGCAACGGCGCCAAGCCTGCCGCTGACCAGACCGTGGAAGTGAAGTACGAAGGCAAGACCATCGACGGCAATGTCTTCGACGCTACCGAAAAGCATGGCGGCAAAGGCACAGACAGCTTCCGTTGCGACCAGGTCATCAAAGGCTGGACTGAGGCGCTGACCAACATGCCTGTGGGCAGCAAGTGGGAAGTCTATATCCCGCAGAATCTCGCTTACGGCGAGAGAGAAGCCGGACAGATCAAGCCCTTCTCTACGCTGATCTTCACCATCGAGCTGGTTGGTATCGAGCAGCCCAAGGCCAACGACACCAAAGCCGACAGTGCCAAGAAAACGACTTCCGCCAAGAGCGCACCTGCTAAAAAGGCTGGCAAGAGAGGACGGAAATAATATGCTGTTTCTATACAAGTAGCTATGCAATAAGGCGGAACCGAAAGCTAAAAAGGTTCACATCCTTTACTAAATGCACGAATATTGCAAAATATTCGTGCATTTTGTTGTTTATCTCGTTTTAATTGCCTACTTTTGCTTATTGGAAACAAGTTAGACATTATATAATTACCTATGCAGATGGACAAAATCGACAACTTGGATAAGAAAATCCTTTCTATCCTCTCAAAGAATGCACGTATTCCTTTCAAGGACGTTGCAGCCGAGTGCGGTGTCTCGCGTGCCGCCATTCACCAGCGTGTACAGCGCCTCATCGACAATGGAGTGATCCTCGGAAGCGGATTCGATATCAATCCCAAGAGCTTAGGATACAGCACCTGCACCTACGTAGGACTGAACCTGGAGCGCGGATCAATGTACAAAGACGTCGTCAAGCGCCTCGTCAACATCCCCGAGATCGTGGAGTGCCACTTCACCACAGGCCCCTACACCATGCTCATCAAAGCTTACGCGCGCGACAATGAGGAGCTCATGGATCTGCTCAACAACAAGTTGCAGACCATCCCCGGCGTTGTCTCTACCGAGACGCTCATCTCTCTTGAGCAGAGCATCAAGCGCGAGATGCCGGTCAACCATGACTAATTAGCAACCAACGTTTCTGATTTGCCAATGAGCAGAGCCCCCACTGACGAGGCTCTGCCATGGCGATATTAGGTCGAATGAAATTCAAAAACTTTTCTCTGGCGCAAAACCTCAATGAGGTCTACGCCGCTTTTCCCGAAGCGAAGCAGAAGCCGCTCATCGGTCTGACGACCAATTTCAGTGACGGCGACGCCACGATTCGGGACAGATACTATATGCAGGTGGTCAAAGCCGGTGGCACGCCGGTGCTCATCCCCCCTGTCGATGACAACGACACCCTTGTCAACACGCTCGAGCATCTCGACGGACTGTTGCTCACCGGTGGCGCTGACTTCAACCCATTGTGGTGCGGTGAGGAACCGGCACCGCAACTCCACCATATCAACGCACAGCGCGACCGAGCCGAACTCATGCTCACCCGTCTGGCCTACAACCGCCAGATACCTATGCTCGGCATCTGCCGCGGCATACAGACGCTGGCCATGGCCCTCGGCGGAAAGGTACTGCAGGACATCGCCCTGACCAATACCAACCGCATGAGCAGTCCCGTGAAGCACTCGCAGGACGCTGACCGCGAGGAACCGACGCACTCGGTGGAGCTCGCCGAAGGTTCGGTGCTCGCCAGCCTCTATGGCAGTGGGCGCATCTATGTCAATTCTTTCCACCATCAGGCGGTAGGAGAGCCGGGCGAGAAGTTCCGTGTGACGGCCAAAGCTCCCGATGGTGTCATTGAGGCCATTGAGAGCACTGAGTTCAAAGGCATCATGGGCGTGCAGTGGCATCCCGAGTGGCTCGGCGAAGAAGGGCTGCCCGTCTTCCAGTGGCTCGTCAGAGAGGCCGAGCTGTTCCACAAAGCCAAACAGCTTCATGAGCGCATCCTGACGCTCGACACCCATTGCGACACCCCGATGTTCTTCCCTCAGGGCGTGCGCTTCGACCAGCGTGACCCGCGGATTCTCTACGATTTGCACAAGATGACCGACGGCCGGCAGGATGCCGTCATCATGGTGGCTTATCTGCCACAGCCCAAACTCGGTCAGCAATTCTCGCAGACTGTCGACATCGCAGGCATTCTCAAGCACAACCCCGACATGCAGGGCATCAGCAACCAGCTGTCGCCGATGGCCTACGCCGACCTAATCTTCGACAAGCTCGAACGCATCGTCGACGAGCAAAGTCAGTATATCAGCGTGGCCCGCACACCTGCCGACCTCTATGAGGACAAGCGTCAGGGACGCAAGAGCATCATGTTTGGCATCGAAAACGGACTGGCACTCAACCACGATGTCGCCAACGTGCGCCACTTCGCCCAGCGCGGCGTGGTCTATATCACGCTTTGCCACAACGGCGACAACGACATCTGCGACTCGGCCCGCGGCTGCAACACCCACAACGGCGTGTCGCAGTTTGGTGAGAAAGTCATCCAGGCCATGAACGCCGAAGGCATTATGGTCGATCTCAGCCACGCCGCCGAGAAATCGTTCTACGACGCCCTTGACATCAGCCGCACACCGATTGTCTGCTCGCACAGCAATTCGCGTGCGCTCTGCGACGTGCCCCGCAACCTCACCGACGACCAGCTGCGAGCCCTCGCCCGCAAAGGCGGAGTAGCCCATGTCACGCTCTATCATGGCTTCCTGCGCAAGGATGGCGAGGCCACAGTGCTCGATGCTATCGAGCATCTCGAGCACGCCATCGACATCATGGGCATTGACCATGTGGGCATTGGCACAGATTTCGACGGCGACGGCACCGTGCGTGGATGCGCCGACGCGTCGGAACTGATCAACTTCACCATGCAGTTGCTCCGCCGCAGATACAGCGAACGTGACCTCGTGAAGATTTGGGGCGGCAACTGGCTGCGCGTCATGGCACAGGTACAGGCCGTCCGCAACCAATAAAGAATATGTTTGTAGAATCGTAAACAACGATGACCCGAAAGAAAAGATCCATCCTTATCGTGACAAGCTGCTTATGTGTGGTCGCTGCCCTGGCAGTGGCCTTTTGGCCGGCAAAGACGGCATCGGTCGATGACACCGAGGATACAGAAGAAACAGAAAAGGTAGCACCCGTGGGGCCCGCCTTTAACGCTGACTCAGCCTACGCCTACACCAAGGCGCAATGCGACTTTGGCCCCCGCGACATGAACTCCAAGGGCCACGATGCCTGCGGCGAGTGGATCGTGGCACAGTTTGAGCGGCTCGGCTGCAAGGTGACGCGACAGAAAGCCGATCTCAAAGGCTACGACGGCACCATCCTCCACAGCATGAACATCATGGCGAGCTACAACCCCGCTGCCACCACGCGTATCATGCTCTGCGCCCACTGGGATTCACGTCCCTGGGCCGACAATGATCCCGACTCCACCAATTGGCACAAGCCCATCTTAGCGGCCAACGACGCTGCCAGCGGCGTGGCCGTGATGTTGGAACTGGCAAGACTGCTCGCCCAGAAGAGCGTTGCCGCCAAGCTGCCGCAAAACCTTGGCGTGGACTTCGTGTGCTTCGATGCCGAAGACTGGGGCACACCACAGTGGAGCGACAAGCAAGATGACGGAAGCTCGTGGGCACTCGGCGCGCAATATTTCTCCGCCAACCTGCCACAAGGCTACGCTCCGCGCTACGCCATCCTGCTGGATATGGTCGGCGGACAGGGGGCTCAGTTCTATCAGGAAGGCATGTCGAAACAATATGCGCCCGAAATCGTGAAGAAGGTGTGGCGCGCTGCCCGTCAGGCCGGCTTTGGCAGTTTCTTCCCCAAGAGCGACGGCGGCATGATCACCGACGACCATATTCCCGTCAACCAAACGGCGAAGATTCCGTGTATCGACATCATTCCTTACTACCCCAACTGCCAGCAGAGCTCTTTCGGACCTACATGGCACACACTTGCCGACGACATGGAGCATATCGACAAAAACACGCTGAAAGCTGTCGGACAAACTCTCGTACAAGTCATCTTCTGCGAGAAATAAAGACTCTCCTGCAAGAAATGAAGATTGACTTCAGCGAGATATAAAGACCACCTTTAGCGAGATATAAAGACTAAAAAAGGCGCACCCCGTGGGGTGCGCCTTTTTTAGTATCGTAACGATAATTGTTTACATTATTTGTTCACAGCCTCCTCGAATTCAGATCCTGCGTTGAACTTAACGACCTTCTTAGCAGCGATCTGGATCTTCTCACCTGTTGCGGGGTTGACACCCTGGCGAGCGGGACGCTCCTTGACAGCGAAAGTACCGAAGCCAACCAGCTGTACCTTGTCACCAGCGACCAATGCTTCCTTTACGGCTGCGATAGTAGCATCCAAAGCTTTTTTTGCACTCTCAGCGTTCAGGCCTGCGCCCTCTGCTACCTTTCTTACTAATTCTGACTTGTTCATAATTTTACTCTATATTGGTGATTATTTAGTCTGAGTGATACAAATACGCTGACAAATATAGGGCATTCCTTTCACAAAACAAACAAAAAAACAAAAAAAATGAGATGGAGCTTGAAAAAAGGTCCTTATTCGCTGTGTTTATGGCTATATCAGAGACTTTTTTCGTAATTTTGCAGCAGTTTTCACGCATTTCCATATAACAACAAAGAAATCGCCGTATCATGTTCAGAATACCAACAGTTACTAAGAATCTCCTTATCATCAACGTCCTGGCATTTCTTGCCATGAAGTTGCTCTTGCCTGTCACCGGCATTGACCTCAATAGCCTCTTCGGCTTGCACTTTTTCATGGCCTCTAATTTCCAGGTCTATCAGCTGGTCACCTACATGTTTATGCACGGAGGATGGGAGCATATCATCCTCAACATGTTCATGCTTTGGATGTTCGGCGCTGTCGTCGAACAGGTTTGGGGTGGAAAGAAGTTTCTTTTTTATTACATTTTCTGCGGCGTCGGCGCCGGTGTGATGCAAGAAATCGCACAGTTCTTCTGGGTCTATTTCATGCTCGACGGACAGCAGGCGCTCAGCCTGGGCGACTCGATCACCGTCATGCATCAACTGTCCACGCAGCTCAACGGACTGACCACCGTGGGTGCCTCGGGCGGCATCTATGCCCTGCTGCTGGCCTTCGGGATGATGTTTCCCGACGAGAAGATGTTCATCATCCCCATCCCCATTCCCATCAAAGCCAAGTGGATGGTGCTCGGCTCCATTGCCATCGAGTTTTTCTCTGCCCTCTCCATGCCCGGCAGCAACGTGGCCCATCTGGCCCATCTCGGCGGCATGATCTTCGGATTCTTCCTCATCCGCTATTGGAGAAAACATCCCGGACAGTCCTACCGCCCCGGCAACACGCAGTTCTTCTCCAATCTCAAGGCCAAATGGGACGCACGCTCGCAGCATCACAGCCATACTGAGCGCAGCGGTAATCCCGATTGGGACTACAACGCCAACAAGAGAGCCAACCAGGAAGAGGTCGACCGCATCCTTGACAAGATACGCAAGAGCGGATACGACAGCCTTACACGCGAGGAGAAACAAAAGCTCTTCGACCAAAGCAAGAAGTGATGAGGAAGATCAAGCAGGTCACGCTTCAGATCATTGCCGGGGTCAACATTGCCACCATCATCATATTGCTGATGACAGGATATTCGGGATGGCTGCGTCCCGAAACCTTTCCCATGCTCAGCAACATAGGCTTGCTATTGCCTGTGCTCATCGTCATCAACCTTGGCTTTCTGGTCTTTTGGGTGCTCATCAAGTCTCGCGGCATGCTCATCCCCATCGCCGGCTTCCTCCTCAGCTACGTTCCCGTCAGACAATACTGCCCGGTCAACATCCCGCAAAGTGCGCCGGCCGGCAGCTTCAAAGTGCTGTCATACAACGTCTGGCAGTTTGGCAATGCCAGTCATCCCAACCCGATTCTGGAATATATCAAAGCACAGAAAGCCGACATCGTATGCCTGCAAGAGGCCAACATCAACGCTCTCGGCGGACAATATGTCGACTCGGTGATGCAGAGCGACTATCCCTTTCGCGATACCATCATGCACGGCGGCGACGTTGTGGCAATGTTCAGCAAGTTTCCCATCCACAGCAAGGAGCGCATCCACTTCGAGTCCAAGGGCAACGTGAGCGCGGCCTTTCGCGTGCAGATCCAGGGACGCACGGTCATCGTCGTCAACAACCATCTGGAGAGTACCGGTCTCAGTCCCGAAGAGAAAAGCGACTTCAAACTCATGGTCAAGGGCGACCTGCCCTCTGACACGGCACGCCATGTCTCGAAAATGCTCATCAAGCAACTCGGCACAGCCACGAAGAAGCGCGCCCCACAGGCCGAGGCCGTGGCCCGCTACATCGCTTACCACCGAGGCACACCCATCATTGTATGCGGCGACTTCAACGACAGCCCGGTGTCATACGTCCACCGCACCATCGCCAAAGACCTCACCGACTGCTATGTCGCCACAGGCAATGGCCCCGGCATCAGCTATCATGTCAACGGCTTTTTCGTGCGCATCGACAACATCCTCTGTACCGACGACTTCACGCCCTACGACTGCCACATCGACCGCTCCATTAAGGCTTCGGACCATTATCCTATCGCTTGTTGGCTGAAAATGAGCAACAAACACTAAAAACATTCGCTAAAATTTTCTAAAGCGTGAAAAAATAGTTATCTTTGCACATCTTATATGCGAAAACAATCGCAGATCTATGCGGAGACAACCGCAGATCACTCTCGAAGAAAAAACAAAAAGAGAAAAATAAAATAATAAACTAACAAAATGCAAAACAAAGGAATTGTCATTGCAACCGGCGTTCTCCTTACGCTCGTTTGCATCTTCTACTTGTCATTCCCTATCGCCACGCATTACTACGACGAGCAGGCTGCCAAGTTGAAGGATCCCATCGCCCAGCAGGATTACAAGGATTCTGTGAAGTATTTGGGCGTCTACAGCTACCAGAAATGTCTTGAGACACAGATCGGTCTCGGTCTGGACTTGAAAGGCGGTATGAACGTTATCCTCGAGGTCAGCGTGCCTGATGTCGTTGAGAACCTCGCCGACCACAAGACCGACATGGCTTTTGTCAAGTCCATGAGAGACGCTCGTGCCGAGCAGGAGCGCACACAGGGCGACTTCGTCAGCCTCTTCATCGACGCTTATCACAGAAATGCTCCCGGACATCACCTCGCTGAGGTCTTCGCTACACAGGAACTTCAGGGCAAGGTCTCACCGACCAGCTCCGATGCCGAAGTAGAGAAGGTCATCCGCGAAGAGGTCAACTCAGCCATCGACAACTCCTTCAATGTCGTCAGAACACGTATCGACCAGTTCGGTGTCGTACAGCCCAACATCCAGAAAGTGCAGGGTGCTGAGGGCCGCATCATGGTCGAGATGCCGGGTATCCGCGAGCCGGAGCGTATGCGTAAGCTGCTGCAGGGTAGTGCCAACCTGGAGTTCTGGGAGACCTACAACGCTCAGGAGATCGCTCCTTACCTCCAGCAGCTCGACAGCCGTCTGGCCAATGGCGACAGCGAGAGCGACACGACCAAGGTAGCAAAGAGCGACAACACCAAGAAAGCCGCTGCCAAGAAACCCGCTACCACACAGGCTAAACCGAAGTTCAAGCTCAACAACGCCAAGAAGACCAGCGTACAGACCACTCCCGACGCTCAGCTTGCCGAGGCAAAGAAGCTGCATCCGCTGCTCGCCATGTTGCAGACTACCAACCAGGGTCTGAGCGTTGTCGGCTATGCCAGCGTCCGCGATACCGCAGCCATCAACCGCATCATCTACGGCGCAGTGGCCAAGCAGGTGCTCCCCACCGACCTGAAACTGCTCTGGAGCGCAAAGCCTGCTGACGTAGGCGCCAAGAACATCTTCGAGCTCCACGCGCTGAAGGTCACCACGACCAACGGACGTGCTCCGCTGGAGGGTGATGTCGTCACCGACGCTTCCGACCAGTTCAACAATATCACCGGTCAGCCTGAGGTCAGCATGACCATGAACTCTGATGGTGCACGCCGCTGGGCAGAGCTCACCAAGGCTAATGTGGGCAAGGCTATCGCCATCGTGCTCGACGGTGTCGTCTATTCCGCTCCTCGTGTCAACGGTGAGATCGACGGTGGACAAAGCTCCATCTCCGGTAACTTCACCATTGAGGATACCAAAGACCTGGCCAACACATTGAAGTCCGGCCGTATGCCTGCTCCTGCTCACATCGTTCAGGAAGAGGTTGTCGGTCCTACCTTGGGTGCACAGTCTATCCAGCAGGGTCTCATCTCCTTCGTCATTGCCTTCGTGCTGCTGATTGTCTTCATGCTGGCAATGTATAACATCATCCCCGGAAGCATCGCTGTTGGCGCTCTGCTCATCAACGTATTCTTCACGCTGGGTATCCTTACGTCGTTCCAGGCAGCCTTGACCATGTCCGGTATCGCCGGTATGGTATTGTCACTCGGTACTGCCGTCGACGCCAATGTGCTGATCTATGAGCGTATCAAGGAAGAGCTGCGTGCCGGTAAGGGCATGAAGCAGGCCATCAACGCCGGCTACAGCAACGCCTTCTCCGCCATCTTCGACTCCAACCTTACTTCGTTGATCACCGGTGTGATCCTGCTTCTTGTGGGTACAGGTCCTATCCGCGGCTTCGCAACGACCTGGATCATCGGTATCTGCTGCTCCTTCTTCAGTGCCGTGTACTTGACACGTCTGCTCTATGACTACAAGCTCAACCACGACAAGTGGATGCACTTGAAGTTCGACACCAAACTCTCCAAGAACCTCATGCAGGGCACGAACTACAAGTTCATGCACATGTTCAAGGCCAGCTTCTCTGTTTACGCTGTGTTCATCATCATCAGCATCATCAGCTTCGCAGTACGCGGACTGAGCCTGGGCATTGACTTCACGGGTGGCCGCAACTATGTCGTCACACTCGACAAGTCTGTTCCTGTAGAGGATGTGCGCAACGTACTGAACAACGCTTTCGTCAACACCAGCGGTCCTAACGCCGGCAAGCCTGCTACGACAAACGTCATCGCTATCGGCACCGACGGCAAGACGATCCGTGTATCCACCAACTGGAACATCGACAGCAACAAGCCTACCGAGGACGACAAGGCTGAGACGATCCTCTACAACGCCTTGAAGAAGGGCGGCTTCGTCAGTCAGGCTAACGTCAACGCCTTCAAGAATCCTGATATCCGTCAGGGCGGCTCTATCATCAGTTCTTCTAAGGTCGGTCCGTCCGTCGCTAAGGACATCACGCGCAACGCCTTCATCAGTGTGGGTCTCGCCCTGTTCTTCATCTTCCTCTACATCTTGCTGCGCTTCCGCAACCTCGGCTTCTCCGTGGGTTCTATCGCCGCTCTTGCCATCGATACGACAATGGTTATCGGCCTCTACTCACTGTGCTACGGTTGGATTGGCTTCTCACTGGAAATCGACCAGACGTTTATCGGTGCCATCCTGACGGTGATCGGTTATGATATCAACGACTCTGTGGTGGTCTTCGACCGTATCCGTGAGAACCTGCGCAAGCATCCGAAGGGCAACAAGTACGATCTCTTCAACCTGAGTATCAACGAGACGTTGGCCCGTACCATCAACACGTCAGCCAGTACGCTCATCGTGTTGCTCGCCATCTTCATCCTTGGTGGTGACTCCACACGCAGTTTCTCGTTCGCTATGATCATCGGTGTGTTTGTCGGTACGCTGAGCTCTATCTTCCTCGCATCGCCGATCGCTTACCTCATCCTCGGCAAGAAGGGCAAGAAAGACGAGAAAGAAGCACTGGCCGAAGTACAGGCACAGGCATAATATCACAGGCGTAAGGCAAAGCCTTGAAGGCTTTGCCTCGTCCTGCCAACCATAAAAAATCCCCGCCAGGCAGTAGCTTGGCGGGGATTTTTTTTATTTTGTCAGTCGTTTATTGCTATTTCGTCAGTCGTTCATTGTTATTTTTCCATTCACTCTTTACAGGTCTTCCTGCATCCGCTGGTAGTATTGCTGCACGATGTCGAGCATGTCGGGCTCCAGATAGGAGCAGGCTTGCTCATAGAGCGTGTCGGGCACTTCATAGAAGGCCTCAGCGATGGATCCGGTAATAGCGGCCTTGGTGTCGGTGTCGCCACGCGTCATGACAGCATTGCGGATGGCATTTTCATAGCTGTTGCTGTCCAGGAAGCAACGGATGGCCCATGGCACTGTCTCCTGGCACGACGAGTCGAAATGTCCCTCAGCACCAATTTTCATGATGTCATTGAGCGGTGGCAGCTCATAGCCGAAATTATGCTTTACAGCGCTCTCTATCTCTTCCTTGGTGATACGGCAGGTACGTAGCCAGTAGATGAGCGTAGCCACGCACTGAGCGCCCCGTATGGCCTCCTTATGCAAATGGCTGCACTGTGCGCTCTTCTTGGCCTCGTCCATCACCTCATGGTAATCGTCGAAGAGCCAGCCCACGGGACTCACGCGCATGGCAGCACCGTTGCCCCATGAGTTGTGGGGTTTGGGCTCGTCACTTTTCAGCCATTCTGCAAACATATTGCCGTATCCGCCTTTGGGATTGGGATAGCGGCGGCCCCAGTCGTGCAGCGCTTCGCTATAGCTGCGATGGTTAAGGATAGCGTCAGCCACGGCAATGGTCATGATCGTATCGTCGGTATAGTCGCAGCGTGGCTTATCGAGAAACAGTTCAAAATTGTCTGTGGGGATCTCGTCAAATTCAAACCGCGACCCCACAATGTCGCCAATGATTGCTCCCAGCATAGTCGTGTGTTTTAGTTATAGTAGCACAGATAAAATCATCATCATCTGTCTTTGGTAAAAGATTATAGTACTCTCACTGGGAATCGAACCCAGATCAAAGGTTTAGGAAACCTACGTTCTATCCATTGAACTATGAGAGCGACACTGTCCTATACACCTTATTATTATATAGGCTTTGCCTATATGATATATAGGCCTACACCTTATTGTATATAGTGCTCAGATTTTCGCACATCCATCACCCTTGGGGTCACTGGTGTATAAGACGTTTGCAAAGATACGAGATTTCTTTCAGACCACCAAACGTTTGGGACCTCTTGTCGCTGTTTGGTGGCCTAAAAGCAGTCTCTTATTTCGCGCTGTTGAATTTCTCCTGCTGCTGACGGATCAGCTCAGCATCCTCGAAATAGTCGATGCGCATGGCGCGGCGTACCTCATCCATCGTCTTGGCAGCCACCTCACGGGCATCGTCAGAACCCTTCTTCAGTATGTCGAAGATAGCAGGGATGTCCTTCTCCAGCTCCTCGCGGCGCTGACGGATCGGGTCGAGAATGCGGTTGAGCACTTTGTTGAGCAGTTTCTTGCACTTCATGTCGCCGATGCCGCCAGCCGTATAGGCAGCCTTCAGCTCATCAAGGTTCTTGAACTCAGGCCAGAAATCGGCAAAGTCCTGATCCGTAGAGAAGGCGTCGAGATAAGTGAAGACGGCATTGCCCTCCACATGCCCGGGATCAGAGACATTGAGGTGCGTCGGATCGGTGTACATGCCCTTTACTTTCTTCCACACTGTGTCGGCATCGTCGGAGAGATAGATGCAGTTGCCGAGGCTCTTGCTCATCTTTTCCTTACCGTCGGTACCGGGCAGACGGCGTGCGGTAGCGTTTTCGGGCAGCATGATCTGCGGCTCCACGAGCACGGGCGCATAGATCTGGTTGAAGCGGTTGACCAGCTCACGTGTGAGCTCCAGCATTGGCTCCTGATCCTCGCCGGCCGGCACGGTGGTAGCCTTAAAGGCAGCGATGTCAGCAGCCTGAGAGACAGGATAGCAGAAGAAACCAAGCGGGATGTTGGTATCGAAGTTGCGCATCTTGATCTCAGTCTTCACCGTAGGGTTGCGCTGCACGCGGCTCACGGTGACGATGTTCATCAGATAGGTGGTGAGCTCAGCGAGTTCGGGGATACGGCTCTGGATATAGAGCGTGCACTTCTTCGGGTCGAGTCCCACAGAGAGATAGTCAAGAGCCACCTCCACGATGTTTTGCCGGATCTTCTCCGGGTTGTCGGCATTGTCGGTGAGAGCCTGCACGTCAGCCATAAAGACAAACATGCGGTCGTAGTCGCCTTCGTTTTGCAGCTGCACGCGACGGCGCAGGCTGCCCACATAGTGTCCCAGGTGGAGCTTGCCCGTTGGGCGGTCACCTGTCAGAATAATTTTTCCCATGTATGTTGTTTTGTTCTTTTACTTGATAATTGTTGCTACAAAGTTAATGTAAACTCCCTCAAGCATCGCATGAAAGCAGTGGTCTGTGCCTTACAGCATATAGCGGCAGTCGACCACAGTCTTGGCAGTCTGCTTGCGCACATCCTTGAACTCAGGCCATGCCGTAGTGATGGCGAATGCGTCAGCACGGT
The DNA here is from genome assembly GCA_900317685.1 of uncultured Prevotella sp. Classification (GTDB taxonomy): domain Bacteria; phylum Bacteroidota; class Bacteroidia; order Bacteroidales; family Bacteroidaceae; genus Prevotella. Next base: position 40,560 of record ONHQ01000015.1, read on the forward strand.
TGAGGATGTCGTCGTAGCTGGCTGCATAGTCCATCGTCAAGTCGTAGTGCTTTCTGAACTCTTCCATGGCTACGGGATCGTAACCGATGATATGCTTAAAGCCGCAGGCGATCAGCTCCTTGGCAATCTTGGCGCTTGGCGTGTCGCGCACATCGTCGCTGCCCGGCTTGAAGGAGAGGCCAAGCAGTCCGATGACCGCATTGTGGTCGTTATTGACAGCCTTGGCGATCTTGTCAGCGATGAAAGCGGGCATGTGATCATTGGTGGCAATGACATTTTTCAGGATAGAAGCGTCGAAGCCGGCCGTACGCGCTACAGCATAGAGCGCATTGGTGTCTTTTGGCAGGCAGTATCCGCCATATCCGCAACCGGGATAGACATAGGACGCCATCGGCGCATTGTTCCATCGTTTGTCCTCATGCAGGATATGGAAAGCCTCAGCCGTGTCGATACCGCCAATGGTGTCGGCCACCACACTCATCTCGTTGCTGTAGCTGATGAGCGTGGCGAGCAGCGTATTTGAGAGGTATTTGATAAACTCGCCCGTGTTGAGCGTCACGCAGTGGATCGGCGCAGAGACAGTGGCATAGATGTTTCTCAGCACATCGGCCGAACGGTCGTCGCTCACGCCGAGCACGATGCGGTCGGCATGCATGAAGTCATCCCAGCAATGTCCCTCACGCAGGAACTCTGGGTTATTGGCCACGCCGAGGTCCTGTCCCACTTTCAGTCCAGTGGCTTCGATATGCGGGATAACCTTCGACGACGTTGTCGAGGGGGGCACCGTCGACTTGACGACGAGCACCTGGTATTTGTCCTTTGGTCTGACGGCGAGTGTCTGGTCGATGGCTTTAAGCAGATAGGTCAGGTCAGCCTGTCCGTCCTTGCCGTATGGCGTACCCACACAGTAGTATATGCAGTCGCTCTCTGCCACCGCCTCAGCCAGTGCGTCGGTGACGATAGCGTGGAAGCGATGGTTGAGATGACGTGTGAGCGCCTCGTCGAGGCCATGCTCCAGGAAGGGCAGCTTACCGCTCTGGATGGTGCTCAGGCGCTCGTTGTTCACCTCCACGCCGTAGACAGTGTGTCCATATTCCGCAAAGCCCAGCGACGTGGTGAGTCCCACGAAGCCCAGGCCGAAAACAGTAATAGTCATAATACCTGTATCGTGTTAATTAAAAAGCTGTTGTTTTTTACCATTTATACTCACTCTCGGGGCTTTCCTTCAAGAACTGCAGGAAGCGTGCCACGCCCTCTTCCACCGGAATGGTAGGATTGTAGCCGAGCACACGGCGTGCCTTGGAGATGTCGGGGCAGCGGCGCTGTGGGTTGTTGGTGAGATACTGCTTATCGTCGGAGGTGGCGTAGCGTACCTGTCCTTTGTACCCGAAGATCTCGCTGCCGGCTTTCTGATAGATCTCTGCGAGCTGTGCGATGGTGATCTCAGGCTTCTCGATGCCAATGTTGAAATAGTCGTAGCTGCCGTGCAGGAGTATCTTGAAGTAACCGCATACCGAGTCAGCGATATAGCAGAACGTACGTGTCGGCGTTCCGTTGGAGAGGATGACGATGTCGTTGCCCTGCATCACGTTGAGCGCGAAGTCAGCAGGCACACGCTTGTCGCCGATGCGCATACCCGGCCCATAGTTGTTGAAGGGACGCACCACACCGATCGGCATGTTGTATTTCTGAGCGAAGAGCATGCACATCGTCTCGCCGAATCGCTTCGACTCGTCGTAGCAGCTGCGTGGCCCCGTGGCGCAGACATAGCCATAATAGTCCTCGGATGTGGGCACGTGGGCAGGGTCGGGATTGCCATAGAGCTCGCTGGAAGAGAAGAAGAGGAAGCCGCGCACCTGCTTCTCGCAATAGTAGTCGAGCAGACGACGCAGTCCCCAGATGTTGGCGTCAAGCGTCTCGATAGGGTACTGACGATAGAACATAGGCGAAGCGATGGATGCCATATGAATGATCAGATTGGCTTCGTCGGCTCCCGCCACGTCCTCGATCCGGTCTTTGATGATGTCGAACTTCTGAATGTCAAAGCGTGGGTTGGCCTCGAGCTTTTGTATCCATCCGGGGCGTCCCAGCATGAAGTTGTCGAGACCGATGACCTTTTTGATGCCGAGCTCCTCAGCCTCAGCGTCGAAGAAGTGCATCATATAGTATCCCAGGAAGCCGGCACATCCCGTGACGAGGATGGTGGCACCGCTAAACTTAGCACGCTCCTCAGGAGTGAGTCCCGCGAGGGTGTGCTTTATGTCATTGATGAGAATGTTTTCCATGATGGTGATATGTGTTATTTTTCTTTGTTTTGTTGCTTGTCCACGCCTTTGAACTCACGATAGGGCCTGTCGAGTTCCAGCAAGTCGAAGTTGTGCTGCTTGCGGCTTTCCATTGGTGGCAGCTTCATATAGTCGCCATACATCTGCGAGAGATAGTGCTGATAGTCCTTCACGCCCATAAAGGTCTTACCCTCAAACTCGTAGGGTGCATAGACGCCCTCCACGCTTTTGGGCATGACACCTTTGAGCCCGTCGGTATAGTCAGCGACATATTTCGTGGAGTCGTAGTCATAGCGTGTGAGTATGCGTCTGATTTTCTGTTGCAGTCGCGGCAGCGTGGTGACGCGTCGTGTGAGCAGGAATATCCATGAGCTGGGGCCGTGGCCATGGCGGTAAGGGTCGCGGTGGATCCAGTAGAGCGCCTGACGGAGAAACTCGTAATGCATGAAATGGGCCCAGCGCACCAGTCTGTTGGTGGGCACCGCATCGAGCGGAAACACGTCGACATAGATGCCGCCGAGGTAGCTCAGGTGCATGCGCTCAATCAAAGTGGTAGAGGCGTCCTGCACCTTGCCGAAAGGCAGCGGGTAGGCGGGGTCGTTCTCTGCGCATACAAACTCGTAGGGCTCGGGCAGCCATTCGCGGCTGTGAGCGATGAAACGCTCATAGTCGGGGCGAGGCATGAGTATGTCCATGTCGTCATCCCATGGGATGAAGCCTTTGTGACGCACGGCACCGATGAGACTTCCGGCAAAGATGCCGTAGGTCAGCCCATGGGCTTTGCAAGTCTTGTCGATAGCCTCGAGCACGCCAAGCATCTTTTCTTGCAGCGGTCTGATTTCGTAATTAGCCATGATATTGGTTGAATGAGAAAAAGCGGGAAGGAGCGTCCCACGGCTATTTCGCCCAGGGCGCATTGCCCTCCTCCCACATCTTGTTGAGCAGGTCGCGGTCGCGCACGGTGTCCATGCATTGCCAGAAGCCATCGTGGCGATAGCTGGCCAGCTCGCCTTCGGCCGCCAGACGCTCAAGGGGCTCGCGCTCCAAAGTAGTCTGGTCACCCTCGATATAGTCGAAAATCACGGGATTGAAGACAAAGAAACCGCCATTGATCCATCCCTGATTGACCTGTGGCTTCTCCTTGAACGAACGGACGAGGCCGTCGTCGTCGAGCTGCAGTTCGCCAAAGCGGGCCGTGGGGTGCACAGCGGTGACGATGGCTTTCTTTCCCGACCGGTGGTAGCTGTCCACGAGGTGGCTGATGTCGACATTGGAGACTGCGTCGCCATAGGTGCACATGAAGTCTTCGTTGCCGATGACATCCTTGAGCCGTTTGAGTCTTCCGCCCGTCATTGAGCCCTGCCCCGTGTCGACGAGCGTGACGCGCCAGTCGACGGGGTGCTCATTGATGTATTCCACGTGGTTGTTAGCCAGGTCGATGGTGAAGTCGTTGCCCAAAGAATAGTATTGCAGGAAATAGTTTTTGATGACCTCGCCCTTGTAGCCCAGAGCCACGACGAAGTCTTTGTAACCATACCGTGCATAGTGATTCATGATATGCCACAGGATAGGCTTTCCGCCTATCTCCACCATGGGCTTGGGGATGAGCTTGGTGTACTCAGAGAGCCGGGTGCCGAAGCCGCCGGCAAGGATGACCACTTTCATGTATCAATTATATTTTTAGTGAAACTATAGGCTGTTGATGGTGTCACAGATGAGTGTGATGTCGTCCTCGGTGAGCTCGGGATGCATAGGGATGGAGATCACTTTCTGATACACATCCTCCGTCACGGGCAGATGGTAATCGGCCTTGAAATACGACAGCTGATGGTTGGGACGGTATTGCACGCCATACTGTATCTCTTTCTCTTTGAACAGTTGCTCGAGTTTTTCTCTCTTTCCGTGGAGGATTTCCAGCGGGAAGATGTGAGGTACGATCTCGTTGGCATAGTCCATCTCGATGAGCTTCACGTCGGGGTTGTCTTTCAGTCTGCGGGTATATTCCAAGGCGATGCGGCGGCGGGCAGGCGCAAACTCTGGCTCAAAACGCCCCAGCTGCACCTTGCCGATAGCGGCGAAGATGTTGCTCATGTGGTAGCGGTAGCCCTGGTCCACCACGTCAAACACCCAGCTGCGCTGGCCGGCATAGCGCTTCTCCGAGTCTTTCTGCACACCGAGCAGGCGGGCGTCACTGACTTTCTGTATGGTGTCCTCGTTGGTGGTGAACACTGCGCCACCCTCGCCGGAGGTGATGTTTTTGATGCCGTCGAAGCTGAAGCAGACCACGTCGCCAAACGATCCGATCTTGCGGCCGCCGCATTTACATCCGAAGGCATGAGCGGCATCCTCGATACAGCGCAGTCCGTGCTCACGGGCAAAAGCCTGATACTGCTCGGCCATACGACAGTTGCTGCCATAGTAGACCGGCATCATCGCTGTGGTGCGCGGCGTGATGCGGCGCTCAGCGTCCTTGAGGTCGAGTGTCAGCGTCTCGGGATCTATGTCGCAACTCACTGGATGGCAACCGGCTCCGGTAATGGCCTGGTAAGATGAGACAAAGGTAAACGACGGCACCAGCACGTCGTCGCCCGGCCGTGTGCAAGCCTGCACGGCTAAGTGAAGAGCCGCTGTGCCACTGTTGACGCACATACAGCGACGGCCACCGCCGATGTAGTCTTGCAGCTCGTTTTCAAATTCTCCTACTGTGGCTCCCATTCCCAGGTAGCCGATATCTTCTATGACGTGGGCTACGGCAGCACTCTCTGCCTTGCCCACCACTGATTTTGATAATCTGATCATACTTTATTTTAAGCGAATCAAGCGCCAAGTGCAAATTTACAAAATCTTTTTGACTTGCATTGTGGGTTGTAGGACTTTCTTTTAAAAAAGGGGGAATCTAAGGAAAAAACTACAAGAAATGAGGAACTATCGCCGATGGGCCCGTTCCTCATCAATGATTCTTCAAGCCTGCGCTGTCCCCGTCCCCGCTGACGGACAGCGGCAAGACGGGAGCAGGCTAACGCGCCACGCTGTGGCATAAGCCTCAACTGGCTCATACGCACAATTGTCGGGTAAACTGACAAAAAACGGGCCCTGAGAATCGATTCTTTGCGAGCAAAGTGTCTCTTGCTCCAATTTTTCGCGAAAATAGCACAGTTTTATAATTGCGTGATTAACAATGACTTCCGAAAAACCAACATTTCTTGCGATTGTCAGAAAGGCTTTTTGATGAAAAATTCTCTAGAGAATTTTTCATCAAAAAGCCTTTATGACCTTGTCAAAGTACCTTTTTCATCGCATCAAAGTACCGTTTTCTACCTTACATCTCACTGAAATGACATTTTCGCGATGGTTTTTTGTGACTTTGAACGTCGTTTTTGCTTTTCTGTGGTCTTCTACGCTCTCTAGAATGCAACAGAAAGTTGAAAGTGTTTTGTCACGGAATTTACTATCTGCTACCATTGCCCGAAAGCGTCGGTTTAAGTGTTCCGCATCCCGTCAGGCACAATGCTGCCAACATAAAGAAGAAAGGCATGAAAGGAGCCTTGAAGCGGGTCTCACCATGAGAAAGCAATACTAAGGCCAAAGATCCGGCAACAATGACGAACAAAGGCAGAAACAGACTACGATATTCTCGCTTGCGCAGCAACTGCGCTGTCGACATGACAGCCATCAGTAGGATGAAGATATAGCAGATCTCATTGATTAGTGCAAAATACTGAATCGGCGAGAGACTATTGATCTCATGCGCTATTGAGGAGACAGGCAACGTGACATAGTTATTCTCGGCACGTTGCTTATTCTTCAAAAACGCCGCTATGTTGTCGATGTCTTCGTAATACATCCAGAAGAGTCGCCCGGGCACTTTTTTCAGATAGGCGATTTTGTGGTTGCCGAGCCATTGCAGAGAGCGTTGTCTCCAGATGTCGCGGCATTGCAGGGCAGTCAGTTTTTCACGGTTAGCGATGTAGCGGGCTGTACCTTGAGGGTAAGCGTACCGACTGTAATCCACCTTTGTGCTCTTCTCATAGGTGCTTTCCACAAAGTTAAACCATAAGGTAGTGGGCTGCGTAAGGAAAAAGCCTGTACGCAGATAGCAGGACGTGCCGAAGGCTATGAGCAAGGCTGCATAGCCTCCGATGACGCAAGCATAGCGCTTGAGAATCAGTTTACGATTGAAAATAAGATGATAAAGAAGCGCGGAACCAATGTAAATAGGAGAGATGGGGCGTATCCATGTGGCAACGGCAAATAAAAGGCCTGCCGCTATCCATGTCCTTACGCTGTTGCTCTTCAAAGTGAGATACAAAGCCGTAAGGGCAAGCGCCACAGAGGGAATCTCAGAGAGCAACATGGTACTCTGCCCCCAGTTGTTGGGATAAGCAATATATAGCAGAATGGCGATAAGCCCCGTGCGATGGTTGAAAAGCAGTTCTGTAATCCGCGCAATAACGTAAGCAGAAACTGCCTTTAGGGCACACATCAGCACCAGTACGGGCACGATGCTGCGTGTCAGCCATAGCGAAAGAGCGATCAGATTGATTTGTCCGATGTTCCAAATAAAAGGCTGACCCATAATGGAGGAGTGCGACGGATAGGGTTGACCGTCTTTTAACGACATCAAGGCATACTCTATGTATCCGTCACCATCGTTCGTAGGTGTATAGCCGACAAACAGCAATATCGCTAAGAGGAAGAAGAAAAAAGCAATACTTATCTTACAATAGCTACTTTGCATACTACTCCTTTCTCGCCCTCGCTGGTTGCTACTTCCACCATGTAGACGCCGCTGGCCACGCGCTTGCCATCCCTGTTGATGCCATACCATTTATATTCTCCATTGCTGGCAATGCCCTCGTTGACCAGCACGCCGTTGCTCGTGACGATCTTCACGCTGGCTCCATTTTCCAAACCGGTGATAGTGATGGCTCCGGTATAGTCGGGCTTCACAGGATTGGGGTAAGCCCAGACGTTGTCCTTGGTCATGCCATTGCTGGCGTCACTAAAGTTGCCGGTATAAGAGCACAGTCCCTGATCGGTGCCGATGAAGAGTTCTCCTGTGGCATAGTTAAGCGCTAAAGAGAGAATATTGTCTGACAGCAGCTTGCTGTTGGTTTTGGTGAAGTGAGCCAGTGTCGTGATGTTGTCAGCAGCGATGAGGTATAAGCCATTGCCGTTAGTTCCGAACCACTTACGATTGTTCTTGTCGACGACAATGCTCTGAATGTTTACTCCGGAGAGTAAATAGTCGGCATAGTTCGTACCATCGTTGCGTGGTACCTTCACCTGAGTGAGAATAGGACTTGCAGCAGTGATTTGATCCGTTTCCAACATAAACGGTCCTATGTTGGTACCTATCCACATGTTGTTGTCTTTGTCCTCTACTATACATTTACAAGAGGTGATACCCAAAGAAGTGCCATCTTCATTGACAAAAGGTCCCTGATAGCTGTTGAGCGCATTGGTTTCAGTCTGGTAGGCATAGAACGACGGCACTGTCCAATGGTCATTGACAAACCATACCAGTCCTCGGCTGTCGGTCATCATACCTTTCAACGATCCGAGGCTCTGAGGCTCCGGAAACAGATATTTCAACTTCATCAGCTCAGCATGTGGAAAAGATTTCCACTCTCCGTCTTTTGTGTATTCCAGTATCGACTGCGTGGGAGCCTGACTGTTCAGCGCCCATAGATTTCCGTCCTTGTCATACATCACGCCATAGACCAACTCATAATCCTTGCTCTTCTTGTTGAAACTCTCAATGAGAGAGTTATCGCTGTTCCACAACTTAACAAACTGTCCGTTGCGGAACTCATAGAGTCCTTCACGCGATCCGGCCATCACGTGGCTGTTGTCGCGAGGGTCGATATCAAGGCAGAAGACATCCTGATAGTTGATACCTGTCTGCGTCGCCATGTCGTCCTGAAAGAAAGACCACTCGTTGTTGCTCAGCACTTGTATGCATCCCGGATTTATATTCATCGTACCATTGCAACTATACAGCTTACCGCCATACATCTTCAAGAATCCGAAATAGTTGTATTTTGGTCCACCGGGCTGCAGTGTCTTGACGAGTGTCTTGAGCTCTTCCGATACCGTGCCGGGCTTAGCCGTGTATCCCCCCACGCGCGTCCAGTTGGCTTTGTCGAGGAGATTGTCGGTCAGCTTGCCGCGATAGAGACCATTGGCAGCACTGGCGGCATAGAGGTATCCGTCCTTGACATAGGCGTAATTGACTGAGAAGCCCAGTCTGTAAGTGTTGGTGATCTCAGCATCGGCCACGTTCAGCGCCACGATACCGAAGGCGGTGGAGAGATAGGCCATGCTGCCGTTGACATCCACGCCGTTGACCGTCTTGGTGTCAGTGGTGGAATAGTTCTGATAGTCGGTCATGTTCACCACATCGCCGTTGGGTGCGAGCAAGTCGATGTTGTAATCGTCATAGACGATGACCAGCCGACGAGCCTTCTGCGACCATCCGATGTGTGCGATGCCGCAGTCGCTGAGTCCCGAGATCTTGTCGTAGGTTGTCAGGCTCTGGTCACTTCGGTCGTAGCGATAAAGGCCGCCAGAGGCCAGCACATAGATGTTTTTTCCCTCGCCCTCCACGATTTCGGTAGGGTCGTAGTAGCTCAGATAGGCTTTCCACTGGGCATGGAGCAGGAGTGGAAAGAACAGGATGAAAAGAAGCAGGCGATACTTGCTCATGGTAGCGATTTTGAAGGACATTAAAGACAGAGTCTATAGAGACTATAGAGTTTATAGAAGCTATAGCAACTATAGACGTCTATAGCACCTATAGCGTCTAAAGCTCTATAGCGTCTATAGCACCTATAGCTTCTATAAAAAACTAATTACAGCATCTCGCTTTTCAAGTGCACGGCGAGCTGCTCTACAGCTTTTGCGCGATGCGAGATCGTGTTTTTGATCTCCTCGCCGAGCTCAGCGAAGCTCTTGTCATAGCCGTCGGGGATGAAGAGCGGGTCATAGCCGAAGCCCTCAGTGCCGTGTTTCTCGGTAGCGATGCGCCCGCGCACCTCGCCCTCGAACTGATATTCTCGGCTACACACCGGGTTGTCGCCTTCCATGGTGATCAGTGAGATGACCGTGCGGAAGCGTGCACGGCGGTTGTCCTCACCGTCGAGCTCACGCAGGAGTTTCGCCATGTTGGCCTCACTGTCGTGGTCTGTGCCTTCGGCATAGCGGGCAGAGTGCACGCCCGGCGCACCGCCGAGTGCCTCCACCTCCAGCCCCGTGTCGTCGGCGAAGCAGTTGAGATGATAGTGGTCAAAGATATATTCTGCTTTCTGATGTGCATTTTCCTCAAGGGTATTGCCCGTTTCGGGGATGTCCTCGTGGCAGCCGATGTCACTGAGAGAGACAATCTCGAAGTCAGGACCGAGGATTTCACGTATCTCGCGCAACTTATGCTGGTTGTTGGTAGCAAAAACTATTTTCATGCTTTATTGTTTTGTTCCTGATCCGCCTGGTCTTTGGCAGCCGGCGGAATGTCGAAAAGAATCTGTTTATTCTTGAGTTTCTTAGGCACGTTGACCTTGATGCGGTCAAAGCCCTCGCCATATACACCGATGACCGAGCTCTGGCTGACGAAAGCCTGCGGGTCGATCATCTTGATGAGACGGAAGATCGTGACGCTCTCGTTTTTCTTGGCAAGGATACAGAGCACCTTCATGTCCTGCCCGGTGTACCATCCGTGTCCGTCGAGAATCGTCACGCCGTGATCCATCTGTGTGCCGATGGCGTTGGCGATCTCCTGATATTTCTTGGAGAAGATCATGAACTGCACACTCTGCCGCTGGATGTTCATCACGTGATCGAGCATGAAGTTCTCCACCACCATGGTGCAGAAACCAAACACCACCTTGTGGGCGCGGCCGAGATAGTCGCCGAACTGCGGGAAGAAGAAGCAGGAGCCGATGATACAGAAGTCCACCGCCATGAGCACCTGGCCCAGCGATACGTCGCGATATTTATTGACGCAGGCGGCAATGATGTCGGTTCCACCCGTCGATCCGTTGTTGAGGAAGACGATTGCCAAGGCCGATCCCGTGAAGCAACAGCCGATGAGCAGCGACATGAAATCCTGTCCCGGTCCGAGAATCTTGACATAGTGCCCCGCAGCATCCACCGGCATGAGCACCTGAGCGAACTTCAAGAGGAAGTAAAGCGTGAAGATGGCATAGATCGTCTTCATCAGAAACTTCCAACCAAGAATCTTCAATGCCACGACGAGCAACGCCAGGTTGATGATCATGTAGGTATTCTCTATCTTAAACCCCGTCGCGTAGTAGATGATAGCCGACATACCTGTCACGCCGCCCGTGACGATTTCATAGGGCAGGAGAAAGATGGTGAAGGCGGCAGCATACAAAACGAGGCCAAGGGTTATGCCTACATAATCCTTAGCCTCGTTGTATATGATACGATGATCAATGGTCATATATTATTTGATAACGATATTGATAATCTTCTTGGGCACGACGATGACCTTGACGATCTGCTTACCGTCGAGATACTTCTTGCTGCGCTCGTCGTCGAGTGTGGCCTGCTGGATGTCGTCTTTCGAGGCGTCGGCAGGGAACATCTTCTGATAGCGGGCCTTGCCATTGAAGCTGACTGTCATCTGCAACTCATTGTCCTGCAGGTAAGCCTCGTTCCATTTCGGCCACTGTGCGTCGCACACTGATCCCTTCTCGCCGAGCTGGTGCCAGAGTTCCTCAGCGATATGTGGTGCAAAGGGAGCGATGAGGATGACCACATCGCGCAGGAGTTCACGGTTGTGGCACTTCTGCTGGCCGAGCTCACTGACACAGATCATGAAGGCAGAAATACTCGTGTTGTAAGAGAACGACTCGATGTCGCCGGTCACTTTCTTGATGAGCTTGTGCACACTCTTCAAGCTGTCCTTTGAGGGCTCAGCCTCGTCGACGAGCCATTTGTCGGTGCGGTTCTCCCAAAACAGGCTCCAAAGTTTCTTCAGGAAACGGAAACAGCCGTCGATGCCATTGGTGTCCCAAGGCTTGCTGGCCTCGACAGGACCGAGGAACATCTCGTAGAGACGGAGTGTGTCGGCGCCATAGTCACGCACAATGTCGTCGGGGTTGACCACGTTGTACATCGACTTTGACATCTTCTCAATGGCCCAGCCGCAGACATATTTGCCGTCTTCAAGGATGAACTCGGCATTTTTGTACTCAGGGCTCCACTGCTTAAAGGCCTCTATGTCGAGGATATCGTTCTTCACAAGGTTGACCCATACGTGGATCGGGGTGACTTCCTTGTAGTTCTTGCGCAGGTTGTAGCTGACGAACACCGGTTTGTCGGCAGTGCTGAGCTCGCCCACACGATAGACAAAGTTGCTGCGCCCCTGGATCATGCCTTGGTTGATGAGCTTCTGGAACGGCTCTTCCTCGCAGCTCACGCCATAGTCATGGAGGAACTTATTCCAGAAACGGCTGTAGATCAGGTGGCCGGTGGCGTGCTCGGTGCCGCCCACATAGAGGTCGACATGGCGCCAGTATTCGTCAGCCTTCTTCGAGACGAGCTCCTCGTCGTTGTGGGGATCCATATAGCGCAGGTAGTAAGCACTGCTGCCCGCAAAGCCCGGCATGGTGTAGAGGTCGAGCGGGAAGACGGTCTTCTGGTCGATCTTGGTGTTCTCCACCACCTGCTTGTTGACGGTATCCCAAGCCCACTTGGTGGCGCGGCCCAAAGGTGGCTCACCGCTCTCGGTCGGTTTATACTCCGAAATCTCGGGCAACTCGATAGGCAGGCACTCTTCGGGCACCATGCGAGGGATGCCATTGTCGTAATAGACAGGGAAAGGTTCACCCCAATAGCGCTGGCGAGAGAAGATGGCGTCACGCAGACGGTAGTTGACCTTCACGCGTCCGATACCCTTCTCGGTGACGAATTTCTTCGTAGCGGCAATGGCTTCCTTCACAGTCAGTCCGTTGAGCGAGAAGCCGTCAAGGCCTTGTTTGCCCTGTTGCGGCGAGTTGGTGACGATGCCTTCCTTGGCGTCGAAGCTCTCCTCCGAGACGTCGGCCCCCTCGATGAGCGGGATGATGGGCAGACCAAAATGCTTGGCAAAGGCATAGTCGCGGCTGTCGTGAGCCGGTACGGCCATGATGGCGCCCGTACCATATCCGGCGAGCACATACTCCGAAACCCAGATAGGGATGGCATCGCCCGTCAGCGGGTTGATGGCGTAAGAACCGGTGAACACACCCGTGACCTTGCGGTCGGACATACGCTCCAGCTCAGTGCGCTTTTTGACATAGTCGATATATTTGTCCACCTCGGCTTTCTGCTCCTTAGTGGTCACCTGGCTGACATAGTCAGACTCGGGGGCGAGCACCATAAACGTCACGCCGAACATGGTGTCGGCACGGGTAGTGAAGATGGTGAACTTCACGTCGGAGTCCTTGACCTGGAACTCCACCTCAGTACCTTCTGAGCGTCCGATCCAGTTCTTCTGCGTTTCCTTGATGGAGTCGCTCCACTGGATGGTGTCGAGTCCGTCGAGCAGACGCTGAGCGTAAGCCGAGACACGCAGACACCACTGGCTCATCTTCTTCTGTACCACGGGGAAGCCGCCACGCACAGAGACGCCCTCGACAACCTCGTCGTTGGCCAGCACGGTGCCCAGTCCGGCGCACCAGTTGACCATCGTCTCGCCCTTGTAGGCGATACGGTAGTTCATCAGCGCGTCGCTCTTCTGCTTGTCGTCCATGGCATTCCACTCTTCAGCGGTGAAGCTGACGGTGTCGTCGCCCTGTGCCACGTTGAGTCCTTCAGTACCCTGCTGCTCGAAGTAGGCAATGAGCTTGTCGATGGGCTGTGCCTTCTTCAGGTCGTTGTCGTAATACGAGTTGAACATCTTCTCGAAAGCCCACTGTGTCCAGTGATAGTAATGGGGGTCGCAGGTGCGCACCTCGCGGTCCCAGTCAAAGGAGAAGCCGATCTTGTCGAGCTGCTCGCGATAGCGGTTGATGTTCTGCTCAGTGGTGATGGCAGGGTGCTGTCCCGTCTTGATGGCATACTGCTCGGCGGGCAGTCCGTAGGCGTCATATCCCATAGGATTGAGAACATTGAAGCCGTTGAGCCGCTTGTAGCGAGCATAGATGTCACTGGCAATGTATCCCAACGGATGACCTACATGCAGTCCCGCACCAGAAGGGTAAGGAAACATGTTGAGCACGTAGTATTTCGGACGGTTAGGGTCCTCTGTGACCTTGTAGGTCTTATGGTCGACCCACTCTTTCTGCCACTTTTTCTCAATCTCTCTGAAATTGTAGTCCATGTGTGTATATATCTTGTTTTATTGTTTCTTTGGCTTACACCTTATTATAAATAGGGCATACTACATGCAAAGTTACACAAATCAATCCACAAAACAAAATCAATGGTGCAAAATGTGAGGGCGGAGGAAGAAATGAGAAAAGCCATAGGTTGTCTATGACCAAATAGAATACAGATAGACAACGTCTTATCCTGCGATATAGATTTTATCTATGATGCGATAGTCTTTGTCTGTTGTCATCATCAAGGAATATCCATAACTTTGCATCAGAAAACAAAAATAACACTCACAACATCACAAACAACAGAGGTCTTCCTCGCAACAACACAACACAAAATTAATAAAAAATAAGAGATTATGGAAACGATCATCAATCAGCACGCACCCGAGTTCACCGTTCAGGCTTTCCAGAACGGCAATTTCAAAACCGTCAGCAACAAGGACATCGAAGGCAAGTGGGCATTGTTTTTCTTCTATCCTGCCGACTTCACCTTTGTCTGCCCCACTGAACTGGAGGACCTTCAGAGCAAATACGATGAGCTCAAGGCCATGGGCGTAGAGGTTTTCTCGGTGAGCACCGACAGCCATTTCGTACACAAGGCATGGCACGACACCTCTGACCGCATCGCCAAATTGCAGTATGCCATGCTTGCCGACCCGCTCGCTGTGCTCTCCCGTGGCTTCGGCGTCTACAAAGAAGATGAGGGCGTGGCTTACCGTGGCACCTTCCTCGTCAACCCCGAAGGACTCGTGAAACTGGCTGAGATTCAGGACAACAGCATTGGCCGCAACGCCGACGAACTCGTCCGTAAGGTTCAGGCTGCACAGTATGTTGCATCGCACAACGGTGAGGTTTGCCCCGCAAAATGGCACGAAGGTGCTGAGACGCTCAAGCCCAGCATCGACCTCGTCGGTAAGCTCTAAGGTGCACAACGGGCTTTTTCAGTAAAGCATTACGACTGCACGAAGTACACAACTCTCTAATTCCAACAATTTCAACTTATGCTCGATCTTAATGTTATCACCCAAGTGAAAGGTGTACTGGCCCATCTCAGTGCCCATTTCACGTTTGCCGTAGAGCGGGACGACAGCGATGCCGACGCCACTCATTTCAGTCAATTTGTAGAGGATGTGGCTTCGTGCAGTTCACATATCACTGTGGAGTATCACAGTGGCAAGGCTTTTCGCTTTTCTATTCTTCGCGACGGACAGGACACGGGTATCGCCTTTCGGGGCATCCCCAACGGACATGAGTTCACCTCGCTGTTGCTGGCACTGCTCAACGCCGACGGACAGGGACGCAATCTGCCCGATGACCGTCTGCGCCGACGCATCGCGTCGCTGCAAGGCGACATCAGGTTGACGACCTACGTCTCGCTGACCTGTACCAACTGTCCCGATGTGGTGCAGGCACTCAACGTCATAGCGCTGCTCAACCCGAATGTCTCTCACGAGATGGTCGACGGGGCAGTCGCGCAGCAGGAAGTCGACGAGCTCAACATCCAGGCAGTGCCCTCGGTGTATGTCAACGGGGAGTTGCTGCACGTGGGACGCGGAGAGCTCGGCACGCTGCTCAACGAACTGGAGGATCATCTCGGCACAGACAGCAGCGCGGAACACGAGGCTGTGGAGCACCGCTATGATTTGGTGGTACTCGGAGGCGGCCCGGCAGGAGCAGCAGCCGCCATCTACGCGGCAAGAAAAGGGCAGAAGGTGGCGGTCGTGGCCCAGCGCATCGGCGGACAGGTCAACGACACAACGGGCATCGAGAACATTATCTCTGTGCCAAAGACCACCGGTGCGCAATTGGCTGCCGACCTTTCCAAACACTTGGAGGCTTATCCCATTGACACATACACCAACCGCAAGATCACACGTGTGGACTTTTCACAAAAGGACAAACGGGTAGAGGTGAGAGGAGGAGAATCATTCATCGCCCCGCGTGTGATCATTGCTACGGGTGCCGGATGGCGCCGTTTGGGACTGACAGGCGAGGACAAGCTCATCGGCCACGGCATTCATTTCTGCCCACACTGCGACGGACCTTTCTATAAAGGCAAGCACGTAGCTGTCATCGGAGGCGGAAACAGTGGCGTAGAGGCGGCCATCGACTTGGCCGGAATCTGCGATCATGTGACAGTACTGGAATTTGGTTCTCAGATGCGGGCCGACAAAGTGTTGCAGCAAAAATTGCGCGCACTGCCCAATGTCGACATTCATTTCCGCAGCCAGACCATCGGTCTCTCGGAGCAGAACGGAGGACTCACGGGCATCGACGTGCGTGATCTCGACAAGGACGAGGTGCGGCACATCAGTCTCGACGGCGTGTTTGTACAGATCGGCTTGCAGCCCAACAGCGACATGTTTAAAGATCATGTGGAGCTCACACCGCGTGGCGAGATCATCATCGACGACCGCAACCACACCTCTGTGGCAGGCGTATACGCGGCAGGCGATGTGTCGACAGTACCTTTCAAGCAGATCATGATTGCCATGGGCGAAGGAGCCAAGGCAGCTCTCGCCGCTTTTGAGGACAGCCTCTATCAAGAACAATGAGGACAGCCCCGGCAATAAGGACTCCCTCTATCAAGAAAAATAGTTTTTAGTTCGGTTTTATAGCGTAGAAGGACGGAGTCGCCTGACAGTGATTCCGTCCTTTTTTCCTGCCACATAGACAAAGGGCCCCTTGCCCTCGTGCATGAGTTTATCGACAAAGAGCGGTTCATGACTCAGCATCAGCGAGCAGAAAAAGGTGTCGCCCACGCTGAGCTTGGTGTTCCGGGCCTCTACGATGCGGAAGTTTCCACCGCCGAGATGCTCCACCCGGCATACGCGGTTGGGCAGCCAACTGAGTTCCAGCAGGTCACCGATAGCGAGATCCTCACACGAAACCTTGTCGCAGAGCGTAATGTCGCTCTGCACGTCAGCAGGTAGGTTATCGGTTTTGAAAGACTCATAGTCGCGGTAGCCCAGAAAGCGGGACAGCACGTCAAGGGTATAGGAGCGTGGAGAAGAGACACTGTCGACATAGCCCCAAAAGCGTTTCAGCGTGGAGGGACTGACCTTTTCCTCAGTTTTGGAAAAGATCAGTTCGCTAAGTGTTTCAAAGTCCTTGGGCGAGTCATAGTGTTGTCCCGTGACGTCTTCAATGCGTTGGATGAGTATCTCGTCTTTCATTCCTAAAAGTTTTATCTTTTTATTCTTGCCTTTCGCTGATCCGGTATCCCTCGTATTTCTTGTCAAGCACCACCAGCTTCATCGGTTGCACGGAATAGGATTGCGGAGTGGGCTTAACAGCGATATGCCAAACCAAAGTAAGACGCTTGTCATCGCTGCGCTCGATACGTAGAAGTGAGATATCAGTGGAATGGTTGGTGACGGGCAGTACTTTTGCTACGACAAAACGCTTGTTGAAGTCTATCTTTGTCGGCTCACCGCCCTTACCCATAAAGGCAGCCTCACCAAAACATTGCTCCAGCTCTGCCTGGCTGCGGATGATCAGCAGGCCAGCGGGTTGCCTGGCATCGTTGCGAAAGAAATAGTTGCGGGCTTCGGAAAAGCTGACAGCATGGTTGCCGGTAGCGCAGGAAGCCGTAAGCAGACCTGCAGCAAGAAGCGTTATCAATGAATGTAGTCTCATCATGAATGTATTTTTTTGTTACATTCTACTAAATTCAAAACTTGCGGACAGTTTGCACGAAATGGCAACAAATAGTGTTTGTTCATCATCCTGACTGTCGTGATGCAGCCCCCACTCCATCGTTTGTTCATTTTTTGGGGGACAGTGTCCCGTCATTTCTGCTCCAAGAGTATGTGCTTGGCAAACTCCCAAACGACGATGCCGGCGGTGACGCTGACATTCAGACTGTGTTTGGTACCGAACTGAGGTATCTCCAGGCAGCCGTCGCTCATGTCCACCACACTCTGTAACACGCCTTTGACTTCATTGCCAAAGACGACGGCATAGCGCTGTGCTACGCCTTTCTTATGCTGTGCAGCCAACGATTCTCCGAGGTGCTGCAACTTGGTACTGCCTTCCACCTGCTCGATGCTATAGACGAAATAGCTCTCACGCTGGAGCTCCGCCACGGCGTCCTCGGTATTCTTGAAGTATTTCCAGTCGACACTGTCCTCTCCGCCGAGTGCCGTCTTATGGATTTCGGCATTAGGCGGGCAGGCGGTGATGCCGCAAAGATAGACGGCTTCGACACGAAAAGCGTCACAGGAGCGGAAGACAGAGCCGACGTTGTAGAGCGACCGCACATTGTCGAGTACGACAATCAGCGGCAGCTTTGTGGCTTCCTTGAACTCCTCCACCGTGAGGCGGTGCATCTCTATGGTCCTGAGCTTATGCATAGTTCAATGTTGAATGATGAATTGCAGCCTCACCCCCGTACCCCTCTCCAAGGGGAGAGGGGAGTGATATGTTAGATAAACAGTCTCTTGAGCATATAGAAGAATTCACAAAAAGATCCATCTTCTCAGCATCAAGCACCCGTAAAACATTCTTCTCCCCTCTCCCCTTGGAGAGGGGTACGGGGGTGAGGCTATTTGGGATGAGCCTTTGATGTTTCCTTTCTACTCTTGAAGCATATCACTCCCCTCTCCCCTTGGAGAGGGGTACGGGGGTGAGGCTACTTGGAGAGGGGTTTGGGAGTGAGGCTATTATACGCCAGCGCATAGGCCTTGATCTGTTTCACCATGGCCAGCAGACCATTGGAGCGGGTCGGCGAAAGGTGCTCGCGCAGACCGATCTTGTCAATGAAGTAAAGGTCAGCATCGAGGATCTCCTTCGGCGTATGGCCGCTGATCACCTGTATGAGCAGGGCGATGATGCCCTTGACGATGAGCGCGTCGCTGTCGGCAGTAAACACGAGCTTGCCGTCGACAAAGTCGCACTGCAGCCACACACGGCTCTGACAGCCGTCGATGAGGTTTTGCTCGGTCTTGTATTTCTCGTCGAGTGGTTTGAGCTCATTGCCTAAGTCGATGAGCATCTGATATTTGTCCATCCAGTCGTCGAAGTCGCTGAACTCCTCCACGACCTCGTCCTGCAATTCATTAATCGTCTTCATATTCTACTTTCTCCAACTTAAAGAATTTATCATTTGGTCTTACCTTTCCCTTCACGGGGATGGAGACCAGCCATCCCTGCTCAGCCCGCTGGACAGGCTTGAGGTCATAGCGGATCTCGGTGCAGTCGAGATACATCGCTCCGGTGGTGTTGCCAGTGATAAGCAGCTTGTCGCCCACCTCAAAGGGAGCAGCCTCAACGGCAATCTCGGCTACGTTGAGTTTTGAGAAATACTTCGTCACCTTACCCACGAGACGCTTGCGCTCAGTGGCAAGCGATCCGTAGTGCTTATTCCACTCGCCCATGGTCTGTCCCTGATAATAGCCGTCCCAAAAGCCACGGTTGAAGACGGTGGCAAGCCGCTTGTCCCAGGCGTCTTTCTTCTCTTCGGTAAACGTGCCGTCGAGGACGGCCCTCAGTGCTTCCTTGTAGCAGGTGACTACGGTATAGACATATTCGGGTCCACGTGCGCGCCCTTCGATCTTAAAGACGCGCACACCGGCCTTCATCATCTTGTCGAGAAAGCGTATGGTCTTCAGATCCTTGGGACTCATCACGTATTTGTTGTCGATCTCAAGCTGATTGCCGGTCTCTGCATCTGTGACGATATAAGAGCGGCGGCAGATCTGCACGCACTGCCCGCGGTTGGCTGAGCGGTCGGCAGCAGCCAGACTCATGTAGCATTTGCCCGAGACGGCCATGCACAATGCTCCATGACAGAACATCTCGATGCGCACCGGCTTGCCGGCGGGGCCACAGATGTGTTGCCGCTCAATTTCATCATGGATATGGCTCACCTGCTTCATGTTGAGCTCGCGGGCCAGGACACTCACGTCGGCAAACTGAGCGTAGAACTTCAGTGCCTCCACATTGCTGATGTTGAGCTGGGTGGAGAGGTGCACTTCCATGCCTACCTGGCGGCAATAGACCATCACGGCGACGTCAGAGGCGATGACGGCAGAGATGCCGGCCTCATGGGCAGCATCGATGATGGTGTGCATCGTGTCCATATCCTCGTCATAGATGATGGTGTTGACAGTGAGATAGGTCTTCACGCCATGCTCGTTGCAGATACGGGCGATGTCATGAAGATCACTGATGTCGAAATGATTGGCACTGTGCGACCGCATGTTCAGCTGTCCGATACCAAAGTATACGGAGTCGGCTCCGGCCTGCAGGGCAGCGGCGAGTGACTCACGTGAGCCCACGGGGGCCATGATCTCAAAATCCTCTATTTTAGCATTCATAGTGCAAAGGTAATCAAATAATTGCTTATCTTTGCACTTGCAATGAAGAAATTAGCTTTTGGCCTGCTTGGCCTTGTGATGATCATCAGCTGCGGACGCCCTCAGAGCCGCAAGCCGGTGAGGAGTGAGTTCAGAAATGATGTGGTCATCAAGACGACACCGGTCCTCGACCAGGGGCGCAGCCCGCTCTGCTGGGCTTATGCCATGCTGGCGACCATCGAGTCGGAGCATCTCATGCAGGGCGACTCGGTGCATCTCTCCGTCGACTATCTGGCCAGGATGCTGCTCAAGGACGAGGCGACGCATTACTATTTCAACCGCAGCGATGGCCGCATCTCTCTGCGCGGCATGGCGTCGATGGTCTTTGATCTCATGGCGATGTACGGCATGCTGCCCTACGACAGCTATTATAATAACGAGCCGGTCGACTATCCTGTCGTGGCCCGCACAGTGCAGCAGATTGCCCGTGCAAGCGCTTCTCTCGGCATGCTCAACGGACGCGTCGACAAAGCGCTCGACGAGCACATCGGCTATCTGCCCGGCACCATCATGATGTTGGGAGCCCGCTACACGCCCCTGGAGTTTGCCCATAGCGTATGCCGTCCCGAGGAATATCTCTCGCTGACGAGCTTCTCCCATCATCCTTTCGGCAAGCCGTTTATCTTGGAGGTCCCTGACAATCAGATGCGCGACTATTTCCTCAACGTCCCTATCGACTCGCTCATGCGTACCGTCGTTCATGCGCTCAAGCACGGCCATTCTGTCTGTTGGGAGGGCGACATCAGCGAACCGGGCTTTGACTTTCAGCGCGGTGTCGCCGTACTGCAAAACGACAAGGCTGACTATGACCAGTTCGACCGGCAGCGCGCCTTCGAGACCTTTCGCACCACCGACGACCATTGCATGGAGCTCTGCGGACTGGCCCATGACCGGCAAGGCCACCGCTTCTTCATCGCAAAAAACTCATGGGGCAACGGCAACCCCTTCGACGGGTTCATGTATCTCAGCTATCAGTACGTCAAACTCAAAACTATTGCTGTATACCTCAGCAAGGAGGCAATAGGGAAATAACACCAAACCTTCACGCTGACAATTAGGCAACAAGAAAGCTTTAAAAATAACTTTCTGATTCATTTCAAAGCAAGAAGATAGCTTTTTACAGCTAACTTCTTGCTTTTTTAAATTATTATACTTAATTTTGCAGATAAATTAATTCTTAATCATATGAAGATGAAAAAATTTCTACATCTATTCTTAATTTGCGTCTTTACATTGATAGGTTTAGAGCAAGCCAATGCAGAGGATGTTGTGTACAAGACTTTGGATTTTGCAAAGGCATCAGAGAGTAAAAAAATCTATTCTTACGCATACGACTGGACGGCGACAGATAATGGGGATACTTGGCTTATACACACGTTTAATAATAATGGAAGCAAGTGGAAGTTTATTAGATACTCAACTTTCGCAAGTGAATAATCCGAGATATATAGGTGCATAAAAATAGCTAAAGGCTTCCGTAAATCGCGGAAAATCAGTATCTTTGTAGTGTC
>ONHQ01000008.1 GCA_900317685.1 uncultured Prevotella sp.
AGTTAAGCCCACTTGCGCCGATGGTACTGCAATGCAATGCGGGAGAGTAGGAGGCCGCCCTCTTTCAACAAGAGCCCTTGAGAACAGCAATGTTTTCAAGGGCTTTTTTAGTATGGTAAAGCCCTTCTCTAACTCAACTCCAGCCCCTCTCTAGCTCTCCCCGAGGGGAGAGAATTGCTATACCATACCATCCTCCCTTAATTTATGCTCTTTGGGGTATTGCGGTCCCCTCCCCTTGGGGAGGGCTAGGGAAGGGCTTTAGGGAGGGGCTTCTTATAATAATTTCTATTTCTTTTCGTTATCCTTATTGCTATGCAGTGGACAGACAGAATCAGACAGGTAAAGATCATTCTTGTGGTGATGGCAATTGCGATTGCCGTGGCTTCTCTTGTCGTGTCTCATAGCATGACGCGTGACTTGGAAGCGCAGGAACGCAGCCGCATGGAGGTCTGGGCAGAGGCTATGCGGTCGCTCAACCAGGCTGACGAGAACACGGATTTGAATCTCGTGCTGAAAGTGATTAACGACAACAATACGATACCAGTGATCGTGCTGGACCGTAAGGGGGCGGTTACTGACTTCCGCAACCTTGCTATCCATGCTTCTTCTCATGCCGACAGTTTGAAGAAGGCTGCGGAGATTGGACATGAGCTGTTGGCAAAGAACCGGAATATCCGTATCTTTCTCGACGCACAGCACCATGACTATATCGATGTCTGCTATGACGAGTCGTTGATGCTGAAACGTCTTTCCTGGTATCCCTACGTACAATTGGGTGTAGTGCTTCTCTTTGTCGTGGTTGCCATCTTTGCCTTGCTGACCTCTAAGCGCGCAGAACAGAATAAGGTGTGGGTGGGTCTGTCGAAGGAGACTGCGCATCAGTTGGGAACGCCTATCTCCAGTCTGATAGCCTGGGTGGAGATCCTGAAGGAGACCTATCCTGACGACACGTTGATTCCGGAGATGGTCAAAGACGTGAAGCGGCTGCAACTCATCGCAGACCGTTTCTCAAAGATAGGCTCTGTTCCGGCTCCTGTGGCCACAGACCTCTTGGAGTTGTTGGGACATGTCGTCGACTATATGGACCGCCGAACAAGCAAGAAAGTAAAGATCCTGACCGACTTCCCGGCACATCAGGTGATCGTGGACCTCAATGGCTCTCTCTTTGAATGGGTGATAGAGAACCTGTGCAAGAATGCTGTGGATGCTATGGGCGGTGAGCAGGGTACCATAACATTGAAAGTGGTAGAGACCGATGCGTGGGTGTACTTGGATGTGCGCGATACAGGTAAAGGCATCCGAAAGCGTAATATAAATAATGTGTTCCGTCCTGGCTTCACCACCAAGAAGCGAGGATGGGGCTTGGGACTCAGCCTCGCCAAGCGCATCGTGGAGGAATACCATCATGGGCGTATCTATGTCAAGGAGTCGGAGGTAGGCAAAGGAACTACTTTCCGCATAGAATTGCGTAAGTGCCACGCATAGCCTTTGTTATCATTCCTCTTTTAAGAAACTTTTTGCAGATAAATTTGACGCTATCAAAAAAAAGTAGTAACTTTGCACACCAAATGTGATATGTCTGTTTGTGATATGTCTAGTTTAGAGCAGTTTAAGATAGACTTGAAAGGCTTGTCGGAAGGCGACAATGTCTTTGACTTCGATTTGAGCGACTCATACTTCGAGGCTATTCAGGCCCCGGCAGTGCAGCGTGGCCGTGTGCATTCCTCGTTGACGATCCGTCGTACGGGGGACGTGTTCTATTTAGATTTTCACACAGACGGCTTTGTCATCGTTCCTTGCGATCTCTGCTTGGAAGACATGGAGCAGCCCATAGAGAGCGACGACCATCTGGTGGCAAAGTTTGGAGAAGACTATTCGGAGGATGACGACCTCGTCACGGTCAGAGAAGACAACGCTATTCTCGACGTGTCGTGGTTCATCTATGAATTTATAGAGCTCAGTATTCCACTCAGGCATGTGCATGCACCTGGAAAATGCGACCCTGCCATGATGAAGATTCTTCAAGAACATTCGGCCGCCCGAAGCGGTGATGAGGATACGGAGCCTGTGGATTCCCGATGGGCAGCATTGAAAAAGATAAAAGATAAAAATTAAAGATTAAACAATTATGGCACATCCTAAAAGAAGACAGTCTAAGACTCGTACACTTAAGCGTAGAACTCACGATAAGGCAGTAGCCCCCACATTGGCAGTATGCCCTAACTGCGGCGCTTACTATGTCTATCACACCGTTTGCCCGACATGCGGTTACTATCGTGGCAAGGTTGCTATCGTTAAGGAAGCTGCTGAGTAATGGGAAAGATTAACGCGATAATCACAGGTGTTGGCGGCTACGTGCCCGACTATGTCCTCACCAACGAGGAACTGTCGCGCATGGTAGACACCAGCGATGAGTGGATTACTACGCGTGTCGGCATCAAAGAACGCCGTATCCTCACTGAGGAAGGCCTCGGATCAAGCTATATGGGGCGCAAGGCTGCCAAGCAGCTGCTCCGTAAAACAGGTGTTGATCCGGATAGCATTGATGCACTCATCGTCTCGACAACGACCCCTGACTATCCTTTCCCCTCTACGGCAAGCATCATCCTGGGTAAGCTGGGACTGAAAAACGCTTTCGCCTTTGATATGTCGTGCGCCTGCTGTGGCTTTATCTATGCCCTTGAGCAGGCCTCCTCGATGATTCAGAGCGGTCGTTACAAAAAGATCATTGTGGTTTCTGCTGAGAAGATGTCGTCGATTGTCGACTACACCGACCGACAGACCTGCGTGCTCTTTGGCGACGGCGCCGGTGCTGTGCTCGTGGAGGCAACAGAGGAAGAAGGCATCGGCTTCCAAAACTCATTCTTGCGTACCGATGGCGCTGGTCTGCCCTTCCTTCACATGAAGGCCGGCGGTAGCGTCTGCCCTCCCTCACATTTCACGGTAGACCATCGTCTGCACTATATCTATCAGGAGGGACGCAACGTGTTCCGCTATGCCGTGACGGATATGAGCGATGATGTGGACTACATCATGAAGCATAATGGTCTGACGGCTGATGACGTGGACTGGGTGATCCCGCACGAGGCTAACCTGCGTATCATCGATGCAGTGGCTAAGCGTGCCGATCTGCCGATCGAAAAGGTGATGATCAATATCGACCACTACGGCAATACCAGTTCCGCTACCATTCCTTTGGCAATGTGGGACAACGAGGCTAAGCTGAAGAAGGGCGATAACGTCATCCTCACTGCTTTCGGAGCCGGATTTGTTCACGGAGCTATGTATCTGAAATGGGCTTACGATGGTGCTGCCGCAGCAGCAGAGAAAAAGTAACTCGTAAGATCCTTCATTCATAACAACAGAAAAACGCATCCTTCTTGTTATAGTAAGAATGCGTTTTTTTGTTTGATGATATTGTATGTTTAATTAAAAGTACTTATGCATAAGGCCGGTTTTGTAAATATCGTAGGAAACCCCAATGTTGGTAAGTCAACGCTGATGAACCAGCTTGTCGGTGAGAAGATCAGTATCGCCACGTTTAAGGCGCAGACGACGCGGCACCGCATTATGGGCATCGTCAATAAGCCCAACATGCAGATTGTCTTCTCTGACACGCCCGGTGTGTTGAAACCTAATTATAAGATGCAGGAGATGATGCTGGCATTCTCTGAGTCTGCCTTGGCAGATGCCGACATCCTGCTCTATGTCACTGACGTGGTGGAGAATCCGGAAAAGAATCTCGACTTCCTGGAAAAGGTCAGGGAGATGAAGATCCCTGTGCTGTTGCTGATCAACAAGATCGATGAGACCGACCAACAGCATCTCGGTGACATCGTGGAGAAGTGGCATGCGCTGTTGCCCAATGCCGAAATTCTGCCGATCTCGGCTCAGAACAAGTTTGGCATAGACATGCTCATGAAACGCATCGAAGAGCTGTTGCCCGAGAGTCCTGCTTATTTCGACAAGGACCAGCTGACCGATAAGCCGGCTAAGTTCTTTGTCTCGGAGATCATCCGCGAGAAGATCCTGCGCTATTACGACAAGGAGATTCCTTATTCCGTGGAGGTCGTTGTGGAGCGTTTCAAGGAAGACGAGCACCATATCCATATCAATGCGGTCATCTATGTGGAGCGCGACTCACAAAAAGGCATCATCATCGGACATCAGGGCACTGCCTTGAAGAAGGTGTCGTCGGAAGCCCGCAAGAGCCTTGAGAAGTTCTTTGGCAAGGCTATCTATTTGGAGACCTTCGTCAAAGTCGACAAGGACTGGCGCAACTCCCAACGGGAACTCGACCACTTCGGGTACAACCCGCAATAAGAATGTTAAATGTAGCGTGTTGAATGTTGACACAACACTCACACGATTCCCCTGACTGTATGGCAGGGTGCACTCTCCTTCGGGAGGGCCGAAGAATGTTAAACTTCAGAAATCAAACAACGAAATGGCAAATTTAGTAGCTATTGTAGGACGCCCCAATGTGGGAAAGTCCACACTTTTTAATCGTATGACCCAGAGCCGCAGGGCTATTGTAAGCGATGTAGCCGGCACAACGCGTGACCGACAGTACGGCAAATGTAGTTGGAACGGCAAGGAATTCTCCGTGGTCGATACCGGAGGATGGGTCGTGAAATCAGATGATATCTTTGAGGATGCCATCCGCCAGCAGGTGAAGGTCGCCACAGAAGAGGCGGACCTGGTACTCTTTCTGGTGGATGTGGAGACAGGCGTGACCGACTGGGATGAGGATGTAGCTATGATCCTGCGCCGTGCCAAGCTGCCGGTGATTCTTGTAGCAAATAAGGTCGACAATAGCGGCAACGCTTACGAGGCCGCTGAGTTCTATCGCCTCGGACTGGGAGATCCTGTCTGCATCAGTGCGGCGACGGGTGGCGGTACGGGTGATCTGCTTGACTTGATATTGACCAAACTGCCAAACAATATCGATGAGACACCGGATGAGAATATCCCGCGCTTCGCCGTCGTTGGTCGCCCTAATGCCGGTAAGTCGAGCCTGATCAATGCCTTTATCGGTGAGGAGCGCAATATCGTCACGGATATTGCCGGTACCACACGCGACAGCATCTATACACGCTATACCAAGTTTGGCTTTGACTTCTATCTCGTTGACACAGCCGGCATCCGCCGTAAGAACAAGGTGAGCGAAGACTTGGAATTCTATAGTGTCATGCGCAGCATCCGTGCTATTGAGAACAGTGATGTCTGCATACTGATGATTGATGCCACACGAGGTATTGAGGCGCAGGATATGAACATCTTCCAGTTGATACAGAAGAACAATAAGAGCTTGGTTGTCGTTGTCAACAAGTGGGACTTGGTGGAGGACAAGAGCCAGAAGGCCATCGACACCTTCAAGAATGCCATTCACAACCGTATGGCTCCCTTTGTCGATTTTCCGATCATCTTTGCTTCCGCACTGACCAAACAGCGTATCTTCAAGGTGTTGGAAACAGCTAAGCAGGTCTATATCAACCGTGAGACACGTATCGGAACGACGAAGCTCAACGAGGTGATGCTGCCGATCATCGAGCAGACACCGCCACCTTCTACAAAAGGAAAGTATATCAAGATCAAGTATTGCTCACAGTTGCCCAACACGCAGATACCCTCTTTCGTGTTCTATGCCAACCTGCCGCAATATATTAAGGAGCCTTATCGCCGTTTCCTGGAGAACAAGATCCGCGAGAACTGGTCGATGCATGGCTGTCCGATCAATGTGTTTATCCGTCAGAAGTAAGATGCAGAAAGTATGGCGATATGTGGTGTTGGGTGCAGTCTTGTCCTTGCCTATGGCCTGCAAGAAAGCTCCGACGCCCGCCGAGATAGCTGCCCATGCCGCCAAAGGCTATTACGATCAGCTGTTGGCAGGAAAGTATAAGGATTTTGTGGCGGGCACATACATGCCCTATAAGATTCCGGACAGCTATCGTAAACAATTGGAAGACAATGCCCGGATGTTTGTGGCGCAACAGGAGCAAGAGCATCGTGGCATCAAGAAGGTGAAGATCCTCGATGCCAAGGCTGATACCGTCAAGCATGTGGCCAATGTGTATTTGATATTTGAATATGGAGACAGCACGCGCGAAGAAGTGTGCGTGCCGATGGTGGAGAAGAAAGGCGTGTGGTATACACGGTGACGCTTCCCGTCATGTAGGAAAATATAATAAGGACAAACGCTTCCTCTCGCAATGAAGAGGAAGCGTTTCTTTTATATTAAGCGTTTCTTTTATATTTATATTAAGCGTTTCTTTTATATTATTGGTGGTCTATGAGTTCTCTTCCTGCATTTCCACCTTTTTTACTTTACGGAACAGATCGCTGGCAAAGACCAGGTCGTTGAGCTTCTTGTTGGTGGAGCTGATGACTTGGTCTTTATTGCCCTGCCACTCCTTATGTCCTTTATAGATGAAGACGATGTTCTCGCCGATACCCATGACCGAGTTCATGTCATGGGTGTTGATGATCGTTGTCATCTGATAGTCTTTGGTGATCTCGGACAGCAGTTTGTCGATGACCAGTGAGGTCTTCGGGTCCAAGCCCGAGTTGGGCTCGTCGCAGAAGAGATACTTCGGGTTAAGCACGATGGCACGCGCAATAGCCACACGCTTCTGCATACCGCCGGAGATCTCGTCAGGATATTTGTTGCGGGCGTCCAAAAGGTTGACACGCTCCAGACACTCCTGGGCTCTTTTGGCTCGCTCGCGGGAGGTCATATTGGAGAACATGTCCAAAGGAAACTGCACGTTCTCTTGTACCGTCAAAGAGTCGAAGAGCGCGGCGCCTTGGAAGATCATGCCCATCTCGCGCCGCATCATCACTTTCTCTTTCTTCGTCATCGCCGTGAAGTCGCGTCCGTCGTAGAGGATCTGGCCTTGTGTCGGCTCAAGCAGCCCTACGATGTTTTTCATCAGCACAGTTTTGCCGGAACCACTCTGTCCGATGATGAGATTGGTCTTGCCAGTCTCAAAGACTGCACTGATGTTGTCGAGAACGGTCTTGTCCTCAAAGCGTTTCGTGAGATTTTTGACTTCTATCATAGCTTAACTCAGTAATTGCGTAAGGAAAACGTCGGAGAAGAGGATGAGCACACTGCTGCATACGACAGCATCGGTGGAAGCCTTGCCCACCTCGACGGAGCCTCCCTCCACCGTGTAGCCGAAATAGGACGATACGCTGGAGATGATAAAGGCAAAGAACAGACTCTTGATGATGCTCATCCACATAAACCAGGGATTGAAAGCGTGGTGCATGCCGGCCGTGAGATCGTCGGGCGACATCATGTGTCCGATGATAGCTGTAGCATAAGCGCCAACGATGCCCATGGCCGACGAGAAGATCACCAGGAAAGGCATGATAGTCACCAAGCCGAGAATCTTCGGCAAGATGAGATAGTTGGCCGAGTTCACGCCCATGATGTCGAGCGCGTCGATCTGTTGTGTGACGCGCATGGTGCCTAACTCTGAGGCGATATTTGACCCCACCTTGCCGGAAAGGATCAGACACATGATGGAAGAGGAAAACTCAAGAAGCATGATCTCGCGCGTGGTGTAGCCCGTTGTCCAACGCGGCATCCACGGACTGGAGATGTTTACCTTCATCTGGATACAGATGACCGCACCGATGAAGAAGCTGATCATCAGCACGATAGCGATGGAGTCGACTCCCAGCTGGGACATCTCTTTCACATAGCGCTTCATAAACATGCGCATTCGTTCCGGACGCGCAAAGGTGCGTCCCATCAAGATGAGATAACGTCCGAAGGTGGTGAGATAACGATGAAGCAACTTCAATAAAAGCATGGGCTATAACCTATTTGATGATGCAAAAGTAACCAAAATCCCATAAAAAACTGCAATAAACAGAAGAGTTTTTGCTTTTATCAATGTTATTAGGTGTTTTTTTAGTATTTTTGCATTCAAAACTATTATCATGGACGAAACATTACAAGCACCTGTACAGCAGGATACGGAAGACCAGCAACCATTGCAGACTGCCGAGGAAAACGCAACCGAAGAGGCTGCTCAGACTGAGGCACGCCCCGATGTGGAGCACATGACTCCCGAGGAGGTGGACAAGTTGCTCATGAGCAAGTTGAAACATAAGGAGTTGCATGCTGAGGGACTGGTCAAGCGCTATGGTAAACGTACCGTGGCTGATCATGTCACGTTTAATGTCAAACAGGGTGAGATCGTGGGATTGCTCGGACCTAACGGTGCCGGTAAGACGACCTCTTTCTACATGACGACGGGATTGATCGTGCCCAACGAGGGCCATGTCTTCATCGATGATAAGGAAATCACAAAGTTCCCTGTCTATAAGCGCGCACGGGCCGGTATCGGATACTTGCCGCAGGAGGCCAGCGTATTCCGGAAGCTGAGCGTGGAGGACAATATCATGGCAGTGCTGGAGATGACAAAGCTCTCGCGCCAGGAACAACTCGATAAGTTGGAAAGTCTGATCAGTGAGTTCCGACTCAACAAGGTGAGGAAGAACAAGGGTGACCGCCTCTCCGGTGGTGAGCGCCGCCGTACGGAGATTGCCCGCTGTCTGGCTATCGACCCGAAGTTCATCATGCTCGATGAGCCTTTTGCCGGTGTCGACCCTATTGCCGTGGAAGACATTCAGCATATCGTGTGGCGACTGAAATACCGCAATATCGGCATCCTCATCACTGACCATAATGTGCAGGAGACTTTGTCCATCACCGACCGCGCCTATCTGCTCTTCGAGGGCCGCATCCTCTTTCAGGGATTGCCCGAGGAACTGGCTGCCAACAAAATCGTGAGAAAGAACTATCTGAGTGATAACTTCGTCTACCGCAAGTTCCAGTCCAATGAGGAGGACAGAGCCTTTGCTGCCCAATCCCGAAAGTCTTTGCTTGCAGAAGTTTATGGCGGGTAGAGGATGGTTAAAAAAACAAATTTTTCCACCTTATATTAGGTAGATTGGTAAAATATGCGTAATTTTGCCAGTCAATATGACTCTTGTCGCTTGACGGGCGATAAGAGTCTGCTGTTTCCTTATGGAGATAAGTCATAATAATCCTTACGGAGATAAATCATAAACAAATAAACCAAAGATGAAAGTTTCATTTGAAAATCCCGACAAGATCAACGGACTGTTGACCATCACTGTCGAAGAAGATGACTACAAAAACGATGTCGAGAAGGAGCTCAAGGAGTACCGCAAAAGAGCTAATGTCCCCGGCTTCCGCCCAGGTAAGGCTCCTATGGGCATGATCAGACGTCAGTTTGAGCCCAGTGCCAAGATGGACGCCATCAACAAGGTGCTCAACGATCAAATCCAGAAGTATATTGCTGACAACAAGATTCAGATGCTCGGTGAGCCTCTGGCCTCTGACAAGCAGGAGCCTCAGGATCTGGAGAAACCGGCTCCTTATACTTTCATGTTCGACATCGCTGTCGCTCCTGAGTTCAATATCGAGCTGAGCGACAAGGATACTGTCGACTATTATGAGATCACTGTCGACGATGCTCTCGTTGACAAGCAGGTGGATATGTTTGCCAATCGTCTTGGCGGATATGTCGATGTTGAGGAATATCAGGAAAACGATATGCTCAAGGGTGACATCCGCGAGCTCGACGAGAAAGGCAACACCAAGGAAGGCGGTCTGACCGTCGAGGGTGCTGTGCTGATGCCTAACTATCTGAAGAACGACGACCAGAAGAAACTCTTCGAGGGCGCAAAGAAGGGTGACATCATCACCTTCAATCCTTCTAAGGCATACGACGGCAATGAGGTGCAGATCTCTTCTTTGCTGAAGATCGAGAAGGATCAGGTTGCCAACTATCAGGGCGATTTCAGCTTCCAGGTGACTGGTATCCAGCGCTTCCAGAAGCATGCTGTGGATCAGGAACTCTTCGATCAGACCTTCGGTAAGGATGCCGTGAAGGACGAGAAGGAATTCCGTGACAAGATCGCCGAGGGACTCAAGGAGCAGCTCGTTCGCGACAGCGACTACAAGTTCCTGCTCGATGTCCGCAAGTATGCTGAGGACAAGATCGGTCAGCTGACTTATCCCGATGCTCTTCTGAAGCGTGTCATGAAGCAGGGCAGCAAGGAGAAGGACGAGAAGAAGCTCAACGAGATGATCGACAAGAACTACGAGGCAAGCCTCAAGGAGCTCAACTGGAGCCTGATCCGCAACAAACTCTCTGAGCAGACTGGCATCAAGGTTGATGACAATGATGTGAAGGAAGCTGCCCGTGAGACTGCTCGCATCCAGTTTGCTCAGTATGGCATGAGCAACGTTCCTGAAGAGTACATCAACAACTACGCTGATGAGCTCCTCAAGAAGCGTGAGAATGCCCAGGGCTTTGTGGATCGTGCCATCGACGTGAAGCTCTCTGATGCCCTGAAGAAAGTCGTCAAGCTGAACAAGAAAGAGATCAGCCTCGATGATTTCAACAAGATGATGGGCGAGTAATGCGCGCATAAAATAAGATTTTAATAAAAAATAATCTCTTGATTGAAGAGGTTATCAGCTTTTTTTATTATCTTTGTGTAATCAACACGAAGAATAGGTTTGAAACCAGTAAAAAGAGCGGATAACCTCTTTTCTCGTATTTGACTATTAACATTGAATATATTAAGGAAATCGAATGAACAACGACTTTAGAAAATTTGCCACGGGGCATTTAGGCATGAACGGACTGGCTCTGGATGATGTGGTTAAGGCGCAACAACAATATCTCAATCCGTATATCCTCGAAGAGCGTCAGCTCAATGTCACTCAGATGGATGTCTTCTCACGACTGATGATGGACCGCATCATCTTCTTGGGAACGGAGATCGACGACTATACAGCCAATACCCTTCAGGCTCAGTTGCTCTACCTCGACTCTGTCGACAACGGCAAGGACATCTCCATCTATGTCAACTCTCCCGGCGGTAGCGTGACGGCCGGACTGGGTATCTATGACACCATGCAGTTCATCACCAGCGATGTGGCAACGATCTGTACGGGTATGGCTGCCTCTATGGCTGCTGTGCTGCTCGTCTCCGGTACGGAGGGCAAGCGTTCCGCACTGCCTCATAGCCGCGTGATGATCCACCAGCCCTTAGGCGGTGTGCAAGGCCAGGCATCGGACATCGAGATCGAGGCCCGCGAGATTCAGAAATTTAAGAAAGAACTCTATACCATCATCTCCAATCACTCTCATCAGCCTTACGAAAAGGTGTGGAAAGACAGTGACCGTAATTACTGGATGACCGCCGAGGAGGCTAAGGAGTATGGCATGATTGATACGGTGTTGGCAAGAAAGCAATAATCTTAGTAACCAGGAGGAATAAGAAAACATGCCGAAAAAAGTATGTAGCTTCTGTGGTCGTGACGAATCACAGGTAAAATTGCTCATCACAGGACTCAACGGTTATATCTGTGAGGACTGTGCTATGCAGGCTTACAAGATAGTGAAGGATACCGGTGTACTCGGTAACGTGGATGAGGAGGCCAGCGCAAAGTCCAATGAGGCTTTCCGCAAGAAGGCGCGTATACCCAAGCCAAAGGAAATCAAGAAATATCTCGACGAGTATGTCATTGGACAGGATGAGGCCAAGCGCTATCTGTCGGTGGCTGTGTATAACCACTACAAGCGTTTGCTCCAGCCCTCGGACGATGATGGCGTGGAGATCGAGAAGAGCAACATCATCATGGTAGGTTCTACGGGTACGGGTAAGACTTTGTTGGCCCGCACCATTGCCAAGTTGCTCGACGTGCCTTTCACCATTGTCGACGCTACGGTGTTTACTGAGGCCGGTTACGTCGGCGAGGATGTGGAAAGCATTCTGAGCCGTCTGCTTCAGGTAGCCAACTATGATGTGGCCGCCGCCGAGCGGGGTATTGTCTTCATCGATGAGATTGACAAGATTGCACGCAAAAGCGATAACCCCAGCATCACACGCGATGTCAGTGGTGAGGGCGTACAGCAGAGCTTGCTCAAACTCTTGGAGGGAACCATGGTCAACGTACCGCCAAAGGGCGGCCGCAAGCATCCTGACCAGGACTATGTGCATGTCAACACCAAGAACATCCTGTTTATCTGTGGTGGTGCCTTCGACGGCATCGAGCGCAAGATAGCACAGCGACTCAACACGCATACGGTAGGATATAACTCTGTGCAGAATGCCCGGCATATCGACCGCGGTGATCTGATGAAGTATATTCTTCCGCAAGACTTGAAGTCGTTTGGCCTGATTCCAGAGTTGGTTGGCCGTCTGCCGGTGCTGACCTATCTCAATCCTTTGGACCGTGACGCATTGCGCCGTATCTTGGTGGAGCCGAAAAACTCTATTGTCAAGCAGTACATCAAACTGTTTGAGATGGATCACATCACGTTGTCCTTTACCGAGGAAGCTCTCGACTTCATCGTCGATAAGGCTGTGGAGTACAAGCTTGGCGCTCGAGGCTTGCGCTCTATTGTTGAGGAGGTGATGATGGATGCCATGTTTGATGTACCGTCAAGACGCATCAAGAAGTTTGAGGTAACGCTTGACTATGCCAAGCAGCAATTGGACAAGGCTCATCTGCAGCGACTCGAATCGGCCTAACCGGTTGGGAGAAACGCAGGAAACTGACTAATGGCAGAGGCCGTTAAATGCGGCTCTCTGCATATTACATGATTAATAAGAATTATCTAAGGAACATGCAATGACTAAGGAAGTGGACTTGACTCAAGCTTTGAAGAAGTACTTTGGCTTTGATCATTTCAAGGGCGACCAGGAAGCGATTATCCGTAATCTTATGGCGGGAAACAACACCTTTGTGCTGATGCCTACCGGTGGCGGCAAGAGCCTGTGCTATCAGCTGCCATCGCTGATCATGGATGGAACGGCTATTGTCGTGTCTCCTCTGATCGCACTGATGAAAAACCAGGTAGATGTCATCAATGGCCTGACAGAGGAAGACGGTCTGGCCCACTTTCTCAACTCGTCGCTCAACCGGGCTGCCATCAACCGGGTGATGGATGACGTGCACAGCGGGCGCACGAAGTTGTTGTATGTGGCTCCTGAATCTCTTAATAAAGAGGAGAACCTGGAGTTCTTCTCTTCTTTCCATATCTCTTTCTATGCTATCGATGAGGCACACTGTATCTCGGAGTGGGGACACGACTTCCGCCCCGAGTACCGCAATATCCGCCCTACCATCAACCGCATTGCCGAGATACAGCATGTCGATTCGGTGCCAGTGATCGCATTGACGGCAACAGCCACGGACAAGGTGCGGTCGGACATCAAGAAGAGCCTCGGCATCCTCGACGCGGAAGAGTTCCGCAGTTCCTTCAACCGGCCGAACCTCTACTATGAGGTGCGGCCGAAGATCAGCGAGGAAGACACCGACAGCCAGATCATCCGGTTTATCAAGCAGCATCCCGGCAAGAGCGGCATCATCTATTGCCTCTCGCGCAAGAAGGTGGAGGAGCTGGCCAAGAAACTCCAGATCAATGGCTTTAAGGCGGCACCCTATCATGCCGGTCTGGACTCGGAGTTGCGCACAAAGACGCAGGATGACTTCTTGAAGGAAGAGATCGATGTCATCGTGGCGACCATCGCCTTTGGCATGGGCATCGACAAACCCGATGTGCGCTTTGTCATCCATTACGACATCCCCAAGAGTCTTGAAGGCTACTATCAGGAGACCGGTAGAGCCGGGCGTGACGGTGGCGAGGGCATCTGCATCGCTTTCTATTCTCCAAGGGATCTGAAAAAACTCGAGAAGTTCATGGAGAACAAAGATGTCAATGAGAAGGAGATCGGCTATCAGCTCTTGCAGGAGACCAAGGCCTACGCCGAGTCTTCGGTTTGCCGCCGCAAGATGCTGCTCCACTATTTTGGTGAGGAGTACCCGCAGGACAACTGTGGCAATTGTGACAACTGCCTGCATCCGCAAAAGCAGTTCGAGGCTACTGATGCTTTGCTCATCGTCCTCAATGCCATCAAGGCCGTGAAGGAAAACTTCGACCAGGCTTATATCACCGACTTTGTCAAAGGGCGTGCTACGGACAACATCGTGCGCCATGGTCACAACAAACTGCCGGAGTTCGGTGCTGGAGCCAAACTCAATGAGGAGGACTCCACCATTTGGAACCCAGTCATCCGTCAGGCTATGATCTCGCATTATATCCGTAAGGATGTGGAGAACTTTGGACTGTTGAAGCTGACGCCCGAGGGCAGGATGTTTATCAAGAGTCCGAAGCCGTTCTTTGCAGTTCACGACCGGGAATACGACGACGTGGAGGAAAGTGCCGAAGGTGGCGTAAGTGCCCTCGACCAGGAGTTGCTTGGCTTGCTCAAAGGCCTGCGCAAGGATGTGGCCCGCAAGCATAACCTTCCGCCTTATGTGATCTTCCAGGACATCTCGCTGTCGCAGATGGCGACGAGTTTTCCCGTCAGCTTGGAAGAACTGCAGCAGATACAAGGCGTAGGGCAGGGCAAAGCACATAAATATGGAAAGCCCTTCGTGGATCTTATCAAGAAGTATTGTGAGGACAACAATATCCAGCGGGTGGACATGATGCGTGTCATCAGCCTGCCCAAGAAGTCGATGAAGAAGTTGAAGATCATCGAGCTCATCGACCGACGTGTACCCTTGGATGAGATCGCCTCTATGCAGGGCTGCGGTTTCGATGATCTGATCGACGACATCGAGTCCATTGTCAACAGTGGCATGAAGGTCGATATCAGTTACTACCTCGATGACGAAGACGTCATTGACCCCGATGAGGTTGACGACATCTATGACTATTTCCGCAACAGCGATACCGATGATGTCGACACAGCCATCGATGAATGTGAGATCTATGACGACGATGGAGGTCTCACCGCTGAGGAGAAAGTGCGTCTTGTGCTGATCAAATTTCTTTCCGAGCAGGCCAACTGATCTTTGCCTGGTTTTTCGGATATTCATGTCACGGACAGCTTCAATCATACGCCCGTCCGCTCTGTCAGGGAGCGGACGGGTGTTTTTGTGTTTTCACGGGTCGTGTAACAAGATAGAAAGTATGTGTAACGCAGGAAGAAGTTGGTGTGACAGAGAAATCATACCTTTGCATATCTATTACGCATCATTCACAATATGAAACAAGCAATCCTATCTGCTATTTTTGGTCTGTGCCTGACCGTAGGCGCTTGGGCCCAAGTACCTTTCGGCCATACGCCGCCTTTGCATGTCGACGGCAATCAGTTGCACGATCCACAGGGCAATACCGTCGTGCTCCATGGAGTGATGGACACGCCGAGTCCTTATTTCAATTCCTGGCGCTGGGGCAATAATGCCGACGATGCCCATGTCGATGCTTGCCTGCAATATTTCGACAAGCTCTATACGGCCATTACCGACACGACGCAAGGAGCCTTTGCCAACGTCTTCCGTCTTCATCTCGATCCTTGTTGGACCAATGATCCCGACAAGAAAAGCGACGGCAAGGAGTCGGGCGAGGCTGACATCAGTCGGTTCAGCGCTCAGCGTCTCGAGAAATACCTTCGCTCACTCTACTTCCCTTTGGCACGCAAGGCTGTGGGGCATGGACTCTATGTAGTCATGCGCCCGCCGGGGGTGTGTCCCAAGACCATTCAGGCCGGAGGTGAATACCAGCAATATCTCATGACCGTGTGGGACATTGTCTCACGCAACGATTCCGTGCGCAAATATGCCGGACAGCTGTCCATCGAATTGGCCAATGAACCTGTGCAGGTCACTGACAGCACAGGACAAGAGACACCCC
Source organism: uncultured Prevotella sp. (assembly GCA_900317685.1). Taxonomy (GTDB): domain Bacteria; phylum Bacteroidota; class Bacteroidia; order Bacteroidales; family Bacteroidaceae; genus Prevotella. The sequence continues at coordinate 15,768 of ONHQ01000008.1, forward strand.
AAGCGTTACAACAGTTCTTCCAGCCTATCGTCAACAAAATACGTGCCAATGGCTTCACCGGCATCATCTGGGTGCCGGGAAGTGGATGGCAGAGCAACTATCGCGGCTACGCCACTTATCCCATCCGCGGTTATAATATCGGCTATGCCGTCCATGATTATCCCGGCTGGTATGGCACAAGTGACAGCCAGACCGATGCGGAAAATGGCATCCGGCAGTTCCATGAGTCCGTGCCGGTGGTTGACACCCATCCCGTCATCATCACGGAGGTCGACTGGAGTCCTGAGAAGCCGGGAGCCGGACACTACAACGAGCATGGTGAATGGGTGCCTGCCAACTATGGCACATGGGCCACGGCGTCTACTTCCAAGTGGGGCAAGACCTACAAGCAGTTGCTCGACCACTATGGCAATATCTCCATGACGCTCTCCGGAACGGGATACTATATCGACATCGACCATTATCTGTCCACCGGCACGGTGCGTCCTGCCTTTCAGGGGGTCGCTGAGGCGTGTGGAGAGGCCTGCTTCCATTGGTATCGCGACTATGCCCGTCGCGACTATGCCATGCCCGCTTACACCCAGGGCTATACCGCTGACCGCGGCGATGGCACTTTTGTCAATCCGATTATCAATGCCGACTTCCCCGATCCCGATGTGATCCGCGTGGGCGACACCTATTATTATGCCTCCACGACCATGTTCCATTTCCCGGGTATCACGTTGCTCAAGTCCCACGACCTGGTCAACTGGCAGTACTGTGCCAATCCGTTACTGCAAATCAACAATTCCGATGCCTACAACCTGCTCAACGGTAAGAATCATTACAGTCAGGGCCAGTGGGCACCGAGCCTGAAATACCACGACGGAAAATTCTTTCTCAACTTCATTGCCTTTGGCGATGACGGTGGCGACTTCATGCTCACCGCCACAGATCCCGAGGGAGTGTGGCAGATGAAGAAGCTCGATGGCTTCTACTACGATTCGGGCTTTCTCTTCGACGATGGTCCGGATGGCGACGGCAATATCTATGTAGCCAGCGGCATCGGTGACATCACTGTCACGCGCCTCTCCTCTGATTTCAAGGCACAGGAGAGCAAGAAGATCATCAGTGTGGGCAATGGCTGTGAGGGCAGTCATATGTACCACATCGGAGACTATTACTATATCTATGCGACCTATGGCGGTACCGAGGGCTCACAGACCATCTTCCGCTCCAAAGCGCCGATGGGTCCCTACGAAGAGCATCCTACACGTGTCTTCGCCCATCAGCATATCCATCAGGGCGCTTTGGTACAGACACAGACCGGTGAGTGGTGGACCATTCTCTTCAAGGATGCCGGTGCCATCGGACGTGTGCCTTATCTCGAACCCGTGGTGTGGAGAGACGGCTGGCCCGTGATCGGCAACGACGGCGTCGACGTGTCCAAGGATGGAAAAGCCTATCCCAAACCCAATGTGGGACAGGCTTATCTTGCTGCAACGCTGACGGCCAATGAGACCTTTACGGGGGCCTCCCTCGGCAAGATGTGGGAATGGAACCACAACGCCGATCCCACGGCATGGAGTCTGTTTGAGCGACCGGGCTGGTTGCGGCTTCGTACCACAGGCGTCACCTCCGACCTCATGCAGACCCGCAACTCACTCACCACACGCATCCTCGGTACAGCCGCTGAGGGTACGGCCGCCCGGCAGGTGGCTGACAGCTATGGCACGGTCAAGATCGATGTCAGTGGCATGGCCGACGGTGATGTGGCCGGACTGGCCGTCTTCCAGGACCCGTATGCCTACATTGGCATTGCTGCCTCCAACGGCAAACGTCATCTTGTCGCCATGCGCTCGGCTTACGACGACAATGGCCGGACCGTTGCCGAAGAGCGGCAGGAAGGACCTGAGATCAGTGCCGACGTGGTCTATCTGCGGGCCCGTGCCAATTTCGGCAACGCCACGGCAACGTTCTACTACAGTACCGACAACGCCACGTGGCACGCCTTTGGTCCCACGCTGCAGATGCGCTACACGCTCAAGGTGTTCGTCGGCAACCGCTTCTACCTCTTCAACCAGGCCACAAAAGCCAATGGAGGACATGTGGATATTGACTGGTTCTCCACAGAGCCCACTTTCTCCGAGGACGCTTTCTATGCTCCCGGCACCCTGAAGACATTCAGCAATGCCGACCTGACCATGGCGGACCTTCGTGTTGACACCACGCGCTTGACACTGTTGCCCGGCGAGCGGCAGACACTCAACGTCACGCTCGTTTCCGCCTCTGGCCTGCAAACCAATGTGGTGGGCAGTTGCGTGATCAGAAGCTCCCGTCCCGAAGTGGCCAGCGTGGAGCAGGGGGCCATCGTCGCAGGCACCACACCCGGCGAGGCCACCGTCAGCGTGACCTACACCGACGTCTTTGGCAACAGCCTCACGCTTGACATTAACGTCAAGGTGACGCATTTCCCACTCGTCGATGGTAAGTTCAATCCCAGCATCTGGGAGAAAGGCACGTTCCGCAGCAGCGACGGCTATCTCCTGACGGGCACCTATGGCTTTGGTGGCTGGCAGTATGCCGCGCCCCTCGACCTGAGTGCTTATAAATATGTAGTGGTGGAGCTGAAACAGCCAGCTGCTGTCTTTTCTTCGTTCCGCCTTTTCGACCAGAATAATTATTGGACCAATCCGGCCATCGTCGATCTCACTGGCAAGCAAAAGGTGGTGATCGACTTGCATCAGATGACCAACGAGAAAGGCGTGGCGGTCGATCCCAGTCATATCTATATTGCCGGCTTCTGGACCAATGGCAGTGGCCCGCTCTACATCGGTGACGTGTTTGTCAGCAACGACGGATCGACGCCTGTCACGGCAGTAGGGCAGATCGCCCTCGATCCCCATTCCCGGGTGGTGACCAGTGAGTATTACGATCTGAGTGGGCGACGCCTGGGTGGTCTTCTTCCTCAGGGCGTGACGGTCGTTCGCCAGCACTTGTCCGACGGCTCCGTCAGGGTTGTCAAGCAAGTGAGATAGTCCGCTTTTCTTTTCCTTGTTTTCGATCTTCTCCCCCGGCCGTGCAGCATCCTTGACGGTCGGGGGCTTTTGTTCTCATGAAACCACAGCCTTCACCACTACGGAAAATGGGCGTTAAATAGCATTAAAGCCTTAAGAAAAAGACAGTAAGAGCTACGCTATGTGGAAAATTATTGGTAAATTTGCACGCAATAAATTTCTAAAAATCGTTTTATGTCATCATTTGTTGCAGATAAAATTGTGATGGACGGACTCACATTTGATGATGTCCTGTTGATTCCTGCTTATTCAGAAGTACTTCCTAAGGAGGTGTCGTTGAAAACCAAGTTTTCACGTCACATCGAACTCAACGTTCCTTTCGTAACGGCTGCCATGGACACGGTGACCGAGTCGTCAATGGCTATTGCCATTGCGCGTGAGGGCGGTATCGGTGTCATTCATAAGAATATGTCTATCGAAGAGCAGGCTCGTCAGGTGGCCATCGTCAAGCGTGCAGAGAACGGTATGATCTATGACCCGATCACGATTCGTCGCGGCCGCACCGTCAAGGATGCTTTGGATATGATGCACGACTATCATATCGGCGGCATTCCCGTGGTAGATGAGGAAAACCATCTCGTGGGTATCGTCACTAACCGCGACCTTCGCTTCGAGCGCCATATGGATAAGCTTGTCGACGACGTGATGACATCAGAGAATCTGGTAACCACACATCAGCGCACAGACCTGGCTGCTGCCGCACAGATTCTTCAGGAAAACAAAATCGAGAAACTCCCCGTGGTTGACAATGCCAACCATCTCGTGGGTCTGATCACTTATAAAGATATTACGAAAGCCAAGGACAAACCGATGGCCTGCAAGGACGACAAGGGCCGTTTGCGCGTAGCTGCCGGTGTCGGTGTCACTGTTGACACGCTCGACCGTGCACAGGCCTTGGTAGAGGCCGGTGTTGATGCCATTGTCATCGATACTGCTCATGGCCATAGTGCCGGTGTCGTCGGAAAACTCCACGACGTGAAGGCTGCCTTCCCCAACTTGGATGTCATCGTCGGCAATATCGCTACCGGCGAGGCTGCCAAGTATCTCGTCGACAACGGTGCTGACGCAGTTAAGGTCGGTATTGGCCCGGGTTCTATCTGCACCACGCGTGTTGTTGCCGGTGTCGGCGTGCCTCAGCTGAGTGCTGTCTATGATGTCTATTCCGCATTGAAGGGTACCGATGTGCCATTGATCGCTGACGGTGGCCTGCGCTATTCCGGTGACATCGTCAAGGCATTGGCTGCCGGTGGCAGTTGCGTGATGATCGGTTCACTCGTTGCTGGTACCGAGGAGAGTCCTGGTGAGACCATCATCTTCAACGGACGTAAGTTTAAGAGCTATCGTGGCATGGGTTCTTTGGAAGCCATGGAACAGAAGAACGGCTCCCGTGACCGCTATTTCCAGAACGACATCCGCGATGCCAAGAAACTCGTGCCGGAGGGTATCGCCGGCCGTGTGCCTTACAAGGGCACTGTCCAGGAGGTCATCTATCAGCTCGTCGGTGGTCTGCGCTCAGGTATGGGCTATTGTGGTGCTGCTGACATCGTACGTCTGCACGACGCTAAGTTCACCCGTATCACCAATGCCGGTGTGCTTGAGAGCCATCCTCATGATATTACGATCACAAGTGAGGCTCCGAACTACTCACGTCCTGAGTAATCATTTGATTGCATGAACAAATTATTTTCAAGGAAACATATCTTTGTGGGCGCCATGCTTTTGTGTGGCACCCTCTCTTTTGCTCAGAGCGACGATCCCGTCATCATGACCGTCAACGGTCATCCGGTTCTTCGCTCTGAGTTTGCGTATTCCTATAAAAAGAACAACACCAATGGTGTGCTCGACCGTAAGAGTGTGCGTGACTATGTGCCGCTGTTTATCAACTATAAGTTGAAGGTGGAGGCTGCCAAGGATGCGCATCTCGACACCCTGTCGTCCTACAAGAAGGAGTTTGCCGGTTATCGCGACCAGCAGATCCGTCCGGCTATGATCGACAGTGCGGACATCGAGGCTGAGGCCAGGAAAATCTATGAGGAGGCCCGCCAGCGCATCGACGGCAATGGTGGCATGGTGCGGGTCTCGCATATCCTAATCGCCATGAAGCAAAAGGCTACACCCGATGAGGAGAAGGTTGCCAAGCAACGTATCGACTCGGTCTATAATGCTTTGCAGCATGGGGCGGACTTCGCTGCGTTGGCCCGCAAAGTGTCACAAGACCCGGGTTCCGCTGGTGAGGGTGGTCAGTTGCCTTGGATTGTCAAGGGCCAGACCTTTCCTGAATTCGAGAATCAGATGTGGAGTCTTAAAGACGGTCAGCTGAGCAAGCCTTTCCTTTCACCAGCCGGTTGGCATATCGTTTTAAGACAAGGTCACCAGCCTTTCTTCTCTTACGACAGTCAGCGTGCCGACATTCTCCGGTTCATCGACCAGCGCAACCTGCGTGAGCAAATCATCAATCAGAAGCTTGACACACTGGCCAAGCAACGCCATACCACTCCCGACGCTGTGTTGGCGGCCAAACGGGAGGAGATGGAGAAGCAAGATTCCAACCTGAAGTATCTCATCCAAGAATACCATGACGGGCTGTTGCTCTTCGCCATTGCCGACAGCATGGTATGGCAGAAAGCCAAGAACGACGAGGCTGGTTTGGAGCAGTACTTCCGCAAGAACCGTAAGCGCTACCGTTGGGATGCGCCTCGCTTCAAAGGTATTGCCTACTGCACACGTGCGCAGGAAGATATAGATAAGGTGAAGAAAGCCGTGAAGCGTTTGCCGTTCAGCCAGTGGGCAGAGAAGCTTCGCACCACTTTCAATGCCGATTCCGTGCTTCGCATCCGTGTGGAAAAAGGAATCTTCCGCATGGGCGATAACGCTTTGGTGGACAAAGAAGTCTTTGGTAAAGACACGGTTGCCAAGCCTGTCAAGGACTATCCCTATATGGCTGTCTACGGCAAGAAGCTCAAAGCACCCAAAGAGATGGATGATGTGCGTGAGCTCGTCGTGGCTGATTATCAGGATGCCTTGGAAAAGGAATGGGTAGAGCAGCTTTGCCGCAAGTATCCCGTTACCGTCAATGAGGCTGTCGTCGACACGGTCAAGTAAGAAATAGATCAACAGGTCAGAAATAGCAACATGAAAATAATCAATAAGCGCCATATCCCCTTTGTCGCAGCACTTTTGTTGGCTGCGGCCTCTCTTTCGGCCATGACCACGGTACCCGGCTTGACGGGTTCTCTGAGTCGTGGGGCTTCGGATTCTACGTCACATGACAGCACAGCTAAGGAAGAGGCTCCGATACCCGAGAGTAGTGTCATCGACGAAGTCGTGTGGGTGGTGGGCGACGAGCCTATCCTCAAGTCCGATGTAGAGATGATGCGTATGCAGGGCCAGCAGGAAGGCATGACGTGGGGTGGCAATCCCGACTGTGCCATTCCCGAACAGCTTGCCGTGCAGAAGCTCTTCCTCCATCAGGCCGAGATCGACTCTATTGAGGTCAGTGAGTCCGAGATCGCCGCTGGTGTGCAGCAGCAGCTCAACCGTTGGATAGAGATCGCGGGTAGTCAGGAGAAACTCGAAGAGTATCGCAAGGAGTCCATCAATGAGATCCGCAACGACATGCACGATGAGTTCAAGAACCAACAGCTCATCCAGAAGATGAAGCAGAAGCTTGTCGAGGATGTGAAGGTATCGCCGGCAGACGTGCGCAGCTATTTCCGCAATGTCCCGAAGGACAGCCTGCCTTACGTGCCTACTGAGGTAGAGGTGCAGGTGATCCAGGTCTCTCCGAAGATCAAGCAGAGCGAGATCAACCGCGTCAAGGACGAGCTTCGCGGATTCACCGAACGTGTCAACAATGGTGAGACGAGCTTCTCCACTTTGGCACGCCTCTATTCCGAAGATCCGGGTTCCGCCCGTCAGGGTGGTGAGCTGGGCTTCATGGGGCGTGGTATGCTCGATCCTGCTTTCGCCCAAGTGGCTTTCAACCTGACCGATCCAAAGAAGGTGTCTAAAATCGTGGAGTCGGAATTCGGCTATCATATCATTCAGCTCATCGACAAACGTGGTGACAAGATCAATGTGCGACACATCTTGCTCAGACCAAAGGTTGCGCAGGACGATATTGACGCCGCCGAGCATCGCCTCGATTCCATACGCACTGATATCGTCAATGGTAAGTTCACCTTCGAAGCCGGTGCCTCCTATATCTCTGATGACAAAGACACGAAGAACAACCAAGGTCTCATGTCCAACAGTACTTCTGACGGCATGACCTCACGTTTCCAGATGAAGGAGTTGCCTACAGAGATCGCAAGAGTCGTCGACACGATGAAGGTCGGTGAGATTTCCGCACCTTTCACACGTATCAACAACAAGAACAAGACGGTCGCTTGCATCATCAAGCTCAAGAGCCGGGTGGAAGGACACCGTGCCACCATCACGGAGGACTTCCAGGTGATGAAGGATGTCGTCCTGGCCAAGGAGCGTGAGAAAGTGCTCAATGACTGGGTCGTCGACAAGATCAAGCATACTTATGTCAGGGTCAACGACCGCTATAAAGATTGTAAATTTCAGTATCAGGGATGGATCAGATGACGTTCCGCAGATTTTTCCAACACTTATCATATAGGCATGGAGCCGTTTCTCTTACGGCTCTATGCCTCTTTGCACTTTGTATGCTGACCGCCATTGCCGCGCCCCGCAAGCGCAAGGCGGTGGACAACAGGGTCTATCTCGTACATGCCGATGAGTTGAAGTTCGATATGTACGGGCCTAATCCCGACGCGCAGATCGTCAAGGGACACGTCCACTTTCTTCATAGGGGTGCCACGCTGACGTGCGACTCAGCATATTTCTATCAGACCACAAATTCCGTGCGTGCCATGGGACATGTGCATTTCCGTCAGCCGCAGGACAACATCACGCTCACCTGTCAGCGTGCGTGGTACGATGGTGAGGAGCAGCTCATGGAGGCCCGCAACAATGTCGTGCTCCATCATGCCCGGCAGACGCTCTACACCGACTCGCTGAACTACGACCGGCTCTACAACAATGCCTATTTCTTCCGTGGCGGACGGCTCATCGACGGTACGAGTAAGCTCAGTTCTGACTGGGGCGAGTACAATACCGAGACCAAACAGGCTGTCTTCTACTACGATGTGCAGCTTCATACGCCGAAGACACGCGTCTCCACAGATACGCTCTATTACGACACCCGTACTTCGCGGGCGCATGTCGTCGGACAGTATACGCCCGACAAGGGACAGGGCACACCGCGCGCCTCACGTATCATCAATGGGCAGAACGTCATCACCACCACCGACGCTTACTTCAATACCAAGACCGACAAGGCTGACCTCTATGGGCGCTCGACGGTTGTCAACAAGGAAAAGACAATTACCGCCGACACCTTATTCTATAATAGCAAGACCGGGCGCAACTATGGACAGGGCAATGTCATCTATGTCGATAAGCGCAATAAGAACCGGCTCACGGCTCACCTCGTCGTCTACAACGAGAAGACCGGACGCGGCTTTGCCACGGGGCGTGCGCTCGTCATGGACTACTCCCGTCCCGACACGCTGTGGATGCACGGCGACACGATGCGCGTGGAGACCTTTCATATCAACACCGACTCGGTCTACCGCAAGGTGCATTGCTATCCCCGTGTGCGCATCTTCCGCAACGACGCGCAGGCGGTCTGCGACTCATTGGTCTTCAACTCCAAAGACTCGTGCATGACGATGTACCGCGATCCGATCCTCTGGAACGGACAGCGGCAGCTCTTGGGTGAGAAGATCCTGACGTTTATGAACGACACCACGATCCGTGAGGCCCACGTCCTCGGACAGGCTCTCTCCATCGAACTCATGCAAGACTCCACACACTACAATCAGGTGTCCTCCACCAATATGTTTGCTTATTTCCTCGGCGGAAAGATCAGACGCAGCGATGCCGTAGGCAATGTGCGGGCGATCTTCTTCCCTGTCGACGACAAGGACAGCACGCTGATCGGACTCAACTATATCGAGACCGACACCATGCGCTCTTTTGTCAACGACCAGCGCAAGCTGGAACGTATCTGGATGCCGAAAGCCCAGGGTACGCTCTATCCGATGACACAGATTCCGCCAGGCAAGGAAAAGCTTGATGTCTTTGCGTGGTTTGATTATATCCGACCAAAGGACAAGGATGATGTGTTTAACTGGAAAGCGAAAGCTTCGGGAACAGAGTTGAAACATATCAAGCGCCATGCCGCACCAATTCAGCAGATCGGCAGTCAGGCCGGTGCGCAGAAGGCGGCAGAGCCTGCTTCGGCCACGACAGAAGCGAAAGGACATCAGGTCCCGCCGCAAAAGAGGGCAGCTCGCTCGCATAAGAGATAGAAGGGGGAGCCACTCAGCCCTTCCTTAGCCCCCCCCAAGGGGAGGGAAAGGCGAAACCCATTCGTGCGCAAGGGAGACGGTGTAGGGGCGGCCCTCCGTGGCCGCCCTAACCCTCTTGCCGGTAATTTCCCTCACACAGAGACGCGGAGTCACAGAGAAAGACAAGGACACCTTATTATATATAGAGCACACAAAGGTGGCTTCGCTATGTTGAGGAATGATCAGCATCTCCGTGACTCCGTGTCTCTGTGTGAGCATTAAAAAATAAAGTAAACGATCGGTCTAATCATCTCAGCTTATGTTCTTCACTTCCCGTCGTCCTCGTCCCTTCCATCATACGTTCATCTACTACGATGAGCGGAAGGAACGACTGCGCCAACTGGAGGAGCACGCGCGCGAGGAGCTCACCGCAGAAGGACAGACCTCCAAAGAGGGTAGGGAGGGAGAGCACTCACGGACTGACGACACCGAGACCTTGCGCCGTTTCCGTCCGGAGGTTCTGCGCGGCACTTTTCTGTCTGCTGACAGTCGTGTACGTCGTCGACGGCCCGGCTTGCTTTCCGGTAATCTACTGCTCATCGTGCTCATCCTCCTGTGTGTTGTTTTGTTTGTTTTGATGTTATGACGTTATGAGTGATATTATTCAACTTCTTCCAGACTCAGTAGCCAACCAAATCGCGGCCGGTGAGGTTATCCAGCGCCCCGCCTCGGTCATCAAGGAACTCGTAGAGAATGCTGTCGACGCCGGCGCCAAGCACATCGACGTCGCTGTAGTCGATGCCGGGCGCACGTCCATTCAGGTCATTGACGACGGTAAGGGCATGTCCGAGACCGACGCACGACTGGCCTTTGAGCGACATGCCACGTCGAAGATCCGCAAGGCCGACGACCTCTTCGACCTCCATACCATGGGGTTCCGTGGCGAAGCTCTGCCGTCGATCGCTGCCGTAGCGCAGGTGGAACTGAAGACGCGGCAACAAGGCGAAGACATCGGCACGCATCTGTCCATCGCCGGTGGTAAGGTGACAGGGCAAGAGCCGTGTGCATGTCCCGAAGGTTCAAACTTCATGGTGGAAAATCTCTTCTTCAATGTGCCTGCCCGCCGCAAGTTCCTCAAGTCCAACAATACCGAGCTCAACAACATTCTGACGGCATTCCAGCGCATCGTGCTAGTCTATCCCGAGATAGTCTTCCGTCTGCACAGCAACGATGCGGAACTGCTCAACCTTCGGGCCTGTGGCTTGCGTCAGCGTATCGTTGACGTCTTTGGCAACCGTCTCAACCAGGACCTCCTGCCCGTGAAGGTGGAGACCTCGCTCTGTGGCATCCATGGCTTTGTGGGCAAGCCGGAGTCGGCAAAGAAAAAGAATGCCCATCAGTATTTCTTTGTCAATGGCCGCTATATGCGCCATCCTTATTTTGCCAAGGCGGTGATGTCGGCTTTTGACCGGCTGATACCTCAGGGCGAACAGGTGCCCTTCTTCCTCTATTTCGATGTCTCGCCAAAAGATATCGACGTCAATATCCATCCTACCAAGACGGAGATTAAGTTTGAAAACGAGCAGGCGGTGTGGCAGATCCTCAACGCGGCCGTCAAGGACGCTGTGGGTATCTTCAGCAATGCCACTACGCTGGATTTCGACACGGAGGGTAAGCCTGATATTCCTGTCTTCGATCCCGACAATGGGGCTTCTATGCCCAAGGTGGACTTTGATCCGCAATACAATCCTTTCACTGCTCCAGCACCATCGTCCGGTGGGACCGGTCATCCTTCACGTATGGGGTCAGAAGGCTTCCAAGCCTCTCAGATGGGCTCAGAAGGCTTTCACGTCTCCCGCATGGGCAGCACAGCATCAGCATTTGCTGACTTTGACGCGTTGATGGGTGGTGCCTCGTCAGCGTCTTTCAATCATGTACCGTCTTCCGAGCCTGAGGATCTCTTCCCCCAGGAGAAGAGTGCGACAGCAGGTACAAAGCAGGTGCTGGAGGAAAAGGCACCCTCGCACTATCAGTATAAGGGAAAATATATCATGACAGCCGTGAAGTCGGGGCTGATGATTGTGGATCAGCACAGGGCGCATATCCGAATTCTCTTCGAACAGTATCAGAAGCAGCTGGAGGCAAAGAAAATGCGGGCGCAGAAGGTGCTCTTCCCTGAGTCGTTGCAGCTCACGGCGCAGCAGCAGGTGACCTTGGGACAGATTATGCCGGAGTTGCAGATGATGGGCTTTGAACTTACAAGTTTAGGCGGCAGTACGTGGTCGGTCAATGCTATGCCGGAAGGTCTTGACGGCATCAACGTGATGGATCTTCTCCACGACATGCTTGACGGTGTTCACGCTACGGGTGATGAGGCTTTACAGAAGGTCAATGAACAACTGGCTTTGACAATGGCACGTGCCGCCGCGATTCCTTATGGTCAGGTGCTGCAGAACGACGAGATGGAGAATATCGTCAACAGCCTCTTCCTCTGTGGCAATGTCAACTACACGCCCGACGGTCATAAGATCCTCTGTATCCTCAAGCAGCAGGAGATCGAACAGATGCTGGGGGAATAAGGGAAGTAGCCCTTCACCTAACTCAAGCCCTTCCCTAACCCTCCCCGAGGGGAGGGAATGGCAATACCTGTTGCCGGTAATGTTGGAATGGTATAGCTGTGAAGTCTTACTATTTCCTGTTTTCGTCACCTTTTTGAGAAAGTTCTATAAGTAATTGATAATCAATGTCGGTGTACTGCAATGTGGGTGTCCCAATGACGAAAACAGGAAGAAGATAACCGAATATAAAGAATATATATGAAGTCTATAAACAATAAACCGAATATCAGGAGCATTCCCGATATTCGGTTTTTTTTTGTTTTTACTAAGACCTTAGCTTTGTCCTAAAGCCTTTCAATAGTCTTTAAAAGCTTATTGCCCATCCTTGAGGTTTTCTCCATTCCCTCCCTTTGGGGAGGGTTAGGGTAGGGCGTTACTCAGCCACCTGCACAGTAGCGCGACGGTTGAAGGAGACAGGAGACAGCTCGTCAACACCACCCTTACCGACAGTGTTGATGTTAGCGCGGTCTACACCCATCTTCACGAGCTCGTCAGCAACAGTAGCTGCACGGCCCTCAGAGAGCTTCTGGTTGATTTCAGGAGTACCTGTTGCGCTGTCAGCATAGCCAGTGACGTTCAGCTTGCTGCCGTTCTCCTTAGCATACTGAGCGATAGCCTTCACGTTGACAAGGTCCTTCTGAGAAGCGATGTCGGTGTGGTTGATGTTGAAGAAGACAGATACCGGAGTGGTGACGAAGTCCTTGACAGCCTTCGGAGCCTCTTTAGGCTGCTCGCTGAGGAGCTTCTTCAGACGTGCGTTCTCTGCGTTAGCATCGTCGAGCTGACCCTGGAGAGCGTCGAGCTGATTCTGATACATAGCCTTCAGAGCGTCTACGTCAGGAACCTTGTTCCATGTGCCCTTGCCCAGGTTGAAGGTCAGACCCACCTCGGCATAGAGGTGATTGTCCTTGTCTTCCCATCCGCGCAGAGTGTGCGTGTCTCCGTTAAAGTTGCTGCTTGCGCCGTAGCCATCGAAGTCTTCCTCCAGACGGTTCCAACCACCTTCAACGTATACGCGCATCTTGTCGCACAGGCGCCAAGAAGACTGCAAACCGACGCTCAGCTGCATAGCGTAGAGGTTGGTCTTGCAGTTGCGGGAGAAACCACCACCGGCGAAAGGAATCACGTTCCACACACGGTTGGGGTTGTAGCCGAAGAGCAGGTTGCTCATGTTGAACATCACATGCTCGTTCAGTGTCCAGTACTTCATGCCGTTGCCAGCGTTGTTGTCGTCGGTGACAGCCTTGCCCCAGATACCCTGCAGCTTGGTGCGGAGTCCGATGCCCGGTGTGAACCATTTACCGATAGCGACAGAAGCGCCCGGGTTGCTACGGAACTTCTTGAACGGGCTGTGTGACAGACCCAGTCCGTGCTCCTCGTTGCTGTACCAAGCACTCCAGTCAACGCCACCCTGAATAAACCAGTTACTCCAGAAAGAGTTAGTGGCCACGCTGTACTTCTGTACGGGAGTTGCCTCCTGAGCCTGTGTGCCCAGGGCGAAACCGGCAAAAGCCAATGCAATGAATAACTTTCTCATAACTTTACCTATTAATAATTGATTAAATAAATGATCTCTCGATGCTTCTTCATTAGCTTACACACGCTGTGTTTGCAAAGTTAATAAATTTTTTCTAATGATGGCGTTTTTTCTCCTTTTTTTTGCATTCTGCCCCTCCTTTTTGCGTGCAAAAGACTATGTTACAGCACTTTTTTGACTAAGTTACACTTTTATGCTGGGCTTTTTATCCAACAGTCATAACGAAAAACGCGCCGGGGTGTGGGGCCCCCGGCGCGATGGATATGGGATAGAAAGATCATGGGAGATCTATGCTATACCCTTGTTTTTTTCTTGCTCATCTTATTATTTCTTGATGAACAGCTTCTTGCCATTAACAATATACACACCCGTCTTCGTGACACGCTCCACGCGGCGGCCTTGCAGGTCGTAGATGACCTTCTGAGCGTTGCCCTCTGCGTTGATGTCACGGATGCCCGTGAGTGTAGTATTGATGGAATAGGTTCTCATGAAGGAATCATTGACTGTGCAGTCAGACGACTTGACGCTGTTTGGGTCCTTCAGATATTTACCGTAGTTGGAGTCACCGAAAGCACCCTCTGGAATCTTGAAGGTGTAGTCGGTCGTTCTGACATGTACCATATCGATAGGCTGATCCCACACGAGTTTGAGGGCGTAGTTGACCTCGTCGGTGTGGTCAGGGTCTGCCTCGAAGTGGCCATAGCCCATGAGCTGGTTGTTGCTGAACTCTACCAGTTCAACTCTTGCCTTCGGATTGCCTACGAGACCGTCGGTCTGTGCGCGGTCAATGAGCACGATGTATTGACTGAGATAATCTTTGGGATGTTCAGTCTGTGAGCCGCCTTCTTCCGGCAACTTCTCCCAATACTGATAGTGCTTGAAGTCAGAGGGCGTCGGGTCGGGTGTCGGATCAGGAGTCGACGAGCCCAGTGTGAAGGCCTCTTTCACCTCGTTGGAAGTGACCAGCTTGCCATCCTGCATGAAGCAGAAGGCTCCCTTCGGGATGACGATGTAGTACGAGCCTTTTTCCGTCAGGCCGCTGACAGTGATGACGAAGTCCATTGTGGAGTTTTCCAGCGGTTTGATGGTGGCCGAGGCTCCACTGACAGCGTTGCCGTTAGCGTCGGTGACGGTCAGCACGGTGCCGTCCTTGAGTGTCACGTTGCTGTTGTGTGTGAAGCTGAGGGTCATCTTCTCAGAAAGGCTCTGGATGGTGTTAGGAGTGAAGGTGGCATCGATGTCAACGCTCTCCTCAGCAGGCTTGGTGCTCTCTTCGAAGACGAAGGCGTTGGAAAAATCCTTCTGGAAGTAAATGTCAGGGTAGTCTGGGCCTGATACGGGCTGTTCGACATTTTCAGAGAAATCGATCAAAGCGTTGACATAGGTATCTGTGCCGTGTTTTTTCTTGCCTAAGTAGCCATTGACGAGGAACTTGCCAAAGGTAAGTGTGGCGTTGAGCTTATCAGAAGCCAATCGTGTCAGGGTCAGATCATTGACAGAAGCCAAGTAGCTATCGGTAACATTCTTGTCGCTTGTCAGGTCGTAGCCCTTGCTGTTCATCAGCACATGCAGATACTTGCCGTCGAGCGTGGAGAAGGCTTCTTTGCTGCCTCCTTTAGCTTCTGCCTTGAAGGCATAAGCGTCATTAGCTGATGTGGAGAGCTTGACAGCAGAACCGTCGTAAGCGAGATACAGCTTCTTGCCCTCGCTGTTGACACCATAGATCTTATAGTACTTGCCATCCTCGGGCAGGGTCACGTTGGCCTCCTTGTAGAAGTTGGCCATAGCCGTCTTCAAGTCGTCGTCGGAGGGAGTGGTCTCGGCGTTGACGAGGTCGGATAGGGCCTTGCGTGCCTCGCTGTCGGTAGTAGGATAACCTACACCGGTGATGGCCAACAGAGCCTTGGCAGCCTTCATCGTCTCGGTATCGGGGGCCTTGCTTGTTACCGACCAAGTGAAGGTGGTCTCTTTATTCCAGTTGTCGTATTCCGACACGTTATAGAGCTCGTTGTGGACGAAGCCCTCGGGGAGTGTCAGCGTCCACGTGCCCTCGTCGGAGACATCCTTGCCACCGTTGATGGTGCCGACGATGGACTTCGAGTCGGTTTCCGATTTCTTGAATGTGATACCAATTTTTGCCTTGCCGTTGAGCATCAAAGCCTGTCCTTCTGTATTTACAGTTCCTACAGCATCAGGGAAGGTGATGGTGATAGTGCTCTTCAGCGACTTGCCCACATATCCTTCTGCCGGGTCAACGGTCACGGGGTTGAATATAGCCCTGTCTTTCTTCACCTTGAAGGTATAGCTCAGTGCCGTGTTGGTGTATCCTTCAGCGTCCTCAATCATACCGGTTGGAATGCTCACAGAATAGCTGCCATCAGTAGTGAGGGCACTGCTGGCACCGAGCGTCAGTGTAGTGCCGCTGACAGAAGCGCTGAGGCTCTGCGTTTTGCCGTCGGGTGTTGTCAGCGTGGCGGTACCGCCCAAGAGGGAGATGCTTCTTCCAAAGTCCAGGCCGAAGGAAGAGAAGCTACCCACTGTGGCACCGTTAGCGATCGTCGTGCTGGAAGGTGTCAGTACGTCGGCCTTTGGAGAGTACTCAACCGTCACCGTGTTGAAATGAGCACCGGTACCCGATCCACTTACAAAGAACGAGACGCTGTGATAGGTAGAACCATCTGCTTTCCACTGGCAGCAGAAATCGCTGCTGGCAGTATTGAAGGTGCCGCCCTGACCTTTTTCCAGACCAAAGCCACCCTGTGTGCTGCCTTTACCGACAGTGACGGAGAGGATCTTCACGTCCGAACCAGTCACGACCATACGGCTGTTGTCGTTCATGTCCAGTGTGTAGTAGATGCTTTGGTCGCTGCTGGTATGCTTGGCGAGCCAGTCACCTGTAGCGTTGGACTCATCATTGAACTTCAAGTTGACATCACCAGAGGTGAAGCTTACATCAGACACCTTGATGGATGGGCCTTCAGTGGTCTCGAACGCTGAAGCAGGGTAGGAAGGAGACAACGTCCAAGGCTTAGAGAAATTGAAAGTTACCTTCTTGACGGGAAGCGCCCATGCTCCTATGGAAAGGAGCAGAGCGAAGAACAGTAAAACGTGTTTCATGGTTGTTTGGTTTTATCTCATGTCAGGATCGATCTCGTCTTTCTGTGTCTTGACACAGAGCTTCCATGTGCCGTCGACCTTGACGGGATTGAACATATAAGCTGTCTTGGCTGGCTCACCGGTACCGGTTTGCTCGGCTTTGGCCCATGTCACGTTGTATCGTACGTCGTTGCAACCCTCCAACTGGAAGGAGAAGAACTGACGGCTGTAGTCCAGCACCGGGAACATGTGGAAGCGACGGCGGAAGCGGTCGGCGGTCTGCTTGCTCAGCGGCTTCACCTCTTTCGTGGAGTCGTCGTATTCATAGAGGCTGGAGAGCACACGATCCACCTGTCCGGCCTTGAGTTGGGCCATGGCGTCGTCGCAGAGCTTGAGCATCGTCGTGGTGTCCTCATGGTTGAGTGTGCTGCGGAACTCAGCAACGCGCTCCTCGCGTGGCTTCTCGTTTTTGTTCGAGCAAGAAGAGCAGGAGGCGAAGAAACCAAGCGTCAGCAGTGTACAAGCAAAAAGAATGTATTTCTTCATGATGGAATATATTTAAATAAGAAAAGAGGGTGTGCCTGCTCTTTAGTAGACACACCCTCCTGATAAGAGCTTATTCAGCTTCGAATGTTCTCAATTTGTTTAGTTGCCCTGTGTACGATCGACAGTGACGACGAGCGTATCATAGAAGTCACCCCAAGTGTAGCTGATGGTTACAGGAATCTTCAGAGTGAACTTGGTGACGTTCTCACCGTTGTTCTTGTAGAAGATAGCACCGAACAGGCCCTTGTTCTCCTCGATGTACTTCAGCAGGTCAGCGTTCTTGCTTGCTGCGTCGTAAGCTGAGAGGTCGAAGGTGAACTTATGGGAACCCTTGTTGATGGTCTTTGTGCCATCGTAGGTGTAGAGCTCGGCCAATTCTGTAACGTTCTTCAGAGCCTCGAACTTGCCTTCGTGATGCATATCGGTCTGCACAGCAGCTGGGTCGACGTTCACGGTGATAGCGTTCACGCCATAGTAAGCCCAGAACCACTTGTTCTCACCTTCCATGCTTACACCGCGCCAGTCGAAGAGCTTCACAATGTCGCTCAGGTAGATGACGTTGCCGTTGGTCTTAGCGTCAACAGCTGTCTTCTGCTCCAGCGGGTTGAGGTTGATAGGACGCTGCCAGCTTGCGAGGAATGTACCGTCGCTAACAGGAACAGCTACGCCGCAGTCGTTAGAAGCGATGACACCAACATAGGTGCGGAGCTCCTTGGCGATGTTAGCGTGATCCTTCTCATAGCCGATGGCGTTCAGAACGTCCTTAGCGGGCTGGTTGTTGATCAGCTTCAGCTCACCAGTCTTCTGGTCGAGGCTTGCAATCTGAGTGTAGTTGCCCTTGTACTCAGCATAGAGCTTGTCGTTGTAGAAAGCACCCTTGCCATAGTCGATGGCGCAAGTGTTCAGAGTCTCAGTCAGAGTAGCCTTGTTGTATGCGTCAGTGTGGTTGGCAACATACTTGTCATACAGACTCTTGTATGCACCATTATTGTGACGGGCTGCATCACCGGCAGTGATGGTGTACACCTTACCGTTCTGAGCTTTGATTGTGATGTCCTCAGGAACGAAGTAATATTTATAGGTGTTCGAGATCTGAGGAGCATTGCCCTTGAACGTGGCAGCGATAGAGTTGTTGAAGTTGTCAATGTTGCCACCGTTGATAGGCTCGTGAACATCGTTGACAATTGCGCTCCAACCGTCGTCAGCACCAGTGGTCTCGTTGTACCAGTAGTTGTTGATCTTCTCTTTCAGAGCGATAGCTGTGTTAGCCTTACGAGTCAGGTCGGTTGTAACCTTTACGTAGATGTACTTGTACTCAGCGATCTTCTTGCCGACAACAGCCTGCTTCAGAACATAACGGAAGTAGCGAGTAGCTTCAACCGGAGTCTTTGTTGCGTGGTGTGTCAGTTTTTCAACTTCCTCAGGAGACAGAGTCCACTTCCAAGTGTGGTTGGTAGTACCCTCGGTGTTAGCAGAGTAGAACAGGTCACCCAGCTCATCCTCGGTGTATGTACCGTCAGCATTCTTCTTGTAGAGTTTCAGCTTGTCGATAGGATTGCCCTGAGCGTCGTTGCTAACATTTGCCTGCAGCACGTCGGGCTCATACATTGCGTCGAACTCGTTCTTGGTAGTACCATTGAGGAGGTCAGTCAGCATGTACTTGTTGAACTGCGACCAGTTGGTGCTCAGACCGTCTACAGCGTTGCAGAGGTCGAACTCGCCCTTGCCGTCAGGATATGCAGTCAGCTCAGTGATCTTGTCCTCAGGAGCCTTTTCTGTGATGTGCAGCAGAATGTAACCATCGAGCACGACGTCACCGTTGGCATTCTTAACGAGAACCTGTACCAGAGGCTCACGACCGATGGCTGCGCGGTTGTCCTTTGCAGGATTACCGTTCTCGTCAACGTTGTTAGCCTTCAGGACACCGTTGGGCTGATCTTTCCATGTAGCGAACTTGCTGTCGCCAGTCTTGTTGCCGTCTACATTGTAGTCAACGAGGTTGAACTCATAGTGCAGACCCCACTCGCGCTCGTCACCATACTTAAGGGTCTGGAGCTTGAATGCCTTGTTCAGGTCTTTGTAGTCCTGCTCTTCCATGTGGAGAGCGAGGTAAGAGCTCAGATCGATTTCACCGTTATAGTAGAGCTCGAGGGCTGCGCCACGAGGATCTGCGAGAGCCTCCTTCGGAGAATCCCAGACGTGAATCTTATTGTTGGCATCTACGATACCGTTCTCATCACCAGTCTGTGTGCGCTTTGCAGCGTCCATCTCGCCGTACATAGGCTTCTGAGCCCAAACAATAGCTTCGAGCTTAGCCTGCAGCGGGTTGAGCAGAGCATAGTCAGAAGTGATGATAGCATCCTTTGTAGCGAGCTTGTTGTCCTTTGACTTCACCTGCAGAGCGATTGTGTTGTCCTTCTGATAGGTTGAAGAAGTCGGGGTCGCGTTGAGCAGTTCAGGATGTGCGATCTTCAGACCAGCGGTCAGAATACCGTTGTCGTTCATGAATGCAGCAGCACCATTGTCCTTCTTCTCAGGAGAAGTGACACCTAATGCTTCAGCGGTAGCACGGCTCTTGACATACTGCACCTCAGGCTCCAGCACGTTGTAACCCATAACATCAGCATATTCTGTGTTGGCGTTGGCCGGGTTCATGTGGTACTGAACTGTCCATGTCGGGCCATAGACGAATGCCTTCTCGCCTGTTACAGAGACTTTCTCGTTGGGCAGCTTGTTGGACTGATAGTCCGTGATGTCGCCACCGACAGCCTTGCCCTGGTGGTTCTTGATGCCTGTAGGAACTTTCTTTACCAACGTTGTACCAGTGAGGTACGGATAGTTGACAGTCTCGATACCATCGAGGTAGAGCTTCGGCATGAATACCAAGCTGGTCAAATCGCCAGTCAGAGAGATGACAACATCCTCGCTGTAGCCAGACAGACCGGAGAGAATCAAGTTCTTGGAGTTCGTGTCCAAAGTACCCGTGATGGTGCCGTTGGATGTGTTGGCGAAGTAGATGTCAGTGTCCTTGACCTTCTTGCCATCCTTCCAAATCTCGAACTTGTGAGTCTGGGCGTTAGGCACATAGTACTCGTAGGAAGAAGCAGATGAACCTGCGCTGCCTGCTGTGCCGGCATCGCCCTTGTCACCCTTGTCGCCCTTGTCACCCTTGTCGCCTTTGTCACCCTTGTCGCCTTTGTCACCTTTGGGACCTTGTGCCAAGAAGTCGGTCTTCTTACCATCCTTGTACCAGTAGCCATCGTCGCCGATGGTCCATGCTGTACCTGGCTTGCCTTCAGCGCCATCCTTACCGTTGGTAAGGTTGAACGACTTGCCGTCACTCAGTGTTACCGTGACACCGTTGTCGGACTGTGCGACATTCGTAATAACCGAGCCACCCTTGATCAGCTTCTCAATCTCAGCGATCTTGTTGGCATTTGCAGTGATTTGCTCCTGCAGGTTGTTGATGTCGTCATCGTAGTCCTTACAAGATGTCAATGATGTGGCAACGACCGTGAGGGCGCTGAGCATCATCACACTTAAAACTGTTTTTTTCATACGATAAACATTAATTAAACAACTATTTAAAAATAGATATTATAAGTCTACTTCTTCTTGCAATCTCCGCCGGGGAGGTGCAATTCAGTGGCAAATATAGGGATAATTCTTAAGACACGCAAATAAAATCTTGTCTTTTTCAAGGATGGTGCTTAATTTTGTTGAAAATTGGCGGTTCCATCCTCTTATCTAAGGCAGATTTCTATGCTTGTCCTACTGAATCACTCCATAACATACCTCTTTTCAATCTGCAAAATTAAGGTTTATTCTTCATAAAACAAAACTTTTGGGCGACTTTTTATCAACAAACTGAAAAATAGGTTACATCAATGACTTTTTATCACTATGAAAGGGAACATTTTAACATTTGAAGTGCCTCGCTCGTACTTCTCTAACACCGATTCACTGTTTTTGAAACTACACTTGACCGACATCAAGACGGCGGTCATTGCCACGGATGATGCTCATGGCGATGCGCCATGGACTGTAGGTCGTATGACGGCGTGGATGGAGCGCGTCGCTGATGAAAAGGAGAGACAGGGGCATGTGCGCACGGCAGAGACTTACCGGGCTACAGTACGACGGATGAAGAGGACAGCTCGCAGGGATGACGGCGCACTCTTTGATGCTTCGTGGATAGAGAACTTCGAAGCACAACTCCACAGCGACGGGCTGTCGACAAACACAATCGGCTTTTACATGAAACGGCTGCGGGCGGCCTGCAACATAGCGCGCGAGGCAGGGTCTTGCTTGTCCGATGGTCTGTTCGACGCGGTCTATACGGGAAACGCACAGACGGCGAAGCGGGCTATCGACGCGGAGGCGATCAGCAGACTGGCGAGGATGGAGCCGAAGAAGCCGACACAACAGCTGGCCCGCGACCTCTTCCTCTTCAGCTTCTACACACGCGGGATGTCGTTCGTCGATATGGCATATCTGCGGCGGAGCGATATCCAGCAGGGTATCCTTGCCTATAGGCGGCATAAGACGGGGCAACGGCTGAGCATGGCATGGCTGCCGGAGATGGAGGATATCATCGCACGGAACCATGAGGAAGGTCAGCCGTATTTGCTTCCTATTATTAAAGGAGGTGTAGAGGACGAGCGGCGGGCCTTCAAAACGATGCAGTATCGTGTGAACTATGCGCTGAAGTCGTTGGGCAATACCTTGGGACTTCCACGTCCGCTAACGATGTATGTGGCCCGCCATTCGTGGGCGAGCATCGCGCAGGCCAGTCATGTACCGCTGCCGGTGATCAGTGCTGCTTTAGGACATACCTCGGAGCGCACTACACGCATCTATCTTGAGGCCATAGCGGCACAGCGGGTGGATGAGGCAAACGAGCAGGTGATCGCACAGATTGCTGGGAATGCTCGTCACTAAAGTTCCTCAAGCCTTTCCCTAATCTGCTGATTACAGGCTATACCAAAGAAGCTATGCATATCTCTTCTCTGCGCACACCTATTTATATTATAATGTAAGGGGACAGAGTCCTTATTATTTAAGAGCAGAGAAAGGCATGTTAGAGCATGAGGGAACAAGAATGTGCTGACCAAGCCACCTGTACTTCTATAATGCGTGTCCTTGCAGACATGAATTTGTAAAGTATTTAATAAGAATTACAGGGCGTCGGTATCGTTTTTCCTCCCCTTGGGGAGGATTAGGGAAAGAATCTTCGGTCCTGCTGTCTTGGCGGCTTTGCGAGAGAACATAAGAAACATACAAAATCACGACAACCCAATCAGGAATTATGGCCCCTCTATTGGCAACCTGTCTAGGAATAAGAAGAAAGAAGTGTAAACTAAGTTAGGAATAACAAACGAAACTGTCAACCAAAATCAGTACACAACAGGGTCAATGCGTGGAACTTGATTTTGCTGCCTGACATACAATGGTTCGCTACTTAGGGAAAGATCATTCCCTACGTAGCGAACGATCTTTTTCTATAGCGTTACAATATTGGAAACAGTGTTTCAACCTCACAAGAACACAACTTCGACCCCGTAAAAACACTGTTTTGATACCATAAGAATATAGCTTGTCATCAACGATCATGGGGGATTGCGATAGCCTGTTTTCAAGGTTCCCCTTTGTGTCAGCGCCAATATTCGACATAGGAGAAACTGGCACAGCTGCTATTCTCTTTGGGTTGATGGTGAGAGGAAGCAGACATTCTCTGTATGTTGCTTGAAGCGAAAGAGTAATCCTTTCCAATGTGTGGTCATCAATCACCGAGAAGAAAGGAACATGGTCCTGGGCTATTTCCTTTTCCTGCAAATTTCTGTAACCAATTCAGAGAAGATGACTCATAACCGCCCCACGGAAAAGATCCTCTGTGCTGAAAGATTTCCGATGATTCGCTTGCGTCTTCCAACATTTTTCCTTATCTTTGTCAATAGAATAGTTGTAAACTTAAAACTGTGCCATATTATGATCATTCGTGTAGCAAATCCCATCTATGACTCCATCTTCAAATATCTGATGGAGGACGAGCGCATCGCACGTACCGTTCTTTCCGCGTTGCTCAAGAAAGAAGTGGTGGAGGTGCAGATACGCCGCAACGAGTACACAAATGGCTTTCGTGACAACATCTCCATGTTTCGTATCGACTTCGGAGCACGTATCCGCGAGGACGACGGATCGCTGCGCCTGATTCTCATCGAATTGCAGAAGACATGGCTGGAGACCGAGACGCTGCGCTTCCGACAATATCTCGGTGCACAGTATGCCAACCCGGAGAATATGGTACATGAGGAGATGAGGGCGCCCTACGGAATACCGATGGTAGCTGTGTATATCCTTGGGCATAGAGTAGGGAAAATCAATGTTCCTGTACTCTATGTCAACCACAAGTCCTACGACTATGAGGGGCATGAAGTGACACAGGGACTTCCCGACCCGTTTGTCGACAGCCTCATCCATGAAAGTATCATCGTGCAGATACCTCTCTTGCATGGACAGATCAACAACAGACTGGAAAAAGTTCTCAGTGTATTTGACCAGACCTTCAAGGAGAAAGACAACCGACAAGTCATGGAGATAGACGATGCAAAGTATCAGAACGACGCTGATATGCAGTATATCCTCCATCGGCTCATCATGGCCTCCGGTAATGCACAGCTTCGTCAGGATATGAATGTTGAAGACGAGTATTTCCAGGCAATAGAAGATCGCGATACAGCCATCATGAGTCGCGATAAAGTGATCAAAGAGAAGGATGAGCAGATCTCGCAGAAGGATGAGCAGATCTCGCATCAGAATCAGCAGATCTCGCAGAAGGATGAGCAGATCTCGCAGAAGGATGAGCAGATCTCGCAGAAGGATGAGCAAATCTCGCAGAAGGATAAGCAGATCTCGCAGAAGAATCAGCAGCTGGATCGGATACGAGAGAAGTTGCGTCAACAGGGATTGAGCGAAGACGAGATTGAAGAGTGGATAGGGAAATAGTTGTCTCTTTGCTTTTGCCGATGAGGTGAGGGGATATGACACGTCAGCAGCAAAGCTCAAGAGGGTGAAAATCAACGCCAAGAAACGGGGGCTGAAACTCTACTTGATTGTGGCGAATATGACAATGTCACCAACAGTATACAGAATATCAAGAGGCAACATACTTATCACAACCTCACCCATGGCACGGAATTCTGCCGTGACGTGTTTAATCTCTCCAAAGTCGATGTTCGGCCGCATCATCATGTTCGGTATGTCAACGATAACGCCCGATGATCTCATCAGTGGCTACGACATCGTGTTGAACAGGCTCATGGATGCACGCTTCAATCAGATGCTCGACTTCTCTGAGAACGAGACGCGCAGGATGATTCGCTACTACAAACAGATGGAAGTTAATGATCAAGCTAACTAACTCAACATACATAATTATAAAACAAAAAATCTTCTTTATGTAACAAGAGGTGCTGGCACATGGAAATGGCTCCAAGTCCTCGCCTGTCTTCTAACGCACCATCTTCGATGGTATGAAGAATATTGCCGAATATCGTGATTCTTGTATTCATGATATTCGGCAATATTCGTTATTCCGCATAGCGAAGCGTTAACGATAAAGACGACCTTCATGTTTTCTCTTCTCGCAAAGCCGCAAAGGGCACAAATGGCGTCCACCGGTAGACATTGCTTTGCAGACTAATTAAGGATAGTGTTTTCCTCCCTATAGGGGGAGTATTGGGAAGAGTCCTTCCCTATTTTTGCAATCTCCCCGGCGGAGATTGCAGTCAGTTGATGAACGGTAAAACGTTTACTAAAAACGATGAGAGTTAATTTTTTTAATTATATTGTTTAATTTAAATTTGTCGTATGAGAAAGACATTATTAAGTGTGATGATGCTCAGCGCCCTGACGGTCGCTACCACATCATTGACATCTTGTAAGGATTACGATGATGACATCAACGCCAACACGACTGAGATCAACAATCTCAAGACGCAGTTGGCTACGTTGCAGTCGGCATTGGATCAGGCTAAGGCAGACGCCACCACAGCCCATGCCAACTTCGCAACAAAGGGTGATCTGAATGATCTGAAGACAGAGATGGCTAAACTGGCTACTGCCGATGCTCTGCAGAAGGCTAAAGACGACCTGACTGCACTGATCAACGGTAAGGTAGATCAGAGCGAGTACAATGCTAAGGTCAAGGAGATTGAGACTGAGATCGACGGTATCGACAGCAAGCTCAACACACTGGGCACAAGCCTGAACAATTTGGAGACTGCTCAGAAGGCTGCTGATGCAAACATCAAGCTGCAGCAGACTGCTTTGGAGAACCTGCAGAAGGCTCTGAAGGACGGTTTGGCTGCCAAGGCTGATCAGAAAGACGTTACCGCTCTGCAAGACTCTATCAAGAAGTTGCAGGACGACATCAAGGCTCTCTCCGGTACAAGCTCTTCTCTCTCTGATCTGAAGAAGCAGATGGAAGACCTGAACAAGAAGGTAGACAACCTGGGTACTCAGATCAACGTGCTGACCGTGTTCGTCAAGCACGCTCTGGCTTCTCTGACCTTCATCCCCGACTACTTCACTGAGGGTATCGAGGCTGCTTTGGTTCCCGCTTATCAGGGTGCATACAGCACAACAAGCGACAACAAGGACTTCACAAAAGCTGGTAAGGATGCTGACCTGCTTTCTGGCTACGGCATCGCCCGCTACAACGTGAGCCCGACATCTGTCGACCTCGTTGGCAGCAAGGCTGACTTCTATTCATTGGCTTCTACTGTTCTGAGTCGTGCAGGTAAAAACCTGATCAGCCCTGTTAACACAGAACTGACAGCCGATGTTCTGAAAGAGAACTATAAGGACGGTGTGCTGACTGTTCCTTTCAAGGCTGATTTCGCTACTATCAGTAATCTGAAAGAAAATGAACTGCCAATTGCAGCATTGCAGATCTCTCGTGGTGACACGACTGTCACATCTGACTATGCAACAGTTAAGGCTCAGACCTTCACAGGCATGGTTGTTGCTGACAACGGTGCTCACAACGCCGTCGTCACTGCCGCAACCTGCGCACAGGGCAAGTCTGGTCTGTACCACTTGTTCACAGCATGGAGCAGCATGACAACTGCCACCACCAACATCACACATAATGTAGCTTACAACAGCCATCTGAATCTCGACTCTATCGCTGAGGTACATGTAACTGCTGACAACGGTGAGCGCACACTCTCTGCTGCAGAGTTGAAGGCTCTCGGTCTGAAGATCGTCTTCGCTCCTGTAAACTACACTTCTGGAGATAACAAGACCAGCGAGTCCGCTCACATCGAGCTCGAGACTGAGAATGGTCAGACTGTCGCTTATCCTCGTAACGTCACCGCTGACGGCAAGACCATCGAGAACACCGTTGCCAACAACGCTTCTGTAGGCCGTGAGCCTATCGTCGTTGCTAAGGTTGTTGATGAGGCTACCGGTAATAAGGTATATGCTTGGGGTTACATCAAGATCCAGATCACTGCTCCTAAGCAGGCTATCTCTCAGATCACTACAGCTCCTATGACCTTCACAGGTGACATCTATGACAACTGCAAGGAAGAAGAGTTGACGACTACATGGTCTCAGATCGAGGCTCTTGTTTACTCTAAGCTGAACATCTCTAAGGAGAACTTCGAGGCTACTTACGAGTTGGATGACAATATCTCTGATGCTAAGCAGTTCGAGGTGAAGGATGGTGCTTACGCTGAGGCAACTAAGATCGGTGTTGTAAGTGAGAAGAAGGATGATGCTAATCCTCAGACAAACATCCTGAGCTGGAAGTTGAGCGCTGAAACTCTGAAGGCCCTGAAGTCTCAGGTTGCTGTCAATGCTAATGGCGTCAGCACTAAGGATGTTACTATCTATGTTCACTTCAAGCTGAAGGGTAGCTCTGAGGCTAGCGAGGGCGTTTACGTTCCTCTGACTATCAAGGCCGGTCAGCTCCACTATCCTGTAGCTTCTCTTGATGGAAGCAAGATTCTTTCTCAGTGGTACAAGTTGAACACCACAACCAACGCTACTTCTACAAGTGGTGATGATGAGGTTCGTATCAACGTGCCTGTTCCTACAACATCTGACAACAAGTTGGAGGCTACAGAGTTCACTCGTGACCTGCACAACTACTTCTTGAACAATACGTTAAGCTATAAGCTCAACGATGAGACTCACTTCTCTGCTCTGAAGAGTGGCAAGCTTGTCTTCAAGTTCATCACTCCTTCTACTGAGACTGGCAACGCAACATTCAATGCTGCTAAGGATGGTACTTGGACTGTTAAGGGTATCACTGGTACTACTTATACTTTGAAGGTTGCCAACGATCGTGAGATTGATATCGTGAAGAAGGGCGATGCTGCTGTTAAGCAGGAGATTGTTTCTCTTAACGATGAAGGTGTGATCACATTCGTACAGAGTGAGATGGCAGACGACATCTTGAACTATAAGGGTCACAATGAACTGGGTGAGCGTGAAACCTTCACTGCTTACATTGGTATGGCAATCCAGGGTGCTTGCACGGATCTTCCTTTGAATGGCAAGACATGGTTCAACGTTCGCTTCGTACGTCCTGTTGATCTGACTCAGCCTGAGGCATTCTCCGTGAAGGATGCTCCTAACGAGTGGCAGACTATCGATGTTGCTGATCTCGTGAAGGTTTACGATTGGCGTAACTATGTTGGCGATCCTAAGAATGGCAACGGTGGTAAGGATGAGAAGAACAAGTTCGACTTCGCTTACTACGGCATCGAGCTCGCTACAGATGCAAACGCTATCTATACCGATGCTAACTTAGGCTCTGACCAGCGTACCGTTCTGAAGGATGCTGCTTCTATTGAGAAACTTGTCAAGACAAGCTCTATCAGTGGTCTGCTTCTGGAGAAGGGCGCTTCTAACAGCCAGCTCAAGTACAAGAACAGTAGTGCTATTACTGGTACCTTCCACTTGTATGTACCTGTGAAGATGACTTACGTCTTCGGTAAGACTCCTCAGACACTCTACAGTGTTGTCACTGTGACTAAGTCTGAAGGCCAGAGCACTGCTAAGAAGCACTAAGAAGAACATTGTAATCGGAACTGACGTTCCATTACTCAAATAACATGGAGAGGGGTGTCAACTTGTTGGCACCCCTCTTTTTCACTTAAACACATTTGACAGATGAAATTCCGTTATTTATATCTGTATCTGATGCTCGCGGCTTCCTTCGGCCTGACTTCCTGCAAGGACAAGCAAAAGGACGTGAAGACGCTCGAGCAAGACTATGTTCAGCAACCACAGATGATCTTGTCGAGCAACGACAGTAATGAGGTGCGCGACGCGGTGAACTACTATCTGACTGCGCTGAACCATAAGCAGGTCGACAAGGCTTTGTCGATGCTGTTCTATTATGATTTGAAGACCAACAAGGTGCGCCGACTCACGGATAAGGAGAATGCTGAGCAGAAAGCTGTGCTTTCTCGCTTTGCCGGTTATAGGGCTGAGATCGAGTATATCAAGTTTTTCCGCGAGAATGACTCCGAGGTGAAGTACAATATCTACTTCTCTGATAAGCCTTCTACGCCAAGCAATCCCAATTGCATGGGCTTCATGATCCGCCCAGTGCGCTTGGAAGGTCGCTGGTATCTGACACTCGCCGGTGAAAACCAGGCTACATACAGTTCTCAGATTGACAAGCAGCAATAGATCATAAATACTAAAGGACTTCTCCTTCTCGCTTATTATTGTGAGTTGGAGAGGTCCCTTATATTTTCATATACGATGAAACGAATTTCCTATTTACTATTATTTGTGTCTTTGCTTACAGCCTGTCATCGCAGCACTAAGGTACCTGTGTCTTATTCCAAGGCTCGTATCACGTTTGAGACCGATGAGCATAACTTTGGCGACAGCGTGATCCATCATGAGCCACAGACTTATGATTTTGTATTTCATAATGCTGGCGCCACTCCGCTCGTCATCTATAAGGCGGAAGGCAGTTGCTTTTGTACACAGGCCACATATGATAAGGATCCGATTCAGCCCGGTGAAGAGGGCGTGATCCATGTCACCTATTTGGCCAACAACGGTACTGGACATTTCCTGCATTACGTAGCTGTTTATAGCAATGGCGCTGACAGCACGGGCGTCACCTCGTTGCGTATCGAAGGCGCTGTAAAGGAGAAGTAGACTTTTATTTGTCCTTATGTTACTATGTCTTCATTTTCTCTGTTGTCTTAGGCGAATGTCACGGATACATACCTCTGTGTCTCTATGTGAGGATAATTACTTGCAATGGGCTTAGGGTATGGCTTGGGGGCTGATGTGTGAGATTCCCTTGCCGCAAGGTCTGTAATTCGCCCTTATTGCGTGATTTATAAAAATTTAATGTCAGATTCCGGCCATTTTCGTTGCAGATTCAATTATTTTTCGTATCTTTGTCGAAAATTTAGATAAGTAAGAAGGGAAACGCCATACGCAAGTCATTTTCGTGGGGGAAGGTGGATTGTGGACGGATGGATGTTTTCCTTTTGTGTGTTGTATTGTATATGATACGGCATACAGGCATAGAACGAATTACAAGAACAATTATAAATATAAACGCTATGAAGTTAAGATCACTCGTTACGATTGCTGCCCTCGCACTGGGGACAGTCTCTGGCATGGCCCAGGCTACGTACACAGCTAAGGACGGCACAGAGTACACATTCAAAAAGCATTTGTTCCTCGACCTTCAGGGTGGTGCACAGTACACACTCGGCGAGGCTAAGTTCGACAAGCTCATCTCTCCGAACGTACAGCTTGGCTTGGGCTATCAGTTCAATCCTTGGTTCGGTGCCCGTCTGCAGGCCAATGCTTGGCAGAGCAAGGGTGGCTACAATGGTATTGACGAGGACGGTAAGCCCGTGCCTGTGACTTCTACCTACAAGTTCAAGTATGTTGCTCCGGGCTTGGACTTCATGTTCAACCTGAGCAATCTGTTCTGCGGTTGGAATCCTAACCGCGTGTTCAACGTGACAGCCTTCCTCGGCGGCGGCGCCAACATTGCTTGGGCCAACGACGACGCTGTGGCTATGCACAAAGGCAACGGCGTGGTGATGCGCTATCTCTGGGACGGCACAAAGATCAAGGCTTTCGGCCGTGGTGGTGTGGATCTGAACTTCCGCGTCAGCGACGCTGTGAGCATCATGCTCGAGGGTAATGCCAACGTGCTCAACGACCGCTACAACAGCAAGAAGGCTGGCAACGCTGACTGGTACTTCAATGCTCTGGCCGGTCTGCGCATCAACTTGGGTAAAACCTACACCAAGAAGGCTCCGGAACCAGCTCCAGAACCAGCTCCAGAACCAGTGAAGGAAGAGTATGTTGCTCCCGCACCTGCTCCGGAACCTGTTAAGGTAGAGCCGATCCGCCGTGATGTGTTCTTCCGCATCAATCGCTATGCCGTCACCACTCAGGAGCAGTCTAAGGTTGAGGATATCGTCAACTACCTCAACGAGCATCCTGATGCTAAGGTGACCGTTACCGGTTATGCTGATGCTGGTACAGGTAACAACGTGATCAACGACCGTATCGCTAAGCGCCGTGCTGATGCTGTGACAAAGATGCTGATCGACAAGGGTGTGGCTGCAAGCCGTATCACTACCGACAGTAAGGGTGCTCGCGTACAGCCTTATGCTGAGAACGACAAGAACCGTGTCAGCATCATGATCGCTGAGTAATCGCGTCATCTCTCTCCCGGTGTCGTGCCTTATATATATAATAAGGTGTGGACAAACTGAGAGAACATCCAATATCGAGAGGCTTCGGAATGTTTCCGGAGCCTCTTTTTAGGTATATGCGGCAGGCAAGTTTAAATTAGTTTAAACGATAGGAAGAGCCTTTGTGGGAAATGTTTTTTTTTATACTTTTGCACCCAGAAATTTTTAGTTAACAATATAATATCGTTTGCAATTATGGGAGCAGCAGGAAACAAAAAGCCTAAGAAGGCTAAGACAGCCAAGCACGCACCCCGCTACGAGATGGAGGACAGCATGTCCTCAAGCTTGACAAAAGGAAAGAAGAAATGCCTGCACTAAGCTGCGCACTTTCACTTTCTGAAAAAGATCCGGTACCAATGGTGCCGGATCTTTTTTAGTATTATTGCAAGTCGGAAAAGTTGCTTTTTCCAAAACTTTGCATTACCTTTGCAAGTAAGCATAATTAGCACACAAGACGATGGATACAGAAATTAAGATTGGAAACTATAATACGCTGAAGATGACACGTGTGGCTGAGCGCCCTAACCCTCATGCCTTTGGCGGTAAGGAGATTTTCGGCATCTTTCTCGATGGCGGCAAGGAGGGTGAGATACTCATGCCACAGAAATACGTGCCGGAGCACGTGAAGGTGGGCAGCGACGTCCACTGCTTTGTCTATCTCGATCAGGACGAGCGACTCATAGCCACTACCGAGAAACCGCTGGCTAAGGTTGGGGACTTCGCCTATCTGAAATGCTCGTGGGTCAATGAGTATGGTGCCTTCCTCGACTGGGGGCTGATGAAGGACCTCTTCTGTCCCTTCCGCGAGCAGAAACGGCGCATGGAGATCGGTGAGAGCTATATCGTGTATGTCTATGTCGACAAGGACAGTTATCGCGTGGCTGCCACGGCAAAGGTGGACCGCTGGCTCCACGATGTGCGTGAGGACAACGGCGGCGGACTGCATAAGGGCGTAGAGGTGGACCTGCTCGTGTGGCAGAAAACGGAGCTGGGCTTCAAGGTGATCATCAACAACCGCTATGCGGGACTCGTCTATAAGGATCAGATCTTCCAGTATATCCATACGGGTGACCGCGTGAAGGGCTACATCCTGAATGTGCGCGAGGACGGAAAGATCGACGTCTCGCTGCAGCCGATAGGACGCCGGCAGACACTTGACTTCGCCGGGACGCTGCTCGAATGGATCAAGGCGCATGAGGGCCACTGCCCGTTCAGCGACAAGAGTGATCCCGACGACATCAAACGAGAGTTCCAGGTGAGCAAGAAGGTGTTTAAGAAGGCTGTCGGTGATCTCTACAGGAAACAACTGATCACCATCAGCGATAAAGGGCTCGACTTGGTGAAGGAAGGATAATAGGAGACGGTTCCATACTTCGCCAAGGAAGTGTGGAACCGGTGGTTGATTACACCTCGGTGCTGTCTGTCAGTCGGCCGTCGACCATGTGTATGGTGCGGTCGGTGATGGAGGCGAGATGCTCGTCGTGAGTGACGATGACGAAGGTCTGGCCGAACTTGTCGCGCAGGTCGAAGAAGAGCTGATGGAGCTCGGCTTTGTTCTTTGAGTCGAGGCTGCCCGAAGGCTCGTCGGCGAGGATGACGGCAGGATGGTTGACCAGTGCACGTGCCACGGCGACGCGCTGCTTCTCACCGCCGGAGAGCTCGTTGGGCTTATGCTCCGCACGGTCAGCGAGTCCCATGAACTCCAGCAACTCCATGGCACGCTGCTTAGCCTCCCGGCGGCCTTTGCCGTTGATGAAGGCTGGGATCATCACGTTCTCCAGTGCCGTGAACTCCGGCAAGAGCTGGTGGAACTGAAACACGAAGCCGATGTGCTCGTTGCGGAAGTCAGCGAGCTTGGAGGTGGAAAGCTTGCCGACGTCTATGCCGTCGATGACGACCGAGCCACTGTCGGGCTTGTCGAGTGTGCCGATGATTTGCAGCAATGTAGTCTTGCCGGCTCCCGATGGGCCGACGATGCTGACGACCTCGCCTTTGTTGATATGCAGGTCAATACCTTTGAGCACCTGCAACTTACCAAATGATTTGGTGATACCTTTAACGTCTATCATGGGGATAGTCAATCTTGTTTTACTATTTAGGAAAGTCTGTTTTCCAATTCTCTATGTTGGTGACACGCTTTCTCTTCTACCTTCTTCTTGCAAAAATACTAAGAATCTTTTGAAATCCCAAGGATACGCAAGAATTATTTCCTTTCCTGCTAACTTCCTTTCTTAGGGAGGTTGAGCGACAGACTTTTGTTTTTCATCCAGTCGCGCAGGGCAGCGTAGGCTGAGGTCTCCTCGGTGTGCTGTGGCTGAGCGAAGGTCATGCGCATCTTGTCGTCGCCATACTGGTCGGGGAAGATGATCATCAGGTTCTTGCCTTTGAAGTATTTGGTCAGCTCCTCGGGTAGACGCTCCTGGGCCGTTTTGAACGATACGGTACCTTTGCGGGCGGTGACAACGACGAAGAGATGATCGTCGGCGATGGTGGCGGCGAGCTTAGGCATCTCGTTCCAATGCTCCATCTCTATATAGGTGGCGCGCACTGAGGCGTGGCGGTTCTTGACATATTCGTTGATCATCTGCAACGTGTCCTTGCGACCGTAGAACACGATGCGGCATTCGAGGTTCTCTGACAGTCGTGAGAGCCGTTCCACCCAGCGGTAGAAGCCTGGCTCGTACTGGGCGCGGGAAGGCACGGCGACCTGTATGCGGCGTAGCGTGGCGATGGGATGGTTGAGGCGTGCCATGATGATCTGACGGCTCAGGCCGTTGAACAGGCTTTGGTGGAACTCGCCCCAGAACTTCGGGCTGACGCTGGCGTGGGTGTGCATGCCGATGAGCACCTCTGTGGCCTGGAATTCCTTGAAGGCGTGCTTGATGCCGTTGGCGATGTTGGCGGCAATGCGCACCTGGGTCTGCAGGTGGACATCAGAGCCAGCGGCGTATTGGCTGACCTGATCCAGCAGCCGTTGCCCGGCATCTTGGTTCTTGCGGATGTTCTGGTCGTCATACACAACGTTCAGCGCCACAATGCCCTGCGGACGCTTGACCGACCGCATCATCAGCGCTAAGTCGATGAGACGGTTGGCATATTCGGGATATTTCACCGGCACGAGGATGTTCTCCACCGTCGTGGGTGCTTCTTCGTCGTGTGCCACCTCCTTGTCTCGGACGATGATACGCTGGGCGGAGCGGTCGGTGACGATCGACGAGATGATGCAGGTGAAGAGGATCATGATGACCACACCGTTGAGCATCTGTTCATCGACGAGGGGCTTTCCGTCGGCGCCCTTTAGTCCCATGCCCACCATCACCATGGCAATGGCTCCGGCTGCATGAGCCGATGACAAACCAAACATCATGTGCGCCGACGACAACGGCAGACGAAAGAGGAAGCCGGAGAGATAGGCGGCGATGGCCTTGCTCAGCGTACCGATGATGACAAAGCACGCTACCACCCAAATGATATTCCCACCGGCAAAGAGCAGGCGAACGTTGATGAGCATGCCTACGCCAATGAGGAAGTAGGGGATAAACAGTGCGTTGCCAATGAACTCGATGCGGTTCATCAGCGGCGAGAGCTGTGGGATGTAGCGGTTGAGGATGAGGCCGGCGAAGAAAGCACCGAAGATGCCTTCCAGCCCGATGAGCTCGGCGAGTGCTGCCATGAGAAAGAGCATGGCCATGACAAAGATGAACTGCATGACGGCATCGCTGTATCGGCGCAGGAAACATCGTGTCAGCCGGGGAACGGCATAGAGCAGACCGGCGCAGTAGAGTGCCATCTTCAAAACGAAGAAAGTCCAGAAGGCCACACCACCGCCACCTTGATGGGAGGCTACGATGACGGCAAGTACTATGAGGGCCAGGAGCAGGCTCACCATTGTGGCACCCACACTGATGACTACGCTCGGCTTGCGCTGCAGCCCATAGCGGCTGACAATGGGGTAGGAGATCAGCGTGTGCGACGACATGATACAGGCCAGCAACAGGGCGGCTCCCGTCGTATAGCCCAACAGGCCGATGCCGGTGAAGTAGTTCATCACAAAAGGTATGGCGAAGGTCAGCAGACCGAAAAACAGCGCGCGGTATTTGTTGCGCTGCAGGCCATCGAGGTCCATCTCCAAAGAAGCCAGAAACATGATGTAGTAGAGGCCCACCCGTCCGAAGAGTTCAAAGGATGCGTCGCGCGAGAGAATGTCAAGACCATACTGTCCCACGAGCACACCGGCCAGCACCATGCCGATGATGTGCGGGATGCGCAGCTTGCCCATGATGATAGGAGCCAGCAGGATGATGAGCAATACCACGAAAAAGATCAACGTGGGGTTGGTGATGGGGAAGTATGACGCGATGTTGAGCATATATCTTCTATATTCCTACGATTTTCTTGCGCAAAGGTAGCAATTATTTTTTAAACTCTGAAAAATATTACATATTGTTCGTCTAATTGATTGAAAAGTTGTACTTTTGCAACACATAATTGCAACATATTATTGAAACATATTATCTGCAACATTTATATTTAAGAGAAAGGAATAGATTATGAGAGTAGCTATTGTTGGTGCCAGTGGCGCCGTGGGCCAGGAGCTTCTGCGTATCCTCGCGGAGCGTGATTTCCCTGTTGATGATCTCGTGCTGTTCGGCTCTACACGTAGTGCCGGCCGCCTTTACAACTTCAAAGGCAAGGACTATGAGGTGAAGCTTTTGCAGCACAACGATGACTTCAAGGGTGTGGACATCGCCTTTACCTCTGCCGGCGCTGGTACGAGTAAGGAGTTTGCGGATACCATCACGAAGTACGGTGCAGTGATGATCGACAACTCCAGCGCCTTCCGTATGGACGACGACGTGCCATTGGTAGTGCCTGAGGTCAACGCCGCTGACGCATTGAAGCGTCCCCGCAGCATCATCGCCAACCCTAACTGCACCACGATCATGATGGTCGTCGTGCTGGAGCCTATTGAGAAGCTGTCTCATATCAAGAAGATCCATATTGCCAGCTACCAGAGTGCCTCCGGTGCCGGTGCCGCCGCTATGAAGGAACTCGAGCAGCAGTACAAGGAGATGGTGGAGCAGGGACATGTGACTACCATCAATAAGTTCCCGCATCAGCTGGCTTATAACGTTATCCCGCAGATCGACAAGATGACGCCCAACGATTATACCAAAGAGGAGATGAAGATGTACAACGAGACGCGTAAGATCATGCACTCCGATGTGCGCACCTCGGCTACCTGTGTGCGTGTGAGCTCACTGCGCTCCCACTCCGAGAGCGTATGGTTCGAGACGGAGAAGCCGCTGAGCGTGGAGGAGATCCGTGAGGCGCTGAAGGGTGCTCCCGGCGTCACCGTCGTCGACGATCCTCAAAACTATGTATACCCCATGCCGCTGGAGAGCGCTGGCAAAGACGATGTCTACGTGGGCCGCATTCGCAAGGACCTCGCAGATGATAACGGCAACACGCTGTGGCTCACAGGTGATCAGATCCGCAAGGGCGCAGCCCTCAATGCTGTGCAGATCGCCGAGTACCTGATCAAAGAGGGAGACGTGAAGTAAGGAGCAAAGTCGGAAAGCAGGGAACGGCAAGAGCGCGGGAGCGGCGACGGGGCGGCGACAGAGCCTGCGACAAGGCCTGCGACAAGGCCTGCGACAAGGCCTTGGCACAGCCAAGGCAAACCGAACCGCTAACGCATAAAACGCCCCCCTGCCTTCTGGCCCAGCCCCCCTGCCTTCCGGCCCAGTCCTTGGCTCTTTGGCGATGCCCTGCCTTCCGGTCCTGCCCTTGGCCCTTTGGCGCCCCCCTGCCTTCCGGTCCAGCCCTTGGCCCTTTGGCGGCCCCCTGCTGCTCTTGAGGTGCGGGCCTTTCGCGTGAGCCGTTGCGTTTGCTTCGCCTGTGGCGAAGTCCTTCCTTTTCTTCCTTAGTATCCCTTGTTTTCAATCTTTTGCCTTTCTTTAATCTACTCTGCCTATGAGTGAGGAACAATACCGAAAACACAAACCCTTTGCCGGTCCTCTGAAGCCTTCCATGCTGCGTCGCGCCCCCTTCAACGACTATCACTCGCGTCGCATCTACTTGCTGACGCTGACCACCGTCAACCGCTACCCATGGCTTGGCGAGGTAGTGGGACACACGACGGCTCCGCGTTATACCCTCGACTACCCCCATATCGTTCCGAGTCCTTTAGGCCTCGCCGTCTTGGACGCATGGCGCCATATCCCCGACTTCGTGCCGGAGATATCTATTGTCGACTACCAACTCATGCCCGACCATCTGCATGGCATCCTCTTTGTCCATGAGAGGATGGAACGGCATCTCGGAAACGTCGTCGGTGGCTTTAAGAAATCGTGCAACGCAGCCTTTCGCCGTATCATCCTTCATGAAGAGGAGAATCCTAAGGAACAACACCACAAAGACGGTAATATGCTCTGGCAGCTCGGCTACAACGACCGCCTGCTGAAGAATGAAGGACAGATGGAGCGGTGGCGTCGCTATCTTCACGACAACCCTTATCGGCTGATGATGAAACGCGAGCACCGTGATCTCTTCCGCGTGCAGCACAACTTTGAATATGCCGGCTATTGTTTCTCCGCCATCGGCAACCGCTTCCTTCTCGACTATCCAGAAAAGAAAGTTGTTCAGTGCTCACGCAGTCTCACGGCCGAACAGATCGAAGCCCAGCGCCAGCAGTGCCTGAAAGACGCAGCCCGTGGCGTGGTCTTCATCTCGCCGAGCATCTCGCCGGGCGAGAAAACCATCATGTGCAGCTTGTTTCTTCAGGGTTGTTCTCTCATCCACCTTCGTGAGAACGGCTTTACCGACTACTCCAAGCCTGTAGGCCGTTCGATGCAGGCCTGTGCCGAAGGCCGTCTGCTGCTATTGGCTCCTTGGGAGCATCACAATGCCCGCACGACGATCCGACGTGATCAGTGCTTAAGCCTGAACGAGATGGCCAAAGCCCTCAGCGAGTGTTAACGCTCATCACTTTTCTGTGGCTTCTCCTTGTTATATAGAAAAAAATGTGTATCTTTGCATCCACTTCAATTATTATCATGCGCCTGTGGCGGAATTGGTAGACGCGCTAGACTTAGGATCTAGTTGCTCACGCAGTGCAGGTTCGAGTCCTGTCAGGCGCACAAGACATAGAAATCCTAACCGGCGTTCGCTGGTTAGGATTTTTTCCTTTTCCTGATATTTAACGCTCTTGGAAAGAGTATTTTGAAGAAAAAGCAGTAACTTTGCACGAAAGTATAATTTATTAGAAAGTAATAGAATTATGGCACAAGAAGATGTTTTCAAGAAGATTGTGAGTCATTGCAAGGAATATGGTTTCGTATTCCCCAGTTCAGACATCTATCCTGACGGACTCGCAGCCGTCTATGATTACGGACCAAACGGTGTAGAATTGAAAAACAATATCAAGAAGTACTGGTGGGACAGCATGGTGCTTCTTCACAACAATATCGTGGGCATTGACGCCGCCATCTTCATGAACCCGACCGTATGGAAGGCCAGCGGTCACGTCGACGCTTTCAACGACCCGCTCATCGACAACCGCGACTCGAAGAAACGCTATCGTGCCGATGTGCTCATCGAGGATCAGATCGCCAAATACGAGGAGAAGATCGACAAGGAGGTGAAGAAAGCCGCCAAGAAGTTTGGTGACGCCTTCGACGAGAAGAAGTTCCGCGAGACCAATCCCCGCGTCCTCGAGCATCAGAAGAAGCGTGACGAACTTCACGCCCGCTACACCGAGGCCATGCAGGGTCCCAACCTTGAAGAGCTCAAGCAGATCATCCTCGACGAGGGTATCGTGGATCCTATCAGCGGTACGAAGAACTGGACCGACGTGCGTCAGTTCAACCTGATGTTCTCCACAGAGTTTGGTTCCACAGCTGGTGCCACGAGCAAGGTCTATCTCCGTCCGGAGACAGCTCAGGGTATCTTTGTCAACTTCCTCAATGTACAGAAGACCACGCGTCAGAAGCTGCCGTTTGGTATCGCACAGATCGGTAAGGCCTTCCGTAACGAGATCGTTGCCCGTCAGTTCGTCTTCCGTATGCGTGAGTTCGAGCAGATGGAGATGCAGTTCTTCTGCCAGCCCGGCACCGAGATGAAGTGGTTTGAGTATTGGAAGAAAGCCCGTCTGGCCTGGCACGAGGCCTTGGGCATGGGCGACGACAACTACCGTTTCCACGACCACGAGAAGCTCGCCTTCTACGCCAACGCTGCCACCGACATCGAGTTCAAGATGCCGTTCGGCTTCAAGGAGGTCGAAGGTATCCACAGCCGTACCAACTACGACCTGAGCCAGCACGAGAAGTTCAGCGGCACGAAGATGCGCTACTTCGATCCTGACACCAACGAAAGCTACGTGCCTTACGACGTGGAGACCTCCATCGGCGTTGACCGCATGTTCCTCAGCGTCATGTGCCACTCTTACGAGGAAGAGAAGCTCGAGAACGGTTCCAGCCGCGTCGTGCTGCACCTGCCGGAGGCTCTGGCTCCTATCAAGTGCGCCGTGCTGCCGCTTGTCAACAAGGATGGTCTGCCCGAGAAGGCACAGGAGATTGTCAACGACCTGAAGTTCCACTTCACCACACATATCGAGGCTAAGGACTCCATCGGCAAGCGCTATCGCCGTCAGGACGCCATCGGCACACCGTACTGTGTCACCGTGGACGGTCAGACCCTGGAGGACAACACCGTCACGCTGCGCTATCGCGACTCTATGCAACAGGAGCGTGTGCCCGTGGAGAAGCTGCGCGAGATCATTGAGGACCGCGTGAGCATCACCAGCGTGCTGAAGAAACTCAGTAAGGAAATTGAGGGCCTTGACAAGTAAATCACACAACAGGTAAAGAATGAACATCGACATCAAGAGCGTCATAAAGAAATGGAGTGGGGCACTGCTTGCCGTTGTGGCAGGCAGTATGCTCTTTGCCGCCTGTTCGGAGA
Organism: uncultured Prevotella sp.; assembly: GCA_900317685.1. Taxonomy (GTDB): domain Bacteria; phylum Bacteroidota; class Bacteroidia; order Bacteroidales; family Bacteroidaceae; genus Prevotella. The sequence continues at coordinate 55,710 of ONHQ01000008.1, forward strand.
GCGACGACACCGGTTCGGAGTTTGACGATTGGCAGAACAAGAATATGACCTACTGGAATGCGCTCTACGCCAAGGCGCAGGACAGCGTCAAGGCCGGCAACACCAATTGGAAGATCATCAAAAACTGGAGTCTTGAGGACTCTTTGCAGTCCCCGAACACCGATTATATTATCGTCCACGTCAAAGAGAAGGGCACCGGTACGGCCAGTCCCCTCTATACCGACACCGTGCGGACGCACTACACCGGCCGGCTGATTCCCTCCGCGAGCAATCCCGACGGCTATCAGTTCGACTCTTCTCTGGGACATGCAATTTCCATGGATGAGGCCACGCCGTCGAAGTTTGCTGTCAGCTTGGTTGTTGATGGTTTTTCCACGGCTTTGCAGAACATGCATGTCGGTGACCGCTGGGAGGTCTACATCCCTTATACCCTTGGTTACGGCGAGTCGGCACAGAGCGCGATCCCTGCCTATTCCACGCTGATCTTCGACGTCAAGCTGGCGGCCTTCTATCCCAAGGGGCAGAAAGTCCCCGACTGGAAGTAAGCCGATAGCATATCTTTAGGGCCATGCCCCGGAGCTTTTCTCAGTCTCCTATATATATAATAAGGTGTAGGACGCTACGGAAAGCTTCGGGGCATGGCCTTTTTTTGTTGTTCTGAGCCTTTCCGCCCCCCTTCTCAAACCGTTTTCGCCTTGTGCCTCTCGTTGGCTTCTATGCAAACGATTGCTTAGCGTTTGCAGGCCGAAACGTTGTTGTGTGCGCACACACATTATTGACATAGGTCAAAAATCCCCTATTTTTGCGTAAAAATGGCATCGCAATCGTTGCGGCATTGCGAAAATCCTCCTACCTTTGCAGTGTCAAAAGAACAAAGGATGGCCGCAAGGACATCAAGAGATATTTGAAAAGTTGAGAGAAATTACAAGGTAATAAGTTCGTCAGGATGCGACGTTAGTAGAAGAAATAGAGAGAATACTGGTAGAAGATGATTCAGGACAACAGGTAGAAGATGATTCAGGATAAACGGATAGGAAGAAGGTTAGTTCAAGGAAAGGTAAGAAGAAAGATTGGTTCAGGAAACGTGATAGGTGTTAGTGATTGCAGAAAGATGTAGGTAAATGTTGAAAGGTATTAGTAGAGTAGGGTATTAGTAGGATATAAAAGAAGAAGTTAAGGTAGATGTTCCTCAGGTAGAGAAGAGAGATTGAAGAAGGATGACAGCAGGATGACACGATTCAGGATGACAAAGAGAAGAAGGTAGAAGATTGGTTAAAGAAAGAATTGGTTTATAGTTTGAAGAGAAAGCGAGGTAAAAAGATGTATGTAATGATGATGAGTCTCATGTGTGCAGCAAGTGCTGCCGCATGGATGTGGGCAGAGAACAATGGCATGCGCCTTTAGTTCCCCCACTCGATTGAAAGGAGAATAGCATAGAAAATAGGTATTAATAGATATAACGAGAGCGGTGTTCCAGTATATGGGACACCGCTTTTTGGTTATTTGGCGGAATCTGTGTAACTTTGCAGTATAATCAGAGAGTAAGTATGTTCAGCAATAAGAAGAGCGAGGCCTTGTTGGCCAAGATCCGTGAGGGAGCCCCGTTGGTGGGCAGCGAGAAGCTGCGGCTCATCGTGGAGTTGAGTATTCCTTCCATCCTGGCCCAGATCACCAGCGTGCTGATGTTTTATATCGACGCCTCGATGGTGGGCTCGCTGGGCACCGAGGCCAGTGCGGCTATCGGTCTGGTGGAGCCGGCCTCATGGCTTTTCGGCTCGTTGACGGCAGCTGCCTCGATGGGTTTTGCCGTACAGGTGGCTCATTTCATTGGTGCCAACGACTTCCGGCAGGCCCGTCGCGTGATGAAGCACGGCTATCTGTTTTGCTTCGTCTTCTCGTTGGTGCTCATGGCTGTGGCCTGTGGCGTGTCCGGTCCGCTGCCCCGTTGGTTAGGTGGCGGCAGTGACATCCAGCACGACGCCTCGGTTTATTTCTTCATCTTTTCGTTGGCCGCTCCGTTCTTCATGATGGAGAACCTTTCTTCAGCCATGCTCAAGTCGAGCGGCGACATGCGTCGGCCGAGTTCCATCGCCGTCCTGGCCTGTGTCCTCGACGTGGTTTTCAACTTCCTGCTCATCTTTCCCTCGCGCACCATCAGCGTGCTGGGCATAGACATCCCTCTTTGGGGTGCCGGACTGCGTGTGGAGGGAGCCGCTCTGGGCACCTCGCTGGCCTATGCTGTCACCTCGCTGATCCTCGTATGGTTCAACGTGCGTCGCAGTCCCATCCTGGCCTGGCACCTCGACCGCGAGCGTTTTGTCTGGCAGCCGGAGTACGTGATGAAAGCCTTGAAGATCAGTGCGCCGATGGCCCTGCAATATGTGCTGATGAATGGTGCGCAGATCGTTTCCACGATGATTGTCGCCCCGCTTGGCAATGTCGCCATCGCCGCCAACTCCTTTGCCGTGACTGCTGAGAGCCTGTGCTACATGCCCGGCTACGGCATCGGCGACGCGGCCTCCACGCTTGTCGGCCAGACCTTTGGTGCCGGACGCCAAGACCTCTGTCGCAGCTTTGCCTGGCTGACGATCGGCCTGGGCATGGGCGTGATGGCCGTGATGGGCGTGGTGATGTATGTCTTCGCTCCCGAGATGATCGGCTTCCTCACCCCTGTGGTGGCCATCCGCGAGTTGGGAACGCGCGTGCTGCGCATCGAGGCTTTTGCCGAGCCTTTCTTTGCGGCCAGCATCGTGGCCTTCCGTGTCTGTCTCGGTGCCGGCGACACGCTCAAGCCCGCCGTGATGAACCTCGCCTCGATGTGGTGCGTGCGTCTGACGCTCGCCTATGCCCTGAGTCAGCACTATGGGCTCGTGGGCGTGTGGGTGGCCATGGCGCTGGAGCTCACCTTCCGTGGCTGCATCTTCCTCGTCCGCATCGCACGTGGACGGTGGTACTTGAGACCGCAGACCGCAAAGGCTGAATCGATAGAATAGAATTTTCGTTTTAAATAAACACACATGAAAAAACAAATCGTATTGTTGAGTCTGGCACTCGCCTGCACAGGTGCTTTCGCCCAGACTCCCACGTCGGGTATCGACCGCAACAACCTCGATACCTCGGTGCGTCCCGGTGACGACTTCTACCACTACGCCGCCGGCGGTTGGCTCAAGAGTCATCCATTGGACGCTGAACATTCCGAGAACGGCGCCTTCGTCGACCTTCAGGAACTCAACCAGAAGCGTATCCAGGAGCTCATCCTCCAGTATGCCGGCCAGCCACAGAAGCAGGGCACACTCGGGCAGAAGATCGGATCGCTCTACAACCTGATGATGGACAGCGTGCGCCTCAACCGCGAGGGATGGGCTCCACTGAAGCCAACCCTCGACCGCATCGCCGCCATCAAGAACGCAAGAGAGTATCAGATCGTCACCGCAGCACTCGACCGCAATGGCGAGGGCACGATGATGTATGGCATTGGCATCGGCGCCGACCAGCGCAACGCCGCATGGAACCTCGTCAGCATTGGACAGGGCGGACTCGGACTCGGCACACGCGACTACTATGTCTCCGACGATCCCGACAAGAAGAAGGTGCTCGAGGCCTACAAGACCTACCTGACCCATCTCTTCCAACTCGTGGGCAACGATGAGGCTACAGCCAAGAGCAAGATGCAGAAAGTACTCGACATTGAGACCGAGATTGCCAAGGCCAGCTACGACGAGGTGAAGCTCCGCGATGTCGACGGCAACTATCATAAGATGAGTTATACCGAGCTCGTCGACCAGTTCCCCGGCATCGACTGGGGCAACGTGATGCTGGCCAGCGGCATGCCCGCCATCGACAGCATCAACGTGGCTCAGCCCGAACCGATCCACGAGGTCGAGAAGATCCTGGCCAACACGCCGCTGGAGGCTCTGAAGACCTATGCCGAGGCGAAGGTCATCAGCGGAGCTGCCAGTCAGCTTAGTGACGCTTTCCGCAAGGAGGCCTTCCAGCTCGGTGCCGCGCTGAGCGGTGTCAAGCAGGACCGTCCGCGCTGGAAGCGTGCCGTAAGCCTGGTCAGCGGTACGCTCGGTGAGGCCATCGGTAAGCTCTATGTCGAGAAGTACTTCCCCGAGAGCTCAAAGAAGAAGATGCTCGACCTCGTCCACAACCTCCAGACGGCACTCGCTCAGCGCATCGACGCCGCCACATGGATGGGACCGGCCACTAAGGCGCAGGCCAAGGACAAGCTCCAGAACTTCATCATCAAGATCGGTTATCCCGACAAGTGGAAAGACTATAGCGGACTGCAGGTCGTTGACTCGCTGAGCCTCTACGAGAATCTGCAGCGCATCGCACGCTGGGCCGTCGACAAGGAAATTGCCGAGAAGGTCAACAAGAAGGTGGACAAGAGCGAGTGGGGCATGACTCCGCAGACCATCAACGCCTACTACAACCCGACGACCAACGAGATCTGCTTCCCCGCTGCCATCCTGCAGCCGCCATTCTTCGATCCTAATGCCGACGATGCCGTGAACTATGGTGCCATCGGCGGTGTCATCGGTCACGAGATGAGCCACGGCTTTGACGACCAGGGCTCGCAGTTCGACAAGAACGGCAATCAGCACGACTGGTGGACAGCACAGGACAAGAAGAACTTCAACGCACGCACAAAGGTGCTTGCCGACTACTTCTCACATTTCGAGGTGCTCCCCGGCGTGAAGATCAACGGCCAGCAGACGCTCGGCGAGAACATCGGCGACAACGGCGGACTCAACATTGCCTTCACAGCTCTGCAAAACAGCATGAAGCAGCACCCGTTAGCCACCATCGACGGCTTCACGCCAGAGCAGCGCTTCTTCCTCGCATGGGGTCGCGTGTGGGCTTCGAACATGACACCAGAGGTGATCCGCTATCTCATCACCGTCGACGTTCACTCTCCCAACATGGCGCGTGTCAACGCCGCTCTGCCGCAGATCGACGCCTGGTACAAGGCTTTCGGCGTGAAGAAGGGCGACAAGCTGTTCTTGCCAAAGAACAAGCGTGCACATATCTGGTAAACAATCACTGAAATCCTGTTTTGTTGGATAAACTGACAAAAAACGGCCTCTGAGAATCGATTCTTTGCGACGAGGTGTCCTCCTGACCGCAATTTCGCGATTCTCGTGAGGTTTTTATAAAGTTGCTGATTATCAGATAATTACAAACATTTGGCTGATTTCTGCCGAAGAAATCGTTGAGATGCTTCGGTCAGAAAGGTACTTTGACCGAAAATTCTCTAGAGAATTTCTGATGAAACAACCGAGATGATCCGGTCATCACGGTTATTTTATAGCGAGAAAAGGGTGATTTGACCAAGTCAAATCACCCTTTTCTGTGTCTGATTGGGCAAAAAACATAGAAAAATGCTTGTTTTCGCCTTGAATCTCTCTCTTTTGCTGATACTTCCATCTCTAGATTGAATGTTCAAGTTGACAGACTTTTGTAAAAATGCTTTCCGCCTCTTCCCCGCGATCCTTAGGCTTTGACAAAACGGCTCATGGTCTGACGCACTTTCTATATAGCGTGTGACATTATGTCATACCTCTCCCCATGCCCACAGCCGTTGGCACACGCTTTGTTATTTAAGGGGCGGACAATCAAGTCCAACAGTTAACATCGAATAATAAATAAAATATATACAATTATGGGAAAGATTATTGGAATCGACTTAGGTACTACTAACAGCTGTGTGGCTGTTTTCGAAGGCAATGAGCCTGTAGTAATCGCTAACTCTGAAGGCAAGCGTACAACTCCGTCTGTTGTGGGCTTCGTCAAGGATGGTGAGCGCAAGATTGGTGATCCGGCTAAGCGCCAGGCTATCACCAACCCGAAGAACACCGTGTACTCCATCAAGCGTTTCATGGGTGAGACCTACGAGCAGAGCCGCAAAGAGGCTGAGCGCGTACCTTATACCGTCATCAACGACAATGGCTATCCTAAGGTGCAGATCGAGGGTGCTGCACATCCTTACACACCGCAGGAAATCTCTGCAATGATTCTGCAGAAGATGAAGAAGACCGCTGAGGACTATCTCGGCCAGGAGGTCAACGAGGCTGTCATCACTGTGCCTGCTTACTTCTCTGACTCTCAGCGTCAGGCCACCAAGGAGGCTGGTGAGATTGCCGGTCTGAAGGTGCGTCGTATCGTCAACGAGCCTACTGCTGCCGCATTGGCTTACGGTGTGGACAAAGCCAACAAGGACATGAAGATCGCTGTCTTCGACCTTGGTGGTGGTACGTTCGATATCTCTATCCTTGAGTTCGGTGGCGGTGTGTTTGAGGTGCTCGCTACCAATGGTGATACCCACCTGGGTGGTGATGACTTCGATCAGGTGATCATCGACTGGCTGGTCAACGGCTTCAAGGCCGACGAGGGCATCGATCTGACCAAGGATCCGATGGCTATGCAGCGCTTGAAGGAAGCTGCCGAGAAGGCTAAGATCGAGTTGAGTTCTACAACTTCTACGGAGATCAACTTGCCTTATATCTCTGCTGAGGGCGGTGTGCCTAAGCACTTGGTGAAGACTTTGACACGTGCTCAGTTTGAGCAGCTCGCTCATGACCTGATTCAGAAGTGCCTCGTACCGTGCCAGAACGCTATCCGCGACGCTAAGCTCTCTACGAGCGACATCGACGAGGTCATCCTCGTGGGTGGTTCCAGCCGTATCCCTGCTGTGCAGACGCTGGTGAAGAACTACTTCGGCAAGGAGCCTTCCAAGGGTGTCAACCCCGATGAGGTCGTCGCTGTGGGTGCTGCCATCCAGGGTGCCATCTTGAACAACGAGAAGGGCGCCGGCGACATCGTGCTGCTCGACGTCACTCCGTTGACCCTCGGTATCGAGACCATGGGTGGTGTGATGACGAAGTTGATCGACGCCAACACGACTATTCCTTGCAAGAAGAGCCAGATCTTCTCTACTGCTGTCGATAACCAGACAGCCGTGACCATTCACGTGCTGCAGGGTGAGCGCCCGATGGCTGCTCAGAACAAGAGCATTGGTCAGTTCAACCTTGAGGGTATCGCACCCGCTCGTCGTGGTGTGCCACAGATCGAGGTGACCTTCGATATCGATGCCAACGGTATCCTGAACGTCAGTGCTAAGGATAAGGCTACCGGCAAGGAGCAGAAGATTCGCATCGAGGCTTCCAGCGGCTTGAGCCAGGACGAGATCGAGCGCATGAGAGCTGAGGCTAAGGCCAACGAGGACGCTGATAAGAAGGAGCGTGAGAAAGTGGACAAGCTCAACCAGGCTGACTCCATGATCTTCACTACCGAGAACTTCCTCAAGGACAATGCCGACAAGATTCCGGCTGACAAGAAGCCGGCCATCGAGGATGCTCTCAACAAGCTGAAAGATGCTCACAAGGCTGGTGACGTGGCTGCCATCGACACTGCCATGGCTGCTCTGAACACTGCTGTTCAGGCTGCTTCAGCCCAGATGTATGGTCAGGGCGGTGCTCAGCCGGGTGCTGGCCAGGGCTTCCAAGGCGGTGCAGGCGCAGGTGCAGGTGCCAACGCAGGCGCAGGCCAGCAAGGCGGCTCGAAGAGCGACGACAATATCCAGGACGCCGACTTCGAGGAAGTGAAGTAATATTGACAACTATCAATAACGATAAATAAGAAAATGGGTGTAACTCAATAGGTTACACCCATTTTCTTTTTGGTTAATCTTTGTATAATTACCGATTTCTTCCGATATTTATCTTATATTTGTACCATATTTGGAACGTCCCTTAATTTGCGACGAGGTGTCCCTTGTTTCCTCTTATGGGTACTTGTATTATCTTAATTCATGACATCATGCCATCTGCTAAATTTGAGATAAAACGGAAGTGTAAAGAATGTGGAGCAACGTTCATTGCAAAGACACTGGAGTCCTACTATTGCAGTAGGACTTGTACGCTTAGAGCCTACAATAAGAGGAAGAAGGAAAGCAAAAAACGGGAGCAGATGGATGCTATTGTCTCCAAAATTCCTGATGGACGTGATTATATAAGTGTGACCGAGGCAGAAGCCATGTTTGGCATTTCCGCTAAGACCATCAGGCGTATGATAAGAAGCGGAAAGATTCCAGCTATCAATATAGGACAACGGCTAACACGTGTATGTAAGTCCGCCCTATTAGAAAGGGTTCCATTACGTGATGAACCTCTTGACCGTACCAAACCATTACCTAAGCTTTACCATCTTGAGCCAGAAGACTGCTACACCATTGGCGAAATCTCCAAGACTTATGGTATAGACGACAGTACGGTCTATGCCCATATTCGAAAATATTTGTTCAAATAGTTAGAGATATTCTTTTGCGCAAATATTTTTTTTTGTACCTTTGTGCTTGGTGCAATGCATATATATGTTGAGCACTGATTTTGCGGGTGAATTAGATAGCGATATCTGATTTCTGAAGGCTTCGTAACAAATTGTCCCTTCCAAAAAATGACAATCGACCAAGAAGCTTGGGAATTGGGAGTCGCCTGTTATAGGCGTATCCCTTCCTAAAGCTTTCTTGGTTGGGCTAACTGTGGAAGGGACGGCCTGTTACGGAAGCGGGAGGAAGTGGATGCGCTTTCTTTTTCCTCAGGCTGAAATAAAACAATAGAGTCCCTTCCACAATGACTAATAAATTTGTTTTTTCCGGCCATGAGTCATTCTCTTGTAAGTCGTTATGGCTGAAAAAGGGTTATGACTTCTTGGTTCATGATTATAATTTCAATGCTCCCGATGCCGTAGTGCAGCTCGGAGTAGGGAAGAATATGGTATCCTCTATTCGTTTTTGGATGCGGGCTTTCATGCTTACGTCCAAAGATGAACTTACCCCCATTGCTCACTATCTCTTTAAGGACCATGATGGTGCAGATCCTTTTATTGAGGATTTAGGAACATTATGGATTCTTCATTTTCTGCTTGTTACAGGAGGAGAGACCACAATCTATAATTGGGTTTTCTTGCGTCTTCAAAAAGAACGTAAAGAATTCACGCGTATTCAGGTCGTCAATGCAGTCAGACGATATATGATAGAAGCCGAAAGGGCTAAGTCTTTCAATGAGAATACTACGAAGAAGGATGTTGCCGTATTGTTGCAGAATTATGTAGAGCCTCAAAACTCACATAGCAATGAGGACTACACCGCCCTCTTACTCGACCTCAATTTGATCAGGACCTCAGACGGAGGCAAGAGCTATCAATTTAATATTGAAGGCAAGCGGCCTCTTCCTTTGGATATATTCATTTACGCCATTATCAAATGGAAAGGAGAAAACCTAAGCATCGATTTTTCATCTATTCAGGATATGGGTCTCGTCTTCTGCCTGAGCGATATGGAAACGATCTCTTTGTTGCAGCAAGCCAGTGAGACTTACCCGGAATTGATGCATTATAGCGATGTAGCAGGCGTAAGGCAATTGCAGTTCTTAAAAGATTGCAAAGCACAATACTTCCTCGACAAATATTACTCGCATGAATCAATTTAGTCTTTCAGCAAACATAGAAACAGGATTCTCCAAGGGGAATCAATATATCGTGACCCCAAATGCTAAGAAAGTATTGGCAGAGATAGTGAATGGATACCAGTCGGGCATTCATTCCTATACTATCATTGGTACTTATGGAACGGGGAAGTCAAGTTTTCTCATTGCTCTTCAAAATGATTTATCAGGGAGAAGCAAGAAAAAATATATATTTGACAATATAGACGTATTGGGTTGCGAGAAAGTAGAGACGCTTAACATCGTTGGGGATTACGCTTCTTTGCCACTTCTGCTGGCTCGTAAACTAAACATAGAGGGGAATACGTCAAGCGTACTTGACGCTCTTAAAGCATATTGCAGCAAGTTGAATGCAAAGAACACTTTCCTTGTCATCATGATTGATGAGTTTGGCAAGGTTCTCGAACACGCTGCTAAGAAAGATCCAGAAGGTGAACTCTATTTCATGCAGAAGTTAGCTGAGTTTGCCAATGTTCCTACCCGAAAGGTGATCTTGCTGACAACCCTCCACCAGAACTTCAGTGCATATGCCAAGGGACTATCTCAAGCTCAACGTAACGAATGGAACAAGGTAAAGGGACGGTTCAAGGAGGTGGTGTTTGTGGAGCCAGTGGAGCAGATTCTCATGCTGGCTGCTCGGCAAAATCAGGCGCAAGAACGTAACCTGACAGAAGCAGAAGAAGCCAACCTGAACATACTATATCAACTTTCCATCAAAACAAAGTTTGTCTCTGCTGATTTTTCTTTTGAGTCTGCCAAAAGCCTCTATCCATTGGATCCATTCTCTGCATTTAGCATCACGCAAGCCATACAGAGATATGGTCAGAATGAGAGATCTCTTTTCTCTTTCCTTCATGCTCAAGGACGTAACTCTCTTAATGCGTTTAAGTCCTTAGGCCGACAGACCTATAACCTTCAGATGGTGTATGATTACGTCATCTATAACTTTTATTCCTTCCTGAAGGATGCGAATGCTGACTCCATGAATTGGAGTGCGATGAAGATTGCTTTGGAGAGAGTAGAAGGGCAATCGTGGGAAAGCAAAAATATGATGCTCGATGCCATAAAGATTGTCAAGACCATAGGTATGATGAATCTTTTGGGTACTGCGGCCTTCTCCATGAGCGAGGAGCAATTCGCCATTTATGCTCATCAGGCTCTTAACATTGAAAATCCCGACGAAATTATTACCACGCTGCAGCGGTATAAGATTATTCGCTATGCTGAGTACAAGCACCGTCTGGTTCTCTTTGAGGGCACTGACATTAATATCGAAGAGGAAATCTCAAAAGCAGGGCTTGTGGTCAGCCGACCAGTGACCTATATAGCTGATTTAACAGAGTTCTTCGCTAAAAGGGTTGCACCTGTCAAGGCTTATTATTATCATAGTGGCACCCCACGGTATTTTCAATATGAGATACGGGATGAAGCCATGGATATGGTACCAACCGGTGATATTGATGGATTTATAGAACTGCTTTTCCCGTCGAAGAAAGATTATGTCAAAGAGATAAAGCAGATGAGCGCAGAATGCGAGCATGCTATTATATATGCCCTTTTCAATAACACAGATGAGATAGTCGACCATCTCTATCAAATAGACAAATATGACTACATTCTCAGACATGTGTTAATTGACCAAGGTGATCATGTTGCCATCAAAGAAATTAATAATCTTCGAGACTACGAGGAAGTGCAACTGAACAAGTCCATCCAGGAAAGCTTGTTTGGTTATAACGGGAATGTCACTTGGATTTTCAAAGGCAAGGAAATGGCAGTGAACTCTCAACGTGATTTCAACAAATTACTTTCAAGAGTCTGTTACAATGTCTACTCCAAGACGCCAGTTATGATTAATGAATTGTTTAACAAGAATAAGTTGAGCGGTTCTATTTCTAGTGCAAAGGCCAAGTACCTTCAGGCATTGGTCAGTCACAGTGATATGGTAGACTTCGGCTTCGAGTCAGATAAGTTTCCTCCCGAGAAAACGATTTATTATTCGTTATTGAAAAATACAGGGCTACATGTAGATGGTCGGTTTGCGGATAAGCCATCCAATCCCGGAATGATGTCATTGTGGGATGCCAGTGAGGAATTCCTGCAATCAACGACGACGAAGCCAAGGAAGATATCAGAATTGGTGAAGAAGCTTTCGTCTCAGCCATACAAGATAAAGGCTGGATTCTTGGATTTCTGGATTCCCACCTATCTCTATATGAAGAGACAGGACTACTCGCTGTATGGGGATAATGGTGCTTATATACCTGAGGTGAATATTGAGTTCTTCGAATTGCTACAGAAACATCCCAACGAGTATCTTATAAAGACTTTTGATGTGTCTGGGGTAAGAATGGAATTCTTTAATCAGTATAGGAAGTTCGTCAATCTTCAGGCCGTAGGTGGAATAAAGAGCAACCAGTTCGTTGATACAATTAAGCCGTTTTTCTTCTTTTATAACAGAAGATTGAACGACTACGCCAAGCATACACGGAAGTTCGATCACATAGAGACATTGCGGTTTAGAGACATTCTTGCTAAGGCTAAAGATCCGGAGAAGACCTTCCTCGAAGACCTTCCCGCAGCGCTGGGCTATGACAAAGAGGCTCAGGGCTCAGAGGAGTTCGCTAAACAATACGCCTACGTCATTAACCGGGCTGTCCGTGAATTGCGAGGATGCTATAACAAGTTGATAGACCGTATCGAGGAGCGGTTGGTGGATGTACTGGGATTGTCTTCATATGAGTATGATGAATATGTTATTGAGATAAGAAATCGTCTCTCTTCAGTCAAGACCTATTTGCTTACTGATAGACTGAAAGAATTCTACAATCATGCAATAGCAGAATTTGACAACCGGACAGAATGGTATCAGTCCATTTGCTATACGGCTTTAGACCAGCCCTTGCAGAGACTCCGTGATGACCAAGAAGACAAACTTATTGAGGAGCTGATCGCTTTGTTTCGAACATGTGAGAAATACGCCGATATCTCCAAGATGGAGGGCAATGATAAAGACGAGGTCTTCTCATTCGATATGGTCAGCAAAGATGGAACCGTCATCAAGCCTCAGACTTATCGACTGATGGACAAGGACAAAAAAGAGGCAGAGGTGCTTGAAATGGACATCAACCGTCTTCTACAAGGACATGATGACATTGCTGTGTCAACTTTGCTGAAAATATTAAAAGAAAGGACAAGCATATGAGCATAAGACATATCTTAGGTATCTCAGGTGGAAAGGACAGTGCTGCACTGGCCATCTACCTGAAACAGCAATATCCCAACTTGAAGATTGAATACTACAATTCTGACACGGGGTGCGAGTTGGCTGAAACGGAGCTCTTGATAGATAGGCTTGGCGCTTATCTTGGGCATATCACTCGCCTCCGTGCAGCAGAAGGCAGTCCTGAGCCAACACCTTTCGAACACTTCTTGAAGGCCATGGGCGGTTTCTTGCCATCGCCCCAGGCAAGATGGTGTACAAAGAAGATGAAACTTGACGAATTCGAGCGCTTCGTTGGCGATGATATGGCCATTTCCTACGTGGGGATACGAGGAGACGAAGACAGGGACGGCTATATCTCATCAAAGCCAAATATTCAGTCTGTCTTCCCTTTTCGTCGTAACATTTGGAGCTTGGATGTTGTTAACAAATTTCTTCATAACGAGAACCTTAGTCAGATAACAGAGATATACGACCATCTCTGTCCCGATGGGTTCATAAAAGAAGACTTGATGGAAGTGGTACGCAGACCCGTCACCAAGCAATTCTACTACTCCAAGAAGTTGAATGCATTGCTCGACTTTGATGTAAAGATGTTTAACCATGCAGTGTTTGAGTTTCTCCATACGACTGACTATCCAGTGGGGAAACTGACGGAGGATGAGTTCCCTCTTCTTGACAATGAAGATATTATTGTCAAGGCTGATGTCTTTAGGTTGCTTCGCGAAAGTGGTGTCGGAGTGCCGAAATATTATGAGGAGATTCCTTTTGAAGTTGACGGAAAAAAGGGAACTTATTGCCGCAGTCGTAGTGGCTGTTACTTCTGCTTCTATCAGCAGAAGATAGAGTGGGTGTGGCTTTATGAGCAGCATCCAGATTTGTTCAAAAAGGCAATGACCTTTGAAAAAGACGGCTACACCTGGAACCAAGGTGAGAGCCTTGCCGATTTGATCAAGCCCGAGCGCATTCGCCAAATCAAACTCGATGTTATTCGTCGACAGGAAGAGAATAAGAAACAAAATAAGGGCACCACTCTTGCCGATATTTTCGGCGATGAAATCATGTGCGCGAACTGTTTCATATAATAAAGACCATGCTAAAAGAGGCCTATTTTTCAGATATAAGGAGATACGTTTCACGTACCAAATGGGAGCCAATCGGTTTCTTCTCGGAAGGCTTGTGCAATGCTACGTCGTTTAACTTGAAACTGGGCTTTTTCTCTTCGTCCGCTATTAACCTCCTGTCCGATGGATTTGCAGAATTTCTCTATAACGGGGGAAGGATGCGGATGGTCATCAATGACATATTGTCTGTGGAAGACAAAGAGGCTATTAAGAATGGGCTGTCAACCAATCTGTCTATCCCCGCACTCGATTTGAATAATCTTGAAGGTATAAAGGAAGTCCTTGACGAAAGAGGCATACACTTCTTCGAATGCCTGTCGTGGCTAATCAGACAAGGGCGTATAGAAATCAAGATAATAGCTCCTAAGGGAGGAACGGGCATTTCTCATTTCAAGTGCGGATATTTTGCAGACGCGACCAACATAGTTGCTTTTGAAGGAAGCTGTAACTTCTCGCGTACAGCCTTGCTCGAAAACAATGAAAGTATGTCCATCTTCTGCGATTGGGACAGCATGTCTGATACTCGACGCGCAAACTCGTTTGTTGAAGATTTTGAGCGTACTTTCTCTGGTAAAGACGATACGGTGCAATATCTGGATGCCGATGATTTGCAGCCCAGAATAGTAGGAGCCTTTCAATCAAAAGAAATATGCCAACTTCTTGATGACGAGCGCAACCTGATTGATCACCAAGAGAAGAAGAGCTTGCCGAATACGGTCATGCAATCTCTTCAAAGGGCAAAAAATAAAGTGGAGAGAGCAATAGAGAAGGAAAAAAATGATGGCCAGGTAACCATCGGTACAGCCCATCCTCATTTCCCTTTTGCTTCAGGACCGAGACCTTATCAGAAGGAAGCTTTCAAGAACTGGAAGGAAAATGGGCAGAAAGGACTTTTTGCCATGGCAACAGGTACAGGAAAGACCATTACTGCTCTCAATTGTCTGTTAGAAATATACAATAGCCGGCATTATTACAAAGCATTGATTTTGGTGCCGACTGTCACGTTGGTTGACCAATGGAAAGAGGAATGTGGAAAATTCGGATTTCTGCATGTACTGACAGTGTCAAATAGAAATAAAACGTGGAGAAAAGAGCTTGCCAACCTGCTTTTATTGGAAAAGACAGATCCTACGCAAGAGCAATACTCCTATATCATTATTGCCACGTACGCCTCCTTTTCCCGAGAGAACATTTTTGCAGACTTGGTCTCCTTCCCGAGAAAGAAGCTGTTGCTCATTGCCGACGAAGCCCACAACATGGGTGCGACCAGCATAAAGAACAGACTGAAAGCAATACATTATGGCCGAAGAATAGGACTCTCGGCTACGCCCGACCGGCAGTTTGACGATGAAGGCAATGCAGCCATCAGGCAATTCTTCGGTGCTGAAAGCAAATACACCTTCGAGCTCTCTATGAAGGAAGCCATTGAGAAGGGTTTCCTTTGCAGATACTATTATTATCCCCATCTTGTCAGACTCACCGACACCGAGATGGCGGACTATCTGGAAATATCCACGAAACTTGCAAAGATGTTCAATTACCATTCAGGAACTTTCACAAAGGACGATGATATTCTTACCGCTCTTTTGTTGAAACGCAAGCGCATCATCCACAAGGCGGCCAATAAGCTCGATGCCTTCCGAGAAATCATCTATAACCGATTCCAGAAAAAAGGAAATCTGAAATACACATTGGTTTATGTACCGGAAGGCAATGTAACCGATGCCGACAATGCCGATAACTTTGATGTTTCCAATCCTGATGATGACTATTCTTCCCGCCTTATAGACACGTACACGTCTGTCATACGGGAAGTGAGTCCACGCACCACGGTGATGAGGTTTACGTCCGACACACAAGACCGAAAGCAGATATTGGAACAGTTCGCCACAGGAGAACTGGAGGTGCTGGCTTCCATGAAGTGCCTGGACGAAGGTGTAGATGTGCCGAGAAGCGAGATGGCCGTATTCTGCGCCAGTACGGGCAACCCACGCCAATTCATCCAAAGGCGTGGGAGAATCCTGCGCCGACATCCTGACAAGCACAACGCCATCATACACGACCTGGTTGTCGTGCCAGAGATTGATGAGCGTTCCGACTCTTTCAAAATGGAACGGAGCCTGTTGGGCGGTGAACTGAAGAGGGTGCGCAATTTTGCCTTGCTCAGCGAGAATGCTGATGCATCCATCAATGAGCTGGACAGTATACTTGATTACTATAATCTTTCAATATTTTAGATCAATGAGTAAT
Organism: uncultured Prevotella sp.; assembly: GCA_900317685.1. Classification (GTDB taxonomy): domain Bacteria; phylum Bacteroidota; class Bacteroidia; order Bacteroidales; family Bacteroidaceae; genus Prevotella. Next base: position 71,816 of record ONHQ01000008.1, read on the forward strand.
TTTTCAAACAACAACAAGATGTTGGAGGCTGTGCTGCTGAATAAAGAGCTGCTGAAGCTGGGGCAATATAACCTTGCCTACATTTCCTCTATAGAAGCAGCTATGGATTCTGACAACCTGGTAGTGGGGGCTGTCGCCCGCATTATCAAAAGAGTCGACGAGGATGGCTCAGAGAATGCCATCTATAAAGAAGTAAATGATTATTTGAAGCGTAAGGTATGATATTCAAGACATTGTACATCAAAAACTTCCGAAGCTACTACGGCGACAATAAGTTTGACTTTCGCAACAATGGCCTCACACTTATCGTAGGCGGAAACGGCGACGGAAAAACTACATTCTTTGAGGCTCTGCAGTGGCTGTGCAACACCACGTTGACGGAAAACGACAATAACCAGGTTAACTTCTCCGAGATGCGACGCAGTGAGATGGCTGTCGGAGAAACGGAAGAAGTGAAAGTCGCTCTTGACTTTTTTGATGATGGTGACAAGACCATAGAGAAGTCATTTTCCATCACAAGAGATGGTGAGCAGAAGTTCACTACAAGTAAGCTCTCTTTCCTTGGTTATGAGTCAGACGGCATAGACCGAAAGCCAGTCATAGGCGGAGGTAGTATACTCATCAAACGCTATTACGATGCTTTCATCCGGCGTTTCAGTCTGTTCAAGGGCGAATCCACGCTGAATGTATTCAACGATGCCACGGCGTTGAAACAGTTGGTGGACACTTTTTCCAACGTTAAGGAGTTCGACCGAGTAGCTGAGATGACGGCTTCTTTCGAACAAAAATCCAACCGGCAGTATCTGAAGGAATGCACCAACGACAGGAAGATTGCCGATGAGGCCAAACAACTTGAAAGCCGTCTTGAAAGTGTAACGGATGACCTCAACAGCAAGCGAAGAGAAATAAGGAGCAAGAAAGAGTCCCTGAATTTGTATGTCAGTAAGCTCGAAAATTTGGAACAGGCCAAAGAGTCCTCACAGAAGTATAAGGACATTTCTGACCGGCTGGAGGAGAAAGAAACCGAAGCAAGGAGACTGAGGGTGCAGGTAGAGCGCACCAATTTCAATACTGCCTTGCTCGACAAATTATGGATTCTCTGTGCCTTTGAGCCTGTCTTCGGAGAGTTCAAACAGAAGGTGTCTGCGCTAAGCAAGGAGAAACGCACTCAGGAGAAAGATTTTATCGCACAGAAAAACAAGGAGCTGGGTAAGATTGAGGCACAGCAAGAGATTTTGGGCGCTTTGCAGAACGGCACCGCGCCCCTACCATGGTATCTGCCTGACGAGGAGACCATGGAAGAGATGCTTCACGACGGCATCTGCAAGGTATGCGGACGGCCTGTTGAGGAAGGCTCTGAGGCGTATAAGTTCATGTCGGACAAGCTGAATGACTACAAGGAACATGTCAAGGCCGACCTGCTGAGAAAAAAGCAAAAGAAACTCATTGAAGACAAAGAGCTTTTCAAGAATCACTATATTGAAGACTTGCACAATCTCAGCATATCGCTCAGTGGCAACAGAGAGGCAGAGGTGTCGCAGATTCCCAATGACATCAATATGGAACTCAACTACGTAGCCATGCGGCGCGAAGACTTGAAAAAAGTGGCGAAAGAAGTGCAGGACGCTAAGGACGAGAAAGCAAGGCTGCTCATCAAGGTGGGCGTTTCCGAGGATGTCTTTGAAAAAACTTTTGCCGATATTAAAGGCCTTTTCGACCAACGTGAACAAGCCACAACGCGAATTGTCGAACTCGAAAAGGAACAAGAACAGCTGGAATCCCGTAAAAAGGAACTCGAAAATCAACTCGACAACCTCAGCCCAGCCAACAGCCAAGTAAAGGTGCTCAAAGATGTACACCATGTTTTTGACTTGATAGCCAAGGCCTTCCAGAAAGCAAGAGACGACAATTTTACGGCATTTCTACAGGGTCTGGAAGAGAAAGCTAATGAAAAGCTTCAAGTGCTCAGCACTTCCGACTTTCACGGTCGTGTACATATTCATAGGACATGGAATGCCGAGGGGAAAGTCGTCTTGTCCATACAGCTTCTAAGCAGCAACGGGACTGTCATTCAGAAGATGTCGGGCTCACAGGAAACACTGATGTATATTTCAGTGCTTTTCGCCATTCGAGATTTTACTCAAAAAAAACGCGACGAGGCCTATCCACTCATCTTTGATGCGGCAACGTCGTCTTTTGGTGACGAAAAGGAAGAGGACTTCTACAAGGTGTTTAGTGGTATTGACAACCAGTGCATCATCGTGACGAAAGACTTCATCCACCATGGCGAATTGGATATGGATGCAATCAATGGCATTGATGCAAAGGTTTATCAAATAAAGAAACAGGATGGTTATGACCAGGAAAACCTTGCCACCATCCGCACAATTGTAAAGGAAATAAAGTGATGGAAAACCTATTCAATTTATGGGCAAAGCGCAACCCCTCGTGGGAGAAACGATATGAGGATTCCATTATGGGAGCATTTACCGATTATGGCAAGCGCTATTCACAGTTCATTGACACACGTGGCAAAATTTTCGGGCCTGGTTATGAAATCTTCATCATAGCCTTCTTCATTGGCTTGTATTCCAACCAGACAAAACCGCTTACTGAGGATAAGTCGAAGGTAAAGACATTCGGGCATGCCATCATGTACTGGGGCGGAAACGAAGACATCAAACTTGGAAGGGTCTCTTACAAAATGTTACAAGAGTATATGTTTGCAGCACTCATCGCCCGTACTGACATAGACTTCATTGCTTTGGACAAGGGAGACATCTCTCCACGGACCGTCGTGGACAAGCTTGTCGAAAAAATGGAGGAATATGCAAACTTCGGTTTTGACTATATCCAACAACACATGGAGGAACAACCTGATTGCTTCTTCAAGGATGGAGCTTTTATGCAACTATTCCTCGAATTCTTAAAGCCCAAAGCAGAAGGAGAAAATCCACAGGAAGACGATAAACCGGAAGATTTCTGATAGGGTCTGGTCGGGCATTTGTTACATGTGAAGGAACTTCTCCTATTTGCCAATTAGGTAGCTTCTTTCCAAATGTTGTGGTTTTTTAAATTCTGCAATATAAACAGACCTTCTGGTTCCATGTAAAACCCATGTGGAATTCAGAAGGTCTGATTGTGCTGAGACAGTTAAAACTAAGTGTCCTCTTGTTTTTATTTTACGTAATTCAAATAATCAGATAGCTATAAGTAACGCTAATAAATTTTTAAGCGTTAAACCGTCTGCGGCAAGGTCATGCGTGTTGGAAGACAACGGTGCTATTATCTTCTTGTCTATGATGAATTGCATGAATTCTTGGCGATAGTAAGGATGGCTGATAAGCGTCCATAAGTCATCATCAAAGAAAGCATGGGTGGTATTGCGCCGAATGAAGGCGGCAGTAGGCGACTCTGTCTTGATAGGCTCACTGCCCTGCCACGATAGATGCCAAAAATCATCGTGGCTCATAAAGTACCAAGGATAATACATTGGAGTGAGCGTTTCTTGACGAGCTTGCATGAAGTAGTTTTTGAAGAGGGCAGTATATCGTGACTCCATCTGGTCGTAGCTGAACCGATTGATGGTTATAAATCCGTCATCTATAGCCTTTAGAATTGTGAGTAGCAATATTGGCTTTGCGACAATCTTGAACCCAGAACGCTTTACGGGAGCTTGATGAATGTGTAAAAAGGCTTCTTTATAAAAAACAAGAGCCCTATCGTAATCGTAAAATTTGAGTACTTTATTCATTTCTGATGCAGATTTATTCTTCAAACGTTTTTGCTTGTGGATTATTATAAAGGGGTTACCTTTCTCCCAATCCTCTCCTGCTTGCCTCTTTCTCCCCCGGCATCTTCTTGTAGACAAAGGAATCGCCGGTGGGGAAATAAGAGGCAAAGACGGTAGCAAGGAAAGCAGAAATATCCTTGCGACTCTTGCCGATATAGAAGAAGGCCTGACTTCCATCTTGCATTAAGCTGGCTTGACTGTATAGCGGGTTAACTGCAATAGGTGTCTTTGGATCGTTGATTTGATTGCGCTCGGCGAAAGCTATGGCGCAGGCGTTGATGGCATCCTGCTCCTCTTTGGTAAAAACAGATATTCGCTTGGCAAACCATTCGAGGCTTTCTTCTACCTTTTGCAGTTTATCTTCATTGACAGACTGTACCATTGCCGTGGCGCGTTCATGCTCCAGTTGTTCGACGGTCTGTTCCAGCATGTCTACTTTCTTTTTTACGGCTTGGTATTTAATCATGAAGGCCATAATAAAGCAGAAGCAACAGACGGCGTTGACGAAAACAAGTACACCACGGTATCGCATCTCCGCTGGAAAGTTATTCAGCCCGGCAATATAACGATCCATCAGCGGTACGGCGATAAAGGATGCCACAGCTCCGGCATACAGTATTCTTATTTTAGCCTTCTCACTTATGGGTGACAAGCTCACAAAGAGTGCAAGCAGGAGTGACACGGCGCAAAAACACATAGCTAATAATGCTGTTCCCATGTTATCCATTGTTTTTGTTGATCAGGTTCACTACAACCTTTACCATGACATCTTTTTCTTGTGTTCGGCTTTCGGCTATCATGAGCGTAAGGGCGACGAGGGTGCTGTCGGCGATGCGTTTGGTGCCATCCTCACGGTAGAGAATGCCGTTGTTGTTCGCTTTCGCGCACCTTTTCTCGCCATGGCAGAGTTCAAGCAAGCTTGACTCTGCTCATCTGGCTTAACGAAAACGTTCATAAACCAAAGGAAGAGGGTAGCTGCGATACGTTTGTTACCGTCACTGAAGGAATGGTTCTTGGTGACGAGATAGAGCAGCATGGCAGCCTTCTCCTCTACACAGGGATAGAGGTCCACACCGTCGAAGGTCTGATAGATCTGCCCGATGGAGCTCTTGAAAGAGTCGTCCTTCTCGTTGCCGAAGAGAGGGGAGTAACCAAACTTCTTTTTCAGCACATTGATTTCCTTCATAGCGTTCTCGTAGGTGGCGTGAAAGTTCTCCTTGCTGGTGGTCTTGCTGATGCTCAACCGCTGATAGTCGTAGTCGTCGAGGGTGTCGAGCGCATAGGTGTAGTCGACGACGACCTTGAAGAGTGCATTGCTCTCGTCTGTCGTTGGCAACGGCTGCTGTTGCAGGGTGCGTCCAAGCACCTGCACCAGTTGCCGGAGCTCAGAGATCTGCTGCTTGCGAATGCGCTCGTTCACGGCATACCCCTTGATGAGGTATTGCTTCAGCACGCTGTTTGCCCAACGTCTAAACTCAATACCTCTATGGCTTTTTACACGGTAGCCAACAGATATAATCATGTCGAGATTATAATATTCGATCTCGCGATTGACTTTTCGAGTGCCTTCTTTTTGAACTGTCGCAAATTTTGCGACAGTTGGGATTCCATCATTCAATTCTTCTTTCAAAGCGTTGTTGATGTGCTTGCCAATCGTCTTGACATCCCTGCCAAATAATTCAGCGAGTTGCTGACGATTCAGCCATACAGTTTCTCCTTCCAGCTTGACATCAAGCTGGGTCTTGCCATCCTCGCTTTGATAGATGACGATCTCGTTGTTCAGGTCGATCTGCTTCATCGCTTCATGGGTTATCGTAAACTATTGGTTGCAAAGATAATACATTTATTGCTAAGATCACAAGACAGCGAAGGAAAATATGTTGGCAGCATGCTGTCAGCCTCACAATAATGCTATCCTCCATAGCAGAAAAGTACGATTTTATTTTGTGTTTCGCTCGATTTACACTACCTTTGCCAACGTTGAGTATATGTTTGCTTATGGATGCTTATTTCAGAATTTGCAGCACATTAGCAACATCGACAGGCAGATTTATGTGAATAGTTATCAGACCATTTCGAGGAGGTGAAGTAAGCAAGGAATGAAGGCAATGGCAAGCTCGCTTGCCACTGCTGAGTGACGACGCCTACTCGACGGAAGTCAAGTAAGCATCGTATAGACAAAGTCTTATTATAAAATAGAAAATCCCACGCAACCTTTGTGGTTACGTGGGATTTTTTTGTATCTTTCTGTTAGGTCGTATCGACACTCTATTATACGTTGTTCTTATTAATCAGGTTCACTACAACCTTTACCATGACATCCTTTTCTTGCGTCCGGCTCTCGGCTATCATGAGCGTGAGGGCGACAAGGGTGCTGTCGGCGATGCGCTTAGTGCCGTCTTCACGGTAAAGGATGCCGTTGTTGTTCGCTTTCGCGCACCTTTTCTCGCCATGGCAGAGTTCAAGCAAGCTTGACTCTGCTCATCTGGCTTAACGAAAACGTTCATGAACCAAAGGAACAGAGTAGCCGCAATTCTTTTATTTCCATCACTGAACGAATGGTTCTTAGTAACGAGGTAGAGCAGCATGGCGGCTTTTTCTTCCACACTGGGGTAGAGGTCCACGCCACCAAAAGTCTGATAGATCTGCCCGATGGAGCTCTTGAAAGATTCATCCTTCTCATTGCCGAAGAGCGGAGAATATCCAAACTTCTCTTTCAGTACATTGATTTCTTTCATGGCGTTCTCGTAGGTGGCATGAAAGATCTCCTTGCTCGTCGTCTTGCTAATGCCCAACCGCTGATAGTCATAGTCGTCAAGGGTGTCGAGTGCATAGGTGTAGTCAACGACAACCTTGAAGAGTGCATTGCTCTCATCGGTGGTCGGCACCGGTTGTTGCTGCAAGGTACGGCCCAACACCTGCACCAACTGCCTGAGCTCGGAAATCTGCTGTTTGCGTATGCGTTCGTTCACGGCATAGCCCTTGATGAGATATTGCTTCAGCACGCTATTTGCCCATTGGCGGAAGCGTACACCTCTTTGGCTATGCACGCGATACCCTACTGATATTATAACGTCAAGCGTGTAATAGGGTACAGGCTTCTTAACTCCATTAACGTGCAAAAAATGCACGTTATTCTCCCTGTCGAGTTCTCCTTCTTTAAACACATTGGTTATGTGTCGGCGAATATTGGACTCTTCTTTATCGAAGAGCACAGCCATCTGTTTTGTATTCAGCCACACGGTCTCTCCTTCCAGCTTGACATCAAGTTGGGTCTTGCCATCCTCGCTCTGGTAGATGACGATTTCGTTGTTCAGGTCGATCTGCTTCATCGCTTCATGGGTTTTTGTAAACCATTGTTTGCAAAGGTAATATATTTATCGCTAAGATTACAAGACAACGCAAGAAAATATGTTGGTAGCATCGCTATATGTTGGTAGCATCGCTATCAGCTTTGTAAAAACGATGTACCCCAATAGCAAAACTGTTGGATTTTGTTTTGCCATTTCCTTCATTTTTTCCTACCTTTGCCAATGTTGAGTATATGTTTGCTTATGGATGCTTATTTCAGAATTTGTAACACATTAGCAACATGCAGACGCAGATGTATTTGCTTAATTATCAAAGCTTTCCGAGGAGGTCAAGTAATGACAAAGTAATGTTTTAAGACAAAGTATGTTTTAAGACAGAGTAACATAATTTTCTTAAGGCAAAGAAATATATCAAATAAGGAGGACATGATTATGGGAACAATGAAATATAAAGGTTACACCGGTAGCGTTGATTATAGCGAAGAAGACAATTGCCTGTACGGAGAAGTGCTTGGTAAGAGCAAGGATTTCATATCTTATGAGGGCAAAGACGTAGACTCACTGCGTAAAGATTTCGAAGAAACTGTAGATGCCTATATCGCCAATTGTAAGGCAAATGGTGTTGAACCACGTAAACCATACAGCGGTAATCTTAATTATACTCACAAAGAGCGCCAGGATTATGAAATTCGTTTTTAAAGCTATAAAAGATATAATAAGATAAAAAACATACCGCTCCTCGTTTACAAAAGGAAGAGGAAATTAAAATGATTTTATTATTTATGCGGTGTTATAATTTGCTTAATCTATATATTTTTACTAACTTTGCGCAAGTTATACATGCCCATGAATATGAAAAAAGATATAATAGGACGCGAGAAAGAGCAGAAGGAACTGCGTAGTTGGATAGATAGTGATGTCGGCGCCGTATAGGTAAGACTTTCCTTGTGAGGAAACTATTTGGTAGCGATTTTGCTTTCTATGTAACAGGCTTGGACAATGTTACTCTACAAGAACAACTGCTGAATTTCACTGTAGAGTTGAGGAAATTCTCTGGCAACGATGACTTGGACGTGCCAGAGAACTGGCTGCTAGCTTTTGTAGAACTATCGAAATACCTTGAGAAACTTCCAAAAGGTAAGAAGATAATCTTCATTGACGAGATTCCATGGATGGATACGCCTCGCTCTAACTTCATCAGTGCACTGGAACACTTTTGGAATTCATGGGCTTCAGCAAGAGAAGACATAAAATTGATAGTATGTGGATCTGCCACTTCATGGATGCTGAGCAAGCTCATAAATAATCGCGGTGGTCTTCACAACAGACTAACTCACAGAATCGCCTTGGCACCGTTTAACCTTCATGAGTGTGAGGAATACTTTTCTGCCAATGGCTTCAACTACTCACGTAAGGAAATAGCTGAATGCTATATGGTTATGGGTGGCGTACCTTATTATCTCAGGCAAATGGAGAAGGGATTAAGTGTCGCCCAGAATATTGACCATTTGTTCTTTGAGATAGGGTGCGCCCTTGACGGAGAATTCGACAATCTCTATAAAGCATTATTCAAATATTCTGCTAACTACATAAGTATTGTTGAGACCCTTTCTAAGAAGACGAAAGGATTGACAAGACAAGAGATAATAGACAGTACCAAACTGGCAAACAACGGTGGACTGACAACCATGCTTTCTGAACTGGAGGCATGTGGGTTCATTAGACGATATGAGCCCTTTGGCAAGCAGAAGAAGGATGCACTTTACCAGTTGACAGACTTCTACACTTTGTTCTACTTCCATTTCATTCGGAAGGACCGTTATCGTGATGAGCAATTCTGGACACACTCCCTTGGCAGTGCCATCCATAGAGCATGGAGTGGTTATGCCTTTGAGATGCTGTGTCTGAATCATATAAGCCAAATCAAGAAGGCTCTGGG
>ONHQ01000023.1 GCA_900317685.1 uncultured Prevotella sp.
ATGCAAAGGTACTATCTTTCGGCGAAAGTATGTACCGTCTCACGCAAGTTTTAAGGTTAGCGATTGTCAGGGCTCGTCCACAGAAAAATCCGGTGCCCCCTTTTTTTAGGTAGCGAACGATTGTTTGTCAGACAGCAAAATCAATTATCACGCATTGGCCAGCTCGCCGGCATCAACTGCTTTCAGAACTTGACGCTTCTCCATACACAGGGTTGATCCGGTGCGCCCTATTTTATTCATTCTTATAACTACGTAATACCCTCTTTGGGGTATCCCTTCTACCACATTGATGGGATACCAAATGGTCATAGTGTGGTATTTCTACAACCAAGGATTTGACGTAACTTTGCAAGCAGTAAACGAGATAACAACACATTATTATATATGGACAACAAAACCATTCAACACCTCAAGGAACTCGAATCGGAGAGCATTTATGTGCTGCGTGAAGTGGCAGCACAGTTCGAGCGACCTGTCATCCTCTTCTCGGGCGGCAAGGACAGCATCGTATGCACCTATTTTGCCTACAAGGCTTTCTATCCTGCCAAGATTCCCTTCCCACTGCTACATATCGACACGGGACACAACTTCCAGGAGACACTCGACTACCGCGACGCACTGGTAAAGAAACTCGGACTGGAGCTCATCGTCGGCTCAGTACAAGAAAGCATTGACACGGGACGCGTGAAAGAGGAAACTGGCTACTACGCCAGCCGCAATAAACTACAGATTACGACGCTGCTCGACACCATCGACAAATATAAGTTCGACGCTGCCATCGGAGGCGCTCGACGCGACGAAGAGAAAGCGCGCGCCAAGGAACGCTTCTTCAGCCATCGAGATGAGTTCGGACAGTGGAATCCAAAGAATCAGCGACCCGAACTGTGGAACATCTTCAACGGCCGCAAAAACATGGGAGAGCACTTCCGCGTCTTCCCCATCTCCAACTGGACCGAGATGGATGTGTGGCAATATATCTACCAAGAGAACATTCCCATGCCAAGCCTCTACTTCACTCACGAGCGTGAGGTATTCCAGAGAGACGGACAGTGGCTGGCTGCTCTTCCCGTCATCAAGCGCAAGCCCACAGAGCAAGTCGTGAAGAAACTCGTGCGTTGCCGCACCATAGGAGACATCACTTGCACGGGACTCACTGAGTCAAAAGCAACCACTGTGGCCGACATCATCGACGAGATTGCCTCTACCCGCGTCACTGAGCGTGGTGGACGAGCTGACGACAAACGCTCGGAAACAGCTATGGAAGACCGCAAGAAAGCAGGATACTTCTAAAGAGAAGCCCGTTGTCTGATTGGAAATAAGACGACGAAGGACCATTCTCTACTCATCAACATCATTTCATCCATCAACCCTGAAAATATAGACAAATGACCAAACGAGGATATTTAGATATGGAGCTGCTGCGCTTCTCCACGGCGGGCAGCGTAGACGACGGCAAGAGCACACTCATCGGACGACTGCTCTACGATAGCAAGTCGATCTTTGAAGACCAGCTCGAAGCCGTGGAGGCCGCATCGAAAAGCCGCGGAAATGAAGAGGTAAACCTCGCCCTGCTCACTGACGGACTAAGGGCCGAGCGCGAGCAAGGCATCACCATCGACGTGGCATACCGATATTTTGCCACCCCAAAACGAAAGTTTATCATCGCTGATACCCCGGGACACATTCAGTACACACGCAACATGGTCACCGGTGCCAGTACAGCAGACCTGAGCATCATCCTCGTTGACGCACGTCACGGCGTGCTCGAACAGAGGGTGCGTCACAGCTACATCTCATCGCTCCTTGGCATCCCACACATTGTAGTGGCTATCAACAAGATGGACCTTGTCGACTTCTCTCAAGAAGTCTATGACAAGATTGTAGCAGACTACTGCAAGATGTCTGAAACCCTGAACATCAAGAAAGTGGTGTTCATCCCCATCAGTGCCAAGGACGGCGACAACGTGGTGAACAAGAGCGAGCGCACGCCATGGTATTCGGGAAAGGCTTTGCTCGACTATCTCGAAACAGTACCCGTAGGTCACAAGACTGTGAGCGACTTCTTCCGCTACCCGGTACAGTATGTCATCAGACCCATCAGCGAGAAGTTCCCCGACTATCGTGGCTATGCGGGACGCGTCAGCGGTGGCATCATCCGGCCGGGCGACCGTGTCCGTGTGCTACCCTCTGGATTGGAGAGCACGGTGAAGAGCATCGACTTTGCCGGTGAGAGCCTCGACGAGGCTTACGCTCCGGAGAGCGTCACCATCCGTCTGAACGACGAGATAGACATCAGCCGGGGCGACACGCTCGTGAAAGCAGATGAGAAACAACCTCATGTAGAGCAGGACGTGACGCTGGATGTGTGCTGGCTCAATCAAACACCGGCTCAGATACGCAAGAAATACATCATCCGACAGGCTACCTTCGAAACACAGGGGATGATACGAAGCATCAACTTCCGGCGAAACATCAACACACTGCAGAAAGAACAAAACGTCAGCGAACTCGCTATGAACGACATCGCCGAGATTGCCATCCACACGGCTCAGCCTCTCGTCTTCGATGCCTACGATGAGAACAAAGTCACGGGCAGCCTCATCATCATCGACCCTGACACCAACGAGACGGTAGGAGCGGGAATGATTAAGTAAGGTGAGTGATATAAGAGATTCACATATATATTATATAAAACATTGAAACGCCATTGAATCAACCCTCTTTCTATCCCCCCTTTTAGGGAGAGTGAGAGGGGGAAGTTGTTTCTTATGAATGAAGAATTAATCACACGCCTTAATGCTGAGTTGGAATGGAAGAGTGCTGAAGAGGTGCTTCGCTATTTCCTGGAACACTACAAGGGACGCATCGCTCTGTCGTCCAGTCTGAGCATCGAGGATCAAGTGCTCACAGACATCATTGTCAAAGAAGCGCCCGCAACACGCATCTTTACCCTCGACACGGGCCGTCTCTTTCCCGAGACCTATCAGCTCATCGACCGCACAGACATGAAGTATGGCATTAAGATAGAGGTATTCTTTCCTGACTACCACGAGGTCCAGCGCATGGTAAGGGAAGAAGGCATCAACCTTTTCTATAACTCTGTAGAGAGCCGCCATCGCTGTTGTCAGATCCGCAAGCTGGAACCATTGCATCGGGCTATGCAAGGACTCGACGTATGGGTGTGCGGGCTGCGACGACAGCAGAGCGTGACTCGTAAGGACATGAACCTCGTGGAATGGGACGACATGCACGGACTTATCAAGGTGAATCCGCTCATCGAGTGGACTGAGCAGCAGGTGTGGGACTATATCCATGAGCATAGCGTACCCTATAACAAGCTCCACGATAAGGGATACCCCAGCATTGGCTGCGAGCCCTGCACACGCGCCGTGAAGCCTGGCGAGGATATCCGATCGGGACGATGGTGGTGGGAAGACCCCAACCACCGAGAATGCGGACTGCATCAGAGAAACTAAGAAAAAGCAAAAAGCAAGTGAGTAAAATGAGCAGAATAACCTATCGCATTTTTAAAGATAAGATGGCAGGCGGCGTGATGGCCGCCCTGACACTGGCAGCGATTCTGTTGGTGGTGGTCATGGCAGTGGAGCTGTGCGTGAAGTCAGCGCCCATCCTTCGCCACTACTCGCTTTGGACGTTGCTCACCGAAAGCCATTGGAAACCCATGAAGGGCGAGTTTGGCTTTCTGCCTTTCTTGGCCGGTACGTTCTGGTGCACAGTAGTGGCCATCGTGTTGGCACTGCCCGTATCGTTGCTCATGGCTGTCTATCTCACAGAATATGCCCGACCACGATTACGCGCTTATGCTTACCCGCTGCTCGACATACTGGCCGGACTGCCATCGGTCATCTATGGTGTGTGGGGCTCCTTGCTCATCGTACCATGGATCTCACATACCGTTGCTCCCCTTGCAGGCAGGCAGAGCAGCGGCTACACGGTGTTGGCAGGTGGCATTGTCCTTGGCGTGATGATTCTGCCGTTGCTCATTTCGCTCTTCATGGAACTCTTTGCCAATGTAGGCAATGACTTGCGGGAAGCATCAACGGCTTTGGGAGCCACCCGCTGGCAAACGGTAAAACATGTTGTGCTACGACAATCTGCACCAGGTATGATGGCGGCTATCGTCTTGGCCCTGAGCCGTACGATGGGTGAGACCATCGCTGTGCTGATGGTCTGCGGCAATCTCGTCATCGTACCCAGTTCGCTGTTGGATGCATGCTATCCTATCCCGGCTCTCATCGCCAACAACTATGGCGAGATGCTCTCTGTTCCCATGTACGAGAGTGCGCTCATGCTTGCCGCCTTCCTTCTTTTCATCCTTGTAGTACTGATGAATATCGGGTCGAGAATCATTCTTAAAAGATTCAAGAGTTAGAAGATAGAAGTTAGAAGAAAGCAAGGATATAGTGAATAGAATCTATGCTTCAAACATAGATAAAATATAATCATTAACCAACAAGAAGGAGTGCCCTTGGAACATATTACTCCCCTCCCCCTCGGGGAGGGGTAAGGGGGTGAGGCTGTTATGAATAAAATACCTTTTTACGAAGAAAAGATAGCCAAAGGATTGATGTACCTGAGTGTGCTCATCGTGGTCTATTGTGTAGTGAGCGTAGTTGGAGCCATCCTACAGCGCGGGATCCCTGTGTTGTCATGGGAGATGGTGAGCGAGGTACCGGGCGGTGGATTCTTCATCGGTGGCAAGGGTGGCTTTCTCAACGCCATTGTTGGCAGCCTTTATATCGTAGGCGGCTCCACCATACTTGGCTTGCTCATAGCCCTGCCCGTAGTATTCTATCTTAATGTCTATCTCAAGCCCACATCTCGCTATGCTGCCGTAGCCCGTCTGGCATTCGACGCACTTTTCGGCATACCGAGCATCGTCTATGGTGCTTTTGCTTTCACGCTGATGGTGGCTGTGGGCATGCGTGCGTCGCTCTTGGGCGGCATTGTCGTAGTGACGATCATGATCGTGCCCATGCTCATCCGCAGCATGGACGAGGTAGCCAAGAACATTCCACACGGCCTGCTCGAATCGTCGTATAGTCTTGGCTCCACACGCATAGAAACCATCGGCATTGTGCTCCGACAGATAGCACCGGCCATTGCCACCGCCACCTTGCTAAGCATTGGACGAGCCATCGGCGACTGCGCCGGTGTGATGTTCACCGCAGGATTTTCCGATCACATCCCCACGTCACTATCACAACAGGCCGCTACGCTGCCACTCTGCGTCTTCTATCAGCTCACGGCTCCACAGCAATCCGTGCAAGATCGTGCCTATGCTGCGGCAGTGGTGCTCACCCTCATCGTACTCATCCTAAGTCTTGGCGGACGACTTATCATGAGCCGCTTTAATAAGAATAAGGTGTAAAGCCCTCTATCAAGTCCAGCAATTCACCGATCGTCTTCACTCGCTTGTCCGTTGCATTATTACGGTACCGATAGCCTTCATCCAGCACTTCTATACTGTCTTTTGAGTCTACATGTCTGCTGCCATGAATGCCATTGCGAGCCAACGCTTTGCGCACCATCAGATAGCTTACGCCATGTTTGCCTTCCATATGGATGTCGCGCTGAGTAGCATTGTCGATGCGGAACAAGCCGTTTTCAGCATCGAAGACGATACCTTTATGCGCAAAAAAAGCTGCCATCTGTCCATTGAGCGACAGGTCTTCCGGTGTGCCCAGACGCAATCCATTGTCCCGGTCGAGCAGCCAAAGCTCATCGGCAGTCTGCAAGGCAAGGTCAACGTCGTGAGTAGAGAGGAAGATCGTCTTGCCGGCCTCGCGTGAGATGCGGTGCAAAAGTTGCATCACTTCTACCTTACTGGGGAAATCGAGGAACGCCGTCGGCTCGTCGAGGAAGATGACCGGTGTCTGTTGGGCAAGAGCTTTGGCGATCATCACCTTCTGTCGCTCGCCGTCGCTCAACGTCTGTATCATGCGCGGGGCCAACGACGAGACGCCCACCATGTTCATGGCTTCGCCCACAATGTGACGGTCGCTATCGCTGAGCCGTCCCCAAAAGCCGGTATAGGGCGATCGACCCATACCTACAATCTCCTCCACTGTCATATTGCTCACGTCGGGCTTGTCGGTAAGAACGACACCAATGGTCTGTGCTAGCTCATGGCTGCCATAGTCCTTGATGTCCTTACCGCTAATCTCCACGCTGCCTGCTATCGGTGGTTGGAAGCCGGAGAGAGTACGCAGCAGCGTGGACTTGCCCACACCGTTGACACCCAACAGACAGGTGACCTCACCGGCAAAGAGCCGAGCACTGATGTCTGCCATCACCGTGCGCACCTCGTGCCCACTGCGATAGCCGATAGAAAGATTCCGAAGTATGACCGTTGCTTGTTTCATGCACACAAAGGTACACAATTTCAAGGGAATGAGAAAGAAAAAGCCCTGCAAACCGCAAGGCGGTGCAGGGCTTATGTGATCGAGAATATAAGCTACTATTCTGTCTTTCCATTTAAGGAGTAGAGGCAGGCTTTCTTGGCAGCCGTCTCTGGAGTTCCTTTGAAATTGGTCAACTTGCCATAGACAATGACCTCATCACCCTCCTTCACTTGCATATTGCCTTCTACCCATGATTTGTTACCGAAATAGTACACACTATAGCAGGTAAACTCAGCGGACTTAGAACCGTCTGCCGAGATATTGAATGTGGCAGTACCATGCTCAGCATCAAAGATGTACGTAATCGAAGTGATCTTTCCTTTGATATAATAGCTCTCTGTTGAAGTATTGCCCTTGCCAAGAGCTTTAGCAATATCATAAGCCTCAGATGGAGTCAAGGGATTGTCCTTGCTCAGGCCTTTATCGCTTGTACTTGGAGTCTCGCCATTTCCCTCAATGCTGACGATCTGACTATTCTTGTCCACTTCATAGATAGTGGTACCCTTCTTATCAAAAGACTTTATGACACCCTTGACAATAACAGTCTGTCCAACCTTCTGCAGGTCTTCTGACTTGCCGTCATCGGAGAGATAATAACTAAGACTATGGTAATCTACGCTATAGTAGTCTACCTTTGAAACGACTCCCTTCACATAGACCTCAAAGGTAGGAGCCTTTCCTTCCTTGATAAGATTCACGGCCTCTTTGACCGTGTAAGGATTTTCCTTGCTCTGACCCTTCTCATCACCAGGCTGCTCCTGTGTGCCTTCACCTTCAATACTGACGATCTGACTATTCTTGTCCACTTCATAGATAGTGGTACCCTTCTTATCAAAAGACTTTATGACACCCTTGACAATAACAGTCTGTCCAACCTTCCTTCTGTCTTGCCGTCATCGGAGAGATAATAGCTAAGACTGTGGTAATCTTCGCTATAATAGTCTACTTTTGACACCACTCCCTTCACATAGACTTCTGTTGTAGGTGCCTTGCCATCTTTGATAAGCTGTACAGCCTCCTGTACGGTATAGGGATTGTCTGCACTCTGTCCCTTAGCGTTGGGATCTACATTCTCACTGTTGTTACCCGAATTAGGGTAGTCATACGGCATGGGCACGTCCTCGCAAGAGGTGAATGCGAAAGCGACGGCAGCCAGCGCAAAGAGATATGATAATAACTTTTTCATTGTCGTTGTATGTTATATATAATAAGGTGTATTTACTTGACTGTCTCGATATCGTCGAGGCTGCGAATGATGAGTTCCCACGAGTTGTTGTAGCGCTTAAGAATACCCGTGACGTTGACTTTGCCTTGTGGCAAAGGATTGCTGGCGAAGTCAGCGAAGTTGCTGGTGTAGACCATCGTCGTGGTAGGATATTCATTGAAGTAGACGCTCACCGAGCCCGGTCCGGCACTGGCGTTGGCAAATGTCTTCTTGCCGTCGGCACCCTTGAAGCTCACATTCTTCATGGTGACGAGCTTACCGCTGTAGGTCAGTCCGTCAGATGCAGGCTTCCAACTACTGTTGAAATCGATGGGCACGATCGTCTGGCTCTTGCCCGTCAGGCGGAAGTGGTGGTTCCACACAGCACGGCTCATACGTCCGATAGAGTTCTGGCCTTTGGCACTCGTATAAGGAGTACCAATCTGCGGGTGAAGACCATAGTTGCCCACGCTGAGTCCGTTGAGCTCAATGATCACCTCGGCTCCAACGGGGAAAAGTCCATAGAGACCACCCTGTGATATACCAATGGTGATGGCACCTGTACCGTCATCGATGACGAGCTCGTTATAGAGGTTGCCCTGCACGTCGTTGCCGGTGACATAGCCTTTGATCTCCATAGGCTCCTCCACCTTCTTATAGCTGTAGCTTGTGGTGATAGCACTCTTGTATGTCTGTTTCAGCTGGGCGATAGTCACCACATTGGTCTCGCTGATGCTGCTGTTGCCGATACCCGCCTCGTCAGCGGTCTTCACCGGCTCATCGAAGTCGCCCTGGCAGGACGAGAAAGTCAAAGCCAGACAGCAGGCGAGAAAGCCCAACCGATAAAATATCTTGTTTTTCATATCTGTAATGAATTGAGTCTGCAATTAGAACTTATATGCGATGTTCAACATGCCGTTGGTACCGTAGGCATAGTACTTCTTCGGGTTCTTCGAGAAGCGATAGAGTCGAGAGTTACCCGTAGAGGTATAGTCAGAACGGCTCTGCTCATAGCCGCCGGTCACCAAATGGGTATTGTTGAGGATGTTGGTCACCATGAGGTTGATGCTCAGGCTGCCATGCTTCAGATAGATGCTGCGGCCAATGGAGCCGTCCATCATCCAACCGCCATGACCCTTGTCTTGGGGCGAGACGATAGGATTGCCAGCCTCATCGACACTGCCTATCTTATTCAAACTGCCTTGATAGCGGTAGTACGGCGAGTAGCTCAGATAGATGCGGTCATACCAGTTACCGGCCAAGTCAATGAACCAACCACCCTGATGATAGCTCAACTTGATGCTCGTGGCAGTGAGTGGTGTACCGTTCTCGCGCATATCCTTCACCAAAGCCACATCCTGATTGTAGGTACCCTGCGTGGAGTTGAGGTAGACGACCTTGGCGTTGCTCACGTTCTTGGCATCACTGATGGTACCGAGGAGCTTGAGGTTGAAGGCTGAGGTGAGTTTGAAGTCCAGTCCGGCCTCCACGCCGTAATAGTTCTTCTTCAGTCCGGTCAGTGAGTTGTAGGAGAAGCTGTTGATGTCGTCGAAATAGAAGCAAGTCCACTCCGTAGCATGCGTGATGTGGTTGTAGTAACCACTGATGTTGGCGTGCAACCAGCTGTTCAGGAACTGATAACCAATCTCAGAAGAGAATACGTGCTCGTTGTGCAGTTCTCCGACAAAGTCATTGTTCATCTCAGGAGCCACAAAAGCCACGGAAGCCTGCGGCGCCTTGCTGTCATAGCCCATACCGAGGGTAATCGTATGCCCGCCGCCGAGGTTGAAGTTGCCGCTGGCCTTGACGCCGCCCTCCACAAAGTTGGCCGTGCCGCTCTTGCCATAAGAATTGTTGGCGAAGAGACCGTTGCGCATCTTACCATTGCGCTGCATGCTCTGATAGCCCAGGCGACCGGAGATCATATAGTGTACAATGCCAAAATCCTCGGTATAGCTTGTCCAGCCCTGCACGCGATTGGTGAGGATCGTGTAGTCATAACCGAACTTATCTCCCTCGCCGACGACGGCATTGGGATGGTTGAGGTCGTACTGCAACTGGTCGGAACCTTGTGCAAACGTACCGAGCGCGTAGTTGTTGGTGTTGTGATACGAGGCGGCACCCAACAGATCGTCCATCGTCTGATAGTGATAGTTGACGTTGTGAGCTGCGAAGAGTCCGTTGGTCCACGTGCTGTTCTTCGTCAGATTGGTGGTCAGCGAAGTGGACAGCGTGAGGTTCAACTGATTGTTGTGACGCTTCTGGATATAGTAGAGCGCATCCTGCCCGTTGGCTGCAGCCTGACGGTTGGCATAGATCAGCTCATCGAAGTTGATCTGCCGGTTGCGCTCATTGCCAGCCAAATACTCGCGGGCGTTCTCCCAGTCAGTCAAAGCAAACTCGGTGTTCTGCACGTTGCCACTATTCCACACATCGTAGAAGTTACTCGGTAGACGCTTGTAGTAGTCCGGCTGCGGATTCTCCGAGTTGTTATAGTTGAGCTTGGTGCTGGAATAGATGCTGTACTTACCGAAGAGTGATGTCGTCAGCTTGTTGTTGTCGTTGATATTCCAGTCCCAAGTGAAGATAGCCGAAGGAGAGAAGTCGCGCACCATACGGCTGTTGCGCTTCTTGCCGTCCTGCCAGCCCCAATAGGGGTTGTACTGGTTGTC
This sequence comes from uncultured Prevotella sp., assembly GCA_900317685.1. Classification (GTDB taxonomy): domain Bacteria; phylum Bacteroidota; class Bacteroidia; order Bacteroidales; family Bacteroidaceae; genus Prevotella. Next base: position 10,302 of record ONHQ01000023.1, read on the forward strand.
GTTGGCCAGCCAATACATCTCATCGGTCGATGCGCCCTGTGTGCCGCGCTCTGTGGGATTGCCCCAAGTCGAGAAGGCCAGGCTGTGACCACCGCTAAGGAGTTTCTGTACGCCGAAGAAATAGGAAAGCGCATTGTACGATGTACCCTTGACATATCCCGGATTGGCCCAACGATAGGTGATGTTGGCCGAGTAAGCCCATCCCTTGTCGGTAAGACCACTATTATAGGTGTACATGCCACGGAGCACATAGTTGCGATTGGCCGCCGAGAGTGTGATACGCTGTCCTGCCGCCATGGCAGCCGGACGGAAGTTGTAGTTGTTCGATCCGGCGATACCTGTATACGAGAAGTTGTTCGACTCGAAGGGCAATGCCGTCTCCATATTGCGTGTCTGCTGGTTGAGACCGCCTACGAGCGAGTAGCGGAACTGTCCCGTCTCCATGTCGTTGACCGGCGTGCCGTTGATATACATCTCGTTATACTTCTGGTTGAGCGCCCGATAGCGGAACCTCATCGGTGAGAACAAATACCCCACCTCCGAGGCATACACATTCGAGCTCGAAGAAACAATGGAGACGTTCTGCCCCATGTTCTCGTCCTCACCCAACTGCGCTTCTGTGAAGGTGAACGCAGCCTCACCGACGTTGGTCGAATCGCTCTGAGCGAACGTCAGCGGGGCATAGCTCATGGCCATCACGGCTAAGATAAGCTGTTTTTGCATAATTGTCAGTTGTTATAATACTATTGATAATATGTGCAAATTTACCAAAATAAATGGAGAGTTCACGATTTCTCTTGTTAAAAATCTAAGAAAAGGCCTATTATCTCAAAATAAATTGCGATATTTGCAAAGCAATATATCATACATGGATTTTACGACAATAAAGAGACAAATGAAGAGACATCTTTTAGCTATTGCTTGTTTCCTGCTGTTGTGCCTGGCCACATCCGCGCAGAAGAAATACGCCGTCTATGCGGTAGGCTTCTACAACCAGGAGAATTTGTTCGACACATGCCACGACGAAGGCAAGCGTGACTACGACTTCCTGCCTGGCGGCTCTTATCGTTGGAACGGCTTGAAGTATAGCCACAAACTCCACAACATGGCGCGCGCGCTGAGTGACATGGGCACGACGATGCTGCCCGGTGTGGGCTGCTCGGTTATCGGCTTGGCTGAGGTAGAGAACGACAAAGTGCTCACTGACCTCTGCGCACAGCCAGAACTGAAACAGCGCGGCTATCAGTATTGCCACGTTGAGGGTCCCGACAAGCGTGGCATCGACTGTGCCCTACTCTACAATCCCAAGATGTTTCAGGTGAAGACGGTGAAACTGGTTCCTTATATCCCTACAGAAAAGCAAGACTCGGGTTTCACCACACGTGGCTTCCTCACGGTCAGCGGCACACTGGCCGGCGAACCGGTGAGTTTCATCGTCTGCCACCTGCCGAGCCGTTTCAATGGTTCCTACTATCGTGAGGTAGGAGCTGCCCAGGCCAAGGCTGTCAAAGACTCTCTACTCCGTTTAGACAAGAATGCCAAGGTCTTCGTCATGGGCGATATGAACGATGACCCGACCAATAAGAGTATGCACGAGGTGCTCGCCGGAAAGGAAGACATCAGCAAGGTGGGAAGCGACGACATGTACAATCCTTGGTATAACATCCTCGCCAAGCAGGGCACCGGCACACTGCGCTATCAAGGAGCCTGGAACCTCTTTGATCAGATTATCCTCAGTCCCGCCCTGCTTGACAAGAAGGGAACACACGACTACAAGACGCTAAAATACTTCAAGTGCGAGATCCAGCGCATGCCCTACCTCTTCCAGACCGAAGGTAAGTACAAGGGTGAGCCGAAGCGCACTACTGCCGGTGGTGTGTGGCTGGACGGTTTCTCCGACCACCTGCCCGTCTGCGTGTACTTGGTGAAGGAAAAGCCTCTCCCCTAACCCCTCACCCAAAGGGAGGGGGAATAATATGCTTCAAGAAAAAGCAAAGGACAGATCAAAACATCCCGTAAAGGATCAAGCCAAGACCCCTATTTTGAACCGAGCATAGCACCCTGCATAGGATCGAGCATAGTGCACTGCATAGAACCGAGGATCCGTTTGGTATGACGGCGTTGTGCGCCGTCCCACTGCCCACTGCTCATTCATCACTCGTCATTCATCATGATTGAAATTCATCCTTTTGAGCCATTCCTTCCGAAGAATGCCAAGCTGCTGATGCTGGGCACCTTCCCTCCAGCGCCCAAGCGCTGGTGCATGGAATGGTACTACCCCAACTATACCAACGACATGTGGCGCATCTTCGGCCTGTGCTTCTTTGGCGACAAACTGCGGTTCGTAGACCAAGACCACAAGACCTACCGACTGCAGGAACTCAAAGATTTCCTCCGTGACCGTGGCGTGGCCATCTTTGACACCTGCCTGCGCATCCGTCGCACAAAGGGCACCGCTTCGGACAAAGACCTGGAAGTCATAGAGCAGGCTGACCTTGACAGCATGTTGCGCGCTCTGCCAGAATGCAAGGCCGTGATTGCCGCCGGACAGCTTGCCACCACGCTCTTCACTGAGCACTATCATATCGACGCGCGCAAGATGAAGATGGGCGACCATCTCGACTTCACGTTCGAAGGCCGCACTATCCGCCTCTACCGCGAGCCGAGCTCCTCACGTGCCTATCCGATGAAGGTGGAAAAGAAAGCAGAATACTACGACCGCATGTTCCAGGAGATAGGGCTGAAGTAGTACTAAAAGGTTAGAGAAAGAGAAACAACAAAATACAAGCAATATGGAAAACAAAAATAAGAAAGTCACCATCATCGGCATCGCCGGCGGCACTGGTTCCGGCAAGACCACCGTGGTGAAGAAAATCGTGGAGATGCTGCCACCGCACTATGTCACCGTGGTGCCTTTGGACTCTTACTACAACGACACGACGGGCATGACCCAGGAGGAGCGTTCAGCCATCAACTTCGACCACCCCGACGCCTTCGACTGGAAGTTGCTCATCAAACAAGTCAACGAGTTGCGCCATGGTCATGCGATCGAGCAGCCCACCTATAGCTATATCCTCAGCAACCGCTTGCCAGAGACCATCCATGTGGAGCCCAAGCCGGTGATCATCATTGAAGGTATCATGACGCTGCTCAACAAGACCCTTCGCGACATGATGGACTTGAAAGTCTTCGTAGACTGCGACTCCGACGAACGTCTCATCCGCAACATCCAGCGCGACACCATCGACCGCGGACGTACGGTGTCTATGGTCGTGGATCGCTATCTCAAAGTCCTCAAGCCCATGCACGAGCAGTTCATCGAGCCCACCAAGCGCTACGCCGACCTCATCATCCCCCAAGGTGGTGAGAACGTCAAGGGCATCGGCATCCTCTGTAACTACATCGAGGGCCTGGTGCCAAAGAAATAAAAAAAGAAGCTATGCGGTAGGCCCGTCCTCTGATACAGTATCATTGGCTTGTCCTGCCACATTGTCCTGCGTCTGCCCAGCATTCCCTCGTACAGACGAGATCTCTTCTGCCTTGTCGAACTGCTTCTTGCAACGATGGATCTTCAGGGCGTCTATGAGATCCACCACACCATAGACCATCATGCACCAGCCGATGATGAGCAGGGGGGCTGAGGCTATTGCGCTCGGCTTAACAAGTGCCACAAGACCCAACAGCAGAATAGCAACGGGCAACACCCACCATACCAAGCCTACTCGGGCAAAGCGGGTTGCCAGTGAGAGACTGAACAGCTGATAGGCTCCACCGGCAATCAGCAGCGCAGCCAGCACAAACATCAGTCCGCCGACGAAAGTCCCAGGACTGAGTGCCATCACGCTGCCCAATATGCCACAGCCTATTGCGACAACGGGAAAACGTCGCGGACGCCGCTGCCCCATCTTGCGCCCTTGAGCGTCGAAAAGCTCCACCTGCTCATCGCTGTGTTTGCGCGAAGCCATATAGTCAATGAAACTGATGACTGCCGAGATAAAGAACACAACGCCAATACCCACCGTAATCCACATCACGGCCTGGTCACGATATTGCACCAGTATCGCACCGGCTGCAATAGCACAGCAAGCGCGAAGAATGGACTTGGGAAATCTTTTCATGATGTTATCTACATTTGTTTCTCTTTTGCAAAGATAAGGAAAAAAACGGAAACGATAACGATTACTTGATATTAGTTATACAAAAAATAGTTTCAATCAGGATATGACCACATTATTATTAGTACGTCACGGCGAGACCGTGGCCAACAAAGCACAGATCCTTCAAGGACAGACACCCGGAGAACTCAATGAGACGGGCAAGGAACAGGCCCGGGCCGTACGCGACCAGATGAAAGACATACACATTGACGCCTTCGTAGCCAGTGATCTTCACCGTGCCATCCAGACTTGCGAGATCATTGCCGAGCCGCATGGCAAGGCCATTATCACGACGTCCCTGCTTCGGGAGCGCGACTGGGGCAGCTTCACCGGAAAGTTCATTCCCAACCTGCAAGCCGTGAAGCAGTGGCCCGACGACATCGAGAGCCTCGAAAGCCTCAAGAGCCGCGCCAAGCAGTTCATTGCCTGGGTGAGAGACTCCTTCCCCGACCAGACCGTGCTGGCTGTCGGCCACGGCATCGTCAACAAAGCCATCCAAAGCATCTACTATGGCAAGCCGATGAACGAAATCCAGAAGATGACCAACGCCGAAGTCCGCAAGCTCGTCTTGTAAACACCCCGCCGCCCGCTGCAAGCAAAGAGCCCCTTGCCATCCGCTGCAAGCAAGGAGCCGTCCGCTGCAAGCAAGGATTCCCCCGCCGCAAGCAAGGATCCTCCCCGCCCCCTTGCAAGGAAGCAAGCCCTCCGCAAAAAGCAAGCCTTGCACACCGAGTCCTCTCCGTTCGGTTTGCTGCTGCTGTGCAGCAGCCCTCCGCAAAAAGCAAGCCTTGCGCACCGAGTCCTCTCCATTCGGTTTGCTGCTGCTGTGCAGCAGCCCCCTACCAAAAAGCCCGCTCTCCCAGGACAGGAGAACGGGCAAAATGTTATCCAAAATACGACACTTAATATTGTATCTTTTCCTTTTATCTTCCATTTCCGAAGTGACCGCCACCCGAGCTGTGACCGCCGCCGAAGCTGCCGCCGCCACCGAAGGAGCGTGTAGGAGCGCTGTTGCCGCCACCGAAGGAGCGGGCTGATGAGCTGCTGCCACCGAAGGAGCGGGCCGGAGCACTGCTACCGAAAGAGCGACTGGGAGCACTGCCACCAAACGAGCGGCTGGGAGCACTGCTGCCAAACGAACGGCTGGACTCGTTGCTGCGTGTACCAAACGAACGGCTCGGAGCAGAGAACGTGCGGCTGGGCTCTCCCATCGTAGTGCTTCCGCCAAATGAGCGGCTCGGTTGCGTCACGGTAGTGCGTGTACTGCTCTCGCGGGCTCCAAAGGTGCGGGTACGGTCACGCTGCGGGTCATAGCCCGATGGCGTACTCGACACACTGTAGGTACGGCTACCGCCTCCAAAGCTGCGAGTGCCATTGTTACCGCCGAAGCGTGTGCCATTGCCAAAGCTGCGGTTGCCGTTGTCCCGGTAGCCGAAGTCTCTACCGTCGAAGCGTGTGCCTCTGCCGTAGACGCCGCGGTCAAATCCGTCGCGCATACCCATGTAGCGTCCGCCATCTCCGTGACGTGGTCCGTCGAATCGACGTCCGTAGTACCAGCTGCGTCCTCCATTCATTCGCCAGCTGTGACCGCCATAGTAGGTGATGTAGATATTCGGCCGGCCGAAAAAGAAATAATCGCGATGCGGATAGCGTGCGTAGATGCTGAAGTGCCAATACCCACCATTCCAGTAAAGCGGGCGATAGAAATAGGCTGCGTCGACATAGGTACGATACTGCCAGTCAAGCAGCACATAGCTCAAGTCGAGATTGCGTTGGCGCCAATAGATACCATAAAGATCATCATACGTATTGATGCTCATCAGATAATCCAGGTTGATCTCGTAGGCAGCCTCATACTGCGCATCCGTCAGGTTGAGTTCGTAAGCCATCTTGTCGGTCAGGAACAAAGCCTGCTGACGTGCCTGCTCATAACTCATGGCCGATGCCTGAACCGCCATGACCAAGAGGGCGACAAGAGTCAAAACTAACTTTTTCATATCTTCATCTTTTTAATTGTTCAACATATCATGTGACAGAAGGCTGAGACTTGGAGAAGTACTTTTCTCTTCTTCACGTTGCAAAATTAAGAAAAAAGAAAAGACTTATGAAAGGTTTTCCCCTATCGTGGAGAGGAAAATCCCTAAAAAGCCGTAACTTTGCAGAAGAATTAACGATCACAGGCTAAAAAATGACGAAAAGATTCCTTCTTTCCTTCGCCGCTCTCTGCCTCACCAGTGCTGTTTCTGCCCAGTATGCGTGGCAGGAAGGTGCTGATCCCGGAAAGTGGCACCCCGGCAACAACATCAACTACAAAGTGGAGATACAAGGCTCCGTGTCCAGCGGTAAGACTCCTCTTTGGCTCAATGCTAATAAATATGGTCTCTCTTCGCTTGAAGAGAACAATGGTTATCTGCGCGTGCAGGCCATCAGACCGCTGAACAACGACTCTTCCAGACGCTGGGGGCTCGGCTACGGCCTCGATGTGGCGGCTCCCGTTCATTATACCAGCCATGTCGTCGTCCAGCAGGCGTTTGCTGAGTTACGCTGGCTACACGGCACACTCACTGTGGGTGCCAAGGAGTGGCCAATGGAACTCAAGAACAATGCGCTCAGCTCCGGCTCACAGGCTTTGGGCATCAACGCCCGACCGGTACCTCAAGTGCGGCTGGCACTGCCACAATACTGGACGTTGCCCTTTGCCAACCGATGGCTCCACCTCAAAGGACACATCGCCTACGGACGTCTGACCGACCAAAACTGGCAGCATGACTTCACCCAGAAACAATCAAAATATGCCGACGACGTACTCCTGCACACGAAGGCCGGCTATCTGATGATTGGTAATCCCGACCGGTTCTGCCCCTGGTCACTGGAATTGGGATTGGAGATGGCAACCATCTTCGGTGGTACGGCCTACCGTCCCGACGGAAATGGCAAGATGGTACCCGTGCACAATGGTACCGGATTGAAAGACTATCTCAAAGCCTTAATCCCCGGTGGTGCTGACGCTCCGGAAGTCGGCTCTGACTATCAAAATGCGGAAGGCGACATCCTCGGCTCCTGGGTAGCCCGTTTCAACTATGAGGCTGACAGCTGGAAGCTCGGCATCTATGCCGACAAATATTTCGAGGATCACTCTTCCATGCTGCAACTCGACTACGACGGCTATGGCACGGGCGACGAGTGGAATGTGAAAAAGCGTCATCACTACTTCCTGTATGACTTCAAAGACTGGCTGCTCGGAGCTGAACTCAACCTGCGCAACGGCACTTGGCTGAAAGACATCGTCGTGGAATATCTCTATACCAAATACCAGAGCGGACCGCTCTATCACGACCACACAGCAGGAAGGCCAGAGCATATCAGTGGCAAGGATGATTACTACAATCATTATATCTTCCCCGGATGGCAACACTGGGGACAAGCCATGGGCAACCCGCTCTACCGCTCCCCGATCTACAACACCGACGGAACGCTCCGGTTTGAGGACACGCGCTTCACGGCTTTCCATCTCGGCTTTGACGGACAGCCCACTGACGCCCTCTCCTATCGGGTGCTGGCTTCCTGGCAGGAGGGACTCGGCACATACGAGCATCCTTACACCAAGAAGCACCACAACGCCAGCTTCATGATCGAGGCGCGGTATGCTCTGCCCCGGCAGTGGTGTGCCAAAGTTGCCTATGGCATGGACTTCGGCCATATCCTCGGACACAACAGAGGGGCTCAGATCACCATCTCCAAGTCCGGCATCTTCAACTTATAATATTCGAGTGACTTTAACCAAGTACAAACAAAAAATTACAATATGACCAAGTGCTTCAACATACTCTTCTCCCTCATTGCCACTGCACTCCTTCTGGTTTCATGCGGCGATCTGTTAGAGCATTCCCAAAACGGAAAGCTCGACGGCTATTGGAAACTGACCACCATTGACACGCTGACCTCTGGCGGACAGAAAGATGTCAGCGAACAGAGCCTATTTATGGCTGTTCAGGGAAAGATCATGATGCTCAACAACAGAAACAACGGTGCTGAATTCATCTTCCAATTCAACCACTCCAACGGCCATCTCAAGATCTTTGACGCAAGACAGAGCAACCGTAGCAAAGGCGATCCTCTGCTGACTGATCCTGAAGCCATCAGCCCCTTCGGCTTCAACAACCTGGAAGAGGACTTCACAGTAGACGAGTTTACCAGTGGCAAACTCGTTATCAACGACGGCACGCTCCGTCTCCATTTCGTCAAGTTCTAAACACTTTCATATCAGCTAAAAAGCCCATGCCACCGTGGCATGGGCTTTTTTATGGTTTGTATTTGGCTGGGGTCACACCGAAAGCTTTTTGGAAGCATTTCGAGAAATAGCCAGAATCAGAAAAGCCTACCATATACATCACCTCCGACACAGAGAACTGTCCCTCCTTGAGCAGTGAGGCGGCACGGCGCATGCGCAGACTGCGAATCAGCTCCACAGGTGTCATACCCGTCATGAGCTTCACCTTTCGGTAGAGCTGTTTGCTGCCGATGCCAACAGTCTCCTGCAGTCGTGTGACGTTAAAGTCTGAGTCTGATATATTCTTCTCTATCGTTTCAAAGACCTCGTTCAGCAAGCGCTCGTCGGCACTCTTCTCCGTGCTGTCCTGCGCTTGGCCGGCAGTAGGCTTGGCCATATCACGCTTGATGCCGAATGTCAGCCGAAAGCTCAGTGCCGTGTCCTCGGACATTACGTCGATGGTGCCTCGTCCCAGCTCCACTTCTCTCCTCACATCACTCAGCGGCGTAAGCGATTGTAGCAGAGTGATCCGCTGTTCCGGCGTGAGTGGCAGGTCCGTGCTGGTGAGTACATAGCTGACTTGCTGCCCCACCATGTCGGCATTCACAGCCACGGTCACTGTTGCCTGCGGATGCGAACCGTCGATGAGATAGTCCATAAGCGAGCCAAACAGATGGTGCCAACTGATGATGTCCACCTCGGCAATAAGCGCGTCGGTATTGGTGGTAAATGCCACATTGACCTTTCGTCCGTGTGCCTTTTCCTTGCTGTCTTCTGTCAGTAGTCTCAGATAAGCCACCGTATCGACAGACACCGGTGGGTCTGCCGGGGAGGTGTCTTGTCCGTCATCGACATTCAGCTTCCGATATACGAGCGTGGCCAACTGCCCGGACTCCTTTCTTACGATGTCCCACTCATGTCGTGTCTTCGTCACTCCTGTTGACTTAGCGTTGCCTGTTGCGAGCATCGTGTTGGCCGTAGCCATCAGTGTGCGCAGATGGTGGTTAAGGCGCTGGGCCAACTGAGAGTAAAACGCAGCCTTGGTGTGAACCTGCTCCAATATCTTTGCCTTCTCTCTTTGTTCCTGACGCAGACGCTGGCGTACACGCCAGAAGTTCCACCCCCAGCAACACAGTGCCACGAAGAGCAGGGCATACACTGCCTTTGCCCACATACTGAGATACCAAGGCGGCAGGATATGAACGTCGAAGCCATAGACTTCGTCGGCAGGACGACCATTGCCGTCAAGCGTTCTTACTTCCAAGCGATAATCGCCGTATGGCAGTCCGTTGTAGGCAATGTGTCCATTCTCGGAATCCAATGCTGTCCATCCCTTGTCGTGTCCTTCAAGGCGATAGACATAGAGTGCCGAGGGGTGGTCGGCAAAAGGAATGTCTGTCAAACAAAACGCCACGGTACTCTCACGGTGGCTCAGCGTGACGCTGCGGGCATAGGACAGATTGCAGCCAGAAGGATTGTAGAGCCGGCCATTGACGTAGAGTGCTGCCAGCGAAACCGGTTCTTGTACCGAGAATCTTGTCAGACTGGCAGCATCGACGCGATAAAAGCCATCGCTGCCAGCCAGACAGACCATACCGTCGCGGGTACTGTAGTTTGCGGCAAGCACATCGGCTGAAGGCAGACGATAGTTGACGTTATCGCCCTTGTTGCCGATGATGCGGCAAACATTGCCGGTGATGATCCACATGCGGTCGCCAACCGGACAGATCGTCGATACGCGTCCCTCGGGACCATCGTCGTGAAAGTTGATCGTACGCGGAGCCTGCGCCGGTGAAGCAAAAATGTCCACACCACCGTCATATCCGGCCCACAGTTGCCCACGCACGTCAGTGGCGATGAAATTATAGGTTCTGCCGGTCTTCACGGGGATAGCCTTACCCACTCCGTGAGGCACACACGCCAAGCCTTTGTCATAGAAGAGTGCCCAGATATTATTCCCGTTGCCGATAGCCAATTGGCCGACATGTATACTCGGCAATCCGTCCGCTGTTGACAGATGGTGGTCTGCCACGCAGTAACCGCCGGAAGCCAACAGCTTCTGCTTGGAAATGATGAAGATACCACCCATGTACGACGCTATCCACAATCGATGTTGCCGGTCCATCACGATGTCGTAGGCCCATGTCGTCGTGTACTTGCCCGATGGATCAGCCACAATAAAGTTGCGGAACTGTCCGGTAGCGGGATCATAGCAGTTGATGCCGTGGTCGGTAGCCACCCACAGTGTGCCGTCGGCATCCTGATAGATTTTCCTCACTCGGTTGTGAGAGAGTGAATAGGCGGCGTCGCCCTGCCGATACCAGGCCACGTGGCTGTATCCGTCGCCCTGCGTACGGAAGCGCAGAATGCCGTCGGTACCACCTGCCCAGTTATAGCCTTCACGATCTTGAAAGAAAGCATGCAGCCTATTGCCATCTCCACTATTCGTGATGTCACTGATGGGCACCCATTGGAAAAAACTGTTTTCGGCCAACAGCGAGAGTCCGTTGTCGGTGCCCAGCCATAGATTATCCCATCGGTCGCGAAAGAGTGTCCAGACGATGTTGTTGGCGATCGTCGACGGAACGCGTGCGTCGTGACCATAGCGTGTGACATCGTTCTCGGCACGATAGGCATAAAGCCCGTTGTCAGTACCGATGAAGAGGGTACCGTCTGCTTTCAGGGAGAATGCTTTTACCGAATTGCCGCGAAGTGCCTTTTCCTCCACGACATGTCCTTGCCGGAAGGCATAGAGTGCTCCCTCCGTACCCAACCATACACACTTCCGGCGGCTGTCGCGTATCATGGCATTGACAAGAGGTTGACGACCTGATCTGAGCAGGACGCGCCCCACACGGCCACGAAGGGTATAGAGACCGTCAAGCGTACCGACCATCACAGTGCCCCCGTCTGCCAACAACGAGTAGACGGAGGAGGCAATGCCCTTGACACGGCGCACGCCATGATGGTCATAGACAAAGAGTCCCGACGAGGCACCGATATACATTCGCTGTCCCACGGACAGCAGAGCCCTAATGTCCTTGGGCGACTTCGCTACACGCTCATAAGCATTGCGCCGGATGTCATAGACGAGCAAACCATCGTCGGCTCCGAGATAGAGCCGCTGTCCACTACGTAGGATACAATGCACACGGCTCTCGGAAAACGTATGCGCACGGTAGCGGGGATAGCACTGGTAACCGTCAAAACTATAGAGTCCGCGCTCTGTGCCCAGCCAGACGATTCCCTGCCCGTCCTGCTCAACAGCAAGGACGGTCGACGCGTCGGGCAAGGCATAATTGTTGAAACGCAGTGGTTGGGCTACAATAGGCAGTGAACCCAATACCGTCAGCAATGCGACGGCTACATATATATATAATAAGGTGTAGTGCCTCTTGAATTGAAGATCTGGCATAAGCTAAGTTATTAGATAGTTGCAAAAGTACAAAAAAGACAAGGAAAAACAGCATGGTTGTCCAATTTCTACCCTCATTTGTCCAAAATAACATCCCTTCACTAAGCAGAGAAGCCTAACTTTGCAGCACGAAGACATTGAAACACTAATAACATTTTAATCTGAACCTAAATGAAGAACAACAACAAGACATTGTCCAAATGGCTGTATGTGTCATTGGCGGGTTGTATGCTGACACTGCCGCTCAGCGTGTGGGGTCAGGGAAAGACCATCACGGGTAGTGTGGTCGACGCCGACGACGGCAGTCCGCTCATGGGAGCCACCATCACCGTAGCCGGCGGCAAAGACGGCACCATCACTGACATGGATGGTAATTTCAAGATGACTGTCAACGGACAGCCTCATCGTCTGAGCGTCTCATACCTCGGATATGACACCCAACAGGTAACCGTCACCAACGGCACGATCGTGGTGAAATTGCGCAGCTCACAGCGTAGCCTGAACGAAGTGGTCGTTGTGGGCTATGGTACCACACGCCGCAGCGACCTGACCGGTTCGGTGTCTACCGTACAGTCCAAGGACTTCAACAAGGGACTGGTGAGCAGCCCGGAGCAACTCATCAACGGCAAGGTAGCCGGTGTGCAGATCATGTCCAACAGCGGTTCGGCCACTGCCGGTTCCACCATCCGCATCCGTGGCGGTGCCTCGCTCAATGCCAGCAACGACCCGCTCATCGTGCTCGACGGCATTCCCTTGGAGCAAGGCGGCATCTCGGGCAATGGCAGCAACTTCCTGAGTCTGATCAACCCCAACGATATCGAGAGCATGACGGTGCTGAAGGATGCTTCGTCGACCGCCATCTATGGTTCACGCGCTTCCAATGGTGTAATCATCATCACAACCAAGAAAGGAGCCAAGGGAAAACTGCATATCAACTTCAACACGACCAACAGTTTACAGACCCGTACGCGCATGATCGACATGATGAGCCGCGACGAGTTTGTCAATACCATCAACACCCAAGGCACCGCTGCACAGCGGGCTTTGCTTGGCAACGACAATACCGACTGGAACAACCAAGTCTATCGCACCGCCTTCGGCACCGACAACAATCTGAGCCTCTCGGGCACTGCGGGCTTCCTGCCCTTCCGTGTGTCTACGGGTTTCTACAGTCAGGACGGACTCGTGCGCAAGGACAACGCCAAGCGATGGACCGGCAACGTAGTGCTCAACCCCTCTTTTTTCCAAGACCATCTGAAGCTCACACTCAACGTCAAGGGTACTTATAATAAGAACAGCTTCTACAACGGCAGTGCCATCTGGGCCGCCGCCACCTTCAACCCCACCCTGCCTGTCTACGCCGACAATACCACTTATGGCGGATACAACGAGGCACTGGATGCCTCGGGCGTTCCTGTCAACGGCGGCGTGTGCAACCCACGCGGACTGGTCGACCAATATGACTCGCGCTCCACGGTGAAGCGCCTCATCGGCAGCTTTGACGTGGACTACAAACTCCATTTCTTCCCCGACGTGAAACTCCACGCCACCGTGGGCACTGACATCGCCCGAGGCGAAGGCACAGTATATGTGCCCACCACGGCAGCCTCTAACTTCTCCACCCTGGGACTGGACTACGGCTATGGCCCTCAGAAAAACACCAACCAGCTGATGACGCTCTACGCCAACTACAGCCACTACTTTGAACCCGCACGAAGCAACGTGGAGGTGACTGCTGGATACGACTATCAGTACTGGAAGAGCACCACACCGATGTATGTCACACGCAACGCCAATGGCGACGATCTCTCTACCGTCAAGGCCAGCGACTACCGCCATGTGCTGAAATCTTACTATGGCCGTCTGAACTATTCCTTCGACAGTCGCTTCCTGCTCACGGCTACTCTCCGCCGCGACGGCACCTCACGCTTCTCCGGCGACAACCGCTGGGGCACCTTCCCTTCGGTAGCACTCGGATGGACGATGACTCAGGAGAAATGGCTCAAGGACAGCAAGGTCCTCAGCAATCTGAAACTGCGCGCCAGCTATGGTGTCACAGGACAGCAGGACGGCATCGGTAACTACAACTATCTGCCGGTCTACACACAAAGCGTCGCCGGTGCCGAGGCAATGATGAACGGCGAGTATATCCTCACCTATCGCCCCGAGGCATACGTCTCCAACCTGAAATGGGAGACAACAAAGTCATGGGACTTTGGTCTGGACTTCGGATTCCTTGGCAACCGCATCACCGGCAGCCTGGACTACTATACACGCAAGACCGAAGACTTACTCGCCACTGTGCCCTCTGCCGCCGGTACCAACTTCGCCAAGAGCATTCTGACCAATGTGGGCAACGTCGACTCCCACGGACTGGAAGCTTCGCTCAACGTCACACCCATACAGACCAAGGACTGGCAATGGAACCTGAGCTACAACATCACATGGGAACAGATGAAGGTCAAGAACCTCTCGCTCGTCAAGGGCTCGCAGACTACCAACGTGCTCGTCGGACCGAGCATCGACTCCTATCAGTTCCAAGTGCTCTCCGAGGGCTACGAGCCCTATATGTTCTATCTCTATCATCAGCTCTACGACCCTGCCACGGGCAAACCGATCGAAGGTGCGTATGCTGACCTCAATGGCGACGGCGTCATCAACTCTGAAGACCGCTACCGCTATAAGTCGCCGGCACCCGACGTGATGATGGGACTGAGCACCTCGCTGCGCTGGCGCTCGCTGACACTGAGCACCTCACTGCGCGCCAACATCGGCAACTATGTCTACAACGGCATGGCCATGAACACCGGCGCCTGGGAGACCGTGAGCTACAACGCCTACCAGCTCAACAACCTCAACCGCAGCTATCTCGCCACAGGATTCCAGACGCGCCAGCATCTCTCAGACTATTATGTCGAGAATGCCTCGTTTGTGAAGATGGACAATCTCTCGCTGAGCTATGACTTCGGCAGACTCAACCGCTGGATCGCCGACCTGACCGTCTCGGCACTCGTGCAGAATGTGTTCACCATCACCAACTACGACGGTGTTGACCCCGAGGTGCCCAACGGCATGGACAGTAGCTTCTACCCACGTCCAAGAACCTATTCGCTCAGCATCGGACTACAATTCTAAACACTCTCAACCATGAAAAGAACATCTATTATCAACCACATACTTCTGGCCGGCGCTCTGACGGTCTCGCTCTCGGCGTGCACAGAAAGCCTCGACCAGTTCCCTCACACCGAGACCACTTCAAAAGAGGTCTACAACACCACAGAAAACTATCGCGCCGTGCTCGGCAAGATCTACACGTCGATGACCACCACCGGCCAGGGCAAGGGCGGTGACAATCCTGATCTCTCCAGCAACGAGGGACAAGACTACATGCGTGACCTCTTCAACCTGCAGGAGGACGGCACCGACGAGGTGGCCTCTACCTGGCTGTCGGGCGACAAGACGGGCGACCTGACCTATCTCTCCTGGGATGCCAACGACCCGTGGGTGGCGGATATGTATTACCGCATCTACTACAACATCGCGCTGTGCAACGAGTTTCTGCGTCATTGCTCACCGGAGACGGTAGCTGCTGCCACCGGCACTGACCAGGACAACCTGCGGCACTATCGTGCCGAGGCCCGCTTCATGCGTGCGCTGTTCTATTACCATGCCCTCGACCTCTTCCGCTACATTCCCTTCGTGACGGAAAACGATCCCGTGGGCAGCTTCACGCCTCCGCGCTACGAGCCGCAGCAGACCTTCGACTATATCGAAAGTGAACTGAAGGACTGCGTGACCGACCTCTACCCGGCCAGCGAATGTCCTTACGGACGTGCTTCGCAGGGAGCCGCCTACACGCTGCTCGCCCGTCTCTATCTCAATGCCGAGGTCTACACGGGCAAACAAAAATACACCGAATGTATCCAAGCCTGCAATAATGCCATCGACCAGGGCTATACCCTCCACAGCGACTATGCACAGCTCTTCAACGCCGACAACGACAAGCGCACCGACGAGATCATCTTCGCACTGCCCGTCGACGCCAAGCACACCGTGACGTGGGGCACCACCACTTATATCATCTGCGGTGAACTCGGCAACACCTCGGCCGATCTCAACCCTGCCGACTACGGCGTGACAAAAGCCTGGGGCATGTTCCGCTCTCGTGGAGAACTGACCTCGAAGTTTGCCGACGGCGACAACCGCTTCATGTTCTTCACCAAGGGACAAAGCCAGTATCTCGAAAAAATCGACGATCAGACTCAGGGCTACTTCCCCATCAAGTGGACCAACATGACCGATGACGGGCAGCAAGCCTCCAACACAGCCGACGGTGGCGTGAACACCGACTTCCCACTTTTCCGTCTGGCCGACGTCTACCTGATGTATGCCGAGGCTGTCGTTCGCGGTGGGCAAGGCGGATCGCTCAACCAGGCGCTCGACTATGTCAACGCTCTGCGCCGGCGTGCCTTTGGCAACAACAGCGGCAACATCAAGGTCAACGAGCTCACCACCGACTTCCTGCTCGACGAGCGCGCACGTGAACTCTATCTCGAATGCCAGCGCCGCACAGACCTCATCCGCTTCGGTGCCTTCACCACGTCGAAATATCTCTGGCAGTGGAAAGGCGGTACCAAGGAGGGCATGGCCGTAGACAACAAGTACAACATCTACCCCATACCGACCACCGACCTGACTGCAAATCCCAACCTGTATAACGAAAACTATTGATCAACAAGCACCATGAACAAACTATTATATCGTTTCATCATCGTGTCGGCCGTCATTGCAAGCCTGTGCAGTTGCAACAAGGACGGTGACCTTATCTTCCTCAACGGCTTCGGTGCCTCTTCGCTGGTGGCCTCCACCGACGAGGTAGCACTCTCTACCGCCAACAAAGCAAAGATCGTGTTGTCGCTGGCATGGAAAAATCCCGACCTGCTGACATCCGACTCCACCAAGACTGCCGCCGACGGACTGCTGAAGACTTATCTGCAAGTCTCGGCCAACGAGAATTTCGAAAACTGCGCACAAACCACAGTGACCAATCTCTCCAAAGCCTACACCGGCGACGACCTGAACAGTCTGGCCAAAGGACTCGGACTGACACCCGACGCGCAGTCTCCGCTCTACTTCCGCGTCATGTCGAAAGAGGGCGACAACATGTCTCCTGCCTACAGCAATGTGTGCAAGGTGATGGTCACGCCCTTTACCATACACATGAACAGCGTCGACGTGCTCAACAAGGACAAGACCGATGTCATCGCCCAACTGTTCTCACCCACGGAAAACGGCATCTACACCGGATACATGAAAGCCACGGCATGGCTCAACTGCTGGTTCCAGGAAAAGGACGGCACGATGTGGGGCAACTATGGTGCCGACGGCCATGAGTTTGAACTCTCTGATGCCTCCGACGCGTGGAACTGCTGGTTTGCCGACGGCAAGGGCGACTGGTATGTCACCGTGGACACGAAAAGCAAGACCTGGAGTGCTGCCAACATCATGACAGTAGAAGTAAACGGTACGGACCTGACCTACGACAGTTCGACTGACTCGTGGAGCGCCGTGATGAAAGTGGACGACAACACCCGACTGACCGCACAGGTCGACGCAAAGGAGTACAACACGACGACCCGCACATCGAGTTCCAAGGACATCAGCCTCGCCCTCGCTGACACCACGCTCGCCAAGGGCGGCACATACACCGTGACACTCGCCATTCAGCCAGCTGACGCGCAGTTCCACTTCTCTGTAGTGGAGGGTGAGAAAAAACCCGACGAGAAGCCTCAGACGCCACTGCCCGCTACCCTCTCGATGTATTCCAAAGATGGCAGCACGCTGCTCGCCACCCTCAATCAGACCGAAACCGAGGGCGTGTATACCGGCACCTATAAAGCCTCGCAGTGGGAAAACTTTAAATTTGTCGATACAGAGAACAACATCTGGTACGGCTCTGACCCCAGCAACCTGTTCACGCTCTCTTCTGCCGAGGACGCCTGGAACATCTGGTTCAAGGATGACTTTGAGTCGGGAACCGTGCTGACCGTCACTGCCGACCTCAACACGCTGAAGTGGAGCTACAGCAAATGATTTTTTTCACACCATAAAATAATAAATCCTCAATCATCAACATATATAAATAAGGAACACATGAAAAAAATGAATATTCTGAAAACGGCCGCTGCCGCCCTGCTCAGTCTGTTTGCCGTCTCGCTCTCGGCATGCAGCGACGACGACACGGTGGGAGCACAGACAGCAAAGACCTACGACATGAGTGGCTTTGCCAAGGGTGCCGACGTGAGTTGGCTCACCGAGATGGAGACCAACGAGATTGCCTTCTACGACGCAACGGGACGCAAGAATGACTGCATGAAGATCCTGCGGTCCTTAGGCATGAACGCCATCCGACTGCGTGTCTGGGTGGATCCCGCCGACGGATGGTGCGGGCAGCAAGACGTGGTCGCCAAAGCCGTCCGTGCCCACAACCTCGGCATGAGGCTGATGATCGACTTCCACTATTCCGACTCCTGGGCTGATCCCAGCAAGCAAAACATTCCGGAAGCCTGGAAAAACTACACACTGGAGGAGATGAAGCAAGCCGTAGCCAACCATACCAGGACCGTGCTGGAAGCGCTGAAAAAGGCTGGCATCGACAGCGTGGAATGGGTGCAAGTGGGCAACGAGACCACTACGGGAATGCTTTGGCCGATGGGTAAAGTCTCCGACGGAAACTTCGCCAACTTCGCCCAATTGGTCAATGCGGGCTACGATGCCGCCAAAGAGGTGTATCCTAAGACCAAGGTCATCGTACACGTGGACCAGGGCAACAAGCTCGGTAAGTTCACTTGGCTCTTCGACGGACTGAAAGCCACCGGGGGCAAGTGGGATGTCATCGGCATGAGTCTCTATCCCGACGACAGCGACTGGGCTAGCGAAGTGGACGACTGTCTCGCCAACATGACCACGCTGAAGCAAACCTATGGCACGGACGTGATTGCCAGCGAGATCGGCATGCCCTGGGATTCACCTGTTGCTGCCGACTGTCTGGAGCGGTTCGTCAGCGGTGCCAAGAAGGTCGCTGCCTGCGAGGGTGTCTTCTATTGGGAGCCGGAATGCTACAATGGTTGGAAACAATATGGCAAAGGTGCTTTCGACAACAGCGGAAAACCCACCAAGGCGCTCAACGCTTTCAAATAACGTAAGCGACTCTTAACACAAATGGGGGCTGCGGACAGGCATTGTCCACAGCTCCCATAGATTCTAACAGATAAAACGATAACATGAAACGATTCCCCATCCTCTTTTTGTCCTTGTTGGCCACCGCGCCCTCTATGGCTCTCGCCAAGAGCAGCGCTGTCCGCCAGCACCAGGAAATCAATTTGCAAAACGGCTGGTTCTTCTCACGCGACAGCCTGAACTGGACGGCAGTATCCATTCCCCATGATTGGGCCATCAGCGGCCCCTTCGACAAGAAATGGGATCTGCAATATGTCGCCATCACACAAAACGGCGAGACCGAGAAAAGCGAGAAGTCGGGACGCTCGGGCGCACTGCCCTGGATAGGCCGCGGCTTCTACCGCCGCACGCTGTCCGTACCGAAGCGTGCCACCCACGCCTACCTCCTGTTCGACGGTGCCATGAGCGAGCCTCACGTCTATGTCAATGGCAAACTGGCAGGATGGTGGGCCTATGGCTACAACGCCTTCCGCATCGACATCACTCCTTATATGATGAAGGGACGCAGCAACGAGGTCGTCGTCAGTCTCAACAACCGTGAGGAGAGCAGCCGATGGTATCCCGGCGGAGGTCTCTACCGCCCTGTCAGCCTTATCCTCACCGGCAAGGCGTTTCTCGACCCATGGCAGTGCTTTCTCTACACCGAGAAGGCTGACGCCAACGAGGCTACACTGGTCTACAATGACAACATAAAGGGTGGACAAGGTGAGCAGCTCAGTGAGCGGATACAGCTCTACGCACCCGACGGACAAGTGGTGGCAACAGCCGAGGGCAAGGTGGGCAACGACGGCAAGGTCGGTCTGCGCCTCCGGGTAGCCCGCCCACAACTGTGGTCACCGGAGACACCAACGCTCTATCAGGTCAAGATCGAACTCGTCAAAGGGCAAGACCGACACGCCACCGTCGTGGACAGCCGCACGATGAAGACAGGCATCCGCACCATCGCCTTCTCGCGTGAGCATGGATTCCAGCTCAACGGCGTGAGCCGTAAGTTCCAAGGCGTATGCCTCCACCACGACCTCGGACCGCTCGGCACCGCTGTCAACAAGGCGGCGCTCATCCGCCAGGTGAAGATTCTCAAAGACATGGGCTGCGACGCCATCCGCACGTCCCACAACATGCCGTCGACAATGCAGATGGAGGTCTACGACTCGCTGGGCATGATGGTCATGGCCGAGAGCTTCGACATGTGGCACTATCCTAAGTGCAAGAACGGCTACGCCCGCTTCTTCGACCAATGGGCCGACAAGGATATCGAGCACCTCGTACGCAACCACCGCAACCATCCCTCGCTGGTGATGTACTCCATCGGCAACGAGATACCGGAACAGTGGAGCCAGGAGGGCGTCGCCATCGCACGACGTCTGCAGGACATCTGCCATCGCCTCGACCCTACCCGACAGGTCACACAAGGCATGGACCGTGCCGAGGACGCGCTGAAGTCGGGCTTCGCACAAGTGATGGACATCCCGGGATTTAACTACCGCGTGTATAAATATGACCGCAACATCTCGAAACTGCCCCAAGGCTTTCTCCTTGGCAGCGAGACGGCCTCTACAGTAAGCAGCCGTGGCGTGTATAAGTTCCCCGTGACCGTATCGGACAAGAATGTTTACCCCGACGGACAATGCTCGAGCTACGACACCGAGTACTGTTCTTGGAGCAACCTGCCCGAGAGCGACTTCATGGCTCAGGACGACAAGGACTACACCATCGGGCAGTTTGTCTGGACGGGCTTTGACTATCTCGGCGAGCCCACGCCCTACGACACCTACTGGCCGTCGCGCAGCAGCTATTTCGGAATCTGCGACCTCGCCGGACTGACCAAGGACCGCTACTATCTCTACCGCTCGGTATGGAACCACCGCGACCACACCGTCCATCTGCTGCCCCACTGGACTTGGCCGGGACGAGAAGGCAAGGTGACACCGGTGATGTGCTACACCGACTACGACGAGGCTGAGCTCTTCGTCAACGGCAAGAGCCAGGGCAGACGCCATAAGACGGGACGCATGTCGGTGTCGGCAACCGCAGGGAAGCTCGTCGAGAAGATGGGCAAGGAGATCACCGACAGCCTCCTCTCGCGCTACCGTCTGATGTGGGACAGCGTGGTCTACGAGCCTGGTGAGCTCAAGGTGGTCGTCTATGACAAGAACGGAAAGGCTGCCGGGGAGGAAACCGTGCGCACCGCCGGTGCCCCTGCCGCTCTGAGCCTCACTGCCGACAAAGACACGCTCCTTGCCGACGGCAACGATCTGAGCTACATCACCGTGGCACTGACCGACAAAGACGGCAACCTCTGCCCCGACGCTGCCGATGACATCCACGTCGAGGTCTCGGGGGCTGGAACCTTCCAGGGCATCTGCAATGGCGACGCTACCTCGCTGGAGCGTTTCACCGAACCTCACATGCATCTCTTCCACGGCATGCTCGTGGCCACCATCCGAAGCGGACACAAGCCGGGAACCATCACGGTGAAGGTCAGCACGGCAAGCGGCATCACACAAACCATCGCCATCGCTGTGAAGTAAAGTCACCGGCGATACAACCATAAGGGCGAAAAGCATCAGATCCTGATGCTTTTCGCCCTTTTCGTTTGCAGATATAGCGTAAAACTCGTATATTTGCAGAAAAAACACAGACGATGACAGAACTGGTAATACAAAAAGAGGACAAGTCTATACTTCCAAGCCTGAAAAAGGTAATGAGATCCATTCAAGGAGTAAAAAGCATAGCCTTGAAGACGACTACACCTGCTATATCTCCAACGGCACAACGCATTCTGAAAGATTTAGCAGACTATGAGTCCTATAAGAAAGGATGGGACGATGAGTCTGCTGAACCCCTTAGCCCTGTAGTTATCAAGTCCTTTAAACGCCTTCTTGAAAAGAGTAACGAAGACGACCTAAAAGATTGGAACATTTTCCCGGAGAAGAATGGTACGATGATTCTTGAGAACTCAAAGCGCCAAGCTCAAATCAATTTGGCAGAAAAGGAGTTTTCATACTTTATTTTGGCTGATTCTGGACTCAAAGGAGAAGATCATATAAAATTGTCAACAAGCAGATTACTCAAAGCCATCAACCATGATTGAAAATAGAGAAGATGTAGCGAGAATACTATTCTCACCCAAAATGATACACAATGGAGTTCTGTTGCCTGCTGCATTTGAACTCCGTAGCCATATATCAGAAGATTATCTTTCTGTATTACGAAGCTCTATTCCTTCATGGAAAGAAGAGATGCAACTTGTTCCTAACAGACGAAATAGAACTGCAATAGCATATTCCACTCTAAATGTAGGGGAAACAAGAGCTTTGTCTGACTACGAAACAATATTTGACGTTGAAGCTTTTCCGAGTGAAAAATTTAAGTCACGTGCAGGGATTACCTTAATTTACAAGGGAGAAAAAGTTGTTGGTGGCAACCCAATCAATCAGTCTTCATCAACAGCAGAATCATTTATTCGTCTTGCCATACGTTATAAGTTGTTAGCATTAGCACGTAAAGAGGTACATTATTTATAATTTCCTTGGTAAAGAATACTATTTTTCGTAAGTTTGCAAAGTTAAGCGAAACAAAGATGAAATACCCGATAGGAATACAGAATTTTGAGAAGCTCCGTACCGATGGATATGTTTATGTAGACAAGACTGCTCTCATCTACAAGCTGGCTAATGAAGGCAGCTATTACTTTCTGAGTCGCCCACGGCGATTCGGTAAGTCGCTGCTGGTGTCTACCATGACAGCCTATTTCAGCGGCATGCGCGATCTTTTCAAAGGACTAGCCATAGAGCAGTTGGAAAGTAAATGGGAAAACTATCCTATCATGCATCTCGATCTGAACACCGACCGATACAATCGGAAGGAAGTCTTGGAGCAGCGCCTCAACCTCTTTCTCTCGAGATGGGAAAAAAACTATGGCCGAGACATCAACGAGGTAACACTCGCTCAACGCTTTGAGGGTATCATCCAACGCATTGCTGAGAAAGAACACAAACGCGTCGTCATCCTTGTAGACGAATATGATAAGCCCATGCTTCAGGCTATTGGTGACGATAGTCTGCAAGAAGAGTTCAGAGCCATGCTGAAAGCCTTCTATGGCGCGCTGAAATCTCAGGATAAGTACATCCGCTTCGCTTTCCTTACCGGTGTCACCAAGTTCGGCAAAGTGAGTGTTTTCTCTGACCTCAACAATCTCATAGACATCTCGATGGATGCCAGATACCAAAACATCTGTGGCATCACAGATGAAGAGATGCACAAATATCTTGAAGAAGGAATTCACTGCGTTGCCACAAAATATGGGATTAGCTACGAAGAGACCTGCCTACGACTGAAAAAACACTACGACGGTTATCACTTCGTAGAGTACGGCAAAGGCATTTACAATCCTTTCAGCCTGCTCAACACCTTCAATTCTCAAAAGTTTAGCAACTACTGGTTCGAGACCGGTACACCTTCTTTTCTTGTGCAATTGCTCCAGCGCGACAAGTTCTATTTGCCTGATCTGACCGAACAGCAAGTTTCGGCAGACTTTCTCAACTCTATCGACTCGATAGACGAGAGTCCTGTGCCTATTATCTATCAGAGCGGGTATTTAACCATCAAAGGTTATGACGAGCGCTTTCAAACCTATTCATTAGGATACCCGAATGACGAGGTAGAAGAGGGATTCACACGTTTCCTGCTCCCCTACTACGCACACACAGAAGACAGCAGCCCGGTGTTTATAGGTAAGTTCGTGTATGATCTGGAACAAGGCAAGATAGAAGACTTCATGAAGCGAATGAGCGCAATGTTTGCTGATACCGACTATAAAATAGTAGGAGATGCAGAGTTGTACTTTCAAAATGCGTTCTATCTCATCACGAAGATGCTTGGCTTCTATACTGAAGTGGAGCGGACTATTTCTGACGGGCGCATAGACATGGTTGCAAAAACAAAAAAATACATCTATCTCTTTGAGTTCAAATACGATCAAGATGCTGAAGCCGCATTGCGCCAAATTGACGAAAAAGGCTATGCAGCGCCTTTTGCTACCGATAGTAGAAAACTCTATAAAATCGGTGTCAACTTCTCATGCCTGCACCGGCGCATAGATGACTGGAAGGTCGTTTAGAGAACACCAACCAGAATCAGCTCTATGTTATTGGCAAAGTCGCAGTGACTGCCGAACTCACTTTTGTCATGCAAACTGACAATTTTCCGCGCAAATACAGACGATTTTCAGAAACAAAGCCTATCTCGCTCGGATTTTCGCGATTTTCAGCACGTTTTTATAAGATTCTGATAATCAAGACAATAAAAACATGACGTAATTTTCTACTCCTCAGAAAGGCACTTTGACGCAAAATTCTCTAGAGAATTTTGCGTCAGAAAGCCTTTCTGATGGTGTCAAAACGCCTTTCTGACACCATCAAAGTACCTTTCTGACCGCATCATCTCGCCTATTTCACAGTTTTAACTCGGGAAAATGACTTCACCACTCCACTTTTTACTTCAAAATCCCAAAACGGTTTCTCTAGATTGAAAGTTCACAGAGCACTCGTTTTGTAAGAAAGTTTACCAGCTTGAAAGCCTTCGACGGACAGAAAAAAACAGCTGACATACATATGCCAAGGCAGCCACGGTGGGGAAGCAGTCCCTATACTATCCCCCCTGCTATAAACAGGAGTTGTTTATCAAGCATTTCACTCCCCTCTCCCTTTGGAGAGGGGTATGGGGGTGAGGCTTCCTATATAACGACAATGCCGCAAAGCTCTTTGAGCTTTGCGGCATTGTCATTTCTGGTGGAGCTGGTGGGATTCGAACCCACGTCCAAACAGGGAAACCATACGCTTTCTACACGTTTATTCCAGCCTTTGGTTTTCGTGCGACGGCAAGACCTGGACCACCAACCGGCGCCTTAGCCCCTAAATTTTCATCCTGCTGTCGAGGCCCAACAAGACTATTTCCGATTTATCTGCACCGCTTGACCCTCAGATTCGGAACTACATCCTTGGAGCGATGTCTCGTCCCATCATCTGATGACGGGATTAAGCCAGTAATCTACTGTACTTCGATTAGGCAGCGAGAGCGTAGTTGTTTTCGCCAATTAAATTTTTGTTCACTCAGATTAAAGAGCTAGCCAACGAGGCTCTGCGTGCTTACGTACCATCTCAGCCTGCTGTCAAATCCAGTCAACCCCAGATGATATTCAGTGCAAAGTTAAGAATTTATTTCCATACTACAAAATATTATTAACTATAATTATAGCTTTTGCTGACATCAGTAACAGTTTAGCAAAGATGACTCACACAGCGTCTCCAAGTGATTTAGGCCACATGTTACGTTTCTCTCCCGAATAATTGTCGCTATAGACTTTTTGTTGTACCTTTGCATTCGGAAAGAAGCCAAGTTTGGTAAAACTTTCTTTTAAACATGCAATATTCTTGCCGAAAGCGAGTTTATAAACATAAAAAAGTCAGAATACAAAACAATGAAGAAAATACTCTTGGGACTTGCTCTGTTGCTGATGATTCCATTGTCGATGACAGCTCAGTCGTCTATGACAGACTCACAGGTGGCAGATTATGTGCAACGCGAGTCTGCCCGAGGCACTTCTCAGGCGCAAATCGTCACTCATCTGATGCAGAGCGGTGTCGACATCTCACAGATCAGAAGGGTAAGACGCGCTTATGAGCAACAAGCTAAAGGCAAAGGACTTGGAAACGCCTCTGAAACCGCGACAACAGGAAGCCGGTTGAGAAAGAGCAACGGGAATTCCAAACTGACAAAGGCGCAGACCGAACAGTACGACAAGCAACGCGATGCAACGACCTCTGGCCGCATTCAAGGCAACACACAATGGCAGGATTCCTACGACGAGAACGATCAGGACTTCCTCCAGATGCAACAAGAGGTCAGCGACATCATGCCCACCGACACAGCTACCCTGCTCAAGCAATTGCTCTACCAACAGCGCAAGGACAAGCATAAGGTATTCGGACGAGACATCTTCTCGAACAAAAACCTCAGCTTTGAGCCCATCATGAACATCGCCACACCACAAAACTATCGGCTCGGACCGGGCGACGCGGTGAACATCGATGTCTACGGTGCTTCTCAGCGAAGTATCACGGCTACGGTAAGCCCCGACGGCGACATCGTCATCGAGAACTTCGGACCCATCCATGTCGGCGGCCTCTCTGTGGCACAGGCCACCGCGCGCATCCGCTCACAGCTCGGTGCCCGCTACCAAAGCAGCCGCATCAAGCTCTCTTTGGGACAGACACGCACCGTGACCGTCAACGTCATGGGCGAAGTCGTCACGCCGGGCACCTACACCCTCTCGGCCTTTGCCAGTGTCTTCAACGCACTGTATATGGCAGGCGGCACCAACGACCTTGGTACACTGCGCAACATCAAGATCTACCGCCACAACCGCCTCATCAGCGTCTGCGACATCTACGACTATATCCTCAACGGCAAGATGACGGGCAACGTACGCCTCAACGACGGCGATGTCATCATCGTGGGCCCCTACGACTGCCTCGTCAACATCACCGGCAAAGTCAAGCGGCCGATGTACTACGAGATGAAGCGCAACGAGAGCATAGAGACCTTGCTGCGCTATGCCGGCGGCTTCACGGGCGATGCCTATAAGAAGGCGGTGCGCGTCAACCGCAAGACAGGGCGCGAGTATGCCGTATATAATGTCGAAGAGTTTGACATGAGCTCGTTCCGCGTGGCCGACGGCGACAGCGTCAGTGTGGACTCTATCCTACCCCGCTACCAAAACACGGTAGAGGTCAAGGGAGCCGTCTTCCGTCCGGGGTTGTATCAGCTTGGTGCCGGCATCAATAGCGTGCGCACACTCATCCAACATGCAGAGGGCCTCACCGAGCAGGCTTTCACCGCCCGTGCCGTCATGCACCGCATGAATGCCGACCGCACCCTGCGTGTCATCGCCGTAGATGTGGACGGCATCATGAATGGACGCGTGGCCGACATCCCGCTGAAAGAAAACGACGTGCTCTTCATCCCCTCCAAGGAAGAAGCCATGACCGAGCGCACCATCACCATCAACGGGGAGGTGCACTATCCCGGAATCTATAAATATGCCGACAACGAGACCCTCGAGGACTTTGTGCTTCAGGCCGGAGGACTCAAGGAGACAGCCTCCACAGTAAAGGTGGACGTAGCCCGTCGTGTCTCTGATCCCAAGGCACTGACCACAGACAGCGTCATCGCCCACACCTACAGCTTTGCACTGAAAGACGGCTTCGTCATCGACGGGCAACAGGGCTTCGTGCTCCAGCCCTTCGACGAAGTCTATGTGCGCCGCAGCCCTGCCTACAGCATACAGCAGAATGTCTCTGTCGACGGCAAGGTGATGTTCCCGGGATCCTATACCATGGCCTACCGCGACATGCGGTTGACCGATCTGGTGAAGATGGCAGGCGGCGTAGCACCCGACGCATATATCAAGGGTGCCCGCATCATGCGTGTGCCCACTGAAGCAGAACGCACACGCATGGAGGCCGCCTTCAAGATGCAACAAGAGCAGTTACGCCAGCAACTCATGCAGTTGGCCGTCAACAGCAATAATAACAGCATCATGCAAAACTCTAACGAGACGCTGCAAAAGCAACTTGAAAAGTTCCAGGTGCCCAACACCTACCCTGTCGGCATAGAACTGGACAAAGCTCTGAAAGATCCCAAGAGTGATGCAAATATCATCCTGCGTGCCGGTGACCGTCTCATGATTCCGTCCTACACAGCGACGGTGAAGATCAATGGAGCCGTGATGTATCCCAACACGGTCAGCTATCAGCGTGGAGAGAGCGTCCGCCACTATCTCGATGCCGCAGGCGGCTTCGCGCAGAACGCACGCAAGAGCGGTGTATACATTATATATATGAATGGCATGGTCGGCAAGGTCAGCCGTGGCGCCAAGGTAGAGCCTGGCTGTGAGATCGTCGTGCCCTCGAAGCTCACCCGAAAGATGAGCGTGGCAGAGACGATGAGCCTCGGCTCGAGCATGTCGAGTATCGCCGCCATGATCGCCACCATCGCCAACCTGTCGAAATAAATATTAGATTCAGACATACCGGGCACGTGCCCAGCTAAGCAGACGACTCTGCGACCTCATCATGGTCTTATGCGGACTCTTCTCCTTCGCACCGCCTCAGGCGGCAGTCACCCTCACCACAATGATGAGGGGAGGAGAAGAAGTATCCCGTCATCAAACCGCACAGGCACCTGCAAGCTCAAACATGCCCCGACAACTCTCCGCCACACGATGAGCGACACCTACATTCTGAATGTACGCATCATCCATTCAAAAGATGATGAAAAAAATTACACTTCCTAAGATTGACCATAATTTCAAATATCAGAGAAAGTAATAAAAGAAGTTATTGGGGCCTTGCCAAAAGATGTGGACTTTGATAAGGAGACTGAGAATATGTGGGAGGACTTAGCCAAATGAATATCTTACTTGAGTAAAATGGTCAACAACACAAGTCGGGAGCATTGGATAGACCTGCTCCGCGGGTGCTGTATGCTGGCCATCCTGCTTTTTCATACGGAGAGCTATATGGCAGGAGAGGCACTCATCCCTTACTATATCTATGTTGGCGATGCGCTGGTGATCTTCTTCTATCTTTCAGGCTACCTGATATACCGTCCGGAAGGATTCTCGCTGCGCCACAAAATGCGATCCATTTTGCATCGGCTTGTCATTCCTTACCTGGCATTCACTACGCTAATGGCGGTACCCAAAGCACTCGCGCATGGGATGACTCTATCCGGAAGAACGGTGGGACTTCTCTTAGAGAGCATCGTCCTCGGCCAAGCCTCATGGTTTGTTGCTGCACTCATCGTAGCAGAACTTGTCTTCTCACTCATCCTTCATGTAAGCAGAGAGAACATTTGGGCTGTAGTTCTGACAGCTGTACTCGGACTCCCAACCAGTCTTTACGCCTCACATCATGTAGGAGAATGCTGTGTGTGGCAACTGAATCAGGCGCTATTGGCCCTCAGTTACCTCGCCTTGGGCTACGGCATCCACAGGATGAAGAATAATCTTTCTATCCAGAGAGAATGGAATCGTACAAATCAGGGGAGAGATTTTCTCTTCCCATTTCGCTTCTACTCTCTACCAAACGGAGTGAGGAAACAGCTCTGTTCATCCCTCAAGGCAACGATGCTTATAGTGGCACTGGCAGCGTTGATGATAATAAAAGGACTGGAGAGAAAATCCAGAGGCAACTTCATACTATGCCCGCTTCAGATCAGCGACGGAGCTCTATTTACAGCAGACAGTCTCTTCGCCATCTTTCTGACCTCTGAGGTTTGCCAAGGCTTGGAGCGACTCCGACTTCATAAGGACACAGCCTTTAACTCTTTGGAAGCCATTACAAGAAGACTTTTGTGGCTTCTCGAACACACTGGGCGGCAATCGCTCGTATACTATTTCTTCTGTGGCGGCATTCCCCTCCTTGTGAGTCGTGTACTGCCACATATCGGGCTAACATATCATGACAACTATGGCATCATCCTGTTAGCATTTGCTTTGGTATATCTCGTCACAGGCATTCTGGCCGACCTATGCTATCGCTTTTGCCCTCAGCTCGCGGGCAGCAGGAGCCAGAAAAACAAAACATAAAAAATGAAATCTCAAGATAAATCCAGCTTCTATGCCCTAAAGGACACAATAGAGATGACCCGGATGGGGGAAACTGACAAATGGGGGGATGAGGACAACATAGCCATAATAAAACAATAGTTATTTGCTCTAATGAATATATACGACATACACCAGAAATGGACAGAATGGAGGAGAAAAAAGAAGAAGTCAATGACTGAACAAAACATAAACAGACAGAACGATCCTACTATGCAGAACTCTGTAGAAGAACAGCAGAACACTTCACAAGACCCCTCTTTCAACTCAGATGTTATCGACCTGAGAGTTATCTTCAAGAGAATTTGGGCAAAAAAAATATGGTACGCCATCGCTATCCCGATCGTGGCAGTCGTCTCTGCCATTATCATTTGTGATGTTCCACGCTACTATACTTCAGAAACGACTATGGCTCCAGAGATAGAAATACCATCCAACTCCGGAAGTACCCTAAGTAATTTAGCCTCATCCATTGGATTTGACATTAATCAGGTTCAAACCACAGATGCTATACAGCCAACGCTCTATCCAGATTTGATGAACGACAATGGCTTCGTCACATCGTTATTCAACATTAAAATTAAAACTGTTGATGATAGTCTGAAAACAACATTTTATAACTACCTTCGCTATCACCAAAAGCATTCATGGTTAAGTAAGCAGGGCAATAAACTCAAAAAAATATTTGCGTCAAAGAAAGACTCAGAGACAAAAGCCGCAAAAAATACTTTTGATCCTTATCACCTTTCAAAGACAGACAATAATGTAGTTGAAGCTATCCGAGGCAGCGTAACCATTGATTTAGACAAAAAGACCGGGGTTATCTCTATCTCTACGCAAGCACAGGATCCCGTTGTATGCCAGATTATTGCTGATTCGGTTAGAAACCGTCTGCAAGCTTTCATTACTAACTACAGAACCAGCAAGTGCCGGCGCGATGTCGAATACTATCAGAAGCTTGCCAACGATGCTCGAGTCACCTATGAGAAGACACGCCACCAGTATGCCACCATCTCTGATGAGAATATGGATCTGTTATTGGAAACAGAAAAGTCGAAGGTGGAAGATCTTGAAAACACCATGCAGTTGCAATACAATAACTACACCACAACCATGACCCAGCTCGACGCTGCACGCGCCAAGCTCCGCCAATACACCCCCGTATTCACAACCATTGAGGGTGCCGCCGTGCCTCTGAAACCTGCCGGACCGAAAAGGATGATTTTTGTGGCTGCCATGATGATAATAACTTTTATGATCATTTCTCTCATTTGCCTGAAAGACCTCATCCTTTCAGAGTAACGCTCCCCAGATGCAAGAAGAAAGAAAGACCAAAAAGATAGCCTCCAACACCATCATTCTGTTTATAAGAATGATGGCGATAATGGTTATCAACCTTTACGCCGTCAGAGTGGTGCTGAATGGACTGGGACAAGAAGACTACGGCATCTTCAACGCCATCGCTGGCGTTGTGCTCACCAGCACATTCATCAGCAGCAGTCTTGCCATCGCCATTCAGCGATTCTACTCCTTTGCTCTCGGCCAGCACCAAAGCGACAGACTCCAGAGTATATTTTCGGCAAGCATCAATATTGTTGTCGTCTTGGCTGTCATCATCATCGTCGTCTTTGAAACCGCAGGCATATGGTTTATAGAACACAGGATGACCATTCCCCTATACCGTATGGACGCTGTCCACTGGCTATTTCAAATGGCACTCTTTACCTTTACCCTCTCTTTCCTGCAAATACCATTCACGGCTTCCATCTTTGCGAATGAAGACATGGGCTACTACGCCGGCATCTCGTTTCTGGAATGTATCGGAAGGCTCTTAGTTGCTCTACTCATTGCCTCAGCACCTTTGGATAGGCTGATGTTCTATAGCAGTGGACTGTTATTGGTGGCCTTGCTCACCTTCTCTTCCTATGGAGCACTAGCTATCTACAAATATGGCTACTGCCGTTACAATAAAATAAAAGACAAAGGCATATACAAGCAACTACTGTCTTTCTCCGGCTGGACCATCTATGGCACCTTTACCGGAGTAGGCCTCATACAGGGACATGCCATTCTTCTCAACATGTTTTTCGGTCCCTTGGCCAATGCTGCCTTCAGTATTGCCAACCAAGCGTACAATGCTTTCAACACACTGTCAAACAGCATTGTACTGGCATTCAGACCCGCCATGATAAAAGCATATTCGGGAGAAGACAAAAGCTATCTTGACACACTCTTTCAAATAAGCAACAAATTTATTCTGTATCTGCTCATTGCGGTGAGTATCCCCTTCATCTGTGAAACTCGTGAAATTCTCTATCTATGGCTTGGAAGGCACAACACCACGGAGCTCACAGTACTGATGACTCGGTTGTTCGCTGTTTACTGTGTTTGTCAGACCATCCATAACCCCATCACCATCATCATTCAGGCTACGGGAAAAATAAAATATTACTATTCCTGCGTAGAGAGTGTCACGGTGTTGGCCATCCCCGTCTCATGGCTGTTGTTTCACCTGAGATTTCCCGTCTTTTTCGGTTTTGTCAGCATCATAGCGTTCTGCATCTTCGCTCACGGACTCAGACTGGCTTTTTTAAAACACTACTATTCCTCTTTCAACTTGTGCCATTATATAATGCAATTCATTTTGCCTGCCACTATCGTTGCTGCTGCCGTCCTGTTCATCACCCTATATGCCAGAGAGCTCTTCCACGCCGAATCCGCAGGTTATCTGCTGCAAATCTTCCTTGTCTTTGCTACGTCTGTGCCCAGTACCCTTGTCCTGACCTATCTCCTGGGGTTAACCCACACCGAGAAACAGGAATTGCGCAATTACGTCAAAGGCATTGCAAGAAAATATTTGTAACATGGGAATAACTATCCTCATCACTTTCGGCTTTGTTACCCTACTGGCTCTGTTAGAGGAATACCTCCATGAATATAGGAGGGTCATATATCTTGTCCTTACTATATTTCTCATATTGTTGGCAGGGGGGCGGAAGGTTGGTATAGACCCTGACTCCATCAACTATGAGCAAAGCTATCTCCACTACGACGACATCAACGCTCTGAAAATGGTGGAGTACTCTTTCGTACTGCTCTCGGAGATCTTCAACCATTTCACACATGACGTTCACATCCTATTTCTCTTCTATGCGATTATTGGCGTAGGAATAAAGATGTATGCTTTCACGAAGCTGTCGAAGAGATGGTTCCTGCCCGTCATGGTGTATCTCAGCTATTACTACACCATGCACGACTGTATGCAGATGAGAACCGGCATCCTATCGGCAATGTTGTTGATGGCCTTATACGAAATAGGGCAAAAAAGAAAATGGAGAGCCCTCGCCTTCATCGTCATAGGATCTGTTTTCCATATGTCGGGATTGATTGCATTGCCACTTCTATTCCTCTCTAACCATCAAATTACCAAAAGACAAACATATGCTTGGATTGCATTGGTAGTCACTGGGTATCTCATCTTCCTAAGTGGCTTCTCCTTCAATGTAGGAGGTGTGAATGTACCATATATCAGCTCAAAAATAGGATCTTATCAGGCCGCCACAGAAAGCGGAAGAGGCGACGCTTTTGCGTCGGTCAACGTCTTCAGCCCACTACGGCTCTTCATCCTCCTTCTGTTTTTGTATCTTAGCTTTTTTCGACAGACAATCATACTGCACTACACATGCTTTCCTATCCTCTTCAAAGTGTTCGCTTTGGGCATCTTCAGTTACACAGCCTTTGCATTCTTCCCCGTAATTGCACAGCGCTTTGCAATGCTTTTCGAGATTGTCACCACCATTCTCTATGCCGGCATATTCTACACCATCAAACCAAGATGGGCATCTCTGAGCATTCTGTCGTTGGTCTGTCTGCTCCTCATGAATTATAGCCTATGTAACTTGGGCTTAATCTTATTCTGGAAAGTATAAGAAAATTACTGATGATCACCGGGCACTTGCTTGCGACGTCCACCTAGGCTCCCTCAACGGAACTGGGGGAAGTCAAAAGATATGTCTATAAGGATTCCTCTGCAAGAGATTCCGGGGGTTAGATGCTTTTCCACCATCACCTATCCGGCAGATCAACTCTCTGGTGAAAAGTTTGTCTCCATTGGCAGCAAACAATCCTGAAAAAGCACATCAGGCTCATGGCGATATCGGATATTAAATCGCTCCAATGCCGTTCTCACCCATGACGTGCCACCCTATTGCGTGGCTGCAGGGATCCCATCTAAAATTGTTAAAGTAATCATGTATGAATCATGAAAGCAAGAGTTATAGCTTACTACCTTCCACAATACCACCCTATCCCAGAAAATGACAAGGCTTGGGGACCCGGATTCACGGAATGGACAAATGTAGCCCAGGCAAAGCCTCTGTTCCGAGGACATCACCAGCCTAAGATTCCAGCAGACCTTGGATTTTACGACTTGCGCCTTCCCGAAACGCGAGAGCAACAGGCTCTCATGGCAAAGGAGTGTGGTATAGAAGGCTTCTGCTACTATCATTATTGGATGGGGAATGGCAAACTACTGCTACAGCGTCCTTTCGAAGAGGTACTGGCATCTGGCAAGCCCGACTTTCCCTTCTGTCTTTGCTGGGCCAACCACGAATGGACCACTCGCACTTGGAAAAAAGACGGAAAGCCCATGGTTATAGCTCCCATGCTCTATCCCGGAACAGAGGACTACATAGCCCACTTCAAATATGTGTTACCAGCATTCAAAGACCATAGATATATTACCGTGGAGGGCAAACCGCTATTCTGCATCTACGATCCCTATCATTTCAAGGATGTCTCATTCTTTATTAGCACATGGCGAGAGCTAGCTATTAACAACGGACTGCCGGGAATCTATTTCACCGCTTTAATCAATAACACATCCACCATAAAACGCCGCGACGACGGAACACTGGAACGGGTGGTACCCGACTTGAGAGAAAGTAAAGACGTCTTCGACAACATTCTCAAACTTGGATTCGACGGAATTAATTCCTTTGGTAAGTCACGGGGAGAAATGCTCTATCAGGGGATGATGGGAAGAACCTTCAGAAAAGTGCTCCACAAAAAACTGCCTTTTTTACCTGCAATGACACTTAACTACCCTCATGTAGTGAAAAACTTCTTTGCGCCCGAGGATTCCTGGGAGAATGTGTTCCCCACCATCATGCCAAACTGGGATCGCACACCACGAGCTGGAAAAGCTGAGGGCGTTTACATCAATGCAACTCCAGAGCACTTCAAATCTCACCTGCTGAATGCGCTGAAGGTTATTGCCAACAAAGACGACGAGCACAGAATTCTTTTCCTCAAATCGTGGAACGAATGGGGTGAGGGAAACTACGTGGAACCAGACACTAAGTATGGGCACGGATATCTCAATGCTTTGAAAGAATGCCTCCTATGAAACTCTGCATCATGAAACAAGACATTCTCTACATTGATCCACAGTCTTATGGCAACCTAGCGGCATACGACTACAATCTCCTGACTAACACGCAAAAGGATATCCTTTATATCCACAGTCAGAAATATGATTACAAAGCAATGAACTTACCCGGGAAACCGTGGTTTAAATACAACAAGCTGCATTCTTCCCTTGCCAAAGTTCTCAGCTATGCTCTGACTTATGCCAAGATATTCTGTCTGATTATGTGCTGGAGACCACGTATCATCCATGTACAATGGTTTAAAATGCCAACCTTCGACTACTATTTCTATAAATGGACAAAAAGGCTCTTTCGCTTCAGACTCGTCTTCACTGCACATAACGTTCTCCCCCACAATTCCGGTAAACGCTATCAGAGTATCTACGGAAAGCTATATGCCATTTGCGATGCCATCGTCGTGCACACATCTTGCACCAAAAAGGAAATACATCAAATGTTCCATATCGGCAAAGACAAAATACATGTCATAGAACACGGAATACTGAAGATACCCGTTGATACACAACGATATGAACAGAGCCTTCAACTGTATCGACAGAAATATCATCTCCAGGGAAAGATCGTTTTTGTTTCCTTGGGAGAACAGAGTCCTTATAAAGGCATTGACCTACTAGCAAAAATATGGACACAAAACAAAGAACTCTATGACAACGATGACATCTGCCTCCTCCTTGTAGGAAAACAGAAAGAAATCAATCTTCGCCAAGTGGCAAACTGCAAAAATGTAATCGTGGAAAACCGGCACATACCCAACGACGAGTTTCTGTATCTGCTAAGGGCAGCAGACGTGTACCTTCTCCCGTATCGGCAAATCTCTCAAAGCGGAGCCTTACTGACCGCCATATCTGAAAGAATTCCGGTACTGGTCAGCAGGGTGGGCGGACTGACAGACCCTTTAAAAATAGCCCCAATCGGTTGGGAAATAGATAAACTCGATGAAAAAGGACTTAAAGAGGCTCTGATGTCAATCATAAAGTCACCAAAAAAAATAAAAGATATCAAGGAAAACTTTCAAGCTTGGGAAAAAGTTGCTGAGCACTATTCTTGGAAAAGAATAGGTAATGAAACTACAAAGCTCTACAACACAATGATAGGACAATCGTAAGTATGGAAAACATAGAGCTCATCCCCACCGGTGGCTTGTGCAACAGAATGAGAGCCATAGCAACCAGCATATCAATTGCGCAACGCTACCACGCAAATCTGAAAATTTATTGGAACAATACAATAGGGCTAAAAGCCGACTTCTCTGAACTTTTCGAGCCTTTTCAGATTCCTCACATAGAAGTACACGAAAATAAAAAATGGCTTTACCGTATCAACGGCAGAAAAGATTATCTGTTGAAGTCTGCATACTTTCATTTTCGCGGGAAGGTATTTTTCAATTACAGCCTTTACAGGGAAGGCAATAATATCTTCCCCCTCACTGATAAGGTCCGACAAAAGAGACTCATCCTTATCACTTGTTATCCAATGTGTGAGCAAAATAACATGAAAAATTTGTTCGTGCCCGTACCAAAGATTAGAAAGGAGATAGAACTCGTTACCAGTAAGTTCAACGAAGACACCATTGGCATACATATCAGACGCACCGATAATAAGACATCCATAATCAACTCTCCCGTCAGCAAGTTCATTGAACTGATGAAAAAGGAAGTGGCTGCCAACCCAAATACAACTTTCTATCTGGCCACAGATGACCATAGCGTCAAACAAGAAATAACTGCACTGTTTGGCAACCGTATCTTTATCCAAAACGAAGATGCCGACAGAAACAGTATCCGGGGGATGGTCTTCAGTGTCGTAGAGCTGTTCTGCCTCAGCAAGACAAGAAAGATATATGGCAGCTACGCCTCTTCCTATTCCCAAACGGCAGCCATATTGGGAGGATCAGAATATATTCAAGTGACAAAAGACCTTTAACGGATACGCTTATAAACCCGAACCCAATCAAATTGTGTCTCATACACGGCATGGGTGTCTGGCTCGTGCCACCCTTCCTTACCCACACTCTGGTCGAGAATGATAAAGAAATCCCTGTCAAAACTCCATTGACCCTCGTTTTCTCCATTCTGGTACGGCATTCGTGTATATTTTCCCGTGACAACACCGTCTAAAGAAAACACAACTTGATTCTGATCCCACTCAACGGCATAGATATGCCATTTGCTTAAGTCGACCTTCGTAGAAAAAGAATGTTTGGGACAATTTTTCTTCAGTATCTCCGACCGATGGCTATGAACGGTCTGACGCGCTAATCCGTCCTTGCCAAAGGCCTCGAAGATGTCGAATTCCGCATAGGTGTAGGGATGACCATCGTCTACAGGTCTCATCCATACAGCCGGGAAATTTCCCTCCTTAACACAGGTTCTTAATCTCACCTCTATCTTCCCATATCGGATACTAAACCGCCCTTTGGTGTCTATCGATCCCGTCAGCATCTTTGCTGTGTCACTCTTCTCTGAATCATTAGGGATAGCCCGGCAACATAACTTACCTTTCTTAATAAATGCCACTTTGCCAGAATTACTGTTCCACCGAGCACAGATGTTGTTGGCACGCTCCCGAAACCTCCACTTCGTGCTGTCGGGCAAGCTGCCATCACATTGGTTAAACTCATCACAAAATACAAGTCTGTACTTTCTCGAAGCATACTCACGCTGTTCTTCCGCCTTCACCAACACGCGGAATGAGAAAAACAGGAAATAGCCTATCAACAAGCCTTGACTTAGAATAGTAATGCCCTTCTTCATTGCCGTATCTTTATTTTTAAATACAAAGGTAACAATATAATATTGGCCGACAAAACCGATAACGCATTTTCTTGAAAACAACAACAATGAATGAATTAGTTTCAGTCATCATGCCAACATACAACACGGTGGCCTTCTTGGAGAAAAGCATCAATAGTGTACTTTCCCAAACTTATCCCCATATAGAGTTGTTGATTACCGACGATCATTCCTCCAATCCGCAAACCCACAAGATTCTCCAAAAATACGCAGAATCTCCCAAGGTAGACATCATTTTCCTAAACGAAAACCATGGTGCTGCCTTTGCCAGAAACGAGTCAATCCGCCGAGCCCGCGGACGCTATATTGCTTTCTGCGACAGCGACGACGTTTGGTTCCCTGACAAAATAGAGAAACAACTCATTTACATGCAAAGAACAGGATGCGCTCTATGCTGCTCCTCCTATTTGCTAATCGACGAGCACGACAACCATTGCAGTATCAGAATACCGCCACGACGCATCTCATTCAGAATGGAAGAAAAAGATAACAAAATTGGATGTTCCACAGCCATTTATGACACCCAAGCCTTTGGCGGCAAAGTGATGATGCCACAACTGAGGAAGCGGCAAGATTGGGGCTTTTTTCTCACTCTACTAAGAGATTGCAAATGTGCTTTTGGAATCCAGCGTCCATTAGCTTATTACCGCATAAGGAGCGACTCAGTATCAAGCAACAAACTTAAGCTGATCGGATACAATCTAAAAGTATATACCGATGTGCTCAACTACTCTTTAGGCAAGGCTTTGGTCTATTTACTATTTTTATTCCTGCCTACCTACTTGATTAAAAGGATAAAAAGAAAAAAAATCAAAAAGAAATTCTTGAAAAGTTCTGTATACTCTAGTCATTTATCCCAATCACCATGCAATATTAATACATCTACAACGTTATAAAAAGAAATTAACGATAGAAAGACTAAATGGAAACAGCAACCTGCAAAGATAACGCTAAAGATTCCGCAGAAGAAAAGGGGTCTAACACTAGAACGATTCCACCATACATCAAATGGAATGATGACAAGGACAACCAACGGTTCATCCCTGATGGTATGAATGCCTTTGAGCGTAACACCAAAAGGGTTGGGGATTGTCTTATTGCTGCTGTTTCTCTTATTATATTCTCCCCACTCTTTCTCATATGCTATATTCTGGTCAAACACGAAGATGGCGGGCCGGCTATCTTCAAGCAGGAACGTATCGGACGCTTTGGCAGGCCTTTCACCATTTATAAGTTTCGCAGCATGAGAGTGGACGCAGAGAAGGACGGACCTCAACTCTTCGCCCATAAGAAAGATAAACGCATGACGCATATCGGGCGTTTCCTGCGCGATCATCACCTCGACGAGCTGCCTCAGCTTTGGAATGTCTTCAAGGGAGATATGGCGTTTATCGGCCCAAGACCGGAACGGAAGTACTACATCGACCAGATCTTGCAGCACGACCCAAGATATGTCTACCTTTATCAGATCAGACCGGGAGTGACTTCCTACGCCACCTTATATAATGGATATACCGACACGATGGAGAAGATGCTCAAGCGACTGGATCTCGACCTCTACTATCTGGAGCACCGCTCGTGGTGGTTCGACGCAAAGATACTCGTAAAGACTTTCATCAATATCGCCTTCGGCAAAGTGTTTTGAGGACAGACGCCAGAAAGAGGAAAACAAAAAAAGAACAGATATTGAGTCATTCTAAGACAGAAAAACATAAAAGACAGATGCTGTGCCGCTTTCTAAGACAAGAAAGACATAAAAGACAGATATTGGGATGTTTTATAAGACAGAAAGACAGAAAAGACAGATATTGGGATGTCTTATAAGACAGAAAGACAGAAAAGACAGATATTGGGATGTTTTATAAGACAGAAAGACAGAAAAGACAGATATTGGGATACTTTATGAGACAAGAAAGACAGATTGAGCCTTTCGCTATGCTTACCTATTTTCGTCATAGGGATTCCCACTTTGAATATATTGTCAAAGTGTAACAGCACCTGCAATAGAAGAGAAGAAAATCATGGGCAGGCTTTAACCCTGTAGACTGAGACTCAGAGCTCTATTGAGAGCGGAAGTCTGTCCCTGGCTATTTTCCATAATATATTGGGATTTAGGGCACCCATATTGATGTACACTAATATTGATTATAAGATAGGTACAGAACATACTCAAAAGGCGACGAAAGCAGGTCTGCAACCGACAAATTTCTATTCCGATATGGTTGGGCAAGCGTTTGCAGATCATTAGCGAGAGTAATCATAGCTTTCTGATTTCTACCACTGGCAAACCCGTCATTTCCGAAATCATCCCATCCTCCAGTCCTCTTGCCTTCATCTTCCGAGCCACTTCCAATGCTTTTGCCTGTGCACCTAGTTGAATTCCCTTCTCGGTTCCGATTGCAATTCCCTTCTCCATTCCTTCACGCTTAGCAGCGTCCATGCCGTTCTTGATGTCACGGTAGGCATTGGCACTCAGCTCGCGGAGAAGACGGCTCTCAGCATGCGGATTGATATTCATATTATTACGTTTACAATTTCTTTATTTCTTCCGCTGGCAAACCCGTCATTTCCGATATCATCCCATTCTCCAGTCCTCTTGCCTTCATCTTTCGTGCCACTTCCAATGCTTTTGCTTGTGCACCTTGTTGAATTCCCTTCTCGGTTCCAATTGCAATTCCCTTCTCGGTTCCAATTGCGATTCCCTTCTCGGTTCCAATTGCAATTCCCTTCTCGGTTCCGATTGCGATTCCCTTCTCCATTCCTTCACGCTTAGCAGCGTCCATGCCGTTCTTGATGTCACGGTAGGCATTGGCACTCAGCTCGTAGGCGCGGCGGTCTTCGGTGGTCATCTTGGCAATCTCAGCAGTCTTGAAAAGCTTTTCGAAGACACGACCTTGCAAGGCCAGCGGACGGCTCATCAGATTTTGGAGATTCCTTAAGCAATAGATCCATTTCTCCAGGATGCTGTCGCACTCCTCCAAGGTTTTATGGAAATTGGCGAGCTCCACATAGATATAGGTGAGCTTGTCGTAGAAAATTTCGTGTGACTCTGTGTCCATGAGCTTCACTTCGCGGAAGATACTGCTGTCGCTGTGCTTGTCCTCGGGGAAAGTGAAGTTCAGTATGCCGATGGTGTATACGTCGTGGAGTTCATAGTTCCAGTTGCCCCGTTGGGCCTGCTCGGCGATGGGGAATGTGGAATAGTAGATGGAGCGGTCTTTATAGAAGTCCTGGTATACATTCTGCATCTCCACGATGATGCGCGCGCCAGTATCCGTTGTGCAGTACACGTCAAAGACAGCGCGGCGGGCTTCCTCGTTCGTGCCGAACTTCTCGCTGTTTTTATAGGTGATGTCAGAGACGACAGGATCACCATTGAACAGCGCATTGAGGAAGCTCATCAGCAAGTCCTTGTTGAAAGGGGTGCCGAAGATGCGCTTGAAACCAAAGTCGGTCAACGGATTGATGTATCTTTCTCCTGTGTGTATCATGGCAGCGATTATTTTTGTTACAAAGATAGGGGTTTCTGTTGACAATTGCAAACTTTCGACCTGACTTTTTGCCATCAGCATAGTAATTTCTACCTTTCCTCATTTTGATTTGTCGGAATAATATGCTATTTATGCAAATGTAAACGGCGGTTTATATAAACCACGGTTTACATTTAAAGACGAGTGACATGAAATTCTACGATCGGCAGTTCGCACACTATCAGTTCGAATTCAGAGGCCTTTCATTGCAAGATATGTAAGATAGCAGAAACAAAATCAACGAGAAATTTGGTGGAGCGCAAGAAAAGTAGTAACTTTGCAGACAATTACGCTCCAAGGGTCGTGAAAGACCCGCAACGTGATCATAGAATTCTATAACAAAACGAATAATTAAAGAAATGAAAAAAGGTATTCATCCAGAAAACTATCGCCCCGTCGTGTTCAAGGACATGTCCAACGGCGATATGTTCCTCACACAGTCTACATGCAAGACCAACGACACTGTAGAGTTTGAGGGCGAGACTTACCCAGTGGTAAAGGTAGAAATCTCCAGCTCTTCGCATCCGTTCTACACGGGCAAGAGCAAGCTCGTCGACTCGGCTGGTCGTGTGGACCGCTTCATGAGCCGCTACGGCAAACTGAAGAAGTAAATACCAAAGCCAACAGAATAGAAGCGCGATCATACGTAGTTGCATATACGTTTGATCGCGCTTTTTTAGTAGAAGAAATTGGGAAACATGATTATGAAGATCAGAAACAGCAATAAGACTTACGCCATTTGGACGTGGATCGTGACCTTTGTCCTTATCCTTACTATCCCTGTCATCGTTTCATGCTCTGAAGACGGTAATGGTGAACAAGAGGAGACGGTCAACACCAATGCCAATAACGCTCAAGTCTTCCCAGAATATGCTCGTATGGAGATGCCACGCATAAAAGACGGCAGCCGTATCATCATACACCGTACCGACGTATTCGGCGTGAACTATATCGTAGAATGGGACGACGGACTGCGTGCGCAACGCTGGACATGCTATCGTCTCGACCCGAAGAACAGCATTAGAACCGGCAGTCGTAATGGCTGGTGGCACGGAAGAGATCCCTTTGCCGAAGACGACTTGATACCTGCCGCGTACCGCACGACATTAACAGACTACAGTCAGATGACTCCGCACTACGACCGTGGACATATCTGTCCGTCCGCCGACCGCCTCAACTCCGAGGAGGCTAACCGGCAGACATATTTGCTTGGCAATATCCAACCGCAGCTCAACGGTTTCAACACTGGTGTGTGGCTCTATATGGAGAATAAGATCCATGGCAACAGCTATGACAATATCAAAGGGTGGAACAATACGGCCTTCCGAGACACCTTATATATATGTAAGGGTGGCACGATCGACAACAACAACTACACCCGCTCCAACACAGGTCTGGTCATCCCGAAATATTTCTTCGCCGCCATCCTGCGCATCAAAAATGGACAGTACAACGCCCTCGGCCTATGGTTTGAACACAAAAACGACCATAGCACAAGTCTGAAGGCTTACGCGTGCAGCATCGACGAGCTGGAGAAGCGCACAGGCATCGACTTTTTCTGCAACCTGCCCGACGACCGCGAACGTGTCATCGAAGCCGCCAAGCCCAACGATGCGCTGTGGGGACTGGAATAGAAACAAAAATCATCCATTAAATAGGCACTTTCATTGTTTGGAGTTTTAACGCTCCGCTATGCGGAATGAAGAATATCAACGAATATCAAGAACATCTTCTATATATTCGGCAATATTTGTTATTCCATCGAAGATGGAGTGTTAAAAGTCTAAACGATTATCGTGTACCTATTTAACGGATGAACTCAAAACATCTTTATTGTGGACTGATCATTTCTTTGCAGTCATCACCACCTTCCAGTGTGTCTTGCCCTTGTCGGAGCCACGCGTGGCTGCCTTGGCATTACCGGTATAGCGGTTGAACCAGAAGTCATCGACCTCATCACCATCCGAAGACCACAGATAGCCGGTGAACCTACGATCGTTGAGATTCAAATCGTTGTAGGCAATGCGCATGACATAGTCTGTCGTAGAGCCATTCTCCAGCACAGTTTTATAAGTGAGATAGATGTCACCCGTCTTCGGATCGATGTACCAACCTGAGTTCGGGATAAGAATAGAGTCTTAAAAGTTTGGTAATCTCGCATAATTTTATTATCTTTGTAGTTGTAAGCCAAATAGTTACAAAGATTTA
>ONHQ01000024.1 GCA_900317685.1 uncultured Prevotella sp.
ATACAAGTCATGTCAAGCGTTTCTAAGCCTAGAGTCAGACACAATCGTCACAAGCAAGGGCTAAATCTGACACTCGAAAAATTATCTGCGGATTTTAGGTTCAACTTGAAGAACAACGTGCCCGTGGCTGAGGACTATCTCGCCGACGTAGAGCAATACGAGAAAGACGTGCTCAGCAAGCGCTGACACCTGTCTGTTTATTAGCTGACACCTTATTATATATAGGGACTAAACAATAAGCGACAGTAGGGTGGGGGGACTGTCCTCTACCCACTGTCTTCCGACTATGGAGATATTAATAGGTTTATTGATTATTGCTGCCGGTGCTTTCTGCCAGTCAAGTTGCTACGTGCCCATCAACAAAGTCAAGGATTGGAGTTGGGAGAGCTACTGGCTTGTGCAGGGCGTCTTTGCCTGGCTGCTTCTACCGCTGTTGGGCGCTGAGCTGGCCGTGCCGGCTGGTCATGGTCTCATAGAGCTGTTGGCCGGTGCCAACCGTTTCCATGTGGCCATGACAGTGTTCTTCGGTGTGCTGTGGGGCGTGGGCGGACTTACCTTCGGCCTGTCCATGCGCTACCTCGGCGTAGCCCTCGGACAGTCTATCGCCTTGGGCACCTGTGCCGGACTGGGAACCATCATGGGACCAGTGCTCATCAACGCGTTCTTCCCCGAAGAGCACGCCCTCAGCCAGCTGACCGCCTCTGTGCTCATTGGTGTCGCTGTCACCCTTCTCGGCATTGCCATCATCGGATGGGCCGGAAAGCGCAAGACGGCCACACTCTCGGAAGAAGAAAAGCGCAAAGCCGTCAAGGACTTCAACTTCCCGAAGGGCATCACCATCGCACTGCTCGCCGGTTTCATGAGCGGTTGTTTCAACGTAGGACTGGAGTTCGGCAAGGACATCAACTTCGGTGAACTGACGCCGGCCATGTACCGCACGCTGCCCGCCACACTGCTTGTCACACTTGGTGGCTTTGTTACCAATGCCGTCTACTGTCTGTGGCAGAACCAGCACAACCATACGTGGGGTGACTACCGCAAAGGCCATGTATGGATCAACAACCTGTTCTTTTGCCTCCTCGCCGGTGCATTGTGGTACAGCCAGTT
This sequence comes from uncultured Prevotella sp., assembly GCA_900317685.1. Lineage (GTDB taxonomy): Bacteria > Bacteroidota > Bacteroidia > Bacteroidales > Bacteroidaceae > Prevotella. The sequence goes on from ONHQ01000024.1 coordinate 1,108, forward strand.
CTTCGGACTCTCTTTGGGCAAGGGCTTCCTCACTTCCTCACCCGTACTCACCACGCTCTCGTTCTGTATCCTCATGGCACTGAACGTGGTCTTCAGCAATGTGTGGGGCATCATCCTTAAGGAATGGAAAGGCTGCGACCGCACCACGATAGCCATCCTCGTCACGGGTATCGTCGTGCTGCTCATCTCTTGTTTCCTTCCGCAAATCATTTGAATCAAATCATTCTATCACTTATGAAGAGTATATTGGAAAACCGACCTGCCTTGAAAGAGGAGGTCGAGAAGATTGCCGAAGTAGCCGGATACCTGTGGACAAACGGGTGGGCCGAGCGCAACGGCGGTAACATCACGGTGAACATCACAGATCTCGTTGACGACGACATACGCCAGATGCCTGCCATTACCGAGCCGATTGCCATCGGTGAGAAACTGCCACATCTGCGCGGCACCTATTTCTTCTGCAAGGGCACCGGCAAGCGTATGCGCGACCTGGCGCGCCATCCGATGGACAACGGTAGCATCATCCGCATCCTCGATGACTGCGAGCACTACGAGATCATCGCCGACAACCCTGTCATGCCCACCAGCGAGTTGCCCTCACACCTCCTCGTTCACGACAAACAGGTGGAGACGGGCAGTGGCTACAAGGCTACGCTGCACACTCACCCGATAGAGCTGGTGGCCATGAGCCATCACCGCCCGTTCTTGGAGAAGGATGTGCTCACCCGTCTGCTGTGGAGCATGATTCCTGAGACCAAAGCGTTCTGTCCGTTAGGACTGGGCATTGTGCCTTACGAGCTCCCCGGCAGCGTGAAACTCGCTGAAGGCACGCTCAACGCCCTGGCCGACTACGATGTCGTGTTGTGGGAAAAGCATGGCGTCTTTGCCAAAGGTAAGAACATCATGGACGCCTTTGACCAAGTCGACGTGCTGTCGAAGAGCGCAAAGATCTACATCGACTGCCGTGCCATGGGCTTTGAGCCTGAAGGCATGAGCGATGAGCAGATGAAGGAGATGACCCAAGCCTTCCATCTGCCTAAATAAGGCTGCCCTTCTCATCTGAAATAAAAGTATTTATATTCACAAGGGCATTGGTCCCAAACAGTGCACGCTCTGTTTGGGACTGCAAGCCTTTATATCCAACGACCCTTTTGTCTTCATAGGCAAAAGGGTCGTTGATTTCAATTTTGTGTTTCTCTCTGGTTCACTTGGCTGTTAGATTATTGTTTCCAAGGGCTATACAATTCTATGAGTCATAATAATTTTTAGGCTTCTGTATTGCCTTACATTTGTAGAGATCTTCATTTGTTAAATTATGTATAGTGCAATTTGTTTTCACTAAAACATATTATTTTTGCAGTAGAAAATGAGGACTATGTTTTTCCTCTTTCTAATTGCATGTAAACTAATTAAAAGAATTCAAGCATGGAAGAACAAGAAAATGGACATCTCTTGCTTGTTTCACTTTCAACAAAAGCGTCACAAATGATTGATGGAGGGATATTACAAGAAAGCTTACAATATGGGGCATAAATTGGGACAGAAGTTTAGAACTATCGTTGACGACATTCGCCTTGCAACCGGCATCTACAAGATACTGTAAAACTTACAAAAATAAAGAATGGATACATACAGTACTGTAAAGGCAATGATCTTCTCTGACGGCAAAAGCCTTCAGAAGAAGACCATTGCTATAAGGGGCATAGTGTTCTATGTAAAATACTTTGCCATCACTTATCCTATCCTCGCCACATTGGCCATTTTGGCTCATCTATTGAAATGGGACATCAGCGACCATATCGTCAATGGCGTATTCCGTGAGGCAATCATGGGACATCCCATGAATGCCATCCTTGTCATCGCCTTGTTTGCGCCTCTGTTAGAGGAGATCGTCTTTCGTTTGTGGCTGTCCTTCTCCAAGAAAGACATTGCTATCAGTTCGTTTTGTCTGTGTTACCTTGTGCTGACCTTCTTCCAAGGAACGCTCGTCTATCCAAAGTTGATAACGTATGGCTTGCATGGTTTTACCGATTCCGCGTTCATGACGGCTATTGGCTCCAAGATTTTATGGTCACTTTTGGCAAGCGGGCTGACAGTTGCTATCTTTACGAAGTTGCAGTCTCGCATTACTCCCAAGGTCAAAGACGTAGCGGCAGCGGTCTCTGTGCTTCTCTTTATGCTCCTGCATGTCACCAACTATGATCTTTCCTTGCCACTCTTGCCTCTTGCCGTCATCATGTGCACCCCTCAACTTCTGTTAGGCATCACCGCCACCTATTTCAGACGACGCCTTGGCTTCTTTTATGGCTACCTGCTCCACATCCTCGTTAACTTTATCTCTGTAACCGGTTACCTATTGAATGGGCAAAACGTTTTAGGGAGCTGAATAGCCTATGTAAAGCAATACAGACTTAACTATAAAAATCAAATGCTCCCATCTAAGTGCTTCTTTACGGAGATAGTTATATTGCCCATATCCTTTCTCCTTAGCCTATCAGATATGGAATAAAAGCAATCAATGAATTCATGAAATTCAAGACAAAATGCATGAGAATGCAATAACGTATATCCCTTGTTTTGAAGAACATACAACAAGTCAGAACGCTTAGAGCAAACGTGTCCAAACATGAATAGAAGGGTATGACAGGAGTCCAATGATAGAGGTAAAACATTGTTGAGATGGTCAGAATGATTGTGGGCTTAGAGAAAGACTTAGACTCCATGTAACAGAGTATCCATCCTCTGAAAAACATCTCCTCGACTATTGGTGACACCAAAAAAAACATGACACTTAAGCAAAGCGCATAGTTGTTCCTTATACGCGGATGAGCTCCTGGATAAGCAAAGGTATACAAGATCGCAGCCATCGCCCAAACAGCCAGTCCCAGTGCAATGCTTATCATGGTCGGACGTAAACGTAGCTTGGGGAGATTCATAAATGCCATGCTCTGAATATTACGAAAAGCGAACACTGTCGCTAATACTGAGAGCTGACTGACTATGAAATACAGCAGCGTCTCTTTTTCATTATAGAAGTGACCAAACAGAGTATAGATAACGTGTACGATTACCAACGTCGCCAATGCAGGCAATGCCAAGAAGAGCACTGCCGTCAACCAATTGATTGCCTTCTTCATATCATCCTGACTGTCATGAAATAGATTCAATACCCTCTCCTCCATTTTGGAGGGGACTATTAGTTATCAAAAAACCAAAAAATTGTAATACCAATCATTTAGAACTAAGCCTATTGTCGCATCTGGCCCTAAGTCTCTATATACTTCTCCTACATTGTTTTCAAAGTTCTTATTGCTTCCAACAATTACTATCTCAGGGAGAGTATAGCCTCCTTCTGTGCGTTTCATCTCATTGCAAGACATTTCCGCAATGTACTTCTTACTTGTTTCTTTCATCATTATAAAAGTTATAATATTAATAAATACATGTATGTGGTTTTTCCCCTTATATATGCACTTGCAAAGTTACAGCGAAAGAATGCAATATTAGTGCACTCTCCATTATTTTTTATTTATAAGCTATTTCTGTGTACTCCTCAAGGCAGAGCCTTTTTCGTACGCTCTGTAACTCTGTGTAAGCAACAATCGCCGAACTCGCTGAACAGATGCAGATGCGCGCAATCTCCTTTTCTGCCTGTCATTTATAGCCCGCTCATGTAACTTTATGTCGAATAAAAGTAGTAACTTTGCACCGAAATGCAAGTTACGCAATGAGAAAGATATTCGACCTTATTCTTGTTTTACTAATAGCTATAAACCTTGTTGGCTGCAATGACAAACAAGGCCGATATATCTCTACCATTATACCATTGGCAGAGAAAAAGCCGGACAGTGCACTCGCCTTGCTCAAAAAGGTAGACCAAACTAAGCTTTCAGAGAAAGCTGTTGCGTTATATTCCATAGCTTATACCATGGCGCAAGACAAGTCCGGAATAGACGTAGACAACGACTCACTGCTCCGCAACGCGTATAATTGGTACAATGGCAAGCCTGCTGATAGTCTTTATGCTAAGTGCGAGTATTACATGGGAAAATATTATGCCTTGAACGACAGCAGTGAAAAGGCGCTTCGTTGCTTTTCCAATTCTGTCAAAGCTGCAAAACGACAAAATGATTACTATACACAAAGTCTGGCGTTAGTTCAATCATCGGTTATTGTTAGGGAATATGATCCTGATCTTGCTATAAAGTTTTCCAATGAGGCTGTTGGGCTATATAATAAGGTGAAGAATGCCCCAAGCAACAACAAAGCCTATGCTTTGTTGAATTTAGCCGAGTGCTATTCCTTTAAAGAGGGTGGAATTAAACAAAGCTTCGTTATCGCTAAGCAAGCCGTAAAACAGGCAATTGCACAGAAGGATACACTGGCATTGAGTGACTCCTACCAAGATCTGTCGGCATTTTGGAGTTTTTTAGACAATAAGGATTCTGTTTTGTACACTTCAAAACTGTCGTTTATGTACAAGCGAAAGCACGATACGTCATCGATCTTGTCGCTGGCATGGGCGTATTGTGATGTTGATTCTTTACAAGCGTCTGAAAGACTGATAAAATCGATTTCCAGACGAGAGTATCTTCAATATGGAAGTTCTATATATTCTTTGCTTTACGCACTGGCCTTGAAGAGAAATAATTTACGAGAGGCAAATGGATATAAAGACTCTCTTGTGTCAGCTCTTGAGACCACGAATTCTGTGAATGCGAAAGCAAAAGACGCGTATTATAATAAGGTGATAAGAAAAGAGCGACAACGGGCAAGGGAACAAAATGAAAGCCAATTCAAGACATGGGTCATTATTAGCATCATTATCGTCTCTCTAACTATTATCGCATTCATATTGTATTTTTCAAGATATAGAAGAGTACAGATGCAGAGACTTAATGAAGAGCAACAAGAGCGCAAGCGCTTGATAATAGAGCATCAAAGTACCCAAATTTCCACGATGCGTCATTTTCTTATGCGTAAGATTAGCATATTACGCAAGTTGGAATCGTTGAAATCTGGCAAGGTCAAGCAGGTTTTGCTGTCTGATTTTGATTGGGAAGAGCTTGAAGTCTTTCTGAATAGTTCTGACAACGAGTTTGTGGAAAGATTGAAAAGAGACTACCCTGACTTGACACCGAAGGATATCAAATTTCTTATGCTTGTCAGATTGAAATTACCATATTCTGCCATTGCTCAGATCTATAATATCGAGCCAAAATCTGTCAAGCAAAAGCTATTCCTCATTAAGGAGAAATTAGGCTTGAAAGATAGCCCCACGTCTGCAAAAAAGTTCATCGAAGATTATTAGGATAGGCCTTCTTTTGCTTTTTTAGACCATTATTTTATAGTATAAAACTTAAAACGTATTGAAGAACAAGCGATTATGCCAAATCTATTCGACTAGCATTTTTAGACCTGTCTCCTTTGTCTACTCCACTTTTTCGGTCTAACTTTGCAGCCGTAAACCCAAAATATCATGATGAAAAAGAAAATTCTTATTTTGCTTCTGCTGTTAGCATCTGGAATTTCGCCTATTATTTCAAGACCTATAATGATTAGAGCGAGATCAACTTTCCAACACAGAAGAATGCGTGTGCCATCAGCAACTCGACTGTCAGCTGACTATGAAAATGGTAAATTAACTTTAAATGTTTCTGCTTATACAGGTAACGTTCAAGTTTACGTAAGCGATTCGCAGGGAAATGTTGTAGGATACACGATGAACTCTGTAGTTAATGGCGGTTCCGTTTATTTGGACTTAGGAACCCTTGATGAAGGCGGCTACACACTGGATGTAGTTTTGCGTAATGCAACCTATGTCGGGCAGTTTGATGCGTAGAATGATTTGAATTCGGATAGTATCTCTGTATCTTTCATAATTCTTTGTACATTATCTCTTTAGTTAGACTTGTTGTATTGACGATCCTAAATAAGGATTGTTAATGCGACAGTCTGTCTCCACTACGTAATAATTAATCATGTTCTTCAATAAATTAAGATTAAAAATCTTTATTATTTCTATGATAACGTTCTTTTGTTGGTTGTCTGGTTCAGCCATGCCTCCTGCACACAAATGGACGTTAGAAGAATGTGTGGACTATGCTCTGCAGCATAGCCCAGAAGTGCGTATGCTAGAGCTGTCGGTGAAAAGCAAGAATGTTGATTTGAACACAGAACGTAATTCGTGGCTTCCACAAATATCAGCATCGGCTTCACAACAATATACATTTGGCAGAAGCTTGACGTACGAAAACACATATACCAATACTAGTACAGGGCAGACATCCGTTTCGCTTACAGGCAAAATGAATCTATTTGACGGATTCTGTTCTCGATACAAAAAGAGAATGACTAGGGATCTAGTCCTTGTCGAAGAACATAACCTATCCGATGCCAAGATGACACTCATCATGAATGTCGCCGAAGCATATTTGCAGGTTCTTATGGACATGCAGCTTTTAGAAATATCTGAGCGTCAAGTTTCAATAGATTCATTACAGACCTTACGGTTGCAAGGCCTTCTGAAGCATGGCAAAATCAGTTATGTGGATGTTGTCCAACAACACGCTACTCTGCAAAGTAGTATGGCGAACGTCTCCGAGAAAAAGAATCAACTCTCTACGGACGAACTTAGCCTCTGCCAGTTAATGGATTTAGAGGTACCTAAGGACTTTTCCATCGCTAAGCCGAAAGAGGATGACCTATGTCTAATGATGCCAGACAATATAGATGCCATTTTAGCTGAGGCTATCAACAATTACCCAACAATACAGTCGCAGAAAGCCTCCATATCCTGTTCTGAAGACAAAATAAAGATGTGCCGCTCTGCACTCTATCCTCAATTGTCATTGGTAGGTGGAATTGGGACAAATTACTATAAGACCAACGGCATAGACAACAGATCTTTTGGCAACCAACTAAGGAACAACTTTTGTCAGGAAATACAGTTGCAACTTACCATTCCACTGTTCAATCGCTTCGAGACTCGTAACAGCATACGGCAAGCACGTATAGAAAAAGACAAAAATGAAATTCTCCTCAAGAAAGCAAAAAACGATCTTTATCATAAAATCACGCAAATTCATGCTCACGCAATGAATGCCTATGCAAAAATTACAAGTTACACTGCTGCAGTAAATAGCAACCAAGAATCATTCAAGCTTACGACGAAGAAGTATGAATGCGGAAAGGCCACATTGTTTGAATTTGATGACAGCAAAGTAAAATTGCTGGAGGCGGAGAGTAGTCGCTTGCAAGCACTTTTTGATTACTACTACCAGTGCTATTTGCTTAAGTTATACAAAAATCCAAGAGAAATATAATCCATATTATGCAATTGCTTTTTAAATATTTGGAACGTATCAATCGAATGAATGACCTGATAACCATGAAAGCGACAGGTAATCCCGATGAGTTTTCCCAACGTTTAAATATCAGTAGGCGGCAACTATACAATGACCTTGAGATGCTACGAGAGATCGGAGCAGAAATCAAATATGACAAGTATCGAGGCAGCTACTATTATGGGAATAGCTTTGACATAGATATAGAAGTCAACATAAATAAATAACAATACAGTGGATAATGCTCAAATACTTCCAAGTGAATGGATTAACGACACGCTTGAAAACTATCTTTCAAGACGTAAAGCTAAATCTAATATCATTTACGCCGTCGCTATTGTTTTCGTAATGACATGTATAGTGCTTTTGCCGTTTATTTATGTCGATGTTTCTGTTGAAGGGACAGGAAATGTCAGACCCAAGACCGAAAGGAGTACCATCATTGCCCCTGTTACAGAAATTGTGGATGAAGTCTATGTCAAAGAGGGTGATGCTGTCGTTAAAGGGCAGCCGATCCTAAAATTCAGAACTGACAATACTGATGTGAAGATTAACTATCAGAGATCACAACAGAATGATTTCCTGAGCCAATGCCATGATCTTGAGTTTCTTGTCAAAGGCAGTTGTCCGCAGACATTTAAATCCTCTAATCGCGAACAGGAATATTACAGCATGGTAGCTCAATGCGCACAGATGAAGACTGATATACGACACTTAAAAACAGAGTGGTTACGCAATAAAGCACTGTATGACGACAAACTGATAAGTGAAGAGGAGTACGAAAAATATTACTACCAATACCTTGATAAACAGAATGAACTGAAAACACTGGTAGAAAACAAACATGCAACGTGGGAAACAGACTTGAACAATCTACACCAGCAGATTCGTGAGGCGCATTCAAATATAGAAGGAGACGTCAGTGATAAGCATATGCTCATTTTGAGGGCACCGGTTTCTGGAACTGTCGAAAACTTTAGTGGCATCTATCCGGGCATACCTGTCCAAGCAGGTACAAGCCTTGCTGTCATCAGTCCAAAGGCTCCTCTCTATGTTGAGGCTTTTGTGAAACCGAAAGATATAGCATTCATCAGACCGAATATGACAGCAAAGATTCAAATCGATGCGCTCAACTATAATGAATGGGGTATGTTGGAAGGCAAGGTGGAAAGTGTCTCGTCTGATTATGTTGTTGACTCAAGTAATAATTATCTATTCAAAGTCCGCGTAAGATTAGACAAGAATTATCTTACAGATGATAGAACTCACCAACGGGGGTACATCAAAAAAGGAATGACAGCTGTCGTTCGCTTTATGGTTACAAAGAAATCTTTGTTTGACCTGCTATACCAATCAATGGACAGTTGGGTGAATCCAACACAATATCCAAGTAAGAACGCGAAGTAAGAATACACGTTATGAACTCACATATAAAAATCAAGCAGCAGGATATTACTGATTGCGGTGCCGCATCCATTGCGTCTATATGTGCATATTATGGACTCCTATACTCTGTTGCAAGAATACGCCAGTATGCTTATACCGACAAGAAAGGAACGAATATCCTTGGACTTATCAAAGCTGCTGAGAAATTGGGACTTAGTGCCAAAGGTGTAAAGGCAAAGTTAGAGGCTCTGCAGATGATCCCTCTTCCTGCAATCGCACATGTTGTGGTTAACAAAGTGCTTCTTCACTTTATTGTCATCTATCAGGTGAATGACAAACATGTCGTTTACATGGATCCGGCAGATGGCGCGATGCATAAGAAAAGCATAGATGATTTCAAGGAGATGTGGACTGGCATACTTGTGCTCATGCAACCCAATCATACTTTTCATGTGGGGAGGGAGGCAACGAGCAACTTTTCTAAATTCATCTCTCTGCTCACCCCTCACCGCAGGGTAATGACAGAGGCTTTCTTTGGAGCGCTTACCTGTAGTATTCTCGGATTATCTACATCTGTTTATGTGGGCAAGATTACCGACTATGTCCTTGTTGACGGCAATATGAATTTGCTCCGTATGATGAGTCTGGCGATGATCGTCATCCTCATTCTTCAAACATTCATTGGGGCGACAAAAAGCATATTAGCTTTGAAGACGGGACAGTGTATTGACGCTTCACTCATCCTCGGATATTACAAGCATATCCTAAAACTTCCCCAGCAGTTCTTCGACACCATGCGTGTCGGTGAAATCATCTCACGCGTAAACGATGCTGTGAAGATACGGACTTTTATCAATGACGTGTTTCTAAATGTGGTCGTCAACGTGATGATCCTCATCGTCACCCTTGCTGTCATGCTGATATTCTCATGGAAGCTGGCACTCGTGACTTTATGCGCGACCCCGTTCTTTTTACTGATATTTGTTGGATATAACCGCCTGAACAAAAGATTTATGAGGAAGATAATGGAAAAGAGTGCTGACTTGGAATCCCATTTGGTCGAGTCGCTTAACGCCATTGTCACTGTCAAGCGTTTCGGTCTCGAAGATTTCGCGAATCTAAAGACAGAGAACAGGTTCGTCCGGCTACTCAATGACACGTATTCTGCATCTTATGGGGGCATAGCCACAGCAAATGGTCTGAACTTCGTGTCTACCGCTGTCACCATTGCAGTATTGTGGGTGGGAAGCAGCTTTGTCGTCGAAAAGCAAATCAGTCCCGGAACGTTGATGATGTTCTATTCGATTATTGGGTATGTGCTAAGTCCGCTGCAATCGCTAATATCTTCCAATCAGCAACTGCAAGATGCCAACATTGCCGCAGACCGTTTGTTTCAGATTATGGATTTGGAGCAGGAAGAGGACGAGAGCGGGAAGGTAGAACTAGAGAGTGATATGATAGGCGACATCGTCTTTGACCATGTGGCGTTTAGGTATGGTACTCGCAAAGACGTGTTCGATGAGCTGAATCTTACCATTCATAGAGGCGAAACTACGGCCATCGTTGGAGAGAGTGGCTCCGGAAAGACGACGCTGGCATCTTTGCTCCAGCACATCTACCCTGTTAACGAAGGACGCATTCTTATCGGCAGATACGATTTGGCACAAATCTCTAATACGAGCCTGAGAAAGCATGTCGGCTCCGTGCCACAGCAGATAGAACTCTTTCAAGGCACTGTGCTTGAGAATATCGCAATCGGCGACCTCAACCCTGATGTCCGCAAGGTGTCAGACCTTATTGCAGAACTTGGACTTACCGACTTTATCAATGGCTTGCCCAACGGCATCAATACTTATATCGGAGAGCACGGGGCATCGCTGTCCGGTGGTGAGCGACAGCGTATAGCCATCGCAAGAGCACTATACAAAGACCCGGACATCATAGTCTTTGACGAAGCTACATCTTCATTAGACACTCTATCTGAGAAATATGTCAAACAGATGATCCGCCAACTGTCACTACAGGGCAAGACCATCATTTCCATCGCACACCGTTTCAGCACGATAAAGGATGCACAACATATCATTCTGTTGGCCAAAGGCAAGGTGGTCGCAGAGGGGACTCATAAAGATTTGATTGAGACTTCGGAACTCTACCGTAACCTGTGGAGTAACCAGAGTGATGAAATTGACTAAAAAGATAGGAAATCATGTATGTGATAGAAGATTTAAAAAGGATCCACAAAATTCATAAGTTGATATTCAGTCAGCAAACTGGCTCTCCGGATGAGTTTGCGTCGACTCTTTGTGTCTCGCGGAGAGAACTGTATTACATGCTACAAGAGTTAAAAAATATGGGAGCTGAAATCAGTTACAGCAGGACAAGACACACATTTTGCTATACTAACAAGTTCGAAATGATGCTAACGTTAAATGTAAGGGCTCTTGGCAAAGAAGAGACAAAAATAATTGGAGGATGTTCTCAATGTTCAAAAGGATTTGTTAAATTAGTTGCTCCGTGCAGCAATTTTGCACAGAGCAAATATTTACAAGATAATATTTGCAAGAGTCAGCATTTCCCTTTAACTTTGCACAAGTAAGAAGTCGACAACTTACATAATCAAAATAAATTAATTTATAATTACTAAGATGAAAACAAAAGGCAACTACATGACAGAAATGTCAGTTCAGGAGATGGTCGATGCCAACGGTGGATGGCTGTTCGGTTTCCTCGACTATTTCAAAGTGGGTTTTGAGAGAGGTTGGAAGGTAGGAGCTGCGGCAGGAGGTATTGGCGCAGGGGCTGCTGTAGCAAAATATTATGCATAAAATTAAATTCTGCAATATGGAAGAATTAAATGATGAAGAGTTGAAAACGATAGATGGTGGCTTTCCTTGGTTAGCCGTCTTAGGTTATGCTGCAGGTGGAGCATGTGGAGCATTAGTTGGAGCAGGAGTAGCGGCAGGATGCGTTTACTTAGCTTATAAAGCTGTAAGATCCGCTAAATAATATATACATGTTAGATACGGAATTTATTCTATATCTAACATGTTGTTTTTAACAAAACGAAAAATGAATAGGAACAATATCTTTTGGCAGCGATTTACTATTGCTTTTAAGTGTGCTTTTTGGACCGGTGTCTGTAGTGGAGCTATAGGTGCTGTTATTGCAATTTTGAAATAAGCAGAGTGCTTCCATCCGAATTTCTTGAACGTCGCATGCATTTTTGCAGACAAAGCAGAAAAGAAAAATTGCTCAAAATGACAGCAACCAGTCGCTAAGGGTGACTTGCCAATTGCCAAATATTTAGGTATCTCAATACCGCAACCAAAGGAGTGAAGTTTTTGGGAATATAGAAGTGGCAACGTAGTTCTCGGACGGTCACAAGGGCCGCCCATGTAAAGGGATACAAACTCCCGAAAGTTTCATATAATACGATAATGAGCAACATGAACTATAGTAAAATAAGATGCGCTGGCAGAATCGCAATATTCTTGACGGTATGTCTTGTGGGCTCTGTTTTGGTATCAGCACCATTTTTGAGCCTTCTATTGAATAACGGCGGTGATGCGACCACTACCCAATCGATGACTGACTACATTGCGATGGCAAGTTCTGCTTTTCTGTTAGTTGCGTTAGTCGTAGAAGACAAAATTGAGAAACTTGACCTGTGGGCGATAGGACGGTCGGGGCTTCAAATAAAAGTAGTCTTTATCTCTGTTTTTTTAGGTCTACTTTGGCAACTATCCATATATCTCATCTGTCAATTTAGCAAAGCCGCCTACCCACATTCTACCACTACGGAACTATCCCCACTGCTCATTTCTGTTGTTGCAACAGGTTTGTTAGGCCCGTTCACTGAGGAGATGCTGTTCAGAAAATGGCTTGTTAGCATGATGGAAAGAAGTCGCTTTAAGCCTATTGTCATCATTCTGTGTAGCTCCGTCTTGTTTTTCTGTGCCCATCTTGGAGACTCATTCTTAAGAGTAGACACGTTTATCTTTGCAATACCTCTATGCTATCTGTTTATCAGATACCATGATGTGAGATATTGCTTCATCGCCCATGCCGTCTGCAATTTGACAGGAATAGCTTTCCCAGTCCTCGTCCAATAGTAATCACTAAGATCGAGATTTAATATCTGTACATGAACAACAAAAGAAACAAGATGGACTTCTATGAATGGATATGTTTTTTCTTCATAGGTATCGTCTGCTTTCTGTTCATCATGGGCTTCTTCGAAGCCATCTTGATGATGGATTACACCATCTATGCAAAGATTCCAATTGCGTTGGTTGCTTGCTGGGTACTGCTGCTTTCGTTCAGGAAGTTTCTCGTGCTATATACCAGAGTCAGAGCCAAGATATCTGCCACACCGCAACATGATGTCAAGATACTGTTGACAGGATGGGGAGTGTCTGTTCTGTTCTTTGGAACCATCATGGCGAGCTTATACTGCCTACATGTCTATCAGCCGCAGAAGATCAACTGCGACATACAGAACCAACTTTACGGCTGGCTGTTGTTTGCCGTCGTCGGCATTGGTGAGGAGATCATCTGCCGAGGAATCGCCTTCAGACTGCTTTGTGACAGAATAGGCATGACTTGGGCCTTGATCCTTTCTGCCGTGATCTTTGGCTTTGCTCATATCTTCAATGACGGAGCCACCGTCTGGTCGGCCTTGGCAATTGCTGTCACGTCGGGATGGCTGTTGGGAGTAGCTTATGTCTATCATCAATCGCTATGGGCACCGATAGGGATGCACTGGGCCTGGAACTATCTTGAAGGATACGTTTTCGGCTGTCCGGTTTCCGGGGTGTTTATCCAGCATCCTATTATCACGTCACGTCTCATCGGTCCGACATGGCTGACAGGCGGTTCCTTTGGCCCCGAAGCTTCCATAGCCGCTATATTAATAGGTGTGGCCATCTCCCTATACTATACGCTAAAGCTAAAGCAAAAACGCACAACAAAGGGAAGCACCGTGCCACCATCACGCTGCCCGCCGGTCTCTCCGGCACCTTTGTATGGAAAGAACAGACCACGACGCTGAAGCCAGGAAAGAATGCCATTCAATAGTCATCTACGCCTTATATATATAGCATCACATGATAAACGATGACCATCTCTGCCTTCCCGTCACGTGCAACGCCTGCAAAAGCGTAGCCGGGAAGGCCTTCACAATGTTTTTCCGCCTATCTGTTGGAAAAGAGAAAAGTATTTCGTAATTTTGTGGAAACAATCCTAAGTCGTTATATATCATGAACAAAAGATTCTTTCTCTCGCTTGCCTCGCTGTTCCTGACTTTAGGTCTGAGCAGCCAAAATGTGGTCAATGTACGCGTTGCCGAGGGTACCTTAGCTGGCACTGATTCCTCGGGCGTGAAAATCTTCAAGGGCGTGCCCTTCGCCGCACCGCCTGTCGGTAACCTACGCTGGCGTGAACCACAACCCGTGGCAGCCTGGCAGGGTGTGAGAAAGGCTACGCAGTTTGGTCCCAATCCCATGCAGGAGGCGCTCTTCGGCGACATGAACTTCGGTACGAAGGAGATGAGCGAGGACTGTCTCTATCTGAATATCTGGACACCGGCCAAGACGATGAAGGAGAAGCTGCCCGTGCTGATCTACTTCAATGGCGGCGGACTGCTGGCCGGAAGTGGCAGTGAGCCGCGCTATGCTGGGCAGACAATGGCACGCAAGGGCGTCATCGCCGTCACCGCCAACTACCGCGAGGGTATCTTCGGCTTCCTCAGTCTGCCCGAACTCTCTAAGGAGAGCGGCGGTAAAGGCAGCGGCAACTATGGTCTCATGGACCAGGCGGCTGCCATCCAATGGGTGAAAAACAACATCGCTGCCTTTGGCGGTGATCCCCAGCGCATTACCATTGCGGGCGAGTCAGCAGGTTCCGTCTCGGTGAGCGCGCTGATGGCTTCGCCGATGAGCAAAGACCTCTTTGCCCAAGCCATTGGTTCCAGTGGTTCCATCTTAGGCTTCCGTCCGCTGCCCACACTGAAAGAGGCGGAGGCAGAGGGAAAGAAGATGCTGGAGGCGGCCGGATGCCGCAACTTGAAGGCACTGCGCGCCATGCCCGCTGAAGAACTGATGAAGAAGGTGCACTACCGCAGTATGCCTACGCCGTGCATCGACGGACGCTTCTTCACCGAGCAGCCTTCCATCACATTCCGCGAGGGTCGTCAGGCTCATGTGCCTCTGCTCTTGGGCGGCAACAATCAGGAGATGACGCTCTTTGTCGCCACCGTAGACCAGGCTAAGGCAATGGCTCAGCAAGTCTTTGGCACTGCCACTGACTCTATCTTCCCACTCTATGGCATAGAGACACAAGCCGACCTCAAGGGACGTCCCGGCATCGACTTGGCCTCGGATCTCTTCCTCGACTTCTCCACTTGGCGGTGGGGCTATGTACATGCACAGACAGGCGGACAACCTGTCTACCGCTATCGCTATTGCCATCCGCGTCCGGCAATGGTCCTGAAAGGTAAGGTGGCCGGACTCGCAGGCGGTGTGCAGGATGCCAAAGACGGTCAGCCGGCTATGCCGCAAGCCAAGGGTGCCGTACACTCTGCCGACATCGAGTACGCCATGGGCACGCTGCCCACCAACCGCGTCTACGACTGGCAACCCGATGACTACTGGGTGTCGGATCAGTTCAGCAACTACTACGCCAACTTCATCAAGACGGGTAATCCCAATGGTCTCGGTCTCGTCAGTTGGCCTGCGACCAATGACAAGGAGGTGGAGCCCATCCTGCAACTCGATGTCAACAGCTTCGTGGAGCAGGATGCCAAGCGGGAACAACGCAACAAGACGATTCTCCGCCTTGTCTGCAACGGCAAATAACCGTCCGACGGGTTTTGCTATTGATGGCAGGAGTTATTGGTACATATTACCTGTACAGCTGCTTTATAAAACATAAATTATGAATCTGCTTACATAAAAAACGGGAGATCCTACTTGCGGGTCTCCCGTTTTTTATGTAAGTTTGCAAATAGAATAAAAAACGAATCAACGATGGTAAAGTATCCTGTAGGCATACAGAGTTTTGAGAAGCTGCGCACCGGTGGCTTTCTCTATGTCGACAAGACGCGGCTGATGTACGAGGCTGCGCAGAACAACTTTGTGTTTCTCTCACGCCCCCGTCGCTTTGGCAAGTCACTTCTCACCAGTACCTTCAAGGCTTATTTCAGTGGACAGAAAGAACTCTTCAAGGGATTGGAGGTGGAGCAACTGGAGACAGAATGGAAACAATATCCCGTGCTCCACTTCAGCCTGGCCTCGGCAAAGAGGGGGACGATAGAGGACTTGGATGCCATCATCTCGATGCAGTTGGACTGGGCAGAGAAAGAAAATGATGTTTCAAGCGATAAGACCAACATCACAACGAGGCTGACCTCCTTGGTGAAAAACATCTATGCCAAGACGGGCAACAAGGTTGTCATCCTCATTGACGAGTATGATGCGCCCCTGCTCACGGTGCTCCACGACAAAGAGCGGCTCGAAATCATGCGCACCGAACTGCAGTCGTTCTATTCGCCACTGAAGGATCTCGACCCTTATCTGCGCTTTGTCTTCATCACGGGCATCAGCAAGTTCTCACAACTGAGCATCTTCTCTCAACTCAACAATCTGGTGAATATCTCCATGGTTCCCCACTATGCTACCATCTGCGGCATCACCGAACAGGAGCTCAGAGACAATTTCGCGGAAGGCATCCATCAGCTCAGTCTTACCTACAAGACAACGGACGAGAAGATCTTTGCCGAGATGAAACGACGCTACGACGGTTACCACTTCACAGAAAACAGTGAAGGTGTCTACAATCCTTTCAGTTTGCTATATGCCATCACGATGGACAAAATCGACAACTACTGGTTTGGCACCGGCACACCGACCTTCCTGATCAACATGCTGAAGAAGTTCCATACCGACATCACGCAGTTGGAGGGCAGTGAGGCGATAGCGGAAGAGTTTGACGCGCCTACGGAGGACATGCATTCCGTGCTGCCGCTGTTCTATCAGAGTGGATACCTCACCATCAAGGACTATGACCCGATCCTCAACCTCTACACCCTGGGCTATCCCAACGAGGAGGTGAAGGTGGGCATGATGCGCACGCTCGTACCCTATTATCTATGCCGCGACACCAACCTCACGACGATCACCGTGGGCAAGATGTACCTGGCCTTGCGCAAGAACGACATCGGCGAGGCCCTGCGCATCGCCCGCTCCTTCCTTGCCGGCATCCCCTACGAGGAGGGCACGCTCAAGGACGCACCCGCACGGGAGGGCCACTTCACCGCCATGCTCTACGTGATGTTCTCCTTCCTCAACCTCTATGTCTATGCACAGGTGCGCACAGCGAAAGGCCGCATGGATATCCTGCTCAAGACCGACAGTTGCGTCTATGTCATGGAGCTGAAGATGGACGGCAACGTCGATGACGCACTCCGGCAGATAGACGACCGCGACTATGCCATCCCTTACGAGGCCGACGGACGCAAGGTGGTGAAGGTGGGCATCAACTTCTCGTCAGAGGAGCGCACTATTAGCGACTGGAAAATTGTGGAACTATGAAGAAACTCTTGACCATACTCGGCCCCACAGCAACGGGCAAGACCGACCTCGCCGCACACGTAGCACACGTGCTCGGAGGCGAAATTCTCTCCGGCGACTCTCGCCAGGTATACCGCGGCATGGACATCGGCACGGGCAAGGACCTCGAAGACTATGTCGTCGACGGACAGCCGGTGCCTTACCATCTCATCGACATCGCGGAACCGGGAACGAAATATAACCTCTTTCAGTACCAGCAAGACTTCCACCGCGCCTATGACGACATCCAGCGGCGGGGTGCACTGCCCATCCTCTGCGGAGGTACAGGACTGTATATCGAGGCGGTGCTCAAGGGCTATGCACTCTCTCCGGTGCCACAGAATCCCACGCTGCGACAGTCGTTGGAGGGCAAAACGCTCGAAGAACTCACCGACATGCTCGTCAACTTGAAACAGCAGACGGGCTCCACAATGCACAACAAAACCGATGTGGACTCATGCCAGCGGGCCATCCGCGCCATCGAGATCGAGACCTACAACCTCGAACACCCCACCGGTCTGCGTCAAATGCCGCCCGTGGACAGCGTCGTCATCGGTGTGGCCATCGACCGTGACGAGCGCCGCCGCCGCATCACCGCCCGCCTGCACCAGCGTCTCGAACATGGCATGGTGGAGGAGATACGCCGTCTGCTCGACAGCGGCATCAAGGCTGAGGACCTCACCTATTATGGTTTGGAATATAAATACGTCACAGAGTATGTCATCGGACAGCTCAGCTACGACGAGATGGTGCGCCAACTGGAGATCGCCATCCACCAGTTTGCCAAGCGCCAGATGACGTGGTTCCGCGGCATGGAGCGCCGCGGAACCCTCATCCATTGGGTTGATGCCATGTTGCCGATGGAGGAAAAGGTGAAGAGAGTGGAGGAGATCTATCAGGCCGCTACCACCATGGTGCAAGAGAAGAAATAAGGTTCATCCGCAAAATGCCGATACAATCATCGCTTGCACTTTCAGCGCCCGATTTCCGATGGCATAAAGAATATAAACGAATAACAAGACAATCGGCGAATATCAAAGCACAAAGAATGCTGATATCCGTCGATTATCTTTTTCACGCCTTATTATATATAGCTACCGAAGCATCTTACATAACTACTTGATCAGGAACACAGCAGCAGAAACAGGTCCGAGTGAGACGACATCAGCGTTCTTACCAGCCTTGTAAGCAGCCTTTCCCGTAGCGATCAGTGTCTGTGGCTTATAGCCACCGGTCCTCACCGAGCCCTGCTCCAGCGATCTGTTGTCTGTTGGAGCTTCCTGTCCGAGCCGCGGCAGAGAAGCCTTCACAGCCTTGCCACTGGGGTTGAGCGCGACGATGCAGGTCTGTCCGCCCATCGTCCGTTGATAGACCATCGGGTAGGGTTGCTTCAGATTGCTGACGAGCTTCCAGTCGGCAAGATTGCCGAGTGCCGGCGTGGCGTGGCGCAGCTTCACGAGACGGCGCGTATAGTTGAGCAGGGAGTTGGGATCTTTCTCCTCAGCGGCCACAGTGATCTTACCGCCATCAGTGGCTACGGGCAGATAGAGTTTGTCGGGCGCACAGGTAGAGAAGCCGGCGGTGACACCCGGAGCCCACTGCATCGGCGTGCGCGTACCGGCACGCTCGTTGGAGCCCTCCTTGCTTGGCAGATTCATCTCATACTTCATGCCAATCTCATCACCATAATATATAAATGGCACACCAGGCATGGTGAGGAAGAAGGTCATCGCCACCTTGAGCTGATCGGGCGTGTTGCGCGTACCGATGTTGGGACGCTGGTAGTCGTGGTTGGCCGAGGGAATGGCAATATAGCCTTTGTCGCGCGTGCCGAGGTAGGAGTGCATGTAGTTCTTGACGAATTCGTCAAGCGTTCCCTTCCCTTCTTTGTCGAAATAACAATACTTATATGCAGTCTGCTTATTGTCCCACGGCTGCAGCTTTCCCCACGGAGTGTTGCGGGCAAAGAAGAGCGAGTTGTAGCCGGGCACGCCGAAGTGAATCATGAAATCGATGTTGAATCCGGCCGGTATCGCCACGGTAGGATCAGCCCATTCCGAGATGAGCACACACTGCGGATAGTTCTTATCCTTCCAGGCACGCATCTCGTTCCACAGTTTCGACGTCTCGACCTTACCGGGATCATTCTTGACGAGCGATGCCGCCATATCCACACGGAAGCCATCAACGCCCTTGTCGAACCAGAATGCCATGATGTTTCTCAGTTCACGACGCAAAGCCTGCGGGCCCGGCGCGGTGACAGGCTGCTCCCATTTGTGGTTAGGATCAGGATGGGCAAAGCCATAGTTGAGTGCCGGCTGGCACTCAAAGAAGTTCTTCTCGTAGTATTTTCCGCGCGGAGCATTGATTTCCACATAACGGCCAAGCGTAGACGACTCAGGATTTGGCTCCTTGTGTCGTGCAATGATGTCGGCCTTGTCCTGATCGCTGATGGTGTCGGTCCAGATATAGTAGTCGGCATAGCGTCCGTTGCGGTCACCGTTTGCACTCTCCTGGAACCACTGGCTCTTCACGCTGGAGTGCCCGGCCACGAGATCAAGACACACTTTGATGCCGCGTTTGTGGGCTTCGTTGACGAGTGTGACCAGATCGGTGTTGGTACCAAAGCGCGGGTCGATCTTGTAGAAGTCGATGACATCATAGCCGCCGTCGAACCATCCTGACTCAAAGCAGGGATTGATCCACAGTGCGTTGACACCAAGGCTCTTGATGTAATCGAGCTTGGAGGTGATGCCAGGCAGGTCGCCGATACCATTGCCATCGGTATCCATATACGACGAAGGATAAATCTGGTAGAACACAGCATCGTGGAGCCATTGGGGTCCACGCGCGTCGGTGGTCTGTGCCGAAGCCGTTGTGAGCGATAGTGCCATGACCGTTGAAAGTAATAGTTTGTTCATAGCGTATGTATTAATGATTGGGACGATCGTGAGAAACAATTCCGTCCCCACACTCTGCGGCAGCAGGGAGGGGGACGGATAGATAACGAAACAGCAGGTCGATTTCGTATCTGGTCAGACTCTCTTACTTAATTATTTTTTATATCCCGGATTCTGTTTCAAGTTTTTGTTGAGGTTGAGCACAGAGTAGGGGATAGGATAGACGACGGTGTAGCCCGTTTTATCGTCGTTGTAGTCACCGGCCAAAGAGCTGTGGGGCACGCCGGGATAGCGGTCCACGGTAGGCTCGGTGAAGGTGCAGAAACGTATCTGGTCCTGGCGTCGGGTACCTTC
This sequence comes from uncultured Prevotella sp., assembly GCA_900317685.1. GTDB lineage: Bacteria > Bacteroidota > Bacteroidia > Bacteroidales > Bacteroidaceae > Prevotella. Next base: position 21,703 of record ONHQ01000024.1, read on the forward strand.
CCAGGCAAGCTCTATCATGCGCTCATTGAGAATATCGTTGAGGGTGAGCGATGTGCGCGGGGTTGCCTTGGCGCGTGTACGTATCTCGTTGACGAGGGAGAGAGCTCCGGCCTTGTCGCCCATACGGTATTCAGCCTCGGCCTTGAGGAGGAGAGCATCGGCATAGCGCCAGATGACCAGGTCGTTGTTGTTCTGTCCTTGTGTAGAGGCTGTGCCGTCGTACTCATATTTTTTGAAGCGTGCGCCGGCGCACTTCACGTCGTGCGGATTGGCATCGTTTCCAAAGTTGACCACAGCCTTGAGCGGCTCATACTCCAGCGGTGTCTGTGTGGCACCGTCGCTGAGCGATCCTGTGTGCTGCTCCTTCTCGAAGTCGCGGTCGCACCAATAGTTGAGTCTCAGACGCGGATCCTCGCTGGCCGTACCATAGCCCATGACCTGCATGGCGCGCACCGTGGCGCAGGCACCATTCCAACCAGAGTAGCCGATGGCCGACGCATGGTTGTAGTGGAGCGAGCGCATGAGGTTGTAGTCCGTGATCTTATAGGTCTTGTCGTCGTTGGGGCGCACGAAGATGTTCTCGGTAGAACTCTCGTTGGCCTTGACGAAGTTGTCGGCGTAGTTGGCTGTGAGGCTATATCCAGCGGCTTGGATCTTATCGACACAGTACTTCACCGTCTCCCAACAGTTACGCTGTTTGCCGTCGACCGTCATCATGATGGTCTTACCCTTGTCCGAGACAGCCTGTCCGAGGGTCTCGCTGGCCGTGGCCTGCTTGCTGAGGTCATTGCCCACGAAGGCCTGATAGCTCGATGCCGAGGTGTCGTCGATGGTGTAGACGGGAGCATTGATGGCGCACTTGGCGAGGCACATATAGGCCACCGCCTTGGTCACACGGCCGTAGTATTCACCCGTATTCTGGCTGTGGCCGTCGCCGAGGTCGGGCAGGGCAGCCTCTAACTCAGAGGTGACGAACTGAAAGACATCGCTGCGGTTGCTCTGCTTCACGTCGCTGGTCGACTGCTTTGAGCTGGTCACGATAGGCACCTGTGCAAAGAGGTCCATGGCATTGTAGTAGTAGATGGCGCGCAGGGCACGGAGCTCAGAGATATAGGCCTTGTAGTCGGGGTGCTCCTCCAAGAAGGGTGTGAGCTTGTCAATGCTGGAATTGCACAGACCAATGATTTTGAAGAGATGGTTCCACACGGTGGCGTAGGTGTCGACAGACGACTCGAAGTTATGCAGAAACATATTCTGCCACTTACCGCCGTCGACCCAGTCGCCCTGTCGTCCGGGCAGCATGGTAGCGTCGGACATAAACTCCTGCAGGGTGTGGACACAATCGGTACCGCCGTAGAGGCCGTCACCGATGGCTGAGTAGACGTTGGCCACAGAGTTGACATAAGTTAGGGTGGAGTTCTTGAAGGCTTCTTCCTCGCTGAACTGGCTCTTGGGATTCTCGTCGAGCGAGCATCCTGACAGCAGGGCTGCGGAGAGCAGCGCGACACCGAAAATATATTTTTTCATGGTAATATAGTCTTTAAAGGTTTAGAAAGTGATGCCCACATTGAACGAGAAGGTGCGTGTGAGCGGGTAGATGCGCTTATCGTCGACACCGAGCGTGCCATACTGTGTGGTACCCTCAGCCTGCTGGATGAGTGAGGCGGAGTTGATCATAGGAGTAAGACCATTGTAGCCGGTGATCGTGCAGACGTTGTTAACGGCGAGGCCAAGTTTGATGTTCTGGATGTACTTGGTCTTGAGCTGCTTCTGCGTGAGATTGTAGCTGAGTTGCACATACTCGAAGTTGACATAGTCGCCCTTCTCAAGCCAGTAGTCAGAGATGACCTTGTCCTTGATGCCTTTGGCGGGCGCGTCCTCAAGAACGTTGTAGGTTGGGAAGTTGGAGAGGTCGCTGTAGGTCATCGAGGTACCGTTGTAGATCTTGTGACCAAAGGCACCGTTGAACTGCATGGCGAGATTCCAGTTCTTATAAGTGAAGTTGAAATCCCATCCGAGATAAGCCTTCGGGATGGCCTGGCCACAGACCTGCCGGTCGCCGGAGTCGCCGGTGTCGATCGTCTTATTGCCGTCGAGGTCAGCGATGATATACTTTCCGTCCTTGTCGATACCTTCGCAGTGAGGCAGATAGAACACGCCGATGGGCTGTCCCTCCATGAGGTAGGTGACACCATAGTTCTGTGTCAGACCTGCGGCATTGATGCGTGCCACCATGATATGCTCCGAGGTGGTAAGCTGCTGACCTTTATAGGTACCGGAGAGCGAGTTGAGCTTGTTGCTCTGGAAACTGAGGTTGAGGCCGGAATTGAAGGTGAAGTCCTTGGTGCGGATGATGTCGCCTCGAATACCAATCTCAAAGCCGTGGTTGGTCATCTCGCCCATGTTGGCCAACAGATTCTCGTAGGTAAACGGCGGCACAGGCACGGTGTAGGTGTAGAGCAGGTCCTTGGTCTTGGAGGTGTACCAGTCAAGGGTGATGTTGAGCCGGCTGTTGAAGGCCGAGAAGTCCAGTCCCACGTCAAAGGTGTGCTTCGTCTCCCACTTCAGGTCGGGGTTGTCGTTGCTCTGAATGGCAAAGGTAGTGGTGTTGGTGCCATTGACAGGTGTCACGCCGTTAGGGCCGTAGAGGGCCAGCGAGGTGTAGGGGTCGATGGCATCCTGGTTACCGGTGACACCGTATCCGGCGCGGAGCTTGAGGTTGTCGATCCACTTGACATTCTTCATGAAGCCTTCCTGCGAGAGCACCCAGGCGGCTGAGGCCGACGGGAACCAGCCCCACTTATGGCCGCTGCCGAGCTTCGACGAGCCGTCGGCACGGAGGTTGGCGGTGAGGATATATTTGTCGGCAAACATATAGTTGACGCGGGCCATGTAGGAACTCAGCGTGTACTCCTTTGAGTCGGACTGCACGTCACCCCAGGAGACGTTGGCGCCGGCTTTGAGATTGTTGTATTTAAAGTAGTTGGTCTCAAAGCCCTTGGCCTGCTCAGAGTGGGTGAAGGTCTTGTATTTCTGCCCCTCCATGACGGCGAGAGCGTCGATGTGATGCTTGCCAAAGTCCTTGGTATAGGTCAGCTGGATGTTGCCCATATAGTCCTGGCGCTGCCAGTTCTGGATGAAAGCCCATCCGTTGCCGTTGAGCTCACCCTGGCGGATGTCGTTGGGTACGTAGCGCTTCAACTCGATGTTGGTCTTGGTATAGGAGCCGAAGGCCGAGAGGAAGAGGCCGTCGATGATGGTCCAAGTGGCCTTTCCGTGAGTGATGAGCGTACCTACATTATATCGGTTGTCGATTTCGAGCTGCCCTAATGGATTATAGATCTCGTTGGCCAGCATATCCTCGTCCCATTTGCCGGTAGTGGCATTCTTATGGTTGGGATAGGTGGGGTTGTAGGCAGCAGCGGAGTAGAACATCTTCTGCATGTCGTACTGCCGTTTTCCGTCGTGCTCGGAACCCATGACGCCGAGCTCAAGCTTGAGTTTCTTGTTGAAGGCGAGCTGTTGGGCGTCGATCTTGGCAGTGTAGTTGCGCATGTCGGAATTGCGGAGGGCACCCTGCTTCTGCACGAATCCTAAGGAAGCACGATAGTTGCCCGTATCATTGCCACCAGAGAAGGCTACATTGTGATTCTGTGTGATACCTGTGGAGCGCTCGATTTCGTCGAGCCAGTTGGTGTTGCCGCCGAGGTCGGTGGGTGTCAGTCCCATCTGCTTGGCGGTGGCGCGGTAGGCGTCGGCACTGAGCATCTTGATGTTCTTAAACACCTTGTTCATACCGATGGTACCGTTATAGGTGATCGAGCTTATGCCGTTCTTACCCTTGGTGGTGGTCACGACGATGACGCCGGCGGCACCGCGTGAACCGTACTGTGCGGTCTCGGAAGCGTCCTTAAGGATGGTCATGCTCTCGATGTCACCAGGCTGCAGGGCGTTGAACATGGTCATGTCGCCATACACGCCGTCGATGATCACGAGTGGGTCGTTGCCACCGGAGAGCGAAGAGGTTCCGCGCACGCGGATGTTGGTCGTACCCATCGGGTCGCCACCGCTCTGCGAGATGACCACGCCGCTGACCTTGCCCTTGAGGGCATCGGCGGCACTGGTGACCACGCCCTTGTTCATGTCCTTGCGGCCCACGCGCTCCACAGCACCGGAGACGGTGCGCTTCGAGCCAATGGCGTAACCGACGACGACGACCTCGTCGAGATCCTGTTTGTCGGGTTCAAGAATGATGTTGAGACTCTTCTGTGCGCCCAAGGTAATTTCCTTGTTAGCATAGCCCACATAAGAGATGACGAGTACCTGTCCGGGCTTGGCGTTGCTGAGTTTCCAGTCACCGTCGAGGTCGGTAACGGTACCTCCTTGCTGTCCCTTGACTTGAATGGTGGCACCGATAAGCGGCTCACCCGACTTGTCCTTCACTGTTCCCTGCACGACAGATTGTGCCAGGCTGGTCATTGTGCATAAGACACCGGCGCTTAGCAGCGCGGCTCTTTTCAAGATTGTTTTGCCCATGTGATGGTTAATTTTTAGGTTTTAATATATAGGAATAATTTTGTTGCGTCGTCATCCGCCCCTTTGGCGGAAGGATTGGGTCAATACTCGTCTCTATGTGTTTTCAGTGGCAAAAATAAGGGAATAGAATGAACTGTTGTTCCCAAAAACGCACTTTTCCTTCTATATTTCCATGCAAACGTTTGCATTTCCTGCGCACCCGTATGGACATTGAAGACTGAGCAATGATTAGAGGAGGCAAAGAGAAAAGAAAGAACAAATGAAGAAAACCAAAAGGTTCATCGCTGTGGATCAGTAATGCCAAGCTGAGGGATACCTTAAAATCGACAGTCCGCTCAACTAACCATAAACGGGTTCTGAGAATCGATTCCTTTCAACCATGCACCCATTCGCCCGCAATTTCGCGAAAAGCGAGCAGCTTTATATCTGATTAATTATCAATCTATTATAGACAAACAAGGGTTTTAACGCTTTCAAAATGGCCATTTCTACTCCTCAGAAAGGTTGTTTGATGCCGCCATCACGTTGAGTTGAACCGATGAAATCAGCGTGATAAGGAGATAAAAAAGGCGTGATGACAGGATCAGAAGCGGTTTCTGATAGAGAGACGCTTCTTTTTTGTGATTTTCATCTCAATTCCGTGCGCTAAATTGGAAGCTCAGAGCAACAGAACTTTGTCAAGTAATTTAGCGGTAAAACACCACTTAGTACTTGGTTGTCAAAAAGCAATGTTGAACGAAGAAAACGGCGCAATGGATATTTTCCGTGGGTTGGATATTATAACAAGCTATGTAGTTCTTATGACATCAAAGTTGTGTTCTTATGGGATCAAAACAGTGTTCTCACGGGGTCGAGACAACGTTCTTGTGAGGTTATGAGTGCTGTTCCCAACATTGTAATCCTATAGAAAAAGATCGTTCGCTAAGTAGAAAATGATCTTTTCCTAGGTAGCGAACGATTGTTTGTCAGACAGCAAAATCAATTCTCACGCATTGACCAGCTCACCAGCATCAACAGCTTTCAGATATGGAATTGGACATGGGAATCTCCATCTCTACGACAGAACGCAACCAAATCAGAAAAGTGCAAACTCTTTTAGTTAAAGCAACCGAATTGCAATTCTATGCTGAGCTTGCCACCAATTACGGATCTGTGACCAGAATAGATGACTCATATCCGATCCACGGAAAATCTTCACTGTGCCAAGAAAACGCAAGACACAGACTTGTATTTCCGTTATGAAAAACCTACAATATTACTTTTTTCTGTCATCTTACCAAAATAATGATTACAATATTTGCTTTATTCCCAATAATTTACTAACTTTGGCGTGTCAACGCAGTGCTTGCGCTCTGCGCCAACCAATCGAACAATCATCAATAATATATAACCTTAATTGCGAACTATGAGCTATCTAAAATTTGAAAAAGCCCTGATGACCAATTTACAGGAGAGCCTGCCTAAGGAGATCCTGCGAACCAACCGCTCGGGTGCTTACTCATGCTCGACGATAGTAGACTGCAACACACGCAAGTACCACGGTTTGTTTGTCGTTCCCGTGCCGGAACTCGACGACGAAAACCATGTGTTGCTCTCTTCGCTCGACTGTAGTGTCATCCAGCATGGAGCAGCTTTCAACCTCGGTCTGCACAAGTATCAGGGCAACAACTACAGCCCCATGGGCCACAAGTATATCCAATCGTTTGATTGCGACAAGGTGCCCACCACCACCTACCGCGTTGGTGGTGTGATACTCAGAAAAGAAGTTGTCTTTCAGCATTATGAAAACCGACTCCTCATCCGATACACCCTCGATGACGCACACTCGCCTACAACCTTGCAATTCCGTCCCTTCCTCGCCTTCCGAAGCGTCAGACAATTCACACATGAGAACAGTGTGGCCAGCAGAGACTATACAGAAGTGGAAAACGGCATCAGAACCTGCATGTACCCAGGCTATCCCGACCTCTACATGCAGTTCTCGCGAAAGGTGAAATTCGTCTTCCAGCCCGACTGGTACCGCGGCATCGAGTATCCCAAAGAGCAAGAGCGTGGATACGCCAGCAACGAGGATCTCTATGTGCCCGGCTATTTCGAGGTGCCCATCCACAAGGGAGAGAGCATCGTCTTTGCTGCATCCACCACAGAGAATAAGGTGCGCACCCTCAAACCGCTCTTCCAGAAAGAGGCCGACGAGCGCGCACCACGCGACAATTTCTTCCACTGTCTGATCAACGCCGCCCATCAGTTCCACGTAGAGGACAAAAACGGCGAGAAATATATCCTTGCCGGATACCCCTGGTTTAAACCGCGCGCCCGCGACACATTCATCGCTTTGCCCGGTCTGACGCTGAGCATCGAGGAGACTGAGTTCTTCGAGGCTGTGATGAAGACGGCAGAGAAAGGTCTACGAGAGTTCATGGAGGAAAAACCGCTCACCGTCAAGCTCTATGAACTCAACCAGCCCGACGTGCCCCTGTGGGCCATCTGGTGCATACAGCAATACGCTAAAGAGGAAGGCACTGAGCGATGCACTCAAAAATACGGACAGCTCGTCTGGGACATCCTCTCCTATATCTCCGACGGAAAGCACCCCAACCTGCTCGTTGCCGACAACGGTCTCGTGAAAACCGACGGCTCGGAGCGCGCCGTCACCTGGATGAACTCTACCGCCAACGGACGTCCCGTGGTGCCCCGCACAGGATTTATCGTGGAGTTCAACGCACTGTGGTACAATGCACTCTGCTTCGGCGCCAGCCTGGCACAACAGGCTCATCACGACGACCTCGCCGCCAGCCTCACCCAAAAAGCCGACAAGGCCAAAGACGCTTTCCTCGCTACCTTCGTCAACAAGTTCGACTATCTCTTCGACTATGTCGACGGCGAGAGCCAGGACTGGAGCGTCAGACCCAACATGATCTTCCCGGCTGCCTTTGACTACTCGCCGCTCTCACAGGAACAGAAAAAGAGCGTCATCGATATCTGCACCAAGGAACTGCTCACCCCGAAAGGGCTCCGCTCGCTGTCGCCTAAGAGCAGCGGATACAACCCGATGTATGTCGGCCCGCAGGCACAGCGCGACTACGCCTATCACCAGGGCACCGCATGGCCGTGGCTCTTCGGATTCTATGTCGAGGCCTGCCTGAAACTCTATAAGCGCACTCGTCTGAGCTTCATCGAAAGACAGATGGTTGGCTATGAAGACGAGATGTTCTATCACTGCATCGGCACGCTGCCTGAGCTCTTCGACGGCAACCCGCCCTTCCATGGAAGAGGTGCCATCTCCTTCGCCGCCAACGTGGCCGAGATACTCAGAGCACTGGAACAACTGGAAAAATACAAATACTAATAAATAGGAGGAACCAATATGAAAGTCTTAATGTTTGGATGGGAGTATCCTCCTCATGTCTACGGCGGTCTGGCAACTGCCAACTTCGGTATCTCGGAAGGACTGCACGCTCAGGGCGATGTCGACATCACGCTCTGCCTGCCAAAGCCCTGGGGCGACGAGGACCACACCTTCGCGCATATCGTGGCCATGAACTGCGTGCCTATCGCCTGGCGCGATGTCAACTACGACTACGTCAAGCAGCGCATCGGCAACCTGATGAGCCCAGAGGAATACTACCACTTCCGTGATCATATCTACGCTGACTTCAACTATATGAACGTCAACGATCTGGGATGCATGGACTTTGCAGGGGGCTATCCCGCCAATCTCCACGATGAGATCAACAACTACTCGATCATTGCCGGCGTGGTGGCGCGCTCAGAAGAGTTCGACATCATCCACGCCCACGACTGGCTGACCTATCCGGCCGGCATCTATGCCAAGCAGGTCAGCGGCAAACCGCTGTGCATCCACGTACACGCTACTGACTATGACCGCTCACGCGGACATGTCAATCCCACTGTCTACGGCATAGAAAAAGACGGTATGGATCATGCCGACTGCATCATGTGCGTCAGCGATCTGACACGCAACACAGTCATCAACCAATACCATCAAGATCCACGCAAAGTCTTCACCGTGCACAATGCCGTCTACCCGCTGTCACCCGAGAACGAGATGATTCCACGCCCCGATCACACCGACCGCGACAAGATCGTCACCTTCCTTGGACGTATCACCATGCAAAAAGGACCGGAGTATTTCGTCGAGGCTGCCAATATGGTGCTCCACCGCACACGCCACGTACGCTTCTGTATGGCAGGCTCCGGCGACATGATGGACCAGATGATCTACCTCGCCGCTGAGCGCGGTATCGCCGACCGCTTCCACTTCCCGGGCTTCATGCGCGGCAAGCAGGTCTATGAATGCTTGAAAGACTCTGATGTCTATGTCATGCCGTCGGTCAGTGAGCCCTTCGGCATCTCGCCTCTCGAAGCCATGCAGTGCGGCACGCCGACGATCATCTCCAAACAGAGTGGATGCGCTGAAATCCTGCATAACTGCATCAAGGTCGACTACTGGGACATTCACGCACTGGCTGACTCCATCTACAGCATCTGCCACAACCCAAGCCTCTTCCACTATCTGCAAGAAGAAGGGAAGAAAGAAGTGGCGCAGATCACGTGGGAGAAAGTGGGACGATGGATCCGAGAGCTATATATCAGAACGCTCAAGTGGTAATAGCGGCCTCACCCCCTTGCCCCTCACAGCCTCACCCCCTTGCCCCTCCCCGAAGGGGGAGGGGAGTAAAATGCTTCAAGAGAAAGAACAAGGGAGGGCTGCAACACTTAAAGGGAGGGCTGCAACACTTAAAAGGTGCGCTGCAACACTTAAAAGGTAGGCTGCAACACTTTAGAGGTGCGCTGCAACACTTAAAAGGTAGGCTGCAACACTTTAGAGGTGCGCTTGGTTCTGTAAGACGGTGCTGTGCACCGTCCCTCCTCCTCCTTCTCCTCCCCTCGCACTCCTTCTCCCTTCTCAATTCATCATTCAACACTCATCATTCATCACTCATCATTCAACATTGAATATTATGAAGACCATTTGTTTATATTTCGAAATACATCAGATTGTACATCTGAAGCGCTATCGTTTCTTCGACATCGGTACCGACCATTACTATTACGACGACTACGAGAACGAGCGCTCCATCAACCACATCGCCGAATGCTCCTATATGCCTGCACTCAATACGCTGCAAAAGATGATCGAGGACAGCAACGGATACTTCAAATGCGCGTTCTCTATCTCCGGCGTCGGAATGGAACAGTTGGAGGTACACGCTCCGCAAGTTCTCGACAAGCTGCAGGAGCTCAACAAAACGGGATGCGTGGAGTTTCTCGCCGAACCTTATTCCCACGGACTGTCATCGCTCAAGGACAGCGAGTGCTTCGCCGCCGATGTGCGCAAGCAGTGCAAGAAGATGGTCGACTACTTCGGACACAAACCTACCGTGCTCCGCAACTCTTCCCTCATCTACAGCGACGACATCGGACTGCAGGCCGCTCAGCTCGGCTTCAAGGGTATGCTCACCGAAGGTGCCAAACACGTGCTCGGATGGAAGTCGCCACACTATGTCTACAACTGCTCGATGGCTCCTGAGTTGAAGCTCCTGCTCCGTGACGTCGTCATGAGCGACGATATCAGCCTCAGATTCAACAACAAAGACTGGGAAGGCTACCCGCTCTTCGCCGACCAGTATATCGACCGCATCGCCAAAGCGCCGCAGGAAGAGCAGGTCTTCAACATCTTCATGGAGCTCTCTGCCCTCGGCATCGCACAGCCACTGTCGTCAAACATCCTTGACTTCATGGCCGCTCTGCCGAAATTCGCCAAAGGTGCAGGCATCACCTTCTCCACACCTTCCGAAATCTGCGCCACTCACAACAGCGTAGGTAACCTCGATGTGCCCGATACACTCTCTTGGGTCGACGAGGAGCGCGACGTCAGCTCATGGCTCGGCAACCCCATGCAGCGCGAGGCTTTCGACAAGCTCTATAGCGTAGCAGAGCGTGTGCGCATCGCCGACGACCCGCGTATCAACCAGGACTGGGACTATCTGCAGGCCAGCAACAACTTCCGCTTCATGACTACAAAGCCCAGCAACGTGGGACTCGACCGCGGCATCTACTCCAGCCCCTTCGACGCCTTCACCAACTACATGAACATCCTCGGCGACTTCATCAATCGCGTCAACAGCCTCTATCCGCCTGAGATTGACAACGACCAGCTCAACTCGCTGCTCACTACCATCAAGAACGAAGGCGATGAGATCGCGATGAAAGACAAAGAAATCGCAAGACTCCAGGCTAAACTCGAAAAACTTGAGGCTGCCAACGAGAAGCTGCGTGAGAAAGAGGAAAAGCCTAAGGCTAAACCAGCACGCGCTACCCGAAAGACCGCAAGCAAGAAGAATACCGCCAAAAAAGAGACGGAAGCCGTTAATAAGGAGACGGAAAGTGCAGCAGATACCAAAGCTACTGCTACAGAAGAAAAGAAGTAGGTCGCTGATCCTGCTTCAAATCCCAATTCATACCCCATTGTTTGGAAACGGTATGATTGTTAAATGAAACGCTGACTACCGCACGATGGGAGGAATGCAAAAGAGGCGACGTATCGCAGAGATACGTCGCCTCTTTTATGCACTACGCATATTTCCTTTATAATATTTCTGTGTGTGCGCACACAAATGTTTGATATAGGTCAAGAAAAGAACACTTTACCCATAAAATCATCATAAAGTGTTGTTCGTACATAAAAATCTTTCTACCTTTGCATCGTCGAAAGGAAACAAGTTCGTGAGAACGATAATCTAAGTAGACTGAACACTTTTTGTTCAATAGGTTTAAGGTTAGTAGATTGTTTCATATAGGTTTTTAGTTTTTAGGTTTAAGATTATTTTTTTAGGTTTTCATTAGGTTATTAAGTCACTTAAAGGTAAAATTAAGATTGTTATTTAGGTTAGCACAAATCCTCACCTCCCAATGGGAGAGGTGAGGATTTGTTTTTTATGCCCTGCAAAGTACCGGGAGTCCACAGCGACAGCAGTGTCTCACGCTCTGTCCCACATAGATAGCTAATATTTTGTTTTCTCGAAATATATTGGTATCTTTGCACTATAGATAGAATCACGACGATGGATGCACTCACCTACCTTGAAAGCCAATGCCGGCTCAGACGAAATGTGCTGACCGGAGAAACGCTCTATGCCCCTACCGACATGGCCGAATACAAGCCGCTGTCAGTAGAAGCGCAGAACACACTGCTGTTGATGGCCAACAGCCAGGGCGTGGATCTCTCTGAAGAGCAACTGCAACAATACATCCACTCTACCATCATCGAGCAGTGGAATCCCGCCAAGAGCTGGATGGAAAGCCTCGAACCGTGGGACGGAAACGACTATGTGGAGGAACTGGCACAGCGCATCATCACCTCCAATCCAGACTGGCCGCATCGCTTCCACAAGTGGATGCTGCAGATGGTGGCACGCTGGATGGGGCTGACCGTGGCGCAGAACGACGTCATCGTGCCCGTCATCGTCGGACAATTCGGCTATGGCAAGACGTCATTCTGCAATCTCATCCTACCGCCAAGCCTTAGACGCTACTACACCGATCAGGTGCGTGTGCGGCAGATGGCTGATGTGCATGAGCTCGTCACCACCCATCTGCTCGTGGCCCTCGATGAGTTTTATCAGGAAAACACCGATCAGCTGCCCGCCGTGCGCTATCTCTTCTCGCGCAGCACACCCGTGCAGCGATGGCCTTACGGCACTACGCGGGAACCACGAAAAAACTATGCGGCCTTCATCGCCACGACAGGCAATCTCCATCCGATGACAGATGCTGCCGGTGCCGCACATCTCGTCTGTGTGGAGATCACTCATGCCATTGACACCAAAACGCCTATCGACTATGACCAGCTCTATGCTCAGCTCGCTGAGGAACTGGAGAATGGTGAGGACTACTCGCTGACCGACGAGGAGCGTGAGGCTATGGCAGTGCAGAACTCTCCCTTCCAGGAAGCCGACAACCTCGTGAAGATGGTGTCCATGCTCTACGCCGCACCACCAAAGGGAAAGAAGGTGAAAGCCACATATATCGACGCGATCATCGACCGGCTGATGAAGGAATATCCCTACTGGACACCGGGTGAGCACGTCAACCAGGACGTGGGCTTCGCCTTGCAGGACGCTGGCTTCACACGCACGCGCATTCACGGACGCTCTGCCTATAAGGTCGTGGAAAAAGATCCAAGAAAGATCGACGAGAGCTTCGACAGCGCGCCTGAGGAGAAAGAAGAAGAGAACTTCGACAACAACCCGCTCGCACGCGCTCTGCTCGCCGGACTGGGCGGACTGAAGAAGCCATGAAAGAGGACTGAAGAAGCCATGACAAAGGGACAGATACCCGCTCTACTTGCTGTTTCTGCCTCATGTTTTGCCGTGTGTACCTCAGGTTAGTGTCCTGTGCGCCTTATTATAATAAGGCGACCGCAACATCAACACCCAGGCGACCGCGGCATCAACACCCAGGCACACCTTATTATATATAGACACATCAACCATTCATTATCAACATGAAAAAAATATTTCTCTTTGTGCTGTTCAGCCTGCTGACAGCAGCCACATACGCTCAAGGTTATTACACGAAATACTATTCCGACAAAGCCTTCGTCAAAGAGGCACAGGACTGGATGAACAGCGGTGCCTGGCGTGAGGGATTCACGGCCGCAAGTCCTCACGCTACGGTCAACGCCGCTGAGTTCTATACGCAATACCAGAAAAATCCGGAGCAGTGGAAGGCTCTCTTCAGCTGGTTGGCAAAGACCGACTTGCTGGCACTGCCCAAGGGACGCACGCCGATTCCCGGCTCTACGCTTGTCGCCAGCGTGGAAGACGACGTCAATCAGGAGCTCAGCCACCAGCGGTCTGAGAGTCATCACCATCATATCGACTTCCAATATGTCGTGAAAGGCACGGAGCGCTTCGGGCTCATCGACCACTACACCAGCACTATCAACGTGCCCTACCGCCCCGATGTCGTGCACTATGCCTATGACCTGCAGCGTGCCCGCTTCTACGACAGCGATCCGCAGCACTTCTTCCTCTTCTTCCCTGGCGACTGGCATATCGCCAAAGTGAAGACCGACAGCGGCGACCAGCATATCCGTGTCGTCGTCGTGAAGGTTGACTATCGCTAAGCCCACGGTATTGGGTAGTTTTTCATGAGCTTGCATGACCCATGCAAGCTCGCTAAGTCTGTAACAAAAAGATATGTCTACAAAAGATACGGCGCTCACGCCGATGATGAAGCAGTTCTTCTCGCTCAAGGCCAAGCATCCCGATGCCTTGTTGCTCTTCCGTTGTGGTGACTTCTACGAGACCTATGGCGACGATGCCATCGTGGCCTCGCAGATCCTCGGCATCACACTCACCAAACGCAACAATGGCGGAAATACCGGTGACACACCGATGGCCGGATTTCCGCACCATGCCCTCGACACATATCTGCCGAAGCTCATCCGGGCCGGAAAACGCGTGGCTATCTGCGACCAACTCGAAGACCCGAAGAAAAAACGCGCCGCCATCAAAGGCAAGAAAGGGCTCTCCGAGATGGACAAGATGGTGAAGCGAGGCATCACCGAACTGGTCACGCCGGGCATCGCCATGAGCGACAACGTGCTCAACTACAAAGAAAACAACTTCCTCGCCGCCGTACACTTCGGTAAAACAGCCTGCGGACTGAGCCTGCTCGACATCTCCACGGGTGAGTTTCTCACCGGTGAGGGCACCTACGACTACGTCGAGAAGCTCTTGGGCAACTTCTCGCCAAAGGAGGTGCTCTATGACCGCACACGTAAGAAAGACTTTGAGCAGTTCTTCGGTACGAAATACTGTGTCTTTGAAATGGACGACTGGGTGTTTACAGAACAAAACGCCCGGCAGAAACTATTGAAGCATTTCGGCACCAAGTCGCTGAAAGGCTTCGGTGTGGAGCATCTCAAGGCCGGTATCGTAGCCTCCGGTGCGATCATGCAGTACCTGGAACTCACCCAGCATACCAGCATCAACCACATCACATCCTTGAAGCGCTTGGAAGAGGAGAAATATGTGCGCCTCGACAAGTTCACCATCCGCTCACTCGAACTCTTGCAGCCCATGCAGGAGGACGGGCTGTCGCTGCTCGACGTCATCGACCGTACCACCACCCCAATGGGTGGACGTATGCTGCGGCGTTGGATGGTGTTCCCGCTGAAAGAGGTGTCGCGCATCAATGAGCGCCTCGACATCGTGGAGTATTTCTTCAAGCATCCCGATTTCCGACAGCTCATCGATGAGCAGCTCCATCGCGTCGGCGACCTGGAACGTATCATCTCCAAGGTGGCCGTGGGACGTGTATCACCGCGTGAAGTCGTACAGTTGAAGAATGCGCTGATGGCCGTGCAGCCTATCAAAGGGGCTTGTCAGACTGCCGACAACGACTGTCTCAGACGACTCGGCGAGCAGCTCAACCTCTGTGAAAGCCTGCGCGACCGCATCGAAAAGGAAATCACACCCGATCCGCCACAGCTCGTCAGCAAGGGAGGTGTCATCGCTGACGGATATAGCCCCCAGCTCGATGAGCTGAGAAATATCTCACGCGGCGGTAAAGACTACCTGCTGGAGATACAGCAACGCGAGACGGAGAAGACTGGCATCTCCTCGCTGAAGGTTGGATTCAACAATGTCTTCGGCTATTATCTCGAAGTGCGCAACACCTTTAAGGACAAGGTGCCCGAAGGATGGATACGCAAGCAGACCCTTGCGCAGGCTGAGCGCTATATCACGCCTGAGCTGAAAGAATACGAGGAAAAAATATTGGGTGCCGATGAGAAAATACTGGAGCTGGAGGCCCGTCTCTTCTCTGAACTCATCGTAGCCATGCAGGAGTTCATCCCGCAGATACAGATCAATGCCAACATTCTGGCGCATATCGACTGCCTGCTCTCCTTTGCCAAGGTGTCGGAAGACAACTGCTATGTGCGCCCCGTCGTGGACGACACTGACGTGCTCGACATTCACCAGGGCCGCCATCCCGTCATTGAGACGCAGATGCCACTCGGTGAGCGCTATGTGCCCAACGATGTCTATCTCGACACTGAGAAGCAGCAGATCATGATGATTACGGGTCCTAACATGGCCGGTAAGTCTGCTTTGCTGCGCCAAACGGCACTGATCGTGCTCATGGGGCAGATTGGCTGCTTTGTTCCGGCGGAGAGCGCAAGAATAGGTGTCGTGGACAAGATCTTCACACGTGTAGGAGCCAGCGACAATCTCTCGTTGGGCGAGTCCACATTCATGGTGGAGATGACTGAGGCTGCTGATATTCTGAACAATGTGTCACCCCGTTCTCTCGTACTCTTCGACGAGCTTGGACGCGGCACGTCCACCTACGACGGCATCTCTATCGCCTGGGCCATCGTGGAATATCTTCACGAAAACGAGCATGCCCACGCCCGTACGCTCTTCGCCACGCACTATCATGAGCTCAACGAGATGGAGAAGCACTTCCCAAGAATCAAGAACTACAACGTCTCGGTCAAGGAAGTTGACGGTAAGGTGATCTTCCTGCGTAAGCTCGTCCCCGGTGGTTCGGAGCACTCTTTCGGTATCCATGTGGCTGAGATCGCCGGTATGCCGCGCTCTATTGTCAAGCGTGCCAACACTGTCTTGAAGCAGCTGGAGGCCGAAGGATCGGAAGTGGGAGCGGCTGGAAAGCCTAAGATGGAAAACATAGCGGATAAGAAAGACGGCGTACAGCTCAATATCTTCCAGCTCGACGATCCCGTTCTTTCGCAAGTGCGCGATGAGATCCTCGGACTGGACATCAACAACCTCACACCCGTCGAAGCGCTTAACAAACTCAACGAGATCAAAAAAATAGTAACAGGAAAAAGCAAATAAAAGGAGCCTCACCCCCAACCCCTCAGCCTCACCCCCAACCCCTCTCCAAGGGGAGAGGGGAGTGAAATGCCAGATAAACAAACGCCCTGACACAATTAGCGTGGGAACGGCTCGCCCCTATATCAATACCACCCCTATCACCCGCAGAGCATTTTACTCCCCTCTCCCCTTGGAGAGGGGTTGGGGGTGAGGCTTAGAGGGGGTGGGGGTGAGGCTGCATTGGGGGTGAGACTGCATTGGGGATGAGTTTTTTTTATCACTTAAGGATGTTGTCTACCTTTTCTACAATATCCATGGGATCAATGCCCGTCAGACAAGCATAGTCTCCTCGGCGGCACACCTTATTGCCATAGATGGAGCAGGGGCGGCAGGGCAAATCTACCTGCACGGCATTGTCTTCACTCTGTCCCCAGCCCATAAAGCCGGCATAGGGATGCGTGGCTCCCCATACGCTCACCACAGGCGTGGCGACGAGCGAAGCCAGATGCATGTTGGCACTGTCCATGCTGATCATCACGTCGAGATGGCTCATCAACACCAGTTCCTTCATCATACCACCCAACGCGGCCGAGGCGTTCACACAGTTGCTGTGACGGCTCACAAAGTCGTCGAGTTGCTGTTTCTCATTGTTGCCACCGCCAAAGAGGAAGATGCGGCAGGAAGGATGACGGCCCGTCAGCTCTGTCACTACTTTCTCCATCTGCGCCAATGAATAGGCTTTTCCGCGGTGGGCAGCGAAAGGAGCGATGCCGATCCACTGCTGAAACGGCTTTTTGATGTGATAGCCCTCCGGCAGTTGTGACAATCCGGCCTGCTCAGGCGTCAACAGCGAAGTAAACTCTAAATGTACAGGATAGCCCAACTGCTCAAACACCTTGGCATAATTGTCAAAAGCGGAGGGAATGGGCTCCAACACCTTATTATTATAGGATACCAGCTGACGGCGCTGTAAGCGGTGCTTGTCGAGGTGCGCCACACGATAACGGTCGAAGTTAAATCGCATACGCAAGTAATCCGACCGGATGACATTGTGCAGATCAGCTATCGCCGTGAAGTTTTTGGCAGTCAGTCGGCGGTAGAGTGCGTTGAGTCCCTTCAGCCCATGATATTCATTGGCCAGGTCCGCCTCCATGAATCCCACGTTCGGTGCCAAGTTCTCAAACAGCGGGCGGGCGAACGGTTTGGAAAGCATGGTGATGCGCACATCGGGATACTGCTTTGCCAGAGAATAAACCACAGGCACCGTCATGGCGACGTCGCCTAAGGCAGAAAAGCGGATGATCAGTATATGTTCGGTTTTCATATGATTTAGGGCTAAGGTATCCTCACTTCTCTTTCAGCCTTTTCTTACTTCTTGCCGTAAAGAACGGGATTAGTACTCGGATCGTTGTACATCTTCATTTGGCGATACACCTTCATGTATTTCCGTCCTTCCTGGATGTCCTCCAGCAATTGGTCGATGGCCAGCGAGAGATCCTTCTGCTGCTCCAAGAGCACGTTAAGCTTAGCCTGGCAGCGTGCTTTATGCTCCTCTGTGGCATCAGTCCGCTGAGTCTGCTCCCGCATGTGATAGATCTTCAGTGCGAGGATGCTCAAGCGGTCCACGGCCCAGGCGGGACTCTCGGTGTTGAGTCGGGCATCGGGAAGCGGAGTGACATCGGAATACTTCTGCCGGAAATAGGAGTCGATCTGCTCCACCAAGTCCGTACGGTCCTGATTGGAGCGGTCAATACGCCGCTTGATGCTCAATGCCTCGATGGGGTCGATATGCGGATCACGGATGATATCTTCCAAATGCCACTGGACAGTATCTATCCAGCACTTCAGATAAAGCCGGTTGTCAATGGACTCGCGCTCATAAGGATTGTTGATCGGCGTATCCACATTGTCCATGACATGATAATCATCAATGGCTTTGTTGAAAATCTCGTTGCACTGTTGAGTAAAAGACATATATTGTTCAGATTTGATTGATGCGTTCATGCAAAGTTACCAACTAATTTTGAGATATACAACGAAAAGGAGGAAAAAGAAGAAGAAAAAAACTATATTTTATGCACAAATAATAGGTTAATGTGCACGAAAATAGCATTTTATCGATAAAATATTTGTGTAATCGGTAAAAAATTTGTTCCTTTGCACCCAGTTTAATAGTGAAAATACAAAATTAATCATTTAAAACGTTACAATTATGTCAGAAATTGAATCAAAGGTTAAGGCTATCATCGTAGACAAACTGGGTGTTGACGAGGCTGAAGTAAAGCCAGAAGCAAGCTTCACCAACGATCTGGGCGCTGATTCTCTCGATACCGTAGAGCTCATCATGGAGTTCGAGAAGGAGTTCGGCATTTCTATTCCCGACGACAAGGCTGAGACCATTCAGACTGTAGGCGACGCCATCAAGTACATTGAGGACAACGCTAAGTAATTACGTCTGAAGCGTTTCTCCGTTTAGCGTTTAATGTAGTTCACCATTTACATTTCTTTCAGACTGCCAGTTGGCAACTGACTCAGACACATTAAACGCTAAACTCTTTTAATCAAAAACATAATCCAATGGAATTGAAAAGAGTAGTTGTAACAGGTTTAGGCGCCGTCACGCCAGTAGGTAACTCCGTCGACGAGATGTGGAGCAACCTGCTTGCCGGCAAGAGCGGTGCAGCACCTATTACATCATTTGACACAACCAATTTCAAGACGAAGTTCGCTTGTGAAGTCAAGGACCTCAATGTCAATGACTACATCGACCGCAAGGAGGCTCGTAAGATGGACCGCTGCACGCAGCTGGCCATGATCAGTGCCATTCAGGCTGTCAAGGACTCGGGCATGGATTTGGAGACTGTCGACAAAAACCGCGTAGGTGTGGTCTACGGTATCGGCATTGGAGGCATCAAGACATTCCAGGACGAGGTAGTGTACTACGGCCAGCACATGGATCGCGGACCGATGTTCAACCCGTTCTTCATCCCCAAGATGATTTCAGATATTGCAGCTGGACAGATCAGCATTCACTTTGGCTTCCATGGTCCCAACTATGTGACCACCAGTGCGTGCGCTTCGTCATGCCATGCTTTGGCTGACGCTTTCAACCTGCTGCGCCTGGGCAAGGCTGATGTCATCCTGGCCGGAGGTGCCGAGGCTGCCATATGCGACTGCGGTGTCGGTGGTTTCAACGCCATGAAAGCACTGTCCACCCGCAACGACGATCCCCAGGGCGCAAGCCGCCCATTCAGCGCAAGCCGCGACGGATTCGTCATGGGTGAGGGCTCGGGCTGCTTGATTCTGGAGACTCTTGAGCACGCTAAGGCTCGTGGTGCCAAGATCTATGCCGAGATTGCCGGTGAGGGCATGAGCGCTGACGCTTATCACATCACGGCCTCTCATCCCGAGGGCCTCGGTGCTAAGCTCGTCATGAAGGCTGCTCTCGAGGACGCTGGCATGAGCGTGAAAGACATCGACTACATCAATGTCCACGGTACTTCCACTCACGTAGGCGACATCTCTGAGGCCAAAGCTATCAAGGATCTTTTTGGTGAGCAGGCTTATAAGGTCAACATCAGCTCTACCAAGAGCATGACGGGTCACCTCCTCGGTGCCGCTGGTGCTGTAGAAGGTATGATCTGTGTACTGAGCGTTCAAAACGATATCATCCCGCCGACCATCAATCATGCCGAGGGTGATGATGATCCGGAGCTGGACTACAACATGAACTTCACTTTCAACAAGGCTCAGAAACGTACCGTACGCGCTGCCCTGTCCAATACCTTCGGCTTTGGCGGACACAACGCTTGCGTCATCGTCAAGAAGTACGCTGAGTAATAGATTGCTGAACAAAGAAAGTATATGTTTAATCATATCTTAGATAGAATAAGGCTCCCCTTCCGAAAGGATAAGGAGCTTTATTCTTCTTTATACCATATCATCGGTGTATATCCCCGCAACATCAGCTATTACAAATTAGCGCTGATGCACAAGAGTGTCATGCACCGAAACAAAAAAGGCAAACCCGTCAACAACGAGCGACTGGAGTTCTTGGGCGACGCCATCCTCGACGCTGCGGTAGGAGACATCGTCTATCGTCATTTTCCCGGTAAGCGTGAGGGATTCCTCACCAACACTCGATCGAAACTCGTGCAGCGCGACACACTCAACAAACTGGCCATGGAGATGGGCATCAACAATCTCATCCTCTCCAGCGGACGCTCTGCCACACACAACAGCTATCTCGGTGGCAACGCTTTCGAGGCACTCGTCGGTGCACTCTACCTCGACCGTGGCTACGACGCTTGTATGACTTTCCTCAAGAAACGTATCCTCTCGCAGATGATCAACATCGACAAGGTGGCATACAAGGAGGTGAACTTCAAAAGCAAACTCATCGAGTGGAGTCAGAAAAACAAGGTCAACCTGGACTTCAGCCAGACCACACAGAGCAAGGATGCCAACGGCAACCCTACGTTCTGCTGCGTGATCAAGCTCGAAGGCCTTGACGGATGCATGGGCAAGGGCTTCTCCAAGAAGGAGAGCCAGCAGAAAGCCGCCAAGGACACCCTCGATAAACTCAAGCGTGAACCGCAGTTCATCGACAGTGTCTTCGCCGCCAAGGCCAGCCGCACCAAGATGGAAGAGGAACCAGTTCTGGATGTGCCCAGCACCAGTGAGGCTGAAGCTTTTGTCAAGACAACAGCTGCTTCCCGCAACATGGGGCCCAAGCACGAGACTTCTTTCCGTGAGCATGTGTTTTCTGAAGACGACAGTGCTCTCGAAAAACCCGCCAACTCGGTAGAAGCCAAGGAGGAGGAATTCGACTTGAGCGACATCAGTGCCAAGGAGAAAACCCGTGAGGAGATCATCGCTGCCGCTGAAGAGGCTGCTTTCGTTGAAAGCGATGATGAACAAAGTAAGAACGAGAAATAATATTCATACGACAGATGATGGGCTCAATCCGTAGGGGGTTGAGCCCATTATTGTTTATATAGCTATGTCAGCCCCCTTTTAGGATTATCCATTGCTCATTATCCATTACTCATTATACACTATCCATTATACATTACTCATTATACATTCTACACTATCCATTATACATTACTCATTATACATTATACACTATCCATTATACATTACTCATTATACATTACTCATTATACACTATACATTATCCATTATACATTACTCATTATACATTATTCCGTTGATAACCGTGTGGATAACTGTGGAAAAACGCCGGTATAACTCTATGCTTATCCACTTGATCACGTCGAGAAGCCACAGACTGGGGATATCCACAGTCTTTTGCAAGCAATGAAACAAAGTTTTCCACGCTTTTGCACCGAAAAAAGATATAAACTTATTATCTTTGCACAGTCGTTGATAATTGTGGATAAGTAGACAATCAACTGATAAACAAAGAGAAGATATTCAACCCCGATGTGGATCTCTCTGCATCTCATGTTGATATCCTAATCTCCAAATATTTCAGTCACGTCATATCAACTTTTCCACATTACATCATCATACTATTATTTTCTTTTTTATAGAAGAAAGACTAATAGAATAATAATGAATGGTGGATAACACCGAAAACTGAACGCATACTCATGGAGACGATCAAAAAGGAATGGAAGGAAAAGGGATATGTCGATGAGCCGATACCGGAGGGACTGGACTTGAAAAAGGCCATCAGACAACTGTGCAAGGAGAAGGATGCGATCATCCTGGCGCACTACTATACGGTGGGCGACATTCAGGACATCGCTGACTTCGTCGGCGACTCGCTGGCCTTGGCCCGTAAGGCGGCCGACACTGACGCGAAGATGATGGTGATGTGTGGTGTGCACTTCATGGCAGAGACGTGTAAGCTGCTCTCTCCCGACAAGACGGTGCTCTGTCCTGACCTCACTGCGGGCTGTTCTTTGGCCGACAGCTGTGATGCTGCTGACCTGAAGAAATACAAGGAGGAGCATCCGGGCTATCAGGTGGTGAGCTATGTCAACACCACGGCGGCTGTCAAGGCGCTCACAGACTGCGTGGTCACCTCGGGCAATGCCGAGAAGGTGATGGCGAGCTTCCCTAAGGATGCGAAGATCATCTTTGGACCTGACTACAACTTAGGCAACTATATCAACAGCGTCACGGGGCGCCACATGCTCTTGTGGAACGGTGGTTGCCATGTCCATGAGAAGTTCTCCGTCGACGGCATCGTGAAGCTCAAGCAGGAGCATCCTCATGCCGTGGTGATGGCGCATTTGGAGTGCAAGGCTCCCGTGCTGGCTATTGCTGACGTGAAGGGTTCCACTGCCACGATGCTGAAATACGCGCAGGCCCATCCCGAGGTAAAGGAGTTTATCGTGGCCACAGAGGCCGGTATCTTGCATGAGATGCAGCGCACGTGTCCCAATCAGTCTTTCATCCCCGTACCGCCGGAGGTCAGCGAGGGTGGAGTAGGGTGCTCATGCAACGAGTGCGAGTACATGAAGAAAAATACGCTGGCAAAGATCTACAACGCCCTGAAGTATGGTTGGCCAAGTGTAGAGATAGATCCCGCCATCGCCCGTGAGGCCGTAAAGCCCATCCAGCGCATGCTCTCGCTGTCGTAAGGAAAACAGCCTCACCCCCAACCCCTCTCCAAGGGGAGAGGGGAGTAAAATGCTCTGCGGACGATAAGGTATTGGCGTAGGGGTGGCGCGCTGTGGCAGCCCTACCCCCCGAATGGCAAACTAAAGAATGTCAAAGGCTGTTTGGGATGTTAACGTTCCGCTACGCGAGATAACGAGCTGCTACTCTTCGTCGTCCCACTGGTTGCCGAGGAAGGAGCCTTGCTTAGAGAGAGCACTGCCACTACTCACCTCTGTAGTATTTGTATTGCCTATACCACCAGTATATTTTTCGTTTGTTAGAACGAAGTTGTTGTTTCCTTTACTTCCATCCAGCATGCTTTCTGCTGTGTCTATCTCTTTGATCTTCAAGGATGGCTTTACATAATTTGCTTTCATGGTATGACGTTTTAAGGGTTTTACTTGATGATGACTTTGTGGCCATTGACGATGACCAGTCCTTTATAGTTGTTGTTGACGCGTTGTCCGGCGAGGTTATAGCGCACGCTTTCCTTGTTCTCAGCCTCTACCATGGCATTGTTGATGCCGGTAGTGGTGTTGCCGCCGATGGCATAGAATGGTTTGGCAGCGGAAGAAGAAGCAGTGTTGATTGTGAGGTAGCCTTTGAAGGGAGCAAGAGTCTCATTGGCCTTCACAGGATAAAAGCCACAGCCGTCGCCCTGCTTGGCAAGCACATAGATAGTGAAGGGCGCTGTCACCTTCTTATCTACCCAGCTGAAGGTGAGATCATTGTTCTCAACGGTAGTGCTCGTTTCGCCACGTTGCAAATCATATGTTCCAGCGTTGGCCTTGACAACCACTGCTGTGTTGCCGGGGATGGCAGTAACGGGAGAAAGGGTCACTTGGTTGGCTGTAGCATCGTACTTCACCGTGTATGCGCTCAGACCACTGGCCTTAGGGAAGTTCACGGCACGACGGCTAACAAAAGTGGCCCATCCAGCTGAGCTTACCTTAGCTTGGTCTTGGTACTCCTTAATACTTATCAGATGTACGTCTTTCAGAACTTTAGCACCTTTATTAGTGGTTTTTACTGTCGCTTTAACAATGACTTCGTCACCACGTACAATTTGGTCAGCATTGGTGATATCAGCATCTTGTAGATACCGCCCATTTAATACTTCAAGACTATTGGCTGCGTTTTCGCTGTCAGCGATGTAGTAGTTGAGAGTTGAACTGCTGCTGTCGTATGTGTCCGTCTTGGTAACTTCTGCCTTGACATATACCTGTGTATTGTCAGTTGCTTTAAGTGCTTGAGCGACAGATGTCAGATCATTGTCTTCCACTTTCTTGAATGTTTGCGAAGCGACATTACTCTTTTTGCCATTGAGATAAGAGACCGCCTTCACGGTTGTGGTAGCGTTCAGTGTGAAGGGTGTTTTGTATTCTGTGCTCTTGTCTGTGGGGTCAGTACCATCAGTAGTGTAGTAGATCTTAGCACCCTTGTCAATAGAGCTGAGTTTTACAGTAGTGTTGTTAAGGAAGGCCGTACCCCCTGAGAAGTCTGGTGACTGCACGGATGAAGTATAGTAGACTATCTTAGAGATTTGGATATAATTATTAGAGGTTATGTCGCCATCTATAACAAAGTGGATTCTGTAATAGCTATCCTTTTTGAGGTGAGGGATATTGCAAATTACTACACCACTTTTATTATTATTCAAAGCTGTTTTAAAAGCATCCATAAAATCATATCTATGTACATTTTCATTAAGACTAAAAATGTTTCCCTTCATGGTAGGATCTGTACCTACATAGATTTTTAAATTTCTCACTATATCAAGGTTAGCATAATCAATAGTAATTTCTATCTTTGTTACTTCTTTCGGAAAGGTTTGTTGATTTACAATGTAAGGATATGATTCTACTCCTCCTGCTTTATATCTAACTCAACTTTCGCAAGTGAATTTTTGGCGTTCTAATTCTGCATATTCATGCACGAACATGGCGTGCAGATGTGAGTTCCCACAGATAGCCGCCCGCA
>ONHQ01000036.1 GCA_900317685.1 uncultured Prevotella sp.
AAAAAGTCAATTGGCATTTCACTACCAAGGACGCGAGGGTTAAGCTCGTGAGCCTCTATCCTAAATTTGGGTAAAACTCGTCAGGACACTACACTAGTCTTAAAGTTGAGTCTGGAAAAGATACTGAAGTGCAGTTTACTGAGCATAGTATCAGTGGGTCTGATGACTTCACCACTACAGCAGGAATGCCTTATATCGTGAAGTTTAGTAAAGCTGGAAGATTTGTAGCAGATGCAGAAACGAGCGTTGCCAAAGGTGACGCAGGAACTTCTACTGACGGCGTTTTCATTGGATCGTATGCCTTCCAAACATTGCGCAACGCTAATGCTAACAACCCGACACTCTTCTTCTATTCTGCTTCAGGCAGCAATTATGGCAAGTTCGTACCCGCATTCTCTGATGAGGAAGGTACTCATATGAAATCTTTCAGAGGCTATTTTGATTTCTCTAAGAACACAAGCTCTGCAAAGAGATATGTCTTCTCTCTGATAGAGCATGGCAGTACGACTACCGGCATCAACAATGTAGAAGGTGCAGAAAAGAGCAACCATGGCCCTATCTATACTGTTAATGGCCAGCTCGTCAGCAAAGACGGCGATTACAGTCGTCTGCCTAAAGGCATCTATATTCAGAATAATCATAAATTTGTTATCAAGTAAAGATCATGAATATATATATAAAGCCTGAATTAGAGATCATGCAGGTCGTGACAGAACAAGGATTCTTATACAACTCACCGGGTCGCGATGTAGGAGCTAAACAGTTCCACCCTATTGCAAGTTCCGATTGGGAGAGCGAAGACGAAGAGTTAGAAGTAACTTCTTTGCCAAAGCAGAAGAGTCTTTGGGTCGAATAAGACTTACAGTATGTAGCTGATAGAAATTAGTGAATACTATACAAACTTGAAGAGATGGCAACAGCCGGGGAGTTCTTCCCTTGGTCTGTTGCCATCTCTTTTTATTTAACGCAGAAGCCTCACCCCCGTGCCCCTCTCCAAGGGAGAGGGGAGTGATATGCTGCTAGGGACGAAAAACTCTCGCAAAGTCGCAAAGAACGCAAAGAGCCTACGGCGATGTGTGGAACAGCTCTTCTGTCGTGCGCAGCCTTTGCGCTCTGCGCGCCTTTGCGAGAGAATACCTCTCTGAATCTCTGTGGTCTCTGTGCAAGATAAATAGCATCATTCTCTGATGATATATTGTCCCGCGTCGCTTCCTACTGTGCAACAGTTTTTCCGCCATGGAAATCGTTTGCATAAGAATTTACATGATAATCCTATTGACTTATATCAATAATTGCGCTTTTTCTTTAACTTTGTGGTCAGGAAATCATTACTATACTTTTTTTATTAATCAATCACACATAGTCATCACAAAAACCACACATGAAACACTTTACACGAAGGGTCTCTACACTGGCGCTCTCCGCTCTGCTCTTCAGTCAGGGCATGATGGCAGACAGCTTTGTAGGCGGCCGAACAGACTTCCGCGACGAGAGTATCTACTTCGTCCTCACCACTCGTTTCTACGATGGCGATCCAGGCAACAACGTGCTCTGCTGGGACAACCAGGAGAGTCAGATATCGACCAAAGACCCATGCTGGCGTGGTGACTTCCAAGGACTCATCGACCGGCTCGACTATATCAAAGCTCTTGGCTTCACCGCTATCTGGATCAACCCCGTCGTGCAGAACGCCTCGGGGTATGACTATCACGGCTACCATGCCTCCGACTTCTCTAAGGTCGACTGCCGCTATCAGAGCAGCGATGGCAAGAGCTCCGGCGACGTGATGTTTAAGAAACTCATCGATGCCGCGCACAAGAAAGGTATCAAGATCATCCTCGACATTGTCCTCAACCACACCGGTAACTTCGGGGAGGTCCATTTCTGCCCGGAGTTCAAGCGCAGTGAGAAGCTCACCACCCAAGGCTCCACGGGGTGTCTGACACCTATCGCCTCCGTCCTCGGTGCCGACTACGACGGCCTCAAGCCCGCAGACCAGTATCAGCGTCGCCTGGCGATGATGAAGAACACCGACAATCAGAACCACGACACCAAGAACTACTGGCACCACTATGCTGAGTTCAACTGGGACGAGCCGAACCGCTGGTGGGCACAGATTGCCGGTGACTGCGTGGATCTGAACACCGAGAACCCCGCTGTCTCAGACTATCTCGTGAAATGCTACGGTGACTTTATCAAGCTCGGCGTCGACGGCTTCCGTATAGACACCTCAGGCCACATTGCCCGTCTGACGTTCAACCAAGCCTTTATCCCGCAGTTTACGGAGCTCGGCAAGCAATACGCCTCGGCACGCAGCCTCTACGGTGGCCAGGAGGCAGGCTCACCATTCTATATGTTCGGTGAGGTCTGTGCACGCTACAGCGATGTCGTCTACCGCGACCAACCCAACCTCTCACCTTATTTCTATACTTGGAAGTCGGATGAGAGCGTGGCATCTCAATGGAACAATGATTCTACATGGTGGACTAAGCAGAGCATCATGCCGGGAAGCACTGATGCGCAAGTGGTGGGAAATATGCAATTGTGCCTCAATGATGCCGCCAACAGCACACCCAACAGCAACAACGCAATGATGGTCAACGGTGCCTACCACACTCCCGACTACAGTCAGGCCAGTGGCTTCAACGTCATCGACTTCCCCGTACACTACAATTTCTCCAATGTCAGTTCGGTCATGAACTTGGTCAAGAAGGACAACCTCTACAACGACGCTACATGGAATGTCGTCTATGTCGACTCCCACGACTACGGACCTCAGCCCAACGATCAGGTTCGTTTCAGCGGTGGTACGAACCAGTGGGCCGACAACCTGACGTGGATGTTCCTCTTCCGTGGCATCCCCTGCCTTTATTATGGCTCGGAGGTGGAATTCCAGGCCGGCAAGAAGATCGACAACGGACCCAACGGCCCGCTCTCTGATACCGGCCGCGCATATTTCGGACAGAACCTTGAAGGTACGGTCACTGCTTCCGACTTCGGTGTGTTCACCGCCACGGGTCAGGTCGCCAAGACCCTCAACCACCCGTTGGCCAAGCACTTGGAGCGTCTAAACCGCATCCGTCAGGCTGTGCCCGCACTGCGTAAGGGACAGTATACCACCGACGGCTGCTCTGCTGCTAAAGGCGGCTGGGCGTGGAAGAAGGCGTATAATGCCAATGGCGTGAACTCCTTCGTCTGCGTCTGCATGGACGGCGGTGCTACGTTCACCGGCATCCCCAACGGCACGTATAAGGACTGTGTCACGGGCGACGTGCAGACGGTGTCCAATGGTACCCTCACGGTGTCATGTCCTACCAACCAGGGTAACGCCCGTGTCTACGTCCTCGATGGTCCGGGTAAGATTGGTGAGGACGGTCCGTTCCTCTATACCTCTACCGCCGCTTCTGCCGACAACAGCGCACTGGCTGCCGACCCCGGTACGACGTGGAACGATGTTGTCGAAACCACGCATCCTACTGCAACGGTGACACCCAACGGCGGATCCTTCACCTCTGACACGCAGACGGTGACCATCGACCTCGTCAATGCCACGAGTGGCTGGTACCAGATCGGCGACGGCGAGAAGGTAGCCATTAACGGTTCCTCCGCTACGTTTACCATCGGCGGCGACATGAACTACGGTGATTCCAAGACCGTGACATGGAGTGCTACCGGTGAGGGAGACGAAGGCACAGAGACGAACAGCGAGACGGTGACGTTCACCAAACGTGATCCCAACAGTGTCATCACCGTATGGGTGGAATCGGCCACAGCTCCTTATATATATGTATGGTACACAGATGCCGACGGTAAGACACAGGAGCCCAACGGTGCCTGGGCCAGCACGAAAGCCATGACGGCCACGACCTCAGGCTGGTACTCCTATGTAGCTCCTGCCGGGGTGGATAAGTTCAACTTCATCCTGCAGAAGAGTGCGGGAGGCGAGAAACTCACCGCTGATGTCACTGACGTGACCTCCGATGTCTACTATAAAGTAGAAGGCGATGGCGCTGCCGCCACCTCTGACCGTCCGGGCAGCACATCCAATCCGGATCCGACCCCGTCTGCCAGCGAGCCTTATCTCGACAGCAAGGACGAGATATCGGTATTCTTCGAGACCAGTGGGTCAGAGACACCGTATGTGTGGGTATGGGACAGTAGTAACAACTACAACGCCAACTCTACTTGGCCGGGCGATGCCATGACGCTGCAGTGCACGCTTCCGTCGGGTGCCAAGGTCTGGAAGTGGACCTATACCGGCACGCTGACCGCCATCCCCACGGGTATCATCTTCACCCACGACGGTGGCAATAAGTATAACGGCACTGACGGCACCTTCACCAACCACGGCTACTATACCGCCTCCAGTCCGCTGAATTCTACCAAGGAGATCACGAAGGTGAAGTCAACGGCTACGGGCATCAGCGGTGTCACCAAGACCGTTGCCCATTCCTGCCGTATCTACAACCTTCGCGGCGAGTGTGTAGCTGTCGTCGGCAGCCTCAACGATGCCGAGTACACGCTCCGCAGCGGCATCTACGTCTGCAACGGCAAGAAGTTTGTCGTAAGATAAGCACAACGAATAGAAACCTATAATAAAAAAACGGAAATGAAGAAGATTTTCAGAAGGCTCGGTATTCTCTTTGCGCTCATGCTCTTTTGGCAGGGCGCTACATTCGCCCAGATGGAAACCATCCAGCAGGGAACCATTCTCCACTGCTTTGACTGGAAGTACACGGACATACAGGCATCGCTGCAAAGTATCAAGGATGCCGGCTTCACGGCTGTGCAGACATCGCCGGCACAGTCGAACTATACGGGTTCTACGGCATGGAACACCCTGTACCGTCCGCGTGATACGGAAATAGGTCCTAACTCCATCGGTACAAAGGCGGAGCTGCAGGCGCTCTGCAACGCCGCTCATGCCATGGGCATAAAGGTCATCGTCGATGTTGTCGCCAACCACACCGACGGTAGTCTGGACTGGGTGGCTGACTACTGGAAAAATACCGACCTGTACCATACGTCCGGCTCTGTGTCGAACTGGAATGACCGAAACCAAGTCGTTCACGGCGAAATAGGAATGAAGGACCTGAAAACGGAGGATCCACGCGTTCAGGAGAAGTTCAAGACATACGTCCAGGCCCTGAAGGCTGTCGGCGTTGATGGCATACGCTGGGATGCTGCAAAGCATATCGGACTGCCTTCTGAGGGCGATAACTTCTGGAAGGTGGTCATAGACAAGGATATGTTCAATTACGGGGAGATACTGAACAACACCGGCGGAGATGACTCCAAGCTCATCCCGGAGTATATGCAGTACATGAGCGTTACCGATACCCCATACGGAACCAGCAACGTCCTGGGCTCGGCAAAGAATGGACAGGCTACTCCTTATGGCTATGGAAACTATACGATGTCATACAATACCAACAAAGTCGTCTACTGGGGCGAGAGCCATGACACATACTGTAATAACGGTGATGCCTCTTACGGCGTCTCACAGCAGGTCGTCGACAGAGCCTATGCCGTGGCGGCGAGCCATAACGATATACCGGCTCTTTACTTCTCGCGTCCGGATGACAACAGTACTACCGACGGTCCGTCAGCACAGGTCCCACAGAAGGGGTCGACGCACTTTACAGCAAAACCGGTGGCAGAGGTAAATCTCTTCCATAATGCCATGGACGGTAAGGCTGACTATTATACTGCCAACGGCTCCGTAGCGTCGATAACCCGTAAGGAGGGTGGTGCCATTGTCGTCAACTTTGCCGGAGCAGGAAGCGTCTCTATCGCCAATGGTGGCGGATACGCCACTCCGGGAACGTATACTGACCGCGTTTCGGGCAACACATGGACGATCACAACGACTACGATCAGCGGAACCACCGACGCTTCGGGTATAGCAGTACTCTATGGGGCTCCGTCCAATGACGCGGGGATGACGGTCTCTCCTGAGGGAGGAGTGTTCACCACTGATACAAAGGACGTTACGCTGACACCAAACGCCAATACCACTTCTTATTGGTATCAGGTCGGCGACGGTGAGAAGACAACGGTTTCTGCCAATACGACTTCTACGGTAACCATCGGCGCAGGCGTCGACTACGGCACGGACATTACCCTGTCATGGGGCGCTGCAAACAGTGAGGGCAAGGAAAAAACAGGCTCTGTAACGTTTACTAAGCGTGATCCCAATGCAGCTGTCAGCGTTTTTGTACAGTCATCCACTGCGCCTTACATATATGTATGGTATACCGATGCCAGCAATAATGTCGTAGAACCTAATGGGTCGTGGGCAACCATGAAGGAAATGCCTGCATATACGACCGGATGGTATGTTTACACTGCTCCGGAAGGAGTGTCGTCGATTAATTTCATTCTTACGACGAAAGCGGGTGCCAGCGACGCTGACAAGCTTACAGCCGATATCAAAGACGTTACTTCCGATGTGTATTATAGGGTAAGTGACGGGACTGCATCGGTAACGGATAATCGTCCGGGTAATGACAACTCGTTTGAGCCGGAATTGGAGAGTGCCGACGAGAACTGTGTATTCCTGGAAAGCAGTACTAAATCGTACATCTACGCTTTCAGTACTGCCAATACCGCCATCGTAGGTGCTTGGCCGGGAGCGCAGATGACAAAGGTGGGTGAGACTTCTGCTGGAGTTCCTGTCTACAAATACACTTTCTCTGCCAACCAGATGACAGACATGCCTTCTGAGACAGAAAGCACGGGATCAGCTGGTATTATATTCAATGATGGAAATGGCCATCAGACGGACAATCTGTCTTTCCACAACCGGGGATACTATGTTGACGGTGCTTTCACCAAGACCATTACAAAGGTGAAGTCAACTCCTACCGCTATCATCAGTCTCAATCGGCAGACGTCTGAGGCTCATGAAGGATACTACACGCTTTCCGGCATACGTCTGAAAGCGAATCCCTCTCGCCCGGGTGTCTACATCCGGAGCGGTAAGAAGATTGTCATCAGGTAATACAAATTGCTTTAAACAAAAGGGCCGGCATTTGCCGACCCTGTTTCATTTCAAGAGAAAGCCCATATACAACGGCAGCGTGAGGATCCCGTCCTTGAGGCCAACGTTATAATTGCCGAGCTTGATGGCATGATGAACATGATATTTCTCGGGATGGGATAGGATGGTACGTGTGCTCTTGGTATTCCCGTCCTTGGCCTTTACCTCCAGGAGAACGCATTCTCCGTTGTACCTAATCACAAAATCAACCTCCAATCCACTGTCTTTTCGGAAATAATAGAGCTTGCGACCCGTTTTGTGCAACATGTCCGCAATCACATTCTCATAGATGGCACCTTTGTAACCGTATAGATTGCCTTGCAAAATGTCGGCTTGCGTGCCGTCTTCGAGCATAGAAACGAAAAGTCCGGTATCGGCCATGTACACTTTAAAAGTCGTTTCGTCGGCATTGCCGTCAAGGGGAAGTTCTGTGATGTGCAGGTTATAGCACCGGCAGATGATACCCGCATCCTCTATCCATTGCAGGCTACCCAAGAACTGTGATGCCTTTCCGCCTTTCTGTACGACGGAATACTGGAATTTCTTATTCTCTTTTGCCAATTGTCGTGGTATGGACTCAAAGCATTGTCTGATGCGTGGCTTGTCGGTCTCAGGAGCATATTTCAGCATATCCTCCTTGTAACCTCCAATGATGTCACGCTGTATCTGCAACACTTCGCCCATGTTTCTGTTCTGTACGAAATTCGCTACCGCCTCGGGCATACCACCTACGATGATATATTGTCGTACAAGTTGCGACAGACGCTGGTGGATCGCGTCGTTGACAGGCTTCACCTCGTCTTTGCAGGAAGTGATGTAGCTGATGATGTCATCATCTATTCCCATCGCCCAAAGAAACTCCTCGAAGTCGAGCGGGTACATCTCCTCATTCTGTTCATACCCCACGGGGATAGAAGCCTTGCTCCCATGTGTGCCGTAGCCCTTCACCCCGAGGAGAGAGCCGGTAGCGATGACATCATATCTACCATCGAGCTTGAAGAACTTCAAAGCCGATCGCGCATCAGGACACTCCTGTATCTCGTCCAGAATGATACAGGTATCTTTGGGATTGAACCTGGCTGAAGGTATCATAGCAGAGAGGTTCATCGTGATATCATCGATTTTTTTCGATTGTTTGAAGGCAAGTTGAAAGTCATCATTCTCCATGAAGTTGACATAGACAACATGGGAATAATGAGCTTCGGCAAAGTGCATAACGGTGAAGGTCTTCCCGCATTGGCGGCAACCTTTAATGACCAGTGGCTTGTGACCGTCCTTTTCTTTCCATGCCACAAGGGTCGTCTCTATCTTTCGCTTGAGTGTATCCATATAACAGAAACAACGTGATAATGAGGTAATTATTGTTGCTGCTTCCTATTTTTTAAAGGAGTTTTTCGTAATAACGTCACTTTTTCAAGGGAGTTTTTCGCTGTTCTGTCACTTTTTCAAGGGAGTTTTTGTCATTCACTGTCACTTTTCCAAGGGAGTTTTGTTGGGGAAGTGTTCGTGCATGTAGAAGTTATCTATCGCAAAGCCGCAAAGAACGCAAAGGGCTGGCGCATCCCCGAGAGCACTAACCAGCCTTCTCTTTTTCTTTTAACGTGCCATCTTCGATGGCATCAAGAATATAACCGAATATCGAGAATATATATTCGTTATATTCGTTTATATTCTTTATTCCGCGTAGCGGTGCGTTTACCAAAAACTACCATCACTGGCTTTTAACCACATGTTTTGATAAAGTAAGTAGGAGGCGACGCGTCTCGCGTCGTAGAGGCCCTTGTGGAGATTGTATGAACCTGTGACGCGGGACGCGTCACCTCCTTTGTCAGCTTCCCATCATGGTGGTTAGGACGCCCCCCGTCTCCCTTCGTATTGCTCTCACCCCTTGGAAGTAATCACTCCCCTTCTCCTTGGGAGAGGGGTTGGGGGTGAGGCTGTAGAGGGGCTGGGGGTGAGGCTGTTTTTACTCTACTTTTATCCCCGCCTCTTTCAGTTCTTCTTTGATCTTTGCCTCACTGGTATTCTTGTTGACATAGGTGATGGCGAGCGTGTGGGTGGCTTTGTTGACCCAAGCGTCGTCCACTCCATCGATGAGAAGAGCGGCTTCTGCGGTCTGTCCGGTGGCTTGAGTGGCAAGCAGACGGAGCAGAGCATAGCTGATTTCAGCCGAGGTGTAGTGGTTCACCGGCGTGTAGCCTAGCGTGGTGAGGCAGTCGCGTACCGCCTGCTTTTCCGTGCGGTTGGCATCGTAGCGTACAAACACCCACTGCTTGTCGACGTGTGGCACCACACTGTCGACGCCCTGGATGCGGTAGAGTGCCTCGCTGATCTGCTGCGCCTTGCCTTCGTCGGAGAGCTCAGCGAGGTGGAAGCCAATGCCGCGACGGATCACCTCGTGCGGATCGTAGGCCGTGAGACGATAGCGGGTGTGGGCAAGGCGGCTCTTGAGTGAGTCGAGACAGGTCTTAGACTTGTCGTAGGTGATTGTGGCCGTGCGCCTTTCGAGGTTGAAGTTGATGTCGCTGACGCCGGGATCTTGTGTGACTGCGACCATCACCTTATGTGCACAGTCCTCGCATCGCATCTGTTTGATGCGGTAAGTCTCTGTCACGGTCTGTGACCATGCGCCGGCAGCATAGGCTAGCGTCAGGAGAAGAGAAAGAAAGAGTTTTCTCATTGGATGTAATTGAATTGTTAGCATGAACATTTAAAATCTCAGTCCGATGGCCAGACTTGCCCTGCTGTTGTGCTGGCTGTTGGCGGCATGGAGATAGCCACCGTCGAGCCGGATGAACCACATCGAGGTGCGGCCTTTGACGGTGATGGGCTGCTGATAGGTCAGGGCGAGGCTTGCTCTCCATGAGTTGACCGTGTAATAGTCGTCGTAGTCAGCTGTCCACACCTGCTCAGCATAGGGCGCGGAGACGTCGGCGAGGTTGAGACGGTTGTCAAAGACCTGGCGCAGACGGAAGGCAGCGTCCACCCAGAAACGGTTGGCAAAGAAACCATGACCGGCAGAGAGCCCGTAGTCGGCATAGTGGTGGGCAAAGGACGAGGCGGGCAGATGATACTCGTTGTGGACCGAGCGCAGGGTGCCGTCCACGCCGATGTATCCGTTGATACCGTGAACCGACGCACTGTTGAGACGGTAGCCAAGCGCGGCGTCGAGCAGACGCACGCGGTAGCGCTTGTTGTAGGTCATCTGGTTGACATAGCTATAGGTGTTGTAACCTGTCGTAGAGTCTGTGGTGATCGTCAGATGCTGGCGGTATTCGTCGGCATAGCCCTCCTCGTATTGCAGACGGGCGTGGACGACGTGGAGCCACCGCGGCGTGCGCCATGTCGTCTTGTTGGCTATGGCATAGCGATAGGAATGGTAATGTCCGGGTTGGTATTTATAGGTACCATAGACGCCCTCACTGCCGCGGTCGATGCCGGCCTCGGTGAGTGAAGACCAAGAGGGCGACTGCCAGGCACAGGAGAGGCGGAAGCCAAACTCATGGTCGACGTACTCGCGCATGTAGCCGTTGTAGCCACCGACGACACCGTTGGCGTTTTCCATACCCGTCATCGTGTAGTATTTCAGGTTGGGATCAGTCTGCACGGTGGTGATGTCGGGAATCTTCTCCTTGTAGCGGCGGTAGTGTCCTTCCAAGCCCAATGTAGAGTGGCCGATGGAGTAGGTCAACGACGGCGCGAGGCGATAGTCGAGCATCTCGCTTCTCGACCGTGGGTCGCGCAGACGGCTCAGGTCGCCGAGCTGATAGTCGAGGCGCAGTCCGAAGCGCCAAGGGCCGAAGGCCGTGGTGCCCACCGCCGCCGTGAGGCTGATGTCCTGACGGTCGTAGCTGCCACTCACCTCACTGCCTGAGATAAACGGGTTGCTGTTGTAGGTACAGCGCACATCGCTCCACCGGCGGTTCTTCGTACGTCCCATGTCGAAGTCGAACTTCCCGTAGCCATAGAGATAGCGTCCCAGATGCTGATAGCGCTCGGTGAAGAAGCGGAGTCCATTGTCCTGGTTGCCTTCCTGCACGCGGTGGAAGTCGTTGCTCTCGTGCCCTGCCTCCATCATGGCGACACCGCGGTCGACGCGGTCGTCGAGGGTGAGACCAGCCGCATTGGTAGTGGTGGACCAGAGCGAGGCAGCGTCGGCGAGACGGTAAGCAGACTCATCAATCGTCTGAGCCTGAAGAGTCGTAGGGAGGAACATCGTGGCAGAGGCCAGAAGTCCAAGGGTGAGCGTCTTATGATCAATATTCATAGTTGCGTGGCGTTAGAGTGGATGAAACCGCAAAGTCGTTGGTGGAGTTGTTGGTATCCTGTAGGATATACTGTCCCTTAGCTCCCTTGCGTGTGGATTTCTTGCGGTAGACGGTCTCGCCGTTGTAGCCGCTGGCAGAGTGGATGTAAGTGGCTCCGGCATCGATGGCGGGCAGGAGGCGCTTGGTGGCCATGTCGATGGCCCCCGTGTTCTTATATTTCAGAATGTCCACGCCGTCGAGTATTTGTGATATACCGGCGGCGAGCCACTGGCTGCCCGAAGTCTTGCCATAGTTGTAGACTTTCTGCCAGGAGCTCACGGCGGCAGTGCTGTGGAAGAGCACCACGCCGGTGGGACCACCCTGCCCGATGTTCATCTTCGAGATGGCGCTGAAGGCCGTGTAGACCAGTTCGAGTGCCGGTGTCGACGGGTTGTTGAGTGTCTTGCCCTGTGCGTCCTTTGCCTCATAGTCAGCGTCGATGAGGCTGAATGTCGTGCCGACGTTGGCCGTGTGGTCAATGGCACTGTTGGTGATGACCACCGACTGGCCGGGCTCAACTAAGTGAGGCGTCGTGGCAGGAATGCGGAAGAGCTGCTTGAGCACGACCACAGAGTCCTGAAAGACCGAGGCAATCTGCGTGAGGGTATAGGCCGGCGAGGCATTGGACTCGACAAGACCGAGATACATGCCCGCGATGTCCACAGCCTCGTCGCCCTGGTTGTAGAGTTCGATATACTGCGCAGCGAGATAGTTCTTCTTGTTCACGTCCTTCATGCCGGCATAGAATACCTTCGAGATGACGAGCGAACGGGTGATGGTGAACTGTGTGGCAAGGGGCAGCGGTGAGGCTTTTGTGTCTGTCGTGAGCAGTTGGGAATGGCTGCTGCCGGCCACGATGGCACCGTCGTTGACCTCGTTGTCACCGGTAACCTCGCGATACTCACTGGCAGAGATCGGCCACGACACCGAGATGGTGTAGACGTCGGGGATGAGTCCCGTGAAGTGCGCGATGCCATTAGCGTCGGTCACGGCGGTTGTCTCACCGCCACCTTCACGTGTCAGCGTCACGGTGTGACCGCCAAGGGAGAGCTGTGCGGTGGCATCGGTGGGCTGCTCCACGCGTATGTCCACGTTGATGGCCTGGGTCGTGTCGCTATAGTCGACGCAGCTGACCATGAGGGTCAGACACAGCAGCAACAGCGTCCACAGACCTGTATGTTTCTTGTTGTTCATCTGCTTATATATATAATATGGTATAGGGTATCTGTTGATTATAAGTTGAAATAGAGCTCCACACCATAGCTGAAGTTGTTGGTGTTGCGCTGCATGAGCGTACCGGAGTTGTTGCTGGCTACTTTGTAGGGTTCGTAGAAGATGACGTTGTTGACATAGAGCGATAGTCCGCCGATGTTGCCAAGTTGCTTGGTGAGACGTGCCGAGAGGTTCCATGTCGGTTTGCTCTTTGTGGGCACGTTGTCCTTATAGTCGAGTGCGAGGTCAGCGACGGCAATGCCCTGCGTGCCGGCGGGCAGTGTGGCGTAGTAGTTGCCGGCGTAGTCGAGATAGCCGTTCTGCATGTCGGCGGTGATAGCGTGGTATCCGAGCTTGGTGTCGATCAGCCCGATGGCCTGCTTGTTGGCCATGTAGCTCCAGCGATAGGTCTGCCAGATGGCTTGTCCGGCGAGCGACGCCACCATCTTCAGCGACGGAATATTCGTCACGATGCGCACGGTGCTCACATACTGACGGTAGAGGTCATAGTCCAAGCCGGAGGGATAGACCACTTTGAAAGGTGTCAGTCCGTATGCCGAGTAAGAGGAGGGCAGCAGTGCCGTCTTGACGTTGGCGGTGTTGAGATCCGTGCTGTAGGTCTTGGTCTCAGAGAGTGCGCCACTGTAGTAGAAGCTCGTGTTGATGGCCCGGATCGTGCCGAGGTCGAAGTCAAACTCCAGTCCTTTATTAATTGTGGTATTGGTATTACCGATCTTTCCCGTGGTCATATACACGATGTCGGTGCGTGCAGGATTGGCGTAGTCCACGGTGGTGGCGGCCCCCGGCGTGATGATGAGGCCGTGAGAAGCGTCATAGACATTAGAGGCATAGGTGAAGTACTCCGTAGCGGCACCGAAGCCGTTGGGTGTCTTGTCGTGATAAGCCAGTACGCTCATCTTGCCGCCCCAAGGCAGTCTCACGTCCACGCCGGCCTCGATCTTTGTCGTTGTGGCGTTTTTCAGATCCGTGCTTCGCTTCACGTCATACACTTGCGTGTGATAGACAAGGAGTTGCTGCACGGCAGCGTCGGCTCCCTGCGGCATGTAGTTGATGGCCACGCGGTCATCATATTTCTTGTCGGGATAGAGATAGCTCAGTCCCGGTGTCTTGCTGTTGAGTCCGATGCCTGCACGGAGCGCCAGCCATTTCGTCACGTCGAACGAGAGGTTGACGCGTGGGCTGAGTGCTGTGGTGCTGAGATTGGAGAAAGGCTGTTGTGCCGTGAAGCGCAGACCGACCTGAGCCCGCAGGTGGTTGACACGGTTGGGCGACCACACGAAGTGGTCCTCGACAAAGGCGGCGAGCTGGTGCAGGCCGGGGATGTCGGAATAGGCGCGCGGACGTCCGTTGGAGTTCGGGCGCAGCGGATGGCTCTCGTCAAGGTTGTAGTAGCCGCGTCCGTCGTTCCAGTCGTAGTGGTACTCGGCACCGACTTTGAAAGTCTGCCGTGTCTTGCCCCAGTGGAAATAGAAGTCGTCGGCAATCTTGGCGAAAATGTTTCCGGGTCGTCCTTCCGTCTTGCTGGTGGCAAGATAGCTCTGTGTGGCCCAGCTGACGGGGTGATAACCGGTCTCCATAGTCGTGATGATCGGCAACAGTCCGCCGGGCACGGTGACGAAAGCCGTGTTGCGGTTGTCCTGCCAGGCATAGCTCACGCCGAGGGTGTAGCTTAGGTTGCGTGAGAAGAGGCGGTCGAGGCGTATCTTGCCGTTGTGGGTGAAGCCGAGTGAGAGATAGTCGTTTTTCGTCTCCGAGCCGTCTTGGCGTGCATCGGGGTCGTTGCCGCTCCAGTCGCGTGTCTGAGCTATTCTCACACGTGTGTCGATATGCCAGGTCTTGGAGACGTTGTAGCTCCACGCCATGTTGCCGTTCCAACGGTGATAGGACCGTGTGCGCAGACGTGGATCGCTCCACGCTTTGGCATAGTCGACGCTCATGTTGAGGATGCCGGCGCGCCCGAGTGAGGTGCCCTTGCTGAGCGAGTAGTTCTGTAGCTCGGGATTGACTTTCGCCTTTACCTGCCATGGTGTGACGCCAGCCTTGGAGTGTACGATGACGAGGCCGGAGGAGAGGTCGCCATATTCGGCAGAGGGAATGCCACGAACCACCTCGACATTGTCGATGTCGTCGGCTCCGATCTGTCTGAGATCTGTTCCGGTGAATGCCGTGGCGCTGAACGGTCCCTGTGTCATGGCGCCGTTGTTGCTCATCGGCATGCCGTCGACGATGATGCTTGAGCCGAAGGCACTCGTGTTGTTGTTCACGAGTGTGCGCAGCTGCAGGTTGGACTGACTGGTGAGATCGGTGTTCTTGATGATCTGTCCGGGCAACAGCTGCATGACGTCAGCCAAAGAGGAAGCCTGCAGGTGGTCGATGGCCTGGCGCCCGATCTGACTTGTCGTACCCGTGGCACTTTGCTTAGCGGTGACGACAACCTCTTTGAGCGAGAGGTCGCTGATGCGCAGTTGTATGCGCAAGTCGATGTCTTTGGTGACCTTGACCTGTGTCGTGGAGGTGACATAGCCCACGTAGCTCACCACCAGCTGGTAGATGCCGTCGGGCACGTTGGTGATCGTGGCCTTGCCGTCCATGTCGGTCACGGCATTGGAGCCGAGGGGCTGCAGCTGCACAGAGCCCATGACGATCGGCTCCCTGTTCGAGGCGTCTGTCACGCTCACAATTAGCTTGTGGCCCTGCGCCGGCCCGGCAAACGACGGGAGCGCAAGCGACAGCAAGGTGACGAACAGAAGTAGATAATGAATTGTCTGCTTTTGCATTGCTTGTGATTATAGATAGTGATTATATATTGGCAGTTGGGTCAATGTGCATTGACAAGATAGTTGTAACCTACGTTCCTACAATGATTTGACTAATACATTGCAAAGGTAAGGAAAAAGAATGATAGTATTGTCGAAATAACGCAATAAATGTTCATAAATACCTAATAATATGGATGGTTGCCAGCGAAAATACAGCCTTGCAAACGGTCAATGTCTTTGTCCATGGCTCATATTGTCTTGCCATTTCCAGATGGAAAAGGAAAATCATGTACAGGCTTACGCTCCCTTAGGAGCTCTGAGTCTCAACCAGTGGGATAGCCTTACGAGCAAGCTCGACGGCTATCCCGCTGGTTGAGACTCACCCCCTTATGGGGGTCAAAGCCTGTACATGACGAAAATCGCTATCGCGTAAAATTGCGCACAGCGCATAAAATAAAGCGGCCGAATAGTCGTTTGTAAGTAAAACGTATAAGATAACCACAGTCCATGAATGATTTGTCTATTTCTCGTTCTCCCCTCGATCCAGACCTTCGCCAGTCCCTCATTCAATATGTTTATGGCATTATTGGCTGTATGCAATATGTCCACAGACAATTAGGACCCGGAATGCCGGAATATGTCTATCAGGAGGCTTTGGGCAGGAAATTGGTCAAAGAAAAGTTTGATGCAAGGAAAGAGTTCAAATATAATCCGTTTTTCGATGGAGAACAACTCGAAAGCTACATCAAGATGGATATGGTCGTGATGATGCCCCGTGGCAATGTCATCATAGAGTGCAAGTCCATCAAGGCTATCACGGACAAAGAGCAGTTTCAGACGTTTGGTTATCTTCGCGGCACTTTGTTTCCAATAGCCATTCTGGTGAACTTCGGTACATGGCCCAAGGCACAGATAGAGCGTTATTATTACCACGACGGTGTCATCAGGGCTTTCTAAAATGCTAGTGAGCAGATTTAGGCGGTGCTGATTATTTTATGCGCCCAGCGCAATTTTACGCGACAGCGATTTTCGTCATGTACAGGCTTTATCCCCCGTAGGGGGTGGTGCTGAGGTGATGGGGCAGCCGGCGAGCTTGCTCGTAAGGCTGCCCCATCACCTCAGCACCATAGCTCCATGGGGAGCTAAAGACTGTACATGACTATTTTCTAATAAACTTATTCTCGATTCAGGGTGACGCATTGACGAAGTCAGGTGATAGAATTGCCAATACATCTAAATTATTGTGCGCAAATACCTAATAATATCGATGCTTGTCAGCGAAAATACAGCCTTGCAGACAAAAAACTCAGCCATAGATTTACGATACTGACTGATTATTTGTATTTTTGCACGTAAGTATTTCAATCATAGCATTATCCCGAAAACATATCCATGGCAACAGAAGACACTGAATACATCGACGACGCCATCCTGCAAATGATGGCCTGTAACGTCCGTCCTTTCTCAAAAAACGACATTATAGAGTGGGGCTCTACCGTGCTCCACACCCGTCTGAAGAGTTCGCAGAGCTTTCTGGCACGCTACGAGGGCAAGGTCATAGAGAGCATCGGAGCGAACAAAAACAATGTGGAGCGGTATTATCTCAAGCCGGAGGCATGGATAGAAGTGCTGAAAAACATACCGCAGAGATTCTTTAAACGGTGGCTCGGCGCGATCGAAGACCGTGGTGGTTGGCGTATTCAGAACGGTGAAGACATGAGTACGAGGAAAGACTTCACCGAGTCGTTCTATGCCTTTCTCCATGATCAGCCGTTTGAAGACCAGGCTTTCAAGGTAGGATGGCCGAAGTGGTCCGCGCCAGTCTTTATGACTGAGCGCAATGCTATGAACACGATGTGGGGAACATTCTTCTATAAGTTCATCGACCGCTTGGCCGACATGCCGGAAAATGCGCCGTATTTCAAGGAAACAAGTGAGAAGCTCAAGGACTTTCTGTTCTATCTCCGCAAGGTGCGCATCCTCTATTTGCTGCCAGTCAACGAAGGGCTGATACAGGATACGCTGATCGTTCCCGGAAAAGTGCTTACCGAGAAAAATGTGGAGCGCGACGCTTTTGTCAATCTCTATCTTCACTTTCTGCGTGACGGCAATCTGAAAGCGGCACTCCACTCGGCCGTTGGATCCAGTGAGTCTGTTTACGTGCTGCAAATGATAGAAGCTGTTCAAGCGAAAGACTATAGCTTGGCGGTTTCGATCTTTCAACGGCTCGTCAGAGGCACACGCGCACATTTCCTGCCCGAGAATCCTCTGGCTAACTTCTATTACGCCGTAGCGCTCTACCTCGACAAGTCTGCTGCTGCCATGAAGAAAACCGAGACGATTCTGCGAAGCAAAGAGATCAATTTCAGCTATCTCGCCGCTGAGCAAATCATTCTGACGGCTAAGCTTGGGCTGGATGCATTGGACAACTTCATCGTAACGGATGCCGCCAACGGGCCTTTGGAGAATGCACTTTACTATTTTGCCCTGAAGCATTTCCATGTCGTGAAAAACAAGGAACTGTGTGCGCAGATCGACGCGTATGTTCAAAAACAATTAGAGAGAGGTCTGAATCTGCTCAAACTGGAGATGAGCGCTGACTTTGACTTTCTCATGGGCGATGTGGTTGCTTTGAAGAAGGCAACCGGTATGCATCCCTCGCTGCCTTACATCAAGGAGGTCGCGCCCTGGGAGAGAGTGCTCAACCAATTGCTCGAAGGAGAGACGGGGCAGGACAAGGGCGCTGGAAAGAAGGCCAACGTGAGTACGGAGCGCATCAGCTATCTCCTCAACCGCAACTGTCTCTACGTGCAGCCACGGTTGCAGAAAAGCCGCGACGGCGTCACCTGGTCGTCGGGCCGCAACATCGCAATGGCTAAGTTCCGCGATGGCGGTGACCTGCCCTATACGCAGCAGGACCGTGCCGTGGCCTCGTTGGTGGTGGAATATAACTCGGGCTGGTATGGCAATACGTCGTATGAACTCGAAGGAGGTGCTGTCATCAACGCGCTTGCCGGCCATCCTTTCGTCTTTGACGATAAAGACCCGTCGAGCCGCATCGACATTGTTAAGGAAAAACTACAGCTGTCGGTGACACACGACAAGCGTGGATATACCGTCAAGAGCAATATTATCCTGAAGGATATGGACAGCTCCGGATATGCTGTCTACGAGGAGACACCACAACTGCTCAAGGTCGTGAAGATCACCGGCAAGCAACAGCTGAGCCTGAAGTTGCTTAATTCCATCGGCACCTTCCCGCCCGAGGCTAAGGACAAACTCACGAAGGTGCTCGAAGCTTTCTCGCACAATATGGTGGTCATGGGCGATCTGCTGAAAAACACCAACATCAAGACGGTGGAGCCCGACAGCCGCATCATCTTCCGCCTGCAGCCCAGTGAGGACGAGATCAACCTACAACTGCTCGTCCGTCCGTTTACGAAGTGTCCGCCCTATATGCGGCCTATGGAAGGCATGGAGATGGTCTCCACCATCTATCATGGCGAGAGCCTACAGACACACCGCGACATGAAGGCCGAGGGTGAGAACCTCAAGAAGGCATCTCTGTTGTTGAAGCCCTTTGCGGACGAGCAGGAGGGTGATCACTGGGCGCTGTCCATCGAAGAGTGTCTCAGCCTTCTCGACACGCTGCGCGAGCATCCCGACGATGGCAT
This sequence comes from uncultured Prevotella sp., assembly GCA_900317685.1. Taxonomy (GTDB): domain Bacteria; phylum Bacteroidota; class Bacteroidia; order Bacteroidales; family Bacteroidaceae; genus Prevotella. The sequence goes on from ONHQ01000036.1 coordinate 19,016, forward strand.
CGTGGAGTGGCCGGAAGGCGCTCGCTTCACCGTCAAGCGTGGCAAACTCGTGCCGGGTGCCATGCATCTTGCCGTGAACTCCATGGCAAGCTGGTTCGACATCTCCGGCAACATAGAGATCGGTGACGGAGAGAAGATGAAGATAGCGGAACTGATGGACAAGGTGCGGCAGGCCAAGGGCAACTTCATCCAACTCGGCGACAACGAGTATGTGGCTGTCAGCGAACAACTGCGCAAACAGCTGGCCACGCTCGACAAGATGAGCCAGCAGCAACGCGGACATCTGCGCATCGCCACCTACAACGCGCCGGCCCTCGAAGACATGGAAGCGGCTGGCATTGACCTTGAGGCTGACCAGCACTATCGCGACTTCATCCAGCGTGTCGAGGAGTCGGGCAACCTGAAGGTGCGCGTGCCACGAAACATCAATGCGGAATTGCGCGACTATCAGAAGGAGGGCTATGTGTGGATGTCACGACTGGCCTACTGGGGCGCGGGCGCGCTGCTCGCCGATGACATGGGACTGGGCAAGACGCTCCAGACCATCACCGTGCTGCTCAGCCGTGCCAAGGAGGGTGCAGCCCTTGTGGTGGTGCCCACCTCGCTCATCCTCAACTGGCGCGACGAGCTCGGCCGCTTTGCACCGGGACTGAACGTGAAAATCCTCAATCAGGCCGGCGACAACCGCAGTGACATGATCAAGGAGGCAGCCGCCTTCGACGTGGTCATCACCACCTACGGCCTGCTCATCAACGAAGAGAAGAGTCTCTGTGAACGGGAGTGGAACACCATCGTGCTCGATGAGGCTCACACCATCAAGAACCGTGACACGAAGATGTCGAAGGCGGCTATGAAACTGAAAGGCACCTTCCGCATCCTGCTCACCGGTACGCCCGTGCAGAACAACCTCAGTGAGATCTGGAACCTCATGCAGTTTGCCAATCCCAACCTGCTTGGCTCATTCCAGCAGTTCTCCGACCGTTTTATCACACCCATCGAGAAGCTTCACGACAAAGGCACGCAACGTGTGCTGCGGCGCGTCATCTCGCCGTTTATCCTGCGACGCACAAAAAACGACGTGCTCAACGAGCTGCCCGAGAAGACGGAGGTCACACGCAAGGTGCAGCTCTCGCCCGAGGAGTGGGCGCTCTACGACAACATCCGGCAGAAGGCACTTATCAACCTTGCGGACGGGGAGGCCACACCACTGCAAACGCTCACTGAGCTCACCCGACTGCGTCAGGCGGCCTGCAACGCCCAGCTCATCGACAAGAAACTGCGCATCCCGTCGTCCAAGGAGGCTGTATTCCTGGAGATGGTCGACTCGCTCCATGACAACCACCACCGTGCGCTGGTCTTCAGTCAGTTCACGTCTCATCTGGCACTCATCCGTAAGGCTCTCGACAAGCGTGGCATCGAATATCTCTATCTCGACGGCGCCACGCCGGCCAAAGAGCGCGACAAACTGGTTCGTGAGTTCCAGACGGGCGACATGCCGCTCTTCCTCATCAGTCTGAAAGCGGGCGGACTGGGACTGAACCTCACCGCTGCCGACTATGTTATCCATCTCGATCCGTGGTGGAACCCGGCTATCGAGGAGCAAGCCTCTGACCGTGCCTACCGCATCGGACAGCAGAATCCTGTCACGGTCTACCGTCTCATCGCTGAGGGAACCATCGAGGAGAAGATCATCCAACTCCATCAGAGCAAGAAGTCTCTCGCCGACGCGCTCCTTGAGGGCGGCGATCTTAGTGCCAAACTATCAAAGGATGAACTGCTGCAACTGCTCAGGGAGAACAGTGTCAATGCGTAGAAGCCTCACCCCCAAACAGCCTCACCCCCAAACCCCTCTCCAACAGCCTCACCCCCAAACCCCTCTCCCAAGGAGAGGGGAGTGATTACCGCCAAGGGGAGAGGAAGTAGGAGGTGACGCGTCCCGCGTCATAAAACCATAACATCGCAAAGTCTTGGTGACGCGTCCCGTGTCACAACATCATAATAATGATTGTAAAACGCTTGATGCAGGTCAATAAGAACTATGAATATGCAGTTTTTATGTTGAAAGACTTTCTTTTCCTTTTGTATATTGATGCTAATTTTATACCTTTGCAAACCGTAACCAATAAAGGAAAAGAATGTTCAGGATACTTATCGTCTTACTCATTGGTGTCGTGCTGGGCTTTGCGCTACGCCGTGTACCACATATCCGTCAAGTGGAGACAAGTGCTCATTATACCATCTGTGCCCTGCTTTTTGTCTTCGGACTGAGCTTGGGCTCTAACGACTCTTTGATGCACAATATCGGCTTCTATGGTCTGGAGGCTGTTGTAGTGGCATTGTTGGGCATGGCCGGAAGCTTTGGTGCTGCCCGTCTTTTCAATCATCTCATGCAGAAAAAAACGGAGGGCGAGGCATGAAAGGCAATCTTCTTCTGTTCGTTTCGCTGTTTGCCGGCATTCTTGTAGGCATGACGGGTGCCATGCCTCATTGGTTGCTCAACCCACAGTTGCCGATGCTCCTCTTGGAGTTGCTCATCGTGCAGGTAGGTATGGGCATTGGCTCGATGGAGCATCTCGACCGGCTTTTTGCCGGATTCCGTTGGGAGATGCTGTTGCTGCCTGTGTTTACCATTGTGGGTACGTTGCTGTTTTCCGCCACGGCGGTGCTGTTGTTCAGTGGCCATTCGCTGAGCGACTTCTTAGCTGTGGGCAGTGGTTTTGGCTATTACTCACTCTCGTCGGTGCTCATCAGTCAGGTCAAGGGCGGTATCGCCGGTTCTGCTGCTGCCAACCAGCTCGCCACAATCGCCCTGCTGGCCAATATCGTACGCGAGATGGTGTCGCTGCTCGGTTGTCGTTTCGTTGCTCACAGAGGCAGTGGATGGGCAGCTATCAGCGTGGCGGGCATCTCCTCCATGGACGTATGCCTGCCTTCCATCCTGAGCAGTACGGGTAACAAGCGCTATATGCCCATCGCCATCTTCCATGGCCTTTGCCTGGAGGTGAGCGTCCCGATGCTCGTCACCTTCTTCTGTAGCGTGAATTTATAGTGGTCAAAAGGCTATTATGTAGATATTTTAGTAAAAGGCATGACGACCGCCATATCTTATTATGACGGCCGCCACACCTTATTGTGGCGACCGTCACACGATGTGATAGCTGTTGGACTTGTTCCCATTCGTACAGGTCGATATTTTTCCTTTGTGATCAGTATTCTACCACGAGAGCTTCCCGCGGCTGTAATGTGATGTCGTGTGTGAGGTCGATTTTGCGTCCGGAAATGACATCGGTTGCAGTGGTGGCTTTGCCGATGACCTCAGCATAGCGGGCTACGGGCAGTGTGGCTGCCGAGCGCTTGCCGTTGAGGATGGTCAGCACGGTACGGCCCTCGTATTGGCGGGCAATGACATATACGCCTTTCCAAGGGATGAACTGTGTCTGCTTGCCTTTGCTGATCACCTCGTTGCCCTGACGCCAGTGCAGTAGTTTGCTTTCCCACTGGAACATGGCGTTCTCTGCCTTGGTGCGGCCTTCGGCGGTGAAGCAGTTGTGCGTGTCGCCGGCAAAACCACCAGGGAAGTCCTTGCGCACGTTGCCGTCGGTGACCTCCTTGGTGCCGTTCATCAGCACCTCAGTGCCGTAGTAGAGCTGTGGGATGCGGTTGATGGTGAGCAGCAGGGCCAAGGCTTGCTTGAGCATGGTGGAGTCCTTGGTGTTGCCTAAGAAGCGGTCGGTGTCGTGGTTCTCGATGAAGGCCAGCACATGCGACGGGTCGTTATAGAGATAGTCATAGCAGAGACTGTTATAGATGCGGTTGAGTCCCTTCCACCAGTCGTCGGTCTCCTCGTGCTTGGCCTGATTGAGCTTGTCGAAGAAACTGAAGTCCATAACGGTTTTCAGATAGCTGTTCATCGTGCTGAGCTTGGAGTCCTTCTGCCAGGCGGCGGTGTAGGCGGGCTCGGTGACCCATGTCTCGCCCACGGTGTTGAAGTTGGGATACTCAGTGTCGAGCACTTTCATCCACTCTGCCATGGCCTTTCGGTCGGCATAAGGATAGGTGTCCATGCGGATACCGTCGATGCCCGCAGTCTCTATCCACCACTCACTGTTCTGGATGAGGTAGCGCATGAGATGGGGATTGCGCTGGTTGAGGTCGGGCATGGACTTGACAAACCATCCGTCAACGGTTTCCTTCATATCTTGCTTCGAAGCGTAGGGGTCGAGGACGGGGGTGAGCTTATAGCTTGTCTGAAGGCCGTAGTTGGGATTATTGAACCAGTCCTTCGTCGGTGGGTCGAGGTTCCAGGGATGGTAGTCGCTGCAATGGTTGAAGATCATATCCATCACCACCTTCAGTCCACGCTTGTGGCATTCGTCGATGAGCTTCTTATATTCAGCGTTTGTACCGAAGCGCGGATCCACTTTATAGTAATCGGTGGTGGCGTATCCGTGGTACGAGCTGTTCACGCCGTTGTCGTTGGGCCAGTTGTTTTCCAAGATCGGTGTGAACCACAGGGCAGTAACGCCAAGGTCGGTGAAGTAGTCGAGGTGCTGCTCAATGCCGGCGAGGTCACCGCCGTGGCGCAGGCTTGGCTTGGTGCGGTCGCAGGCCTGGTCGCGCATTCCCTTGACGACATCGTTCTTCGGGTTGCCGTTGGCGAAGCGGTCGGGCATGAGCAGGTAGAGCACGTCGGCATTGGAGAAGCCCTTGTGGTCCTCGCCACGCATGGTGCGGTCCTTGAGCGTATAGCGCACCTTCTTGCCGTCGAAGTTGAGTGTCATCTGTCCGGCCTTAGCCCCTTGCAGGTTCAGGTAGACGAGCAGATAGTTAGGCGAGTCGAGGCGGACGATGGAGTCCACCTTCACGCCGGCGTAGTCGGTGGTGACCTGCTTGACGTTTTTCACATCCTTACCATAGACCATGAGCTGCAGGCTCGGGTCTTTCATCCCCACATACCAGTCTGTGGGGTCGATGCGGCTGATAGTGGTGGCGGCACTGGCCGTAGCCATCATCAGTCCCAGTCCTAAAGTCATGATTGATTTCTTCATATCTTTGATATTATCTTACTATTATCATCGCACTCTGTCCACTGACCTTCACATTGCCTCCACCATAGATTTTGCGGAGACCGGTCTCGTCGATCTGTCCCTTCTCGCATACCACGGTATAAGTGTTGCCCTCGGGCAGCGCGACGGTGCGTGCCTCACGGTTGCCGTTGAAGATCACATAGATGTTGTTCCACGTGTCGATGCCTGCAAGATCCTTGAGATGGAAGGCTACTAAGGCGGGCTGCGACGGCAGGAACTCCAGGTGCTCACGCACGGCGTCGGCTGAGCCGAGGCGGAAGGCCGGGTGATGGCGGCGCAGGGCGATGAGGCGGCGGTAGTAGTCGGTGACGGCGGGATAACGCTGCAGGTTGCCCCAGTCGAGGGCGTTGATGCTGTCAGGCGAGTTGAAGCTGTTGTGTACACCCTTCTTGTCGCGCAGCATCTCCTCGCCGCTGAGTATGAAGGGCACGCCCTGGGAGGTGAACACGATGGTCTGGGCGAGCTTGTCGAGGGCTTGCAACTCTGATGACGTAATGTTCGGGATGGACGCCTTCAGTCGGTCGACGAGGCACATGTCGTCGTGACAACTCACGTAGGCAATCATCTGTGTCGGCTCGGTAGCCCACGGCTCTTTGCTGTAGTTGACCTTGGAGTAGTCGACTTGCGGGTGAGCAATCATTCCGGCGATGCCCGCCTTGATGCTCTCCTCACTGCCCGGCAGTCCGGCTAAGAACGCGGGCTTGTGGTCGTCGCTGAACGGCCCACGTACAGCGTCGCGCAGGTCGTCGCAGAAGGCGGCGATGCCCGGCAACTGTTTCATGTTGGCCTTCATGGCCAGCTGGTCGTTGGGCAGTGCGCAGCTGCCGGCACTCCACCCCTCACCATAGATGAAGATGTTCGGGTCGAGGGCGCTGAGCTCCTTGCGGATGGCGTTCATCGTCGCGATGTCGTGCACGCCCATGAGGTCGAAGCGGAAACCGTCGATATGATACTCCTCTGCCCAGTACTTCACGCTTTCGAGCATGAACTCGCGCATGAGGGGCTTCTCCGAGGCCGTCTCGTTGCCGCAGCCTGATCCGTTGCTGGGCTTGCCGTCCTTGGTGAAGCGGTAGAAGTAGTTGGGATAGGTGCGCTGGAAGTTGCTGTTCTGCAAGTCGAAGGTGTGGTTGTAGACCACGTCGAGGATGACGCGGATGCCTGCCTTGTGCAATGCCTGTACCATTTGCTTGAACTCACGGATGCGTGTGGCGGGTGTGTAGGGGTCGGTGGAGTAACTGCCCTCCGGCACGTTGTAGTTCAGTGGGTCGTAGCCCCAGTTGTACTGTGGCTTGTCGAGCTTGGTCTCATCGACAGAGGCGAAATCAAACGACGGCAGGATATGCACGGCGTTGACGCCGAGGCTCTTCAGGTATTCCACTGCCCAGGGCTCTGACAGTGCCAGGAATTTGCCCGGATGGGCAGCGTGGCTGGCGATCGAGAAGTCGCGGTGGTGCATCTCATAGATGACGAGGTCTGCCGGCGAATGAGTGGTGAGGCGATGGTCGTTGGCCCAGCCATCGGGGTCGGTCTGCTGGAGGTCGATGATGGCCCCACGCTGGCCGTTGACACCAACGGCCTTGGCAAAGACACCCGGCGTGTCGCCGAGCCCGATGTTAAAGGTATAGAACTGCCCTTTCAGGTCGCCTTTGACGGTGGCCGTCCAGCGGTTCTTGCCATCGGCGCGCATCTTCACCGTACGCAGGGGCTTACCGCCGAGGCCATCGCTCCACAACGAAAGCGTGGGACGCTTGGGACTATTGAGAAAAAAAACAGTCTGCTTGGGACTGTAAGACATCTCGCGAAAGACATCTTGCGCCCAGGCAGACATATTTGTTGCCAACATTGTAATTACAGTGATGGATAGTTGTCGAAAGTTCATAGTGTGTTGCTTATAGGTAATGTAGGAAGTGAAGGAAAAACAGAAGGGCTACCGAGCCGCTCTTTCCCCCTCCTTTGGGAGGGGGTAGGGGGTGGGCTCTTTTACTTTGCCTTCAGACTGACAGCGAAGCCACCGCCGGGAGCCTCGGTGAACTTCAGGGTGTCGCCCTTCTTCACCGTACGCTTAGTGATGACGTAAGCCTTCGGGTTCTTGTCGTAGCTGGCGTTCTTAGCGTCGGCGTAGATTGTAGCCTCGTACTTGCGGCCCTTGTCGAGGAAGTCGAGTTTCACGGTGCTCTGGTGTCCGTGCTCGTCGCACTTGCCACCGAGGAACCAGTTGTCGGTGCCCTTGGCCTTGCGTGCTACGGTGATGTAACGGGCAGGCTCGGCCTCGATGTACTTACTGTCGGACCAGTCGATGGCGACATCCTTGATGAACTGGAAGGCATCGTTGTACTTGGCATAGTTCTCGGGCAGGTCAGCAGCCATCTGCAGCGGACCCCACATGACGAGGTAGAGGGCGAGCTGGCCCACGAGCGTGGTGTGAACATAGCTTGGGTTGTCGCTCCAAGTCTTCAGCTGTGTCTCAAGGATGCCCGGGGTGTAGTCCATCGGACCGCCTTGCAGACGCGTAAAGGGCAGGATAACGGTATGGTTGGGATAGCTGCCGCCGAAAGCCTCGTACTCTGTACCGCGTGCACTCTCATTGCCGACGAGGTTGGGCCATGTACGGGCGATGCCGGTAGGACGGGTAGCCTCGTGAGCGTTGACCATGATATGGTGCTTGGCAGCCTCGGTGACGCAGTAGAGATAGTGGTTGTTCATCGGCTGCGAGAAGTGATGGTCGCCGCGGGGGATGATGTCGCCCACGTAGCCGCTCTTCACAGCGTCGTAGCCGTATTTGTTCATCAAGTTATAAGCGGCTTCCAGGTGACGCTCGTAGTTGACCACGCTCGAAGAGGTCTCGTTGTGCATCATCAGCTTCACCCCCTTGGAGTGAGCATAGTCGTTGAGCACCTTGATATCGAAGTCGGGATAAGGTGTGACGAAGTCGAAGACGTAGTCCTTCCAGTGGTTGGCCCAGTCTTCCCATCCGACGTTCCAGCCCTCGACGAGCACCTCGGACAGGCCGTTGGCGGCGGCGAAGTCGATGTATTTGCGCACCTCGGCGTTGTTGGCACCATGGCGGCCGTTGGGCTTAGCCTTGCTCCAGTCGATGCTGTCGAGCTTGATGGAGGGATACTCATCGGTGTAGTTCCATGAGTTCTTGCCGACGATCATCTCCCACCACACACCGCAGTATTTGGTAGGATGAATCCAGGATGTATCCTCGATCTTGCAGGGCTCGTTGAGGTTATAGATAAGGTTGTTGGCCTCAGAGAGCATGTCGCGGGCATCGTCGCTCACGGCCACGGTGCGCCAAGGCGTATTGCAAGGCGTCTGCATATAGCCTTTCATGCCTGTGGCATCGGGTGTCAGCCAACTCTCGAAGACCATGTTCTTGTCATCGAGGTTGAGGTGCATGGTGGCATAGTCAATGCAGGCAGCCTCGTGGATGTTGATATACAGTCCGTCCTTGGTCTTCATCTGCAGGGCTGTCTGTACGCCGGTGGGCGAGAAGACAGCCACGGAGGAGTTGTTCCAGTTCACGGCATCGTGGAAGCGCGCGCGAATCTCACTGAGCTTGCTCTCCTGTGTCTCCTGCTCTTGCGTGTCGTAGTCGCCGGGCAGCCACCAGGCGGTATGGTCGCCAGTCATGGCAAACTGGGTGTGCTCGTCCTTGATGACGAAGTAGACCAGAGAGTCTTGCTGTGGGAACTCGTAGCGCAGGCCCATACCTATATTATATACACGGAAGCGAATGGTCATCTTGCGCTTGGTGGCAGGTTGCGTCAAGTTCACGGCCATCTCGTTGTAGTGGTTACGGATTTTGGCGTACTGTCCCCATACGGGTGTCCACGTCTCGTCGAAGCTCGAAGTCTTGCTGCTTGTCTCGGTGAAGCCGTCCATGAGACTGGTCTCGCGCATGCCCTTGCTGGCGTGCTTGTCCTTGGCGAGTTCCAGGCCGAGGTGAGAAGGCTTGACGACAGCCTTGTTTTTATAGGACATCTCGTAGGTGGGTACACCGTTGCCCGTGAGCGAGAAGGTGAGGCTGACGTTACCGTCTGGCGACTTCACCGTCTGTGCCAAAGCGGCCAACGGCATGAGCAGTGCCATGGAGATGATGCTTGCTATCTTGTTCATATCGTTTGGTTAATAATGTTCGTTTGATGGGGCTATAGAGGCTATCATAGACTCTATAGCCTTTATAGATTCTATAGCCTCTATAGCCTCTATAGCCTCTTTAGTTTCTATAGCTTCTATAGCTTCTATAGTCTCTATAGCCCCCTTGTTATCGCGTTAGCCTTCCCCTCCCTCGGGAGGGGCTAGGGGTGGGCTTCCCTCGGGAGGGGCTAGGGGTGGGCTTCCCTTGGGAGGGGCTAGGGGTGGGCTTTAGGGGCCAGGGGTGGGCTTTCCTTACCTTTCCCCGAAAGTGTTGGTGCGTCCGCTTTGGTTGACAAGCTCCTTGACGTTGGACATGAAGTTGTTGTTAGCCATGAGGTCCTCGATGTTGAGGTGCATGCGGTAGCGCCAGTAGTGCTTCGGATTAGCCGGGATGTTGATGCGCTCGGCGTTGGCGTCGGGCAGGCGCAGCTTGTCGTCGATGGCCAGCCAGTCCTGAATGCTCAGGATGCAGAGCATAGAAGGAGAGGTGAGCTGACGCGAGACGATATCGCGGGCCAACCAGCCCGGCAGTGGATGCGGAGCAGCACCACCACGGTAGAGCATATTGTTGTAATAGTCCTGTGTGCGCTCGTAGTTCTCGTCCCACCACTGGCGCAGAGTCGGCATGTCGTGAGAGGAGAACGTGCAGACCGAGCGATAGGGATTGCGGGAGAGGTGGCCGAAGCGTACGTGCGGGTCTTTCGGCATGGACTGGATCTCCAATGAGAGGATGCGCAGCTCGTTGATGACCCATGGCACACAGTCGGGCACCATGCCAAGGTCCTCGGCACAGACGAGCATACGTGTGGCTTCGACCAGACGCGGCAACTTCTTCATGGCCTCGCGATACCAGAACTGGTTGTTGCGGCGATAGAAATAGTCGTTGTACAGACGGTTGAAGGCTCCCTTGTCGTTGTCGTAGAGACTCTCGTAGATGAAGCTGAACTGTGCGGACACGCGCGGATGGAACTTATTGGCCTCCTTGGTGTCGCGGACGAAGAGCACATCGCTGATCATGGCATAGAGACCATCGCGAATGTTGAGCTCGTCCTGGTCGGTGACACCGGCGAAGGCTTTCTCCACCTTGCGCTGGGTGTCGTACTCCGGTTTCATCTTGTAGCGCTCGTCGTCAAGGCGGTCGAGATATTTAGCCTTCACATCGTTGGCTTTCTCATGGAACATACGCTCCAGAGTCCAGTCTGTGATGAACGGATCGGTGAAGCGCTCCTCCTGGAAGTTGAGACCATAGCCGCGGATCTCGTCGGCGGTCATGCCAAGTGCGGGAGCGAACTGGCCGAGCAGACCGTGTACCGAGTTGATAGGTATCTCCCAAATGCGGAAGAAACCGAGTACGTGGTCGATGCGGTAGGCATCGAAGAACTTCGCCATGTTCTGGAAGCGACGCACCCACCACTGACAACCGTCTTTGAGCATCTCGTCCCAGTTGTAGGTCGGGAAGCCCCAGTTCTGACCGTTGACAGAGAAGTCATCGGGCGGCGCACCGGCCTGTCCGTTGAGGTTGAAGTAGCGTGGCTCCATCCACACGTCGCAGCCATAGCGGTTCACGCCGATAGGGATGTCGCCCTTGAGGATGACATGATGCTTGCGGGCGTAGGCGTGGGCCTCGTCGAGCTGAGTGTTGAGGATATACTGAACGAAATACCAGAACTCCACCTCTTTATATAGCTTGCTGTGGCCGTTGGAGAGCTCCTTGCGGTCGGCCTCGTTCCATGTGTTGTGGTCGGGCCACTGCGAGAAGTCGGCGGTGCCATACTTGTCGCGCAACGTAGCATACTGGGCGTAAGGCACCAGCCACTGCTCGGTCTCGTGGAAGAACTCGTGGAATTTCTTGGAACTCATCATCTGCTTGCCTTCCTGGACGAAGAGTAGATGGAGATATTCGAGTTTGGCGTTGTTGACACGCTCGTAGTCGATCTGCTTCAGGGCGTTGAGCTCTACGCGCAGTTTCTCGAAGCGGTCGCGCTCCTTGGCGTCTTTCAGCTGTGGCAGTTGCGTGAGGTCGACATACATCGGATGCAATGCAAACACACTGATGCAACTATAGGGGTAGGAGTCGGTCCAAGTGTGGGTGATCGTGCTGTCGTTGATAGGCAGGATCTGCAGCACACGCTGGCCGGTCGTGTCGATATAGTCGATCATCTTCTTCAGGTCACCGAAGTCTCCTACGCCGAAGCTTGTCTTGGAGCGCAAGGAGAACACAGGCACGAGCGTGCCGGCGATCTTGGTGTTGTAGATGGGCATATAAGCCTCGTCAAGATCATAGACCACGACCTCACCGTCTTTCAACTCCGGCAAGTCGATGGTGCGGTTGTTACTGCACTCCCACAGTGGCGTGACGTCTTTCTTGCTGTCGAGAGCGGCGAACTTAAACTCCATCTCGCCCTCGGGGAAGTCGTCGGCATTGAGGTCCACGACCCACTCGTTGATGTTGTGCTCGGTCATCTCCACGGCTTTGGTAGAGTCCCAGGCACCTAAGGCCTTGTTGCTGCCGATGATGGCAAGCCGCTCAGAGGAGCGCAGCTGGGGAGCACGCACGATCAGACGTACGGTCTTGCTGAATGATGAAGCGGGAAGCGTATGCAGCGTATGAGGGCAGAGGCAGTCCGTGAAAGCTGAGCTGTAGAGGTAAGCGTCCTCAGGGATGTCGGACCAGTGGTCATACATCGTGTAGCTCTTGCCCTTGGAGGCATTGAGTTCCACTTTGTGATGTATGGTAGTCCACTCATGGCGGTGCTCACTGCCGATGACATCCACACTGTAATAGTATTCCAACACTTGGTTGGTATCGGGGATGGTCAGTTGGCATGTCCATCGTGCACCGTCGGTGGTGCCCAGATGGTATTGCGCAACGGCCCCATCCTTCACAATGTTCAAGACCAGCTCTTCTCCGAAGACGGTCTTGTAGTCTATGCTAAATATTAAGTTCATAGAGCTTTAGGTTTTTATTTTGTTTATCTATTTAGGTTCAAAATTACGAAAAAAGAGAGAAGTTACGGAGGTTGCTTTGCACAAATGAGGGAAAAGAATGCGCAAACGATTGCAATACCTTGCTTGTGTTTTGAAGCCGAGTGCTTGCTTCCGTTTTTCAACGTGTGAAGTCAGGAGCTGTGGGTTGTCGGGATTAACGTCAAATGCTGATGGAGTAGGGAGGAAAAGGGGTTCTTCCGCTTTTCTCGTTGGTAGGCACACAAGCTATTCTGTGTTGACAGTCTCGTCCTTCATGCCTAACAATAGTAATTTGAAGTATTCGTCATC
>ONHQ01000026.1 GCA_900317685.1 uncultured Prevotella sp.
GCCCCTCTATTGGCAACCTGTCTAGGAATAAGAAGAAAGAAGTGTAAACTAAGTTAGGAATAACAAACAAAACTGTCAACCAAAATCAGTACACAACAATCAGTCAATAATGTGCTCGGCGGACAGCTCTCTCTATATTTCGTCTTCGATTTCCCTATAAGGAAAAAGGTCATTCACTACGTAGCAAACAAAGATAAGCTACGCAGCGAATGACCTTTTTCTATTAGGTTACCATATATGATTCCATGGTTCTTACCCCATGGGAGCGTTGGGTGTGACCCTCGGGAACGATAGGCTTCACCCCATTAGAACGCTGATGCCGTGTCCTTTACATTGTAGGTGCCTCCACTATATCCTTATACCGCATCAGATAGGTGTCGTACTGCGTGTAGAACGGATGGAAGGGAGCCGGCACGACGGACGGGTTGGCAAAGGGACGCAGCGTCGTGCCTGCCTCGGTCGGCTGTATCTCGAACGACCCTTTTAGCTGGCCGGCCTTATTGCCCCAAACGGGGAAGGCGGTGACGGCAAACTTCGGGCCCTCGCCGGCCACGGCGGCATTGACGGTGACGACGAGACCACGGTCGGTCTGCTCAAAGTTGACGTTGAGACCGTGCCCCGTGATGAGCACACCACGTCCGTCTTTGTCGCTCAGCCAACAAGCCTCCACGTCCATGTGGTTACCCTCGAAATAGAGGTCGCCCTGCTGCAAGGCCCAGATGCCGTAGCGTCCGCCTTGCTTGCGACCGGGGTAGGTTGGGTAGGGGCCGCGGCCGATCCACTGCACGCGGTCGATGGCTTTGTCGAGCAGATAAGCCACGCCGACCTCGGAGAGGAAGCGCTTGGCGGTGTCGGGCGTGAGCACATAGTTCACGGTGTTTCCCTTCTGTGTGACCAGCGCCTTGACGTAGGGATTGTCCAACGGCTGCAGGTAGCGCTCAATGCGTGTGTTCTTCACGCGGATGTTCTCGGCCAGCGTCACCTTGCGACCCACGCGCACGAGCGGTCCTTGCTGTAGTAGCGCGTCTAAGGACAACTGGCTATTGGCGACTGTCACCGGCGCGTCTTGCAGCTTCAGCGACTGGCGGAGCAGTGTCAGCCCCTCGCGGTTCTGGATGTCGAACTGCAACAGCGCCAGCGTGCCGGGCCGCGGTGTGGGCAGCGAGAGCGGATAGGCGACGGTCTCGTGCGGCGGACAGTCGGGCGAGAATGCTCCCGTGGCCAGGGTGTCGCGGTCCTGCGTGAGTGCCCAGTGGAAGGTGACGTGATCCTTGAGGTTGATGAAGTCGTAGCGGTTGCGTACATGCAGGGTGCCGGTGAACGTCGTGTCGGTGATGGCTGCCTGCGCATAGTTATGTTGCAGCTCGTAGTAGTTGGGCAGCGGCGTGCGGTCGGCATAGAGCAGTCCGTCGGTGCCTTGGTTGCCGTTCATCTCGAAGCCACCATGAGGCGAGGTGAACACGCGCTCCTCATAGCCGTAAGGGTCGGTACGCTCCGCCTTGAAGGGCATGCCCTGATCCACCCATTCCCATACGCTGCCGCCAGCGATCGCCGGTGTCTTTTCGATGATCTCCCACTGCCGGTCGTGGTCCTCAAAGGAGATGCCGAGGGAGTGCAGGTATTCGGTGAAGATGACCGGTCGGTCGGCACGCTGGTAGAAACCGCCCACCTGGCCCGTGGTTGGGTAGTGGGGCGCATAGATGTCGGCCACCGTGGGGAAGTTCTTGAAGTTGTAGGCGCGGAAGGTGCTGCCAATCTCGGGATAGCAGATATAGCGTGTGGGGTCGAGCTGTTTGACATACTTGCCGAGGCGGACACAGCTCTTGGGGAAGGGGTTCTCATTGCCCAGGCTCCATATCAGCACCGAGGGATAGTTCTTGTGGCGGTAGATAGTAGCGCGGGCGCGGGCGCAGAGATTGCTGTAATACGACGTGTCGGAGAGATGCTTGGCACCGCGGCTGCCGAAGGGCACCTCGCAGATGACGTAGAAGCCGAGTGAGTCGCAGAGCTCATAGAAGCGTGGCTCACGAGGATAGTGGCTGGTGCGGATGTAGTTGATGCTCGCCGCCTTCATCATCCTCATGTCCTTCAGCGTGAGTGTGTCGCCGATGACCTTGACCGTGCGCGGGTCGGTGGCGTGGCAGGTCACACCGCGGAACTTGATGGGCTGTCCATTGAGCTTCAGCACCTTGCCGCCGTCGATGGTCAGTTCCCGGAGACCTATCTTCTGCGTGAATGTTTGCAGTATTTTCTTCTTGTCCCTGACGTTGACACGCAGCGTATATAAATAGGGTGTCTCGGCAGTCCAGAGGTGCGGAGCGGCTATCTTCTGCTGTGGCGACGTGGTCACCACGTATCCTTGTGCGTCGAGGACCTCGTAGTCGACAGTGGTACGCTTCGTGGCGTTGGCCACGCTTGTCACCACGTTCACCTCGCCTGTGTTGCGTGTTGTCACGGTCAAGTCAGACAGATGGGTGCGGGGCACGGTAAAGAGCGTGACGTCGCGGAAGATGCCCATCGGTGCCCAGTCGTCGAAGCAGTCGAACTCGAAGCCTTTGTAGCGGCTGTAGACACGCATGGCCAGTTGTTGCGGCTCGCCCGCGAAGGCCTTCTTGGTGAGGAAGGGCGTGAGGTCAAAGAGGCACGTGTTATAGGGCATCTCCCACGTTCCCACTTGACGTCCGTTGAGCCAGAGGTCGTAGCCGCGCAGCACGCCGTCGAGGCGGATGCACACACGCTGTCCCTTCCACGCCGTTGGCACGGTAAACGAGGTGCGGTAATAGCCGGTGAGCGAGTCCGGGGAGTAGTAAGACGCCTTGCTGAAGCCGTACTGCTCCCAGCAGCCAGGCACGGGAATGGTGCCCCACGTTGCGTCGCGTTCGGGCACTTGTGGGTCGCGGTTGACGCCGTTGATAACTTTCAGATGCCACGTGCCGTTGAGGCTTTTCATCACCTTCTTGTCGGTGGGCGGATAGATGCCCTTGAAGGCATCGGGCAGAGCGGCTCGCAGGCCGAGGCAGCCGGTGAGAAGCAATAGGAGAACGATGAATCTTCGCATGATGATGTGGATCGTATGGCGATGGCATGGGCAGACTGTCCATGCCATCGAGGGTTGAGTATCTTTGGTTGACTATTTGATGGGGAAGTGATTAACTATCTGATGGGGAATAGGTAGAACGAGCGTTTGGCCTTGTTGTCCACCATCCACTGGTCGAGCACCACGTGTGGGTCGAGGGCGCGGATGGTCAGTGTGTGCTGTCCGGCCTGCAAACCTTTCAGTGGCAGCTCGCGGACGGTCTGGCCGCGCAGCACGTTGAGCTTCCACTGCTCGGAGCGGAACTTCTCTTTGAGCGAGTAGACGGTGGGCTGTGCGCCGTCGATACTTACCGAGAAACGCAGGTCGCCCTTGTCGTTGGGCTGCGTGGGGATGAGCGCCACGCGTAGCACGTAGTCGCCTGTCTTATCGGTGCTGAACGTGTAGGAGACCTTGCCATTCTGCGGAAGGGCGACGGCCTTCATGCTATGCCCCAGCATCTCGATGACCTTCGTGCCCGGAGAAGCTTGTTGCCAGTCGGCAGCGTTGCGGGCGATGACGCCTGCGGTGGCCTTGGCCGATGCCCAGGTGTTGCGGACGGCTTTCACCGTATCGCCGTTGTGGATTGCCTTTTGGTCCGCTGCCTTCCGTCCTTTCTCCAGCCATTCCTTCACCTGTGCGTCGGTGAGCAGCGTGGGGAGCACGGGAGCGCCGAAGACGGGGAGGTCGCGCGGCCGCATGTTCATCGACCGCCGCCACTTGCCATCGGCCATCTTCTCGTTGTAGTATTCCGTCAGTGAGCGAATCTCCTGGTAGGCCTGCTGGCTCTCGGCACAAGCGTGGTAGAGCTCGGCCTGATGGTCAAACATGCCTTTCTGTGTCGAGCCGTTGGCCAACTGACGTGCTTTCTGTGCCCACAGCATCTTGCGGGCGTGGGCCTCGGCGGCACAGACGGGATACTCGATGGCGGCGAAGAAAGCGTCGCGCAGTTCGGGGCGCAGCTGCTGCTTGGCCTTTTTCACTTGTGCGGCCACGTCGGCAAAGCGGCTGAGATAGCCATCGAGCTCATTGCCGAACTCGGTTTGTGAGAACTCGGTGTTGCGCACCTGACTCAGTCCGCGGTCGTAGAGGGCTTTCGACACCTCGGTCTGGTTCCACCCCATAAACTCGGGATGGCGTTCACCACAGAGCCGGAAGAACTCATGCATAGCGGGGAAGAGCTGTTTGCCTACTTGGGGGCCGAACTGACGGCAGAGCCACTGGCGATAGTGGTCATTGATGGTGGCACCGCTCACGCAGTCGATGTCCCAGGCCATGTCGAGGAAGAGCTCGAGGTCGTAACCAGCCACCTTCGGGTCGTGGACGTTGACAATCCACATCTTCCGCACGTTATGGTCGTAGGCCGTGCGCATCTCGTTGTAGACGAGGCCCGGCTGCATGGTGGTCAGCCATAGGAAGTCGTGCGGCCGGCCCCAATAGCTCAGGTGGTAATACACGCCGCCACCGCCCGCGCGCCGTTGTTCGGCAGTGTCGGACAGGCGCGTCATGTAGCCGTAGTTGTCGTCGCACCACATCAGCGTGACGTAGTCGGGCACCTTCAGCCCCATGTTGTAGATGTCGAGCACCTCTTTGTAGGGAATGAACACCTGCGTCTGTTTGGCCGGGTCGCCGAGATATTTGCCGATGAGCTTTTGTTGGTCGTCGATGACGAGCTGCAGAGCGTCGAACTTCTCCTTCATCGTCTTCACGCCTTGCATCGAGCCGTCGTGGATGCCGCGCATGCCGATGGTCAGCAGGTTGCCGCCCTTGGAACCCTTGACCTCTTTCAACCGTTCTGCCCAATAGTCTTGCACGGCCTGTCGGTTGGTGATATAGTTAAACGCCCCTCGCACTTTCTCATTCCACTCACCCACATTGTTGCGCAGCAGAGGCTCGCAGTGCGATGAGCCGATGGCGATGCCGCAGCTGTCGGCCATGGCCTTGGCTCCTGGTGTCAGGAAGAAAGCCTCCGTACCGGGATGCATGGCGGGCCAGATCGCATTGGCGCGCAGACGAAGCAGCAGCTGGAACACCTTTTTATAAGTATTCTTCCCGATAACGCCAAACGGCGTTTTTTCGGAACGGGCATAGCTCCAAGGGCGCAGCGACCAGTCCTCGTCGTTGAGGAAGATGCCACGGAACTCGACAGAAGCTCCCTGCGTCGTCGTAAACTGATCGTCGATCGTCAGCCGTGAACGATGCTCGGGTACGATATCTCCCCACCACACCCAAGGACTCACACCCGCCAGACGCGACAACTCCAACAGTCCGTAAGCAGTGCCACGCCCGTTAGCTCCAACGACGACAATCTGCCCGTGGAGGACACAGATGTGGAAGCCGTCGGTCAGTGTCTGCAACTTCTCTACCGGCACGCCCATATCCCGCAATTCACGCTGCTGCCGACGGGAAAGGCGGTCCAATTGACAAAGGCGTATTGTAGCCTGCCGAACCAGGCCGGTCCGCTGCGCTGCGATACCCGTGACCTGCTTCATGTCGTCTCTGAACATGTCGGAAGCAATATCCACTACGGGATCGACACCGCGAGGCACTGAAAGACTGACGGCATGGATGCCGTCGAACCATGTGACGGGCTTCGCCGAGACTCCTTTCGGTGTCATCAGCAAAAGGAAAGCAAGGGCCAGTGGAGAGGAGGGAAGTCGAAGGTTCATAAGCTATGCTTTGTTATGCTGTAAGATTATTCTTTTGTCTTGCGCACATGGCTTTTCAGTGCGGGCACCGCATCACCCAGTGCTTTGGCGAGTGCTGCTGCCACGACATGCGCACCATATATATTATAATGTGTGTTGTCCTTTCGGCCTTTCTTTGCCCAGCTGTATTTACCGGGCTCCACCCACATGTGCAGTCGAATCGAGCCATCAGGCCCGAGCCGTTGCTCGATGTCGTGGGTAATAGCGTTGGCATCGACATAGACAGCGCCATACGCTCGGGCAACCTTTTTGGCCACCAGGCGATAGGCTCCGTGTGTGTCGACGAGAGTGTCGCCTTGAAAGTTACGGCGCACCACGGGACTCATCAGCACGGGAGTGGCTCCTTTAGCCTTCGTCTCGATGACATACTGCGCAAGATGAGCGTCGAAGGTCGTGCCCACATCGGTATGCCGGTCGGGTGCCGGCTTCTCGTCGTTGTGCCCGAACTGAATAATCACGTAATCACCGGGCTTCACCTTGTCGATGACTTTCTGCCAGCGTCCCTCAGCATAGAAGCTGCGTGAAGAGCGGCCGTTGACAGCATGGTCCTCTACGCGCACGCCGTCGTCGAGATATTCATGCAGGCACATGCCCCAGCCACGCTCTATGCGGCCCTCGGTGGTGTCTTTGTTCGCTGCCGTGGAGTCGCCGATGATGTAGATCACCGGTGTGGCAGAGTCGAAAGCTCCGAGTAGCAATGCCAATAATAATAAGAAGGGTACAGCCTTTGCGGCTGTCTGTGGCCGAAGCCACTGCTTAGGTTTGTGATTGTTCATTTGCTTTTACTATTAAATATTACTATTGCAAAAGTACGAAATATCTAATAGTAAAACCATAAAAAACGTTCAGAAAGAGGGTAAATTCATACAAAGGCAGGCATTGATATAGCCATACAGTGTTTATCACGTCATACATCAATACCCAAAGAACACAATAATCAGAAACAGGGCAATTTCTGTTTAACCAAGTAACTACACCCCTCTCCAATTGGAGAGGGGCGCGGGGGTGAGGCTCTTTTCTCCCCCTTAGGGGGGAGTTAGAGAGGGGCTTTTACTTCTATTTGATTCTTACGATATTGAGCGAATTTGCCGGCAACTCCAGGGTCACACCATCGCCGTCAGGACTCAATGTCGAAGTCATGGGCACAACACGTGTCGGCGTGTCGAGCGTGTTCTCGTCAGTGCCCTTCGGAGCAGACAGACGGATGAGACGCGCCTCTGTCGGATGCAGACCGCTGAGAGCGATACGGGCGGTGGTAGCCTGGGAATGCGTGTTGACAAGTTTCACGATATACTCGCCCGTAGCCTCGTCATAGGTGGCATTCTGGAAAAGTCCCGCAAAGGTGCTCGGCTTGAGCTGCGTGGCAAAGAGCTGCTTGCCGTCGAGCGAGGCATAGATGCTGTCGCCCTTGACATGCAGATCCACATCGTACCAGCGTCCGGTCTCCACTTTTCCGGCTGCAGTGACAAGCTGCGACTTACTGCCGTTGACGACCTGCTCGATGGCATTCTGCGTATTGCCCCAGCCGCCAATGTTCAGCCAGCAATAGTTGTCGGGGTCGACATAGTTGAACACGACGAGGAAGCCCTCGGCACCGCCATCCTTACGGGCACGCACGTGATAGGTGTATTCGTTGCCGTCGGTACGCTGAGGATTCAGACGCAGCGCACCCTCGGAAGCAGACTGCTGACTGACAATGCCATTGGCCTGCTGCCATGAGCCACGGATGTCAACGTTGCCGCTCACCTTCTCCACCTTGCCGTCACCGGCTGTCAGCGATGGCTGGGCAAAGCTGGCTTGCGTAGCCCAGGTGCCCACGCCGACACGGCAGATCTGTGGCTTGACCTGCTGCTGAGCCTCTGCCATCTGATAGGGATTTGTGAGCGTCGTCGACACAGTGCGTGTACCCACGTTGTCGGCCATCATCTTCTGCACATAATAAGAAGGAGTGCCAAGCACACGGGTGGCGTCGTACTGGATCATGTCGGGACGCCAACGTGTCTCATTGACATTGGCGAAGATAGGCGCGTAGCTGGCCATGCGCACAATGTCGGAATTTTTTTCCATGCCCATCATAAACACGGCCTCGCCCAAAGCGGCATTCAGGTCACCCACCTTGCCGAAGCCTTGTGTCACGGCATACTCGCCGACATAGACTTTCGGACCGCGACGGTCATAGCCGTCGTAGTGATGGAAGTGCTCGGCAAACCATGCCGGGGAGCGATAGTAATGCTCGTCGACGAGTTCGGTCTGCTCCTTCGACTCCCACTTCGGCTCGTCTGTGCCCCAGGCAGCAACATTGCCGATGATATGCATGTTGGGATATTTCTTCAGCACGGCATCGCGGAAGAGGCGGAAGCGCTCGTAGTAGTGGTCACTCTGCTGACGCTGGTCGGGCTGATTGTTTTCGTTTCCGATCTCCAGGTATTGGATATTGTAGGGCTCGGGATGTCCGTTCTTTGCACGCAGCGCGCCATACTTACTCGTCACGGGGCCATTGGCATACTCCAGTGCGTTCATCGTCTCATCAATCCAAGGCTGTATGGAGTCGAGTGGCGTGAAGCCACCATGCCAGAGGCCCACGTTGACGACATAGAGCGGCTTGGCGTGCAGGTCCTCGGCGAGCTGCAAGTATTCGTCAAAACCCAGTCCGTCGGTGGTGCGATAGCCCCAGTTGACATTCCAGTGGCCTTCGCGCTGCTCCACGGGACCGATGGTACGCTCCCAACGGAAAGCATTGTCGGGACTCTCCTGCCCCTCGACGAAACAGCCACCGGGGAAGCGCAGGAACTTAGGATGGAGGTCGTTAAGCATACCGGCCAGTTCCGGGCGCAGGCCATTCTCTCGATT
Organism: uncultured Prevotella sp.; assembly: GCA_900317685.1. Taxonomy (GTDB): domain Bacteria; phylum Bacteroidota; class Bacteroidia; order Bacteroidales; family Bacteroidaceae; genus Prevotella. The sequence continues at coordinate 8,632 of ONHQ01000026.1, forward strand.
GCGGAAGGTAGGCGGGAAGAGTGATACCACGTCAAAGGCCAGCTGACCCTTGCCGTCAGCCAAGAGTTGCAGTTGTCCCTTGTCGTCATTGCCGTTGGCTGTCAGTTCCGCCTCATAGCGTGTCCACTTCTTGCCGAAACTCTTGCCGGCAAAAGAGGCTGAGGCAAACGTCTGCTTGCCCGAAGCATCTGTCAGCACAGCGCGCAGCTGTCCCTTCAGCTTGCCTTTCGCCCAAAAGGAAAGACGGTAACGGCGCCCCTGTACTACTGGAATACCCCAGAAGCCCTCATTGGCGACACCGTCACCCGACTGCCGGAAGGTCACCTGCAGCGCCTGATGCTGTTTGGTATTAAGGAGTCCCTTCGTGGTGAGCTGCAAGGCAGCCTGACCCACGGTGCTCCAATGCTCAGCCGTCTTGACGTTGTCCTCAAAGGAGCGGTTGCGCACAAGTTCGGCATAGAGGCCACCATCAGCCGCATGGTTGATGTCCTCATAGAAGATTCCGTAGAGATCGGGCGACACTTCGTGGCCCTTCTGAGCCGTGTTGACATTGACTGTGATTTGCGCTGATGCCTGCATGGCTGTCAGCAAAGCAGTAGTGAAAAGTAGTTGCTTGTAATGCATGATTTTGTTTAGGATGTTAGTGATATTATGGTTATATATTGGCAAAATTACACTTTTCTTTTGAGAAAACAATAGCTTATACAAAGATTAACAAAGGAAGGAAGACAAGTAACTGTCCGGCGATGGGCTTCTATGGCGATATTATCTCTTGAATTTGAGAATGGGAAAAATCTTCTATCATTCTCAAGTTCTTGATAAAGAAGAAACGTGTATGTAGTAAAGTTCCAAATTGATTCGCGGGAACTGTTACGAAGGCGTATGGAGCGCGCAGCAAACCTTAATTAAGTTTAAATCATACCGAATGATGTTTCACATATCAAGCAAGCGAATGAAAAGCGTTCATTCTTACCTACATGCGTGATGCTACAATGATGTTTCACAACAAAACGCTCGTAGCATTAACTATGTATGATTCAATCACTTGCGGAATTCTTCCCCAAGAGCGCGGTAGAAGGATGGAATTTGCAGGTTTGCGAAAAGTTTTCTAACTTTGCAAAAGATAGGCGACAGAGCGTTGGGATTGGACTCTCATCAGCTCGCCGACACTATTGAACAAACAAGGCATGATCCTTTTCAGATACAACCGCTGAAACATACGTTATTCATGAAGAAAGCAGGTCCTGATGCTCGTTGGGACAGGAGTCTTGCGCTGATACGCGAGAACGTCACCGAGCAGATATATAATACATGGTTTAAGCCCATCGACTTTGTACGCTACGATGAGCAGACCAAGACGGTGCAGGTGGCTGTACCGAGTCCCTTCGTATATGAATATTTGGAGGAGAACTTCATCGACCTGCTCTGCAAGGTGATGTACCACTGCTTTGGTACAGGCACCAAACTGTTTTACCAGGTTGTCACGGACAAGGAGCATAACCTCACGCAGAACATTGAGGCTGACCCAACTGACGCGCTGCCTAAGCCACAGCCCAAGACACGCGCCAACCAGCCGCCGACCATACTCGACGCTGCCATGCCGCAGCTCGATCCGCAACTCAATCCGCATCTCACTTTCAGCAACTATATCGAGGGAGAAAGCAATAAGTTGCCGCGTGCCGTGGGACTCTCTATTGCCGAGCACCCCAACACACTGCAGTTTAACCCGATGTTTATCTATGGTCCCTCAGGCTGTGGAAAGACCCATCTGATCAATGCCATCGGCGTACATGCCAAGCACCTCTATCCCCAGAAGCGTGTGCTGTATATCAGTGCCCGTCTCTTTCAGGTGCAGTTCTCCAATGCAGTCATTCAGAACCATCTCAATGACTTCATCGCCTTTTATCAGACAATCGACATGCTCATCGTCGACGACATCCAGGAATGGATCAACTCGCCGAAGACGCAGGATACTTTTTTCCACATCTTCAACCATCTTTTCAAAAACGGCAAGCGCATCATCCTGGCCTCCGACCGTCCGCCGGTAGACCTCAAAGGCATGCCCGACCGACTGCTCACCCGTTTCTCCTGTGGTGTCATCGCTCCGCTGGAGAAGCCCAACCGTCAGCTGTGTATCGACATCCTGCGCAGTAAGATCTGCCGTGACGGACTGAAGATCCCCGACGACGTCATCGCATACATTGCCCAGTCTGACAGCAGCAGCGTGCGCTACCTCGAAGGTGTGGTCAACTCGCTGATGGCCTACTCCATCGTATATAACTGCGATATCAACATGCAGTTGGCTGAGCGTGTCATCAAGCGAGCCATCAAGGTCGACGACCGTCCGCTCACCATCGACGACATCATGGAGAAGGTGTGCAACCACTACAATGTCACGCAGGCTCAGGTGAGCTCCAAGAGTCGCAAGCGCGACTTTGTGATGGCGCGCCAGGTGTCGATGTATCTGGCACAGAAATACACGAAGATGCCTGCCAGCCGCATTGGCAAGCTCGTCGGCAACCGCGACCACTCTACCGTGATCCACAGCTGTGCGCAAGTAGAAAAGCGCTTGCAGGTAGACCGCGCTTTCCAAGCTGAGATCATAAGCATCGAGAATTCATTCAAGTTGAAAGATGCAGCAGAATAGCAAAAAAGAAATGCGTCACCAAAAGATTTGGTGACACATTTTTTATGTCTTCCTTTATTTATCCTTCTTGCCGAAGAGTGAGAAGTGGACATAGCGCTTGGGGTGAGCCTTCAAGTCTGTCAGCAGAGAGTCAGCACTGCCCACTGTATTGTTCAACCGATGATAGAGCTTATCATCGTTCATCAGCAATCCGAGCGTACCGTCCTTACCATTCAACTTAGCTGTCACTTCCTGCACGTTGGCAAGTGTCTGGTCGACTTTAGCCATCGTATTGGCTACATCAATGGAGGCAAGATTAGCTGTCAGGCGCGAGGTGTTGTCGAGTGTGGTTCCCGCTTTGCCCAGCGCATAGTCGGCTTTGTTCATCATACCCGGCACCCGTCCGTTGACCTGAGCCATCAGCGTATTGAGATTGCGTGACGTGGTGTTGAGATTGTTGGTGATTGCCTCTACATTGTGAAGCGAATGAGCCAATGCTGGATCAGCAAGCAGCGCGTTGACACTGGTGAGGATGCTGTCGATCTTAGGGATGAGCTGCTTCACAGCCGGCAACATCGTGCGCACAGAACCCAACATGCCCTCATTGATCTGTCCCTGTATCGTATCGCCGGGCTCCACACGCTCGCGCGGGTTGTTGGCCAAGAGCAGATTCATCTTCACATTGCCCATCAGGTCACTGACAATCTCAGCGGAAGATCCTTTGGGAATGCGGAGATCATTGTCCACATCGAACTTCACCACGATGTCGCCATTGCCATCATAGTCGTAGTTGATATCCTTCACCACACCCACCTGATAGCCATCGGCGTAGATAGGATTGGAACGTGACAGGCCGCTGATGTCCTTAAACTTGATATAGTAGGACTTGTCGCTGGAAAACACCGACATGCCTTTCAGGAAATTCATGCCGAAGAACAGCAACGCTATACCTACGATGGCCACAAGGGCAATCTTGACTTCACTGGTGAAAAACTTCATGTGCGTATGATTTTTATTTCTTTCGTTTATTTGAGAGGAACTCCTTGATCGCCTCGTTGACATCGACCTGCTTGCCGTCCTTATAGGCTACGATGAACGCGCCGGGGAACTTGTCGAGAATCTCCTTACGGGAGCGGTTGACAGCATTGTAGTTGGTACTGCTACCATAGAAGTATTTCCATTTGCCTCCGTCCTCCATCCGCTCAATGCCTGTGAGCTCTTTGAACTGGCGGTCGTTGTCGCGCAACTTATAGGATCCTTGGAGTATCTGAATCTTGAATACCGGAGCATGAGCAGCCTGCTGACTGACTTTCTTGTCGTCTTCCTTCTTTGTTCGTTTGTCTGTCTTCATCTGCTTGTCTGCCTTGACAACTTTGTCGGGTTTAGAAGTATTCCTGCTTGTAGCCTTAGGAGCAGCAACCTCACGCTTTAGTGTGGCCTCGTCGTTTGCCTTACCGGCATTTACCCTCTTCTGCACAGCAGCCCTTGTCGTTATGCTGTTTCGCCGATCGTCTATCAATGCTACGCCATCATCTGTTTTGTCGCTGTCGGGAGCACTCACCGCCACAACACTGTTCTGATAAGGCAGCGTCGACTGAGTGTCGTACTTATTCTTATAGGTGATGAAAGCATTGTAGATACCTTTTGTATAAAGTTCTACGGCCGAGTCGGAATTCATAAACTGCTCCTCGTCGGGTGTGGAGATGAAGCCCAGCTCCAAGAGGGTGGCTGGCATAGAGGTGAGCCGGAGCACCGCAAGATTGTTTTGATGCGAGCCTCCGTCCTGCCGCCCGGTAGCTTGGCAGACACTGCGCTGCATCAGGCGGGAGAGCTCCACGCTGCGCTCACGGTTGTTGTCAGCGATGAACTCAAACATGATGTCGCCCTCTGCCGAATTCAGATCCAGTCCACTGTATTTTTTCTGATAGTCTTTCTCCAAAAAGATCACGGAGTTCTCACGCTTAGCCACATTGAGGTTCTCACGTATGCCGCGGTCGCCGGAACGCTCGCCGCGGCCCAACGTATAGCTTTGGAAGCCATGTGCGGTGTGTGAGCCGTCCACAGCATTGATGTGAATTGAGATAAAGAGATCAGCTTTATTGCGGTTGGCAATGTCGGCACGCTCATGAAGAGGAATGAAGACATCGGTCTTGCGCGTGTAGATAACACGCACATCGGGACAATGGCTCTCCACAAAGCGGCCAAAGGCCAAAGCATATTTCAGCGTCAGGTCTTTCTCATTGGACACCGCACCAGGGGCGCCAAAGTCGTTGCCACCATGGCCGGCGTCAACGACAAGCGTAAAGCGAGAGGCAGCACTTGCAGCCACAAGTGCGAATAAGAAGAAGAGAGGAATTATGAGAAGTATCCTTTTCAACATATCGATAAGTCTTTCCTTTGCAGTACCAACAAGCGTAAACTTGTATCAATTTTATGCAAAGTTACGGATTTTACATTAGGAAACTGAAAAGTAGCAATGAGTTTTATTATTTATTAATGATGCAAACACTTAGCGATTGGTCAGATGCAGTTCAACTCCCGCACCGTTGCAATCAGCACCCATAGGAGGATTGAGCTTGATGACAGCCACGTCGATCGCCTCGATCTGCGGCCAACGCTGAAAGAGCCGCTCACCGATCACTCCGGCCAGATGCTCCACAAGATCTACAGGTTCGGACATCGTCTTGGCCACCAGCTGATACACTTCGGCATAGTTAATGGTGTCCGCCACCTGGTCGCTCTCTACGGCACGGCTCACATCAGCTTTCAGTCTGAGGCTGACTTCATAGTCGTTGCCAACAAGACGCTCCTGCGCCTCCACACCGTGAAAGGCATGGAAACGCAGGGAACGTAAGAGGATATAGCTTGATTCGCAATTCATACGTCAAACCTAATAGCATGATTATCCACAACGGCTGGCACCGCAGTTGGTACAGATGAGACAGCCCTCCTGATAGACGAGTGTCTCCTGACCACAGACGGGGCACTTCTGACCCACTGCCTTGGTACCGTCGGTGATGTACTTCTTCAGAGCACGCTCCACACCGTTCTTCCATGTGTTGATGCTCTCGTCCTTGAGCTGCAAAGAGCCGACGAGCTTGATGACATGGTCGATAGGCATGCGATAGCGCAGCACACCGGAGATCAGCTTGGCATAATTCCAATACTCAGGATTGAACTTCTCGCTCAGTCCTTCTACAGTAGTCTTGTAGCCACGCTTGTTCTCAAACTGGAAGTCATAGCGGTGGGTACCGTCAGGATTGGTCTGCTTGATGATCTTACCCTTGGTGACGCTCTTAGGCAGCACAATGCCCTCGTCGTCATCCTGCAAACCGGTGAAGATCTCGTAAGGATAACCATCGAGCAATCCCACGAAGGCCACCCACTTCTCGCGGTTGTTCTGGAAGCGCACCACATCGCAGTCGAGCTCCTTCGGACGAACCTCCTGCACAGAAGGACGGGGAATCGACGGTGCGGTAACAGGCTCCGGTGACTCCTTATGGTCTGCGTCTTTCTTTTCTTTCTTGTCTTTCTTCGACACGGCGATCATCACGCCCGAGCGGCTGCCGTCGCGGTAGATGGTGCAGCCCTTGCAGCCTGAGCGCCAAGCCTCGACATAGAGTTTGTTGACAAGAGCCTCATCGACATTGTTGGGCAGGTTGACGGTCACAGAGATGCTGTGGTCCACCCACTTCTGAATAGCGCCCTGCATGCGCACCTTCATCAGCCAGTCCACATCGTTGGCCGTAGCTTTATAATAAGGAGAGCGTGCGACGAGCTCGTCGATCTCGTCCTGTGTATATTTTTTCTCCGTGTCGATACCGTTGATCTTCATCCATTCGAGGAACTTGCGGTGGTAGACGATATACTCCTCAAAGGAGTCTCCGACCTCATCGACAAAGTCCACATGCACGTCTGCATCGTTGGGATTGACCTTGCGGCGACGCTTATAGACAGGCATGAACACAGGCTCGATGCCACTCGTAGTCTGTGTCATCAATGACGTTGTGCCGGTAGGAGCGATGGTCAGACATGCAATGTTGCGGCGTCCGTGCTTCACCATATCCTCATAGAGTTTAGGATCAGCATCCTTCAAGCGGAGGATAAACGGATTGTTCTTCTCACGGTCAGCGTCATAGATGCTGAATGCGCCACGCTCCTCGGCCATCTTCACAGAAGAGCGATAGGCGTTGATAGCCAGATCGCGATGTACGCTCACGGCAAAGTCAGTAGCCTCTTGCGTGCCATAGCGCAGGCCCATGGCTGCCAGCATATCGCCCTCGGCGGTGATGCCCACACCCGTACGACGGCCCTTGCCGCTCTTGTCCTTGATCTTCTCCCAAAGATGATACTCGGTGTGCTTCACATCCTCGCTCTGAGGATCACGACGGATCTTGTCCATGATCTTGTCGATTTTCTCCATCTCCAAGTCCACGATGTCGTCCATGATGCGCTGGGCAAGCTGTACGTGACGGCTGAACTTATCGAAGTCGAACTTAGCTTCCTTGGTGAAAGGATGCTCGACATAGCTATAGAGATTGATGCTCAGCAGACGACAACTGTCGTAAGGGCAGAGAGGAATCTCTCCGCAAGGGTTGGTGCTCACCGTCTTGAAGCCCAAGTCGGCATAGCAGTCGGGAATGCTCTCGCGGATGATGGTGTCCCAGAACAGCACGCCGGGCTCTGCGCTCTTCCATGCGTTGTGCACGATCTTTTCCCACAACTTGCGGGCAGAGATCTCCTTGCTCACCAGCGGATGGTCGCTGTCGATCGGGAATTGCTGAGTATAAGGTTTGTCGTCCACGGCAGCCTGCATGAAGGCATCGTCAATGCGCACGCTGACATTGGCGCCCGTGACTTTGCCCTCTGTCATCTTGGCATCGATGAAAGCCTCAGAGTCGGGATGCTTGATGCTCACACTGAGCATGAGCGCGCCGCGCCGTCCGTCTTGAGCCACCTCGCGTGTGGAGTTGCTGTAACGCTCCATGAAAGGCACCAAACCGGTAGAGGTCAGTGCAGAGTTGTTTACAGGGCTGCCTTTCGGACGAATCTGACTCATGTCATGGCCTACACCGCCACGACGCTTCATCAGTTGCACCTGCTCCTCGTCGATCTTCATGATGGCACCATAGCTGTCGGCATTGCCATCGAGCCCGATGACAAAGCAGTTGCTCAGTGATGCTACCTGGTGATCATTACCAATACCCGTCATCGGGCTGCCTGCCGGTACGATGTAGCGGAAGTGGTCGAGCACATCGAAGACCTGCTGGGCAGAGAGCGGGTTGGGGTACTTCTTCTCGATGCGTGCAATCTCGTTGGCAATACGCCAGTGCATCTGCTCCGGACTTTTCTCAAAGATATTGCCGAAGCTGTCCTTCATGGCGTACTTGTTGACCCACACACGTGCCGCCAACTCGTCGCCGCCGAAGTACTGCAAAGAGGTTGCGTAAGCCTCTTCATAAGTGTATGTCTGTTTGTTTTCCATTGGTTGATAACCCCTTATGTCTATCCTGTCAGACTGGGGGCTGCATGATTGTGTTGATGAATTATTTGCTTTTAAATGTGACTGCAAAACTACAAAAGTTTTCTCTAATTCTATCAACTTTCTAAAGATATTTAGGAGAAAACTTTTCCCTTTTGGAAATTTTCCCTATCTTTGCAATTACTTAATTGAACAAGAAATGGAAAGTTTAATACATCGCAGAAGTATTAGAAAATACCAAGATAAAGAAGTGGACGAGCAACTGTTGTACCGTTTGCTCGAACAGGCTGAGCGCACACCCTCAATGGGCAACCTGCAACTCTACAGCGTCATCATCACACGAGACCCAAAGATGAAGGAGCGTCTGGCACCCGCGCACTTCGGCCAACCGATGGTGACGGGAGCACCCGTAGTGCTGACGTTCTGCGCTGACTACCGCCGCACGACGTTGTGGGGCGAACAGCGCAAAGGCCATCCCGGCTACGACAACTTGCTGAGCTTTGTCAACGCTGCCACCGACGCCCTGCTCTATTGCCAGACATTCTGCAACTTAGCTGAGGAAGCCGGACTGGGCACGTGCTTTCTGGGAACCACCGTGTATCAGCCACAAGCCATCATCGACCTGTTGGAACTGCCGCCCCTGGTGTTTCCTGTGGCCACCATCACGCTGGGCTGGCCCGACGAGGACCCGGCACAGAGCGACCGTCTGCCGCTGAACGGCATCATCCACGAGGAGGTCTACCACGACTACACGCCGCAGCAGATCGATGACATCTATGGTCCAAAGGAGAACCTGCCGGAGAACAAACGATTTGTGGAGATCAACCACACCGAGACGCTCGCACAGGTATTCACCGACATACGCTATACCGCCAAGGACTGCGAGGCCATGAGCGAAGGACTGAAGAAGGCACTGCATCATCAGGGCTTCATGTAAACGATCTATAAGAAATGAGTAATATTGAAATAAGAAAGGTAGAGACGCTGCATGAACTGAAAGTCTTTATCCAGTTCTTCTACGACCTCTACCGCGACAACCCTTGCGCAGTACCTTATCTATATGGTGAAGAGATGAAGACACTACGCAAGGACAAGAACCCGGCTTTTGCATTTTGCGAAGCCGACTATTTCCTGGCTTATCACGACGGGAAGGTAGTGGGGCGCGTGGCCGCCATGATCAACCACAGAGCCAATGAGCGATGGAAGAAACACATGGTGCGATTCGGCTGGCTCGACTTCATCGACGACATCGACGTATGCCGTGCTTTGCTCAACACCGTAGCTCAGTGGGGAAAAGACAAAGGTATGGATTGCATCGGCGGTCCCTTTGGCTTTGAGGATATGGATCGCGAGGGCATGATGGTCGAAGGCTTTGACCGTCTCTCCACCTTATATATTAATTATAATAATGAGTATTATCCCCGTTTCATGGATCAGCTTGGATTCCGCAAAGACAACGACTGGGTAGAATGCCGGATAAAGGTGCCGGAGGTGACGCCCCGCAAGTTTGCGCTTACGGCAGAGTTGGTACAGAAGCGCTATAACCTGCAAGTACGCAAATACGGTGTTCTTGACTTTGTAAAGCGCGGTAAAGGCAAAGAGCTCTTCGACATCGTCAACCGCACCTACGATGGTCTCTACGGTTTTTCCCATCTTTCTGACGACCAGATCTCGCGTTTGGTCAATGACTACATCCGTCGTGCCGACCTCAACCTTGTCACCTGCGTAGTCGATGCCAATGCCAACGACCGCATGGTGGGCTTCGGCGTGTCGTTCCCCTCTTTCTCGCGTGCTCTGCAGCATACCCGCGACGGCCGTCTCCTGCCCATGGGCTGGTGGCATTTACTTCGCGTGATGAAATGGCACAAGACCGACACCGTGGATCTGCTACTCATCGCCGTGTTGCCCGAATATCGCATGAAGGGCGCCAACGCTCTTATCTTCAACGATCTCATCGGCTGGTACCGCCGTTATGGATTCAAATGGGCCGAGGCTATGCCTCAGATGGAGACCAACCATGGTGTACTTGACCAGTGGCAATATCTCGAAGCCGAGCAACACAGAAGGCACCGCGCATATATCCGTGAGATCGATGAGCCCATAAAGAAGACAGAGTAACATTAAGAAGACAGAGTAACATAGCAACACATATTCTCTATAAGAAGACAGAGTAACATAGATCTTTTTAAGAAGACAGAGTAACATAGCAACACATAATCTCTATAAGAGGACAGAGTAACATAGCAACACATATTCTCTATAAGAAGACAGAGTAACATAGCAACACATATTCTCTATAAGAAGACAGAGTAACATAGCAACACAGATTCTCTATAAAAAGACAGAGTAACATAGCAACACAGATTTGTACACGCCATTACTGGTAGCAAGTCATCTGTTCCTTTGTTACTCTGTCTTTCTCACTCTACTGGTAGTAAGTCATCTGTTGGTAGCAAGTCATCTGTTCCTTTGTCACTATGTCTTTCTCACTATACTGGTAGCAAATCATCTGTTCCTTTGTTACTATGTCTCACTATACTGGTAGCAAATCATCTGTTCCTTTGTTACTATGTCTTTCTCACTATACTGGTAGCAAGTCATCTGCCCCTTTGTTACTATGTATTTCTCACTCTATTGGTAGCAAATCATCTGTTCCTTTGTTACTATGTCTTTCTCACTCTACTGGTAGTAAGTCATCTGTTCCTTTGTTACTATGTCTTTCTCACTACTGGTAGCAAGTCATCTGTTCCTTTGTTACTATGTCTTCTATTAGAAATCTATATCGAGCTCGATCCACCGCTCTTTCTCGCGGTACTCTCCGGCATGAGGGTTAACGACAGCAAGACCGATCAGGCGGATAGGATGGTTGGCATCGTAGTCCACACGACTCATGAGCTTCTTAGCCAACGGCAGGATGTCGTCTTTGGTGCGCAAGACCTTTGCCTGCGTGATGCTACGTGAGATGGTGGTAAAGTCGCCGTACTTCACTTTCAGCGTAAGCGTATGTCCCTTGAACTGAGACTCTTGTAGCCGTTTCACAAGTTCCAACGTCACATGGTACAATTCGATGATAACCGCTGACTTCAGACAAATATCTTGGGAGAACGTGTGCTCGCATCCCACCGACTTGCGAATGCGCTCAGAGACCACCGGCCGGTCGTCTATGCCACGGGCGAAGTCATAGAAAGTCCGCCCCGCTTTACCAAAAGTATGAAGAAGATAACCTAATGAGATGCTACGTAGCTGTGCACCATTATAGATACCCAAGTGGTGCATACGTTCAGCAGTCTTACCGCCCACGCCCCAAAAGTCCTCCACGGGCAACGTGGCGATGAAGTCCAGCGCCCGATCGGGATGGATGACGAAGAGCCCGTCGGGCTTACGATAGTCCGACGCTATCTTAGCCAAAAACTTATTGTACGAAACACCTGCCGAAGCTGTCAGCCCCGTTTCCTCATGTATCCGCTGCTTGATCTCCTTGGCGATGTCCACTGCCAAGTCCATGTCCTTTTTGTTTTGCGTGACATCGAGGAAAGCCTCATCAAGCGAGATAGGCTCCACCAAATCCGTGTAGTCGTGAAAGATACGATGAATGGTTGCCGACACCTCGCGATAGACTTCGTAGCGTCCCGGAGCAATGATGAGATCAGGGCACTGCCGTTTCGCTGTCTGAATAGACATCGCAGAGTGCACACCATATTTGCGGGCCTCATAGCTCGCTGTGGACACCACGCCCCTTGAACTGTCTTGTCCGACAGCCAACGGCTTACCGCGCCACTCGGGGTGGTCTCTCTGCTCCACACTGGCAAAGAAGGCATCCATATCGACGTGGATAATCTTTCGTTGATTCTGTTCACTGCTCATCATCAGACAAAGTTAGCACCTTTTCTCCACATCTGCAAACGATTCAACGCTTTTAACCTATCACCCTCCCCCCACCCCTTTACTCTTTTACCTCTTTACTTTTTATCCGTTTGTCATTCTATGTTATCATGTCTGTAACGATATTGCAACAAGTAATATATACCTTTGCGGCCGAATATAATTCTCATCTCTATTCAAGTATGAAAAAACTCTTTCTGACGGCGGCGTTGAGCGCTACGTTCCTGCCCGCTTGTCTGGCCGGCCCCGTAGATGGCGTGGTCAAGGACAAGAAGACAGGCGAGACGCTCATCGGCTCCGTAGTCCAGGTAAAAGGTAGACAGGATAACATGACAACCACTGGCCTGGACGGAACCTTCACGTTGAAGGACCTGCCCGACCAGGGTGCCGTCACCCTTGTTGTCAACTACATCGGCTACAAGCCTAAAGAAGTCACCATCGACATGGCTAAGGTCAGCCAGCTCAAGATAGAACTGGAAGCCGACACGCATGAGCTGAACGAGGTTGTGGTCAAAGGCTTCAAAAGCAACCGCACCGATGCGAGTGCCGTGAGCATGGTGAAGAACTCGCCACAGGTGCTCAACGTGATGAGTGCGCAGGCCATCCAACTCTCGCCCGACGTCAACGTAGCCAGTGTTTTGCAGCGCGTCTCTGGTGTGACCATGCAGCAGGACGCTTCTGGCGAAGCCTCGTACGCCATATTAAGAGGTATGGACAAGCGCTACAACTATACGCTCGTCAACGGCGTGAAGATTCCGAGTCCCGACGACAAGAACCGCTATGTGCCGCTCAACCTCTTCCCCTCCGACCTCATGGACCGTCTTGTAGTAGCCAAGTCGCTCACCGCTGACATGGAGGGCGACGCAGCCGGAGGCGTCATCGACATGAACATGAAAGACGCACCCGGCGAATTCCGACTGCAAGCCAATGCTGCCGTCGGTGCCACGGACTTCTTCTGGCAGGGTGACAAGACCGTATCTCCGTTTGGCAACATCAGCTATGACTATCTCAGTGCCAAACGCGGCAACACTACTTCCAAAGCACCTTACGAACGATATGGCAGCACCTACGACGCCACTTCGAAAGACTTCAAGAACGGCGGATCGCAGGTGACAAGCCACTCCATGCCGCTTCCTAACCTCAATGCGGGTATCTCTGTAGGAGACCGCTTCTGGCAGAAACGCATAGGACTGCTCGTCGCCGCCAATCTGCAAAACACTTATCGCGGAACGGAGCGCGACCTGAATAAAGAGGTGATGGCCAACGGCGACGAGACGGAATATATATCGTCCATCAAGAAGCGCCTCTATTCCATCCATGACCTCAACCTCGGTCTCCACGGTAAGGTAGACCTTAATCTTGGCAATCACAAAATAGAGTGGTACAATATGCTCGTGCACCGTAGCGAAGACAACACACGCTACAGCAAAGGCATCACCACCGATTACGGTTTCGACCTCAATGCTGGCAACTGGACACGCTCCGACGAGCTCCGCACCATGACGCAGACACAGACCATCTTCGCCTCCACGCTAAAGGGCACCCATCACCTGACCCGCCACTTCACCGTCGACTGGGCCGGACTCTTTGCCGACGCACGCGAGAAAGACCCAGACCGCGTCTATACGACGCTCAGCAACACCGTGACCGACGGCAAGGTTTCCAAGACCTACCCCGCTTCGCAGGAGCGTCGCTTCCAGCATAACGACGACAAGGACTGGACGGGGTATCTGAACTTCACATGGGAGACTCCTTTTGAGCACGACGTCAAAGCTGTGTGGAAAGCAGGTGGCATGTACCGCAACAAGAAGCGTAGCAACCGCTACTATTCTTATATCTTCAGTCCTGCCAGCAATGACGAACTACTTGCTGACAACAGCATGAGTGCATACGACGGCATCGACTGGGCATGCAAGACGCCACGCTCGCAGGCTTCCCAGCTCAACTACAATTCCAAGGAGCACATCGGAGCTGCCTACGCCATGGTGACGCTGTCCGCTAAGTTCGGCGAACTCATCGCCGGATTCCGTGCTGAGCACACCAACCAGATTTATATCATGCTGCAACGCTTCGAGACGACTGGCTCACTCGGTGAGCAGAGCTACTGGGACTACTTGCCCTCCGCTGCCCTGCGCTGGAAGATCAACAAGCAAATGAACCTGCGCTTCAACTACTATAAGAGCATCAACCGCCCGGGATTCTACGAGCTCGTGCCTTACCAGCTCGACGGTGAGGACTACACCGAGAAAGGTAACCCGCTCTTGAAGCGCTCCCGCATCGACAACATCGACTTGCGGTGGGAGTGGTTCCCCTCTCAAAACGAGCAGGTGCTCTTCGGACTGTTCTACAAATATCTCAAGGATCCTATCGAGACAAGCTTTGAAGTCGACCAACGCCAAACCAACGCCAGCTACTACATGCCGCAGAACCTCGGTAACGCCAAGAACTATGGTATGGAATTCGACGTGGTGAAGTATATCCGTCACTTTGGTTTGAAGGCCAACTACACCTACACTCACTCGGCCATCACTACTCCGAAGCGTCACTTCCTGGGCAAGAACCAACTTGAGACTGTTGACCAGACACGTCCGCTCGTCAACCAGGCACCGCACACCGCCAACGTCTCCTTATTATATAAGGACACCAACCACGGCTGGAACGGGCAGCTCGCTGCTTCCTACACCGGCACACGTCTTGTACTCGTCTCGCCCTATCTCGACTCCGACGAATGGGAGCGCCACTTCTTCACCCTTGACCTCAGTGGTGAGAAGCGGTTCAAGAACGGTCTGGCAATCTTCGTCAAAGCCAACAACCTGCTCAACGCTAAACGCGAGCGCTACTTGAAGACTACCAATGAGTTCAATAGTGGCATTCCCGGCCAGCCTTCTGACCGCACCATCGTGGGTAGCTACCGCTATGGCCGCACGTTTCTTGTGGGCGTAAGGTACACGATGTAGAGCTCTCACCTTAGCCCTCCCCCGAAGGGGAGGAAATGGTGGCTCCTCAACGGGACCGTTGCTGTGCTTCAAGTCATCACTCAACATTCATCATTCATAATTGAGATAACTCATCACTCAACATTCAACATTCATCATTCATCATTATGAAATATTTGCTTACCGCCGGGCTCTTTGCCACGGCTCTCGCTTTCGGGCTCAGCTCCTGCGAGAACGAGAATATCAACCCATACGACTATGCCGCCAAAACCGACACCATCACCATCAACACCGGTGACGAGAACACAGTGAAGACTGCCGTAGCTTCCTATCCCACCGGCTCCATCGTATGGAGTCACGACACCACACTCGTCACGTCGTTTAAGGTAACCGAAGGTGCTTCTCTCTATATCGAGCCTGGCGTACACGTCACCGTCAGCCACGACTCACAGGAAGCCGACAAGCATCCTATCGAGATCGTCGCACTCGGCAATCTCTATGCTATGGGCACGGAGGAGAAACCCGTCGTGATCACTTCCGACACGGGCAAGCCCAACGACTGGGGAGGCATCATCTGCGGATATAACTGCAGTGAGGTTGTACTCAGCCACGTCGAGCTCGCTGACTGTGGAGCCACTCCAACCGAGAGCTCCATGTCGTTCCAGAACAAGCTCTTCAAGACAACCATTGACGGTGGTGTGCCTGCCTTCCACTTCTGCAACACCAACGGCCGCTTTGCCATGATCGGCTGCTATCTCCACGACAACTACAACGACCAGACTTACTTCACCGGTGGCAAGGGCATCATCACAGGCTGCACCTTTGCCGACAGCGGTAACAGCAACGATGGTGGAGAAGCCATCAACGTGAAGTCGGGATGTACACTCGACATAGCCTACAACCTCATATACAACGCATGCACAAATGCTTTCAAACTCTCTGATGCCGGCGTAGAGAAGAACTTCGCCTCGAAGCTCGTCATCTACAACAACACCGCCGTAGACTGTGGCTGGCGCCGTACAAAGAATAAGAAAGGTGGCAACGTTTGGCTTGAGAAAGGCATTGCACCCGTCTTTGTCAACAACCTCATGGTGGACAACCGCTATGGCATTCGTCAGCCCGACAAAGATGGTGGCGACATCGCCAACAGCGTGCTTGCCCCCAACTATCTCTTTGCTTCCACAGCCGACGGTGTGAAGCAGCAGGCCAAAGACTTCAGCATGCTTGTCTGGGACGAAGGTAACAAGACAAGCGCAGCACCCGAAGACCTCAAAAAGCTCTTTGTCAACTTTGCGCAAAGCGACAAGATGAACATTAACTGTGAGAGTGACGACATTGCCAAAGGTGCTCCGCTCGCATGGAGCAGTGCTTGGGACTTCCATCTCCAAACCGGTGCAGTTGCGCTCAGCGGTGCAACCTCTTCTGTAGTCCGCAACTTCACCACTGGTCTGCCGTTCTTTGGTATGAAGAAAGTCAAATGGGTCGACAGCAACAATGACCAGAACTATTACTTCACCGCACCCATGGCCAGCACATTCTTTGGTGCCTTCGGCACTAAATAGCAGTCTTTCTTAGATTCTATAGTTCGATAGACGCTATCACGCGATCGCTTCTATAAGCTATAGAATCTATAGTATCTACAGCAAAAACATCATCATCATGAAAAAGACAATATTCCATTCTCTCTTCGCGGCTTTCCTGCTCACGGTAGTCGTCATTCTCCCCTCCTGTGCCCAGACACCCGCCGAGTGGCAGAAGCTGAAAGCCGGTGTCAACCTTTATTGGGTCAACGACATGGGGCGCAATGGATACTACGACCAGAAGACCATCGCCGAACTCATGGGAAAGATGGCGCTCACCGTCGGTCCTGAGGCCATCATCGCCGTGGGCGATGTCCATCACTTCAATGGTGTACAGAGCACCAGTGACCCTCTGTGGATGACCAACTACGAACTCGTCTACTCCAATCCCGAACTGATGGAGTTCTGGTATCCTGTCTTGGGCAACCATGAGTATCGTGGCAACACACAGGCTGTGCTCGACTACGCCAAGGTCAGCCGCCGTTGGGCCATGCCCGCCCGCTACTACTCCAAGGTGTTCAGAGGCAAGGGCTGCAAACTGCGTATTGTCTTCATCGACACTACGCCACTGATGGACTGCTACCGCAACGACAGCACGACTTATCCCGACGCTCATAAGCAGGACCGCGAACGCCAGCTGGCATGGCTCGACAGCACGCTGACAGCTGCCCACGAGGACTGGGTGATCTGCGTGGGACACCATCCCATCTATGCTCAGACACCGAAGAAGGACGTGGAGCGTGCCGACATGCAGAAATATCTCCTGCCCGTGCTGCGTCGTCACAGCAACGTGGCCGTCTATGGTTGCGGACATATCCACAACTTCCAGTACATCAAGAAGCCGGGCGATCCTATCGTTTATTGGGTGAACTCCGCCGCCGCGCTCTCCCGTCCCGTGAGTGCCACCGACGGCACACAGTGGTGCGACCCCTCTACAGGCTTCACCATCATCAGCGCCAACAAGCAGCAGCTGACTCTCTCAGCCATCAACAAGGATGGCAAGATTCTCTATCAGTTGCCTATCAAGAAGACGAAATAGACAGAATGGGCTCTTACTACAATTAATCAGAATAGGCTCCTATAATAAATAATAGGTGTTGGACAGTCTCCTACAAGCTGTTCAACACTCACACAAGCCAAGGCCATCAAGACCGCAGCCGGAAAGACCTACAAAGCCGGCGAGACGATGACGAGCTCAAAGAGTCGTGTGCTCATCGCCGAAGACTTTAAGCAATTGACCTTCAAGGACGAAAAGACGGGCGTGACGCTCCGCTACAACCTCTTCGTGCCAAAGAACTACGATGCGTCAAAGCGCTATCCCCTTGTTCTCTTCATGCATGACGCCAGCGGTGCGAACCAAGTAGACAACTACACGCTCCTGCAAGGCAACGGTGCCACCGTATGGGCTTCGCCCCGCGACCAGGCCAAGCACCCATGCTTTGTGCTCGCTCCGCAGTACGATGAGATTGTCGTGGACGACAGCTTCCGCGTATCAGCAAGTGCCGAGACGACCATTGACCTGCTCGATGCCATCAAGAGTCAGTACAGCATCGATGCCGACCGTGTCTACACCACCGGCCAGTCGATGGGTTGCATGCTGAGCTATCTACTCATGTCAACCCACCCCGACGAGTTTGCCGCCGGCATGCTCGTAGCCGGACAGTGGGACCCGAAGGTCATCGCTCCGATGGCCAAGAAGCCGCTGTGGCTCGTCTCCTGCACGGGTGACGCCAAGAGCTCGGCCGGTGCTGCCACTGCCCTGAGGCTCTGGAGCTCATTAGGGGCCAAGACCGATTCTGCATCGTGGCCACTCGACACTACCGAGGTGGCACGTGCACAAGAAATTGAAGCCTTGCGCCGTCAGCCCGTCACCATCCGTTACAGCCATCTGCGCGGCGGCTGTCACAACGGCACCTGGCGTGTGGCCTACACCTTCCGCGCTGTGCGCGACTGGCTGTTCAGCCAACATAAGTAAAGCTTGGTATTTAGTAAGGCCATGACACTGTACAGAAGTAACCGTATGTATAAAGAACTTCATAGAAGCCCCGGGGCATGTGTGCCTCGGGGCTTTTTTGATGGTATGTAGCGGAGTCCTTGCTCCTCCCTGTCATCAAATGAGGAATTGTTGAAATTGTAAAGGGAAGATGCCGACGCTGTCAGGCGGTGTATGTCAAAATTAACCTATTCCTCGCCGTTATAACATAAATTGATTACTGTACGGCAAACATCGTTAAAGATAAGCTGTGGTTGATGGCATGTTGATAGAAAAGCCTTATCTTTGCATTGCATCAGGCGAAGGACAAGCTGGTTTTCCCTTACGCCTCATGCAAGCTATACGAACCTCTAACAGAAAGGAATGGACATGAAAATCAACATGAAGATCAATAAGGATATCAAGAGTTATATCCGTGACCTCACCGAATTGGTGTGGGCATATATCCGCCACCGCGCAGCCTATCCTGCCAATGCCCTGCTCGCCGTGCAGCGCGAACTGGCCTGCAACGTTTTCGACAGTCCCGACAACTGCCGCGGCTGTGACTTTTACGCTCCCGAGATGCTGCTCACCTATAACGAAAAAGGTGCTATGGTACCCAATCATAGCGTCATCAAGAGTATTGCGAAAAGATACTACTAAAGCTCTTCTCTAACTCCCCCTCCAAGGGGGAGAATCGCAATACCAGCCCTCTGATGTAGTGGGTGTCATAAGAGCAGCCGCTCGATGACTTTGGGATAATACTCCATCTCCAATGCATGCTCTTTGGCGGCTATTGTCTCCGGCGTGTCTTCCGGCGTGAGGGCTACACGGTACTGCGCGATGATGTCACCGCCATCGCACTGCTCGTTGACCCAGTGCACGGTCATGCCCGTCTCCTGCTCGTGCGCTGCCCACACAGCCTCGTGGACATGGTGGCCGTACATGCCCTTACCACCAAACTTCGGCAACAACGAGGGATGGATGTTGATGATAGCATGAGGGAAAGCCTGAATGAGAAACGAGGGTATCATCAGCAAGAAACCCGCTAAGACAATGAACTGCACGCCATGCTCCCGCAGCAAAGGCAACAGTTTGCCAGAATCGTTGAAATCAGCACGCGGCATGATCGCCGTAGGCACTCCCAGCCGCTCGGCACGCTCCAAGACAGGGGCGCCGGACTTGTTGCACAAGACCAGCGCTACATTGATATGATCAGATTGGGCAAAGTAGCGGATGATGTTTTCACAATTGGTGCCGTTGCCCGAGGCGAAAACAGCTATGTTAATCATGAATCTCCAATAACTTTTTTATTTCCAGGATTGTTTCTGCCGGATTCTCCCTGTTGAAGCGGATGCCCTGCATGCCCACAGACTGACAGCCTTTGATGTTCTCGGCCTTGTCGTCGAGGAACAGACATGTATCTGCCTTAAGGTGGAACTTGCCGAGAAAAGCCTGGTAGATGGCTGGATCAGGCTTGAGCAGATGCACATCCTTAGACACAAGCTCGTCGGTGATGAGGCCAAAAACGCTGAACTTAGCCTTCACCTCCAGCAGCTTACTCGACCAGTTGCTCAGTCCATAGACATTGTACCCACGGTCTTTCAGCAACGCGATGAGTTCGCGAATGCCCGGTGTCTCCACGGTGAAGACATCGGTGTAGTGACCGGCAAAATAGCTGAGCGCATCGGCATATTCGGGCCATCGCTCCTGCTGTTGACGGATATAATAGTCAAAGGGGTGCAGTTCCCGGTCCATAGCTGCGCCAACCTCTTCCGGCAATACGTGGCCCATGAACCACTGTCCTTGTTCCCTACTTCCCAACAACTTGCCGAAGAAAGCCACAAAGTCGTACTGCACCAGCACGCCACCATAGTCAAAAACGATGTTCTCTATCATTGCTTTAGCTTATTTTCCCACAAAGATAACGAAAAATATCCAAACGGCAAATAATCTCTTCAATAGTTGCGCGTTTGGATAAAAAGTCTTATCTTTGCGGTATGACATTGAAAGAAGACAGAGAACGGGAGAAGAGCAGACGGGAGGCACTTGGCAAGTTTCTCTACAATCTGGCTCAGACCTGCTTCACAGCGATGGTTGTGGGAGCAGTAGTGACGTTTTTCCTCTCTAAGGTCAAAACACAGATATTTATTGGATTATTTGGCTTAGGAGTAGTTTGTACAGTAGCAATTGCTTACGTAGCTAATTATATATTAAAGAAGAAGTGATATGGGGAACTTTGAAGGAATATTCATCGTATTTGGTGGTACAGCAATTATTGCCATCCTCTTTGCCATTTGGCTCCACACAAAGAGTGGAGAGAAATGGCTGAAGTCGCTTGATGACTAAGCTATTTAGGAGAACCGAAATGATGCAAGGACTTGACGGACTTATATTTGTTTTGGGTGGCTCTGCGGCAATTGGTATTCTCTTTGCCATTTGGCTCCACACAAAGAGCGGGCAGAAATGGCTAAAGTCACTTGACGACTAAACAATTTAGAGGAACCGTAAAATGATACAAGGACTTGACGGACTTATTATCGTATTGGGAGGAACTGGTATCGTTGCCATTCTCTTTGCCATTTGGCTCCACACAAAGAGCGGAGAGAAATGGCTAAAGTCACTTGACGACTGAATATTCAAAGTAACAACAGAATGATACATGGATTAGAAGGACTCATTATTGTTTTTGCTGGTACATCCATCGTTGCCATACTCTTTGCCATTTGGCTTCACACAAAGAGTGGAGAGAAATGGCTAAAGTCACTTGACGACTAAACGAACAGCCTCACCCCCGTACCCCTCTCCAAAAGAGAGGGGAGTGATTACCGACAAGAGTTGTTAGGACTGCCTCACCCCCGTACTTTCAACGAAAACCAGCGAACCGAAAGAGGTTAGGGTGTCACCCACCAAACATTTTACTCCCCTCTCCCTTGGAGAGGGGTATGGGGGTGAGGCTTATAGTCTGATCTTGCACCCCACCATCACATTCGTACCATCGACAATCGGACTGTTGAGGTAATAGTATTTCGGACGATAGTTCAGCAGGTTGTCGACGGCAAAAGTCAGCTTCAGATGTTTGCCGATGCCCATTTGTGCCGACAACTTCCACAGCGTATAAGCCGGATAATGCACCGTGATGGTGCCCTCCTCCACTTTATAGTAGTTTTTAAACTCTTGGTTGTCGATACCTGACAGGAAGCGACCGTCCAGAGCCACCATTCCATCCATCAAAGTAGAGAAGCGGTGTGTCCAGTCGGCATGTGCCGTCAGACTGTGCTTGCGTGCAGGCAAATAGGGACTGGCAAGTTTCTGACCATTCTCGTGTCCAGCCTGCTCATCGACAAAGGCATAGGACAGACGGGCGTCGAGGCCACAACTCCACCGTGCACGCGCCGTCGCCTCAAAGCCTGCAACGTTCATCTTGTCGATATTCACATAAGGCAAACGCGGCATAGCATCGGAAGCACTGGCGTAATAAGGATTTCCCGACGTGATCTTATTGGTCACGCGGTTGCAGTATCCGGCTAACAAAAAGCCATAGTTACCCTTGACATACTCCACGCTGAGGTTGAAATTGTGACTCACCTCTGGTTTTAGCAGTGGATTACCCGTGATGGTCCAGATGCCGATCATGTCGAAATCGTAATATTTCTCTTTCAATGTCGGAGCCCGGAAGCCCATGCCATAGCCAAAGCGAACGTTGAGATGGTCGATAGGCGTATGGCGCACGCTGAACTTCGGCGTGACGCGCTGGATGTGATGATCCGAGAAATAGTCATAGCGCAGTGCCCCGACAAACTCCCAGCGGCTGTTAAGTTTCCAGTCGAACTGCGCAAAGACGTCGGCACTCTGCTGGTGATGTGCGGCGTCAAGCTTGGTATTATTGAGATAGTCGTAGAGATAGTCGGCTCCGGCCGTGAGCACATTGTCGCCGAAAGTATGGTTATAAAGCAGACGCACACTATTCTGCACATTGGAATAGCTGCGCATGTCGAGTTTTTGCCGGCGCAACCATGTCGACTTGTCGTACTGGTCAAAACTGTACGAGCCCTCCAAGATGTCATTGTCTGTCAGCGTCCACTGCGCCTTGGCTCCTGCTGTGAAGTCACGATAGCGCTCGGGCGACTCCACGCTACGCTTCACCTGACGGAAAAAATAGCCGCCACGTCCCGTGAGCTTCAGCCTATCCAACGGCTGCCAGATGGCTTTGTCGGCAAAGTTCCAGGTACGGTCGCCGAAGATGGTGGTGATGGTGCGTGCGACAGCCCCGTCAGCACTGTGCACGTCATAGTTGTCTTGCGTCGTCCTGTTCATGTTGAACACATTGCTCCACCTGCTGCCTCCACCTTGCAGAGCCAGTCCATAGCGCTGCTCGTTGTGTTTGGCGAGACGCACGTCGAGCGTAGCACTGAGTTTCTTTGCTGCTTCCTTAGTGATAATGTTGATAACGCCACCATTGGCATTGCTGCCATAGAGTGCCGAAGCCGCACCCTTGACGATCTCGATGTGGTCTACGTTGTCCATCGACAAACGCGTGAAGTCTACGTCGTCCATCGTCTCGCCTGCGAGACGCTCACCATCCACAAGGATGAGCACGCTCTGTCCTCCAAAGCCAGAGAAGTTAAGGTGCACCATTTGGTTCTGGGCAAAGGAGAACTCCACGCCTGGCATCACCTGCTGCAACAGGTCCTTGATGTTGGTGGCGTCGGTCTTCTCAATGTCGGCATGGCTGATGACCTGCGTGAGCACAGGCGTCTCCATGAGCAGTTTGGGCGAACGGGTTCCCGTGACAACCACCTGCGAGAGCTCTTGACCGGTAAGGAGGGAATCAAGCCCTCTCCCTAACCCTCCCCCGGAGGGGAGGGAATGAGCCTCTGTGTCAAGCCCTCTCCCTAGCCCTCCCCCGAGGGGGAGGGAATGAGCATTTGTGTCCTCAACTGAGTGAGCCGTGAACAATGGAGCATCACCGCTAGGCAACGCTTGGATAGCCAATGGACAGAACAGAGTGATTATCAAGAGCTGACGCTTGTTCATCTTGTTGTATATGATATTTCTACTTATCTTTATCTACTTATTTGAATCAAATAATGACTCGCCTGGGGTGTGCTCATTCCCTCCCCCTCGGGGGAGGGCTAGGGTGAGGGCCTGGGGGCTATGTCTATGACCTTAGTCTTCTATAGTTGATTCTCAGCCAGCAGGTGGTGCCCTGGCTGTTCATGTAGTCTTGCAGTTGCAGGGCGAAGTACTCACCATCCTTGGTGCGCAGGATCATTACGTGGCTGTTGAGCGCATAGGTGGGCGGAATAGGCGGGATGTTGAAAGCCAGCCACGAGGAGAGCACCTGGTTAATGCGGATGCCCTGGTTGCCCATGATGCAGTTAAGCATCTCTGTGCGGTCTACCCACACGTCGCGCTCCGTCCATGAGTCGGGCGTAAATGTCTTGCCGGCAAAGGCCTGGGCTGAGTCGGGCACCTCATCCATCGAGGTATAACCTGTCTCCAAGGCACTGCCGCCATTGGTACGCACGTTGTCGCGGTGCACGGCAAAGGTCCAGTGCTCGGGTTCTGGCTGCGGAGCCGTAGGCTTGTAGCCGCGACGCTCATAGTTGGACATGCCCTTGCCAAAGATGTCGAACCAGTAGATGTACATACCGCTGCTATCGCGGGCGGCGTCGGCGTTCTCGGTCTGCGGGATAGGCCAAGGCGTGAAGTTGGTCTGTGCCTGCTGCAAGGCCGCGGCATCGCCTTTGTCGATTAGCTCTTCGAGCGAGTCGAGGTCAATGTAGTACCAGTCGTTCCAACTGGTAGCGTTGATGTAGAGCTGTCCGGCCTTCACTTCGGTCGAGCTATCCTTGTCTTCGTCATAGATGCCATCAAAGACACCGTCGCAGGATACCGCCAAGGAAAGGCAGCACCCTGCGAGCAGATATATTAAAAGTCGGTTGATGTGGTTCACTATATATAATAATGAGTATTACTTGCGCGTGCCAACGAATGTGCCGGTCATTTCCATAGGCATGTTGCCAAACTTATGAACGTTGACCACAGTGACCTTGTTGCCACTGAAGCTGACAGTGATCTCTCCCTTGGTGATGGTATAATTTTTCTTAGCACCATAAACAAAGACATCAGCGCTGGCATTATTGCTATAGTCGAGGTAGTAAGCTTTCTTTGTAGCATCGTAAGGGATATTGTTCACAGAATAGCCGCCCTGTACGATATTTCCCATGCTGACGTTACCCATCTTCACGGCTGAGAAGTCAAACGTCTCTTCCGGGATGATAACGCTGACGCTGCCATTGCTGTTCTGGTTGACGATATAGTTCACGTCGGCAGTGTTGCTCTGCTTGAGGTCCATGCCCATAACAGAAAAACTGAGCTCATCCTTACCGGTATAGCTGTTATCGTCATCATCGTCGCTGCACGAGGTGAATGTAGCGGTTGTCATCACGGCTGCCATGAGCAGCAGCATCAGGGAAAGAAGTTTCTTCATTGTCTTTAGTGTCTTTTTATGATTTAGTTGTGTGATTCTGATTTACGACTGCAAAGATACGGCTTTTCACGGATATTCACAATCCCTACTTATGAGGAAATTTAGGATGCACCCAGTGGGGCGCTGTGCGGAAGACACCTACATAGAGATACTGAAAGAAGAGGTACTAAGACTCTCAAAAGCAGGATGCAATACCATAAGGTACGATTAAGACGACAAAAGGCCGAGCTGGAAGCCGAATCTCTTCGTCTGGTCCAATACCATAAGATACGATTAAGACGGGGGGCAAGCAATTTCTCTCCCACCATATGTTTCAATTCCATAAAGGTACGATTAAGACGCCCTGATGATGGGGACACGAAGCACTTTATCCCGTTTCAATTCCATAAAGGTACGATTAAGACATACACACGCAAGACGCTCACCAGTGTTTCCACTGTTTCAATTCCATAAAGGTACGATTAAGACACAGCAGCACAACAAAAGAGCAGCTTCTTTTGGGGTTTCAATTCCATAAAGGTACGATTAAGACGTGTCACCGCCCTGCCGTCGCTGCAGAGGTATTCGGGTTTCAATTCCATAAAGGTACGATTAAGACCCGTCGGGCATGCCAAGCAAGGGCACACGATCTTTGTTTCAATTCCATAAAGGTACGATTAAGACATTGAC
Source organism: uncultured Prevotella sp. (assembly GCA_900317685.1). Lineage (GTDB taxonomy): Bacteria > Bacteroidota > Bacteroidia > Bacteroidales > Bacteroidaceae > Prevotella. The sequence goes on from ONHQ01000026.1 coordinate 34,275, forward strand.
TGGGGACTGAGCATTGCCATCATGCGGGGGTTTCAATTCCATAAAGGTACGATTAAGACGGACAATCTGACCGTTGCCGAGTCTGGCCACGGTAGTTTCAATTCCATAAAGGTACGATTAAGACGATAGAAGCGAAAATACTCTTGCCGTTCTTTTTCGTTTCAATTCCATAAAGGTACGATTAAGACCCATATACCTCACCCATTGCGGCGATGCCGTGCTGTTTCAATTCCATAAAGGTACGATTAAGACTTTGTCAGATGCTCAACATTGACATTTGTATGCAGGTTTCAATTCCATAAAGGTACGATTAAGACTCCTCAATCCACCCATCAACCTCCATGTGTTGCGATGTTTCAATTCCATAAAGGTACGATTAAGACATAGCAGCAAATAAAAATAAGGCGCACCATCCTCAGTTTCAATTCCATAAAGGTACGATTAAGACGCGGTGAGCAGCTCCTGACTGGAGGCATCGTTGAGGAGTTTCAATTCCATAAAGGTACGATTAAGACTTTCTTGCGCATATTTTCGGGCTCTAACATTGCTGTTTCAATTCCATAAAGGTACGATTAAGACCCGAGGTAGGCGGTGATGTTCGCCTCCGTCAGTTGTTTCAATTCCATAAAGGTACGATTAAGACTCTCTCGCTTGGTGGTTGTCCTTGGTATGACTACGTTTCAATTCCATAAAGGTACGATTAAGACGGATGTCGGCGATGTCGGCCTTGGGTCCTAACTCGTTTCAATTCCATAAAGGTACGATTAAGACAACCGCTCGCCGGTGAGCCCGCAACAGATGTACAGTTTCAATTCCATAAAGGTACGATTAAGACAGGATGAGCAGCAGCACGACACCGACATGTACCGAGTTTCAATTCCATAAAGGTACGATTAAGACGTACTCCGAGGAATTGCTTCAAAAACTCGATGGAAAGTTTCAATTCCATAAAGGTACGATTAAGACTCGCAAGCATCCAGCACAACGTCGTAGTGATGACGATGTTTCAATTCCATAAAGGTACGATTAAGACACGATAGATGTGGCTGTTGCCACGCACCATGGCTGTTTCAATTCCATAAAGGTACGATTAAGACCGGCAACTTTAGCACCAGAGAAGGGACCCTTCACGCGTTTCAATTCCATAAAGGTACGATTAAGACCTCGGCGCAGCAGTCTGGCTGCTGCAAGGGTAGCTTCGTTTCAATTCCATAAAGGTACGATTAAGACGCTGGTGGTGCTGGTGGTTGTGCTGGTGGTGTTAGGTTTCAATTCCATAAAGGTACGATTAAGACCATAGTCGAATTGCCAAAAGATCGTATGACCTTGTTGTTTCAATTCCATAAAGGTACGATTAAGACAAGGATAGAGGCGAAAATACTCTTGCCGTTTTTCTTCGTTTCAATTCCATAAAGGTACGATTAAGACCCTTTGCAGCCGGTGCAGCGGGTAGCCCCACCGTGGTTTCAATTCCATAAAGGTACGATTAAGACCACCTCGCCAGACACTCCTTCGCCACCTATATGAGTTTCAATTCCATAAAGGTACGATTAAGACCCGCTCATCAATGTTGCGCAGCCGCTCTTTCATCGTTTCAATTCCATAAAGGTACGATTAAGACGCGAACGCGGTAGAAGTAGTGTTCTTCTTGCCGTGTTTCAATTCCATAAAGGTACGATTAAGACGGCGAGATGGATGCCATAGAGAGCATACACCCCGGTTTCAATTCCATAAAGGTACGATTAAGACAGGATACGAGATGCAGAACACGGTCGGCGTGCTCCGTTTCAATTCCATAAAGGTACGATTAAGACCAAAATCCCGTATGAGGAAACGTCCACATAGACCTGTTTCAATTCCATAAAGGTACGATTAAGACGTACCCAACTGGATGTTTACATCGACGATCGCGTGTTTCAATTCCATAAAGGTACGATTAAGACGGTTGCCGCCGATTTTCGAGGGGTGGCGTTCCGGCGTTTCAATTCCATAAAGGTACGATTAAGACAAACGTCGATAGTGTATGGCACCATGTACATCTGTGTTTCAATTCCATAAAGGTACGATTAAGACTCACAGTCCATGTTTATATCGCAGCTCTTCGAGTGTTTCAATTCCATAAAGGTACGATTAAGACGATAGACGATACATGGGGAGAAGAAGCAGAAAAACAAGTTTCAATTCCATAAAGGTACGATTAAGACCTGTCAAGCGTGGACAGGAAGCCGAGCGGCGGCGGCGTTTCAATTCCATAAAGGTACGATTAAGACGGTGCGCTCACTAAGGGCACCGCCGCCCAGCAGCAGTTTCAATTCCATAAAGGTACGATTAAGACCTGTGAGGCCGTGAGCCGGGAGATCGCGAAGCAGAGTTTCAATTCCATAAAGGTACGATTAAGACGAAGAAAATGTAAAGGAAACGGAAAAGCCGAAAAATGTTTCAATTCCATAAAGGTACGATTAAGACTGCAGTGTCTCTTAACATTCTAAAACATTTGACTAGTTTCAATTCCATAAAGGTACGATTAAGACAAGGAGTTGATGACAAAGGCGAATATCTCTTAATGTTTCAATTCCATAAAGGTACGATTAAGACGCTGCTGCTGCTGTTGCTGTTGCTCCTGCTGCGGGTTTCAATTCCATAAAGGTACGATTAAGACACAAACTTGTTAAGAGGGTTTTCTCCTTCGATCAGGTTTCAATTCCATAAAGGTACGATTAAGACTTGCTGCCATCTGACTCTCCATACACGCCTCCTTGTTTCAATTCCATAAAGGTACGATTAAGACCACGTCGCCATTCTCGATTGTGCCAAGGTCATACGTTTCAATTCCATAAAGGTACGATTAAGACTCATAGAGCTGGCAGCGCAGATGCCGTTTCCAGTGTTTCAATTCCATAAAGGTACGATTAAGACATGTCCGTACCGCCCGATTGGGATGAGTAGACCTTGTTTCAATTCCATAAAGGTACGATTAAGACTTAGACACTTGCGAGCCTTGAGCCTTGTTAGGATGTTTCAATTCCATAAAGGTACGATTAAGACTCACAGTCCATGTTTATGTCGCAGCTCTTCGAGTGTTTCAATTCCATAAAGGTACGATTAAGACGATCTGGCCGAGGTTGAAACTCGCACAGATCGCCGTTTCAATTCCATAAAGGTACGATTAAGACAAGAATCCATTGATGATTGCTGACAGTTTCTCCCGTTTCAATTCCATAAAGGTACGATTAAGACTATGGAGGATAAACGCATAGTCAGCTTTACCGGGGTTTCAATTCCATAAAGGTACGATTAAGACGGACACCGAGTCAGTGCGAGACGCTGTGCTACTCCGTTTCAATTCCATAAAGGTACGATTAAGACGCTGCCTGACTCCCTGCTTTTGTCTCTTGCAGTTGTTTCAATTCCATAAAGGTACGATTAAGACGGTCCGCTCGATGCGGCCGGGTCGCTCACCCCGTAGTTTCAATTCCATAAAGGTACGATTAAGACCGGTGCGGTTGTCTGGCGACGGGAGCACTTCATTGTGTTTCAATTCCATAAAGGTACGATTAAGACATTTCGAGTTTGATCATGACCTCAAGAAATGCTCAAGTTTCAATTCCATAAAGGTACGATTAAGACCGGGGGTCTGCCCCCACCTCGGAAACTTTTGCGGGTTTCAATTCCATAAAGGTACGATTAAGACCCACATCGACATGTTGGACAAAAGTCCCTGTTACCGCGGTTTCCCGAATGCAAAGATACGAAAAAAAACGGGAGAAATATGTCGATGTGGAATAATATTAAAATAATGGGGCTACGACAACACCTTTGTCTAATAGTGTTTCAACATGTCAAAGAGCGAAAGAATGTGTTTCTTGAGCCACAATACTTTGACTTGGGCCGGCATCGACAACTACTTATAGGAAGTTGTCTGTCGACATTCGCTCCTTGCCAAGGATCTCCTTGTCCATATTATAACTCATTTTATTCGTAAATATTATCACGCTGTCGGTTTCCGCATCAATGATGCTACCGATTTGCGACTTTAGTTCCCGCAGTTTGGCTTCTGACAACTCACCTTCAAATACCGAGTTCTGTATCCAGCAGAGATACTTTCTGCACAGTTTCAGCATTTTTCCTACCCGCATCTGGGCTACATCATATACCAATATCACATACATGAGCTTCTCCTTTTTTATAGTCTCTACACATTAATATATATAGCTTCTCTACCAGTACATCTTAAAGGGCTTGTACTCTTCAATGCCAAGGATGTCTTTTAACAGCTTATAGCACTCTAATTTGATGAGATGCTTGTAACTCACGTTGCGGCCGAGAGAGCGGTGGCGGAAAGTCTCGTTGTACCGGTCTTCCATAGCCTTGACATAGATGAGCTTACCTTTCTGATTGAGCAAGCACGAATTGAGCTTGCGGTCAAAGTGCTGTGGACCCAGCGCATGTTTGTTGAGCACCTTGAAGATGACTCTGTCAACGATGATAGGCTTGAAGATCTCAGAGATGTCAAGACAGAGCGAATAGCGGCGCTCGCCAGGCGTGTGCAGAAAGGAGATGGTAGGATTGAGTTGCGTCTGATGGATAGCCCGGAGCGTCTCCGTATAGCACATCATATTGCCGAAAGAGATGAGCGCATTGACCTCATTCTGCGGTGGTTGCTTGGTACGCGCGCCCATCTTGTAATCGTCAAGGATGACATCAAAGGCATCATAATACAGTTTGCGGATATTTCCCTCAACGCCCATTACCTCTTCCACGTCAGCGGCCGATGGTAGAGTCTTGGTCAATGTTTTGATGCCGTCGATGGTTGAGCCCAAGTCCTTGCCTCGCCGGTGATAGTAGTTGAGGTTCATCACCATGTTCCAAGCTGCCCCCTGGATAAACTTGGCCGCCAGCAGGGTACGCTTCTTCTTATTCTGATAGACCTTAGCCTGAGCAAGCAGTGCTCGTCCGGAGAGTAGTCCGTCACGCGGCATGAAACTCCCGGTATAATTTTCATAATAGTCGAAGAAATGCACCGGGATGTCTTTTTGTCCTAAGAAGTTGTAGAGAGCACTGTTCGCTCTCAAGCTCCCGAAGACATACATCTCCGCCACATCCTCCACTGGGATATAGCGTGGCGGTTGTGGATGTTCCGTCCCGTCGTCGTCAATTTTCACAGGTGTATACTTGAGCGTATTGTCCTTACGCTCCATGATGCCCGGATTGAACAGATAGAAACTTCTCTTCATCTTTATCACCTCCTAATATTATTATCGCGCCGACGAAACCTTGTCGTCAGAGCCCTCCGAAGCCTCATCAGGTTCCTCGGAATAGCAAAAATCGAAATAACTGCAGTTGCGGCAGAGTCCCTTTTTTACCCTCTTCGGACAATCTTCTTGCTGGATGATGGACTCTATCTCATTGATCATCGAGCGGAGCTCCTCTCTGTCGACATCCGTAAGCATCACTTCCTTGGTTTTACGCATCTCGGGATACTCCAGAATGCCACGAACGCCTTCCACACCATGCAGCTCGAAGACATACATATAGTATTTCAGCTGCCATTCATGTGCCCGGTCCACCTTGTTTGACTTCTTGATCTCGTGGATCACATGATTCTTGGCATCATAATAGTCCACCTTGATGCCGTCGATGGCTACCTCCTCGTATTTTGATGGCCGCTCCGGATAGCTCTCCTCATGGATGAGCTTTCCTTCATAGACCAGGTCGGATTCCTGCTCCATGTTGATGCCGTTGGCAAAGAGCCAGAGCTTTCGCCGGCAAAGCTGATAATATGCGAAATGTGTACCTGTAATCATAAATAGACACCTCCTGTATCCAACAATACACCTTTCTCGAAATTATAACTTTCTGGTGAAATTTCATAAAGTCCAAAGTAATTTTGATCTGACAATGTTATCGGTTTTATATGATCAGGCTTTAGTCGGACCTGAACGATTTGATTGGACATTTTCTTCAAGATATTTTTTATCTTCATTTTCTTTACCTTAATATTTTCTCTATTGTTTTTGCCTAACGACTCCTTTAGCTCTTGCTGATACTGAAGCAATTGATCAAATCGTTGATCCATATCATTACGCGGAACATAATACCGAAAGACATCGCCATAGAAATCATTATCTATTAAGGTAAAATTCCCTATCTTTTCATAAAGGCATCGACGAATATCCTCTATGAAGTTATTCTCCATTTTCTTTCCGTAAACGCCAAAACAAAGCATACTTTGTATCTTATTGAAATAAGTTCTTTGCACCTGTATCAAATCCTTCTCTGTGTATTCTGTTTCTTGAAAAGACTCATGTGTGAAGCGGATCAATTCAGCATCTGACCCTCTATATATTAGTTTATGCCGCTCTGTACCATCAATTTTAAGACGAATAACCCTAACCTTACCACCTCCAGCGATTTTTCCATTCCGATTACATCTACCTGCAGATTGAACGATATTTGGAACTGGAGCAAAGTCTCTATAAATGATAGGAAAATCGATATCAACGCCAGCTTCTATCAATTGCGTTGAAATCAATATAACCTTTTTGTTTTCTCTAAGTCTTCTCTTTACCAAATATAGCTTTAGCTTCCTATCGCGAGGAGTAAAAAGAGTATTAAGTAACAAGATACTATCAGAAGGCGAAAGTCGGCGAATCTTTTCATACACTTTTACGGTATCATCAATCGTGTTTAGTATCACAAGGGTCGACTGATCTTCCTTAAGAATCTCACTGCATAATTCATCTGTATCAATTGTGTCGTTAGAAATTTTCAGAGTGTATCTATTAAAGACATTATTATTAAAGTGAACTGACGACAAGATCTTATATGGAGCTGTGTAGTCATGAAAGAAATTGGCTATATCTTTATTATCATTTGGTAAGGTAAAGTTGGGTTGCGTAGCTGTTGAAATGACAGCATAACTATCATTTAATTTGCAGAACTTCTCCAAATACGCAACAAAAAAACAATAAAGTCTTGGTGGCAGTGCCTGAATTTCATCAAGCAAGAATATGCAATTAGAAAAATTTGGCAATTTCAACAAGGTATGATTCCGATTGCTAAGCAAAGTCTCAAAGATTCGTACAAACGTTGTGATAACAAAAGGATAACTAAATGTATCCTCTTGAAATTCTATAGCTTCAATCTTGTCATATAGAGATTTAGAGGGGCTTTCATCCAATTCTTGCTGGTATCTATCAAAGAGCGGATTCACTGACTTTGAATCTATTCTTTCAACAAATTGCTCAGAAGATTTCATAATTCTCAGTACTTCCTCTTCTACTTGCTCGGTAATAGACAAATAAGGCAAACCGTATATTACCCGCTTTGCTCCTTTTTGTTCTATGATTTCTGAGGCAAGCGATAGTAGCATTAGCGTTTTTCCCGACCCTGTAGGGGAAGTAAGCTCAAAAATGCGATTAGATGCATACAAGCCCTTTCTCAAGTTGCTTATACTTTCTATTCTGATGTTTGTCCTCTCTACATTAATAGGACTAACTGAATGAAGTTTTTGCAAATATTGATTCAGCAAATAAGGATATTTATTTGAGAAATCCTCCAATTGGCTTTTATCCTTATCTATAAGATATTGGCCCAAGGGGGATTGTCCGTGGCAGGCGGATGCCGCTGCCTAACCAAAGAACTTGATATGATAGCGTGCTAAAACTATTTTTTTTGCTTACCTTTGCG